>NZ_RZTJ01000002.1:0-621659 GCF_003997065.1 Mesorhizobium sp. M6A.T.Ce.TU.016.01.1.1 | reverse complement strand
CCGGCGTCGTCGCCTACGACAGCAACTATGAAGAAGTGGCCGGCAAGGTTCGCCTCGACATCACGCCGATGGAGAACCTGTCGCTGTTCATCATGGCCGGCTACGGCACCGACGACAACTACACGGACGATACCTGGGTATTCCCCGCAGGCGGCCGTGGCATGTACAAGCTGTGGGACGGCAACTGGGCAGTCTGGGGCGGTGGCACCTACACCTTCAACGAGAAGACCTCGTTCAACCTCCAGGCGTCGTATGACGAAGGCGAGAACCTCGGCATCGCTGCCAACATTGCCTACGACATCGTTCCGGGCCTCACGATCACGGCCGAAGTCGACTACGTGCACGTCGGCGAGTTCGACCCCGACGAACCCAACTGGACCAATGCCGACGACGAAGACAGCATTGGCGGCCTCCTCCGCTTCCAGCGCTCGTTCTAATCAGCAGCGTCTGACTGAAGTCGAACCCGGCGGGCAACCGCCGGGTTTTTTCGTATCGGCGTGGCTGTCAAATTGCGTGATGCATGGCGTCGCCAGGCGGAGCAGGAGCGAAGCGACGTCGCGGAGACCCTGGATTCACGCCGTTACATCAGCCGAAGAATGCAGCGGCTCAGAATGAAAGCCGTAGCGATCCTTCGCGCCCCCCTCTGTCCTGCCGGACATCTCCCCCACAAGGAGGGAGATCGGCCGTCATCACCGCTTTCGCCAACGTCCAACGTTGATGAACAGGCTCTGTCAGCGAAGCTGCCGATCTCCCCCCTCGTGGGGGAGATGTCCGGCAGGACAGAGGGGGGGCGCTGTCCCTCCAGCGTCTCGAAAGATTCTGCACCGCAGCAGCGCTTGGAGAGAACAGGATAGGCGTTCGCTTCGCTTGGGAGGGAAGAAGGTATAGTGGCATTTAGCTAATCGTTGGGGATTGGCGGCTGAAGGTCGGCTGGCAGCAAACTTATGCGATCCAAAGCCTCGCGGTCCACGCAATGTGGACCGCCGACCAAGTCAAATCTCTGCAAGATCGCCCAGCGACTGTATCAGCGGCTGAATTTCGTTTTCATAATTCTTCCAGCGCTTGACGGACGATTTGTAAATCGGTTGCCGAACCTGCCAGCGACTGGGCGTGTTGACCGAACCATCCCTGTCGAAAAAGCGCAGGCAGGCGTCATCCCAAGGGAGCCCGAGATAATCTATGAGGCGCCGCGACTGCGCTTCCTGGTCTTCCACCAGCGTTTCGTAGCGATTTTCGAAGATCAGGCCCGGAAAAACCTCGTTCCAATGCCGCATCAGGCGGTCATATTCGCGATAATACAGGCCTAGTGTTTTCAGGTCGGTATTGTAGCTGTGTCCCTCGCTGAAGTTGAGGACAAAGCAAGAGACGCAATTGTCGATGGCGTCACGACGGCAATGAATGATGCGCGCGTTGGGAAAGAGAAGGCCGATAAGGCCGATCAGTTCAAAATTGTGCGGCTCCTTATCGACGACGCGAAGCGCGGCAGGCGCCCGCTCCCGCAAATAGGACAGGTGCTCTTCGGCCAAGGTTCTGGACAGGTCTTCCGTGATCGACATGATTGGCTGGTTCAAATTCCCAGCCGCTGAGGTTTTGAGGCCGATTGCATTCGCGACCCGCCTTAATTTGCTAAGCTCCCCTGCACCATGAACAACTGGATGGCTGGCGCAGATCTGCTCCGTCAGCGTCGTCCCCGAGCGGGGCATGCCAACCACGAACACAGGCACTTCGGAAGGATTTCCATAGCCGGCCCTGGTAGCTAAAAAGTCCGGCGTGAAGATTTCAATCATCGAGTCGACCCAGCGACGATACAAGTCGATATCGAACTCGTAGCCGGAGGCCTGTTTCGCCTTGTTGAAATGGTCGAATGCCTCACTATAGCGCTTGAGGTCGTTCAGCACCTTGCCGGCGGCATAATGGAGTTGCAGCGCGCCGGCTGGATGGAGCTTCGGGCTGGCGAGTTCACGAAGGATGAATTGGAGTTCCTCAGGCTCTTCGGTGAACTTTCGCGTCTGTACAAGGTCGTTGTAGGCGCTCGGCACCTCAATGCGACGTTCGATCGCTTCTTTCAGGTAGTCGGCGGCTTCATCCATGCGCCCCAGGCCGCTAAGCGCGCTGGCCAGACCCGCTCGAACCTTGGGATGGTCGCGGTTGATTTTCAGCGCCTTCTCGTAGAGCGGCAATGCCATGTCTGGTTTGTCAAACGCTATGTAAGCGCGCCCCAGTGCACAAAGTGCCTCGATAAGGTCAGGCTGCAGTTTCAAGGCGTACTGCATATGCTTGATTGCTGGCGAATATTCGCTGACCTTCACATAGGCCTCGCCCAGGCTGAGGTGGTAATAGGCGTTTTTAGGTTCCTCGCCGACCGCCCGTGCGAAATATCGCAAGGCCATCTCATTATCATAACCCAGATATAAGGTCCCCAAGATGTACAACGCGAGCGGATGGTTTGGTGTGCGCGCCAGGACTCGAAGGCACAAGTCCTGAGCCTCGTCGAGGCGCTTTGCCTGCTGATGGATATACGCCTGTTTCAGCAGCGCGTCGTCGGCCTGCGCACGCGATTGAGCGTTTCCTTGATTCACTATCGGCGTCAGTATCGGCGCCTTCGCTTTTGGCGCGGGGCCGGGCTTGAGGTGCTTGGACCAGGCAGGCGGGAGTCGATTGTTCATGATATCTCGCTAGCAAAACGAGCGGGGAAAATCCAGCATGCTGGTTGCAGCCAAGGGGAGCTTGCGCGGCCAACTGTGCCGCGCTAGCAAGAAGCCCCTTTTGGAACGAGCCTTTGCCATGCGCCAGCGCCCTCCCCTCACGCCAATCATCAGCGCGCTTCCTTCGACGGTGCCGTTTGTCGGCCCGGAGGCGCAGGAGCGGGACCGCGGCCGCGCGTTTCGCGCCCGCATCGGCGCCAATGAGAGCAGTTTCGGGCCGTCGCGGCGCGTCATCGCCCGCATGGCCGGTGTCGCCCGCGACATGTGGATGTATTGCGACCCCGACAATCACGATTTGAAGGTGGCCGTCGCCGCGCATCTCGGCGTCAGCGCCGAAAACGTGGTTGTCGGCGAAGGCATAGACGGTTTGCTCAGCCTCGTGGCGCGCATGTATGTGGCGCCAGGCGATGCGGTGGTCACCTCGCTCGGCGCCTATCCGACCTTCAACTTCCATATTGCCGGCGTCGGTGGCCGGCTGGTCGCGGTTCCCTACGAGAACGACCGGGAAAGCCTGGACGGCCTATTGGCTGCGGTCGCCAAGGAAAACGCGCCGCTGGTCTATCTTTCGAACCCAGACAATCCGATGGGAAGCTGGTGGGAGGCGGCCGAGCTCGTCCGCTTCATCGAAGCCCTGCCAGAAACCACCATGCTGGTGCTCGACGAGGCCTATGGCGAGCTGGGTCCGGCCTCGGCGCTGCCGCCGATCGATGTCTCCAGGCCGAACGTCATCCGCATGCGTACCTTCTCGAAGGCCTACGGATTGGCCGGCATACGCTGCGGCTATGCGGTGGCGGACGCCCAGGTGATCCGCGATTTCGAGAAGATCCGCAACCATTACGGCGTCAGCCGCATGGCGCAAATCGCCGGCGTCGAGGCGCTTGCCGATCAGGACTACCTCCAAAGCGTGGTGGCGCGGGTCGCTGCCGGCCGCCGGCGCGTCGCCGAGATAGCCGAGGCGAACGGCCTGAAGCCGCTGCCCTCGGCGACAAATTTCGTCACCATAGACTGCGGCGGCGACGGCGCCTTCGCGCTAAGTGTGCTGCAGGCGCTGCTGTCGCGTGACGTGTTCATACGCAAGCCGATGGTGCCGGTGCTCGACCGCTGCATCCGGGTCAGCGTCGGCCTCGACCACGAGCTCGACATCTTTGCCGAGGAGCTGCCCGGTGCGCTGGCGGCGGCGCGGGGGAACTGAGGATCGCAAAGTCGTCGTTTCGGCCTGCCGCTATTTCCCCCCGTCACCGAGCAGGCACATGACCCGCTTCAAGATGTGCGAAAGCTCGGCGGCTTCGTTGTCGGCCAGGCCAGCCGTCAGCCGGGTGAGATCGCGATCCGCCGCCGACTGAAGCGTGGCCAGCTCCGAGTTTCCCCGCGCGGACAGCGACAGGATGCGCCGACGCCGGTCGCCCGGGTCGGCACGCAGTTCGGTCAGGCCCATGGCGGCGAATTTTCTGAGGATCCGCGTGACATAGGCCGGGTCCAGCCGGAGTTCGCCGGCAATCGAGGACGCCGCCGGCCCAAGATCGAGATGGAATGCCTGCGCAAGAAACCCTGCCTCGCCGCTCGGGTTGGCAGCGCCGACGCCCGCCCGGTGACCCAGCTCGAACAGCACCCGCGCCTCGGTTAGCGTGTAGGCGCTCTGCATCAAGGTCTCGTCGAGCAGCCCGATCAAGCTGGTGTAAAACCGGTTGAAATGGCGGATTTCGGTGACCATCGCATTCCGCACATCCGGCATGTCGGGCTCCTTCTCAGGAAATTCTCCACCCAGATCATCACCATATTATTTGACTTAGTCAACCATTCAAAAAAACACGATCCCTTATCCTGCAATGCATTCAGACGTTGAATTAATTGAACGTTCGTTTTATTATTGCACCTCTCGATGAGGTGACCATGGCGCGCACGACCGGTTCCGACGGGGAAAAGACCGAAGCAGCGGTCCGCGAGGCGGCGGTCAGCCTGATCGCGCGTCTTGGCTACGAGGCGATGTCGATGCGCCAGCTGGCCGCCGAGGTCGGTGTGCAGGCGGCCGCGCTCTACCGCTATTTCCCGACCAAGGAAGACCTCTTGTTCACGCTGATGCGTGAGCACATGGAAGGGCTGATCGAGGCGTGGGACGCGGCGCGCCCCGCCGCGACCGATCCGGCGACGCGGCTTGCCGCCTATGTCGAAAACCACATCGCCTTCCACATCCAGCGGCGCCACTCCACTCATGTCTCGAACATGGAGTTGCGCAGCCTGTCGCATGACCGCCTGACGCAGATCCTGCGCATGCGCACGGCCTATGAAAAGGAGCTGCGCGCCATTCTGCGCGACGGCGCAGAAGCCGGCGTCTTCAGCGTCGAAGACACAGGGCTGACGGCCATGGCGCTGATCCAGATGATGACCGGCGTCATCGTCTGGTTCCGGCCAGGCGAGCGGCTATCGATCTCGGAGGTAACCGCCACATATCTTTCAATGACGATGCGCCTGGTTGGGGCAGCCCATGGCGCGACTACGACCTACGGCGCCGTGCGCGCCTTCGGACGCGCAAAGGACGCTGTAGCACTTTGATTTTGCGCATTGGAATCGAATTCGATTTCGGGGCCATGCGCCGGGAGGAACGGCATGTACACGCACACACTCAACTTCGGGCTTGACGAAGACATCGAGGCGCTGCGCGACCTGGTGCGGCGCTTCGCCCAGGAAAAGATCGCGCCGATCGCCGCCGAGATCGACCGCTCGAATGAATTTCCGGCGCATCTGTGGGCCGAGCTCGGTGGGCTCGGCCTGCTCGGCGTCACCGCCGATCCGGATTTCGGCGGCACCGGCATGGGCTATCTCGCCCATGTGGTCGCAATGGAGGAGATTTCGCGTGCCTCGGCCTCGGTCGGCCTCTCCTACGGCGCCCATTCCAACCTCTGCGTCAACCAGATCAATCGTTGGGCGACGCCGGCACAGAAGGAAAAATATCTGCCTACGCTGTGCAGCGGCGAAAAGGTCGGCGCGCTGGCGATGTCGGAATCCGGCGCCGGCTCCGACGTCGTGTCGCTCAAGCTGCGCGCCGAAAAGCGCAACGACCACTACGTGCTCAACGGCACCAAGATGTGGATCACCAACGGCCCGGATGCCGAGACATTGGTCGTCTATGCCAAGACCGATCCGGAACTCAGTTCGCGCGGGATTACCGCCTTCATTGTCGAAAAATCGATGGCCGGCTTTTCCATCGCGCAAAAGCTCGACAAGCTTGGCATGCGCGGCTCGAACACCGGCGAGCTGATTTTTTCGGATGTCGAGGTGCCGTTCGACAATGTGCTGCATGAAGAAGGGCGCGGCGTCGAAGTGCTGATGTCGGGCCTCGATTACGAGCGCACCGTGCTCGCTGGCGGCCCGATAGGGCTGATGGCGGCGTGCCTCGATGTGGCCGTCCCCTACGTGCACGAACGCAAGCAGTTCGGCCAGCCCATCGGCGAGTTCCAACTGGTGCAGGGCAAGCTCGCCGACATGTATACGGTGATGAACGCCGCGCGCGCCTACGTCTATGCCGTCGCCGCCGCCTGCGACCGCGGCCAGACGAGCCGCAAGGACGCCGCCGCTTGCGTGCTGTTCGCAGCCGAGAAGGCGACGCAGATGGCGCTCGACGCCATCCAGCTACTGGGCGGCAATGGGTACATCAACGACTATCCGACCGGCCGGCTTTTGCGCGACGCCAAGCTCTACGAGATCGGCGCCGGCACCAGCGAAATCCGCCGCTGGCTGATCGGGCGGGAAATCATGGCAGAGGGAAAATAGTGGCACTATCTTGAAAATTGCCATTTATAGTACAATGTGCCATATATTCGAAATATGGCACGTTTCTGGAACGAGGCGACAATGGCGAGCGGAACGAGAAAAGCTGGGTTTGACGAAAATCCGCAAACGCAATTCGAGGCCGGATCTCGGAAGGCTCCGCTCCGGGTTCCAGCGAAACGCGAGCGCGTGAAACTTGGCGAAGGCGGACGCTTCGTTATCCCGGCAGCGATGCGCGAGGAAATGGGCGTGAAGCCTGGTGAGGACTTGATCCTTCATGTCGAGAACGGCGAGTTGCGGGTAAGGTCGTGGCTCCAAAATCTGCGGCGCGTCCAGGCGGAATTGTCGGCTTTGAAAAAGCCGGGCGAAAGCGTCGTCGACGAATTTCTCAAGGAGCGGCGCGAAGAACAGCGCCGAAGCGATGAGCGTTTGGACCGGCTTCATGCCGAAGGAACGGCGAGGAAGGGAGCGAAGTGAAACCCTACGTCATGGACAGCTCCGCGGCGCTTGCGATCCTGCTCAACGAGAAAGGCACCGATATCGCCTTGGGTTTCGCGCCGGACGCACAATGCAGTTCCGTCAATGCGGCCGAAATCATCGCCAAGCTGATCGACAGAGGACGCAGCATGGAGGAGGCCGCGGACGACCTCGCCAGCCTCGGCATGCCGGTCGCCGTCTTCGACGAAGCGATGGGCATCGCAGCCGGGCAGCTTCGCGAGCTGACGCGACATCGCGGCTTGTCGTTGGGCGACCGGGCCTGCCTCGCACTGGCAATTTGCGAGAATGCCATTGCCGTCACCGCCGATCGCGACTGGGGCGACCTGGATATCGGCTGCAAGATCGAACTGATCCGGTAACGCCATGACCACCCTCACCTCGCAGATCTCGCCCGCCTCCGACACCTTCCGCGCCAATGCCGAGCGCATGCGGGCGCTGGTCGTTGACATTGCGGAAAAGGCGGCAACCGTCGAGCGTGGCGGCTCGGACGAAGCGCGTGAGCGCCACCAGAGCCGCGGCAAGCTTTTGCCGCGCGAGCGCCTCGCCCAGTTGCTCGACACCGGCTCGCCATTTCTTGAAATCGGCCAGTTCGCGGCGTGGTCGATGTATGGCGAAGACATCTCATCAGCCGGCATCATCGCCGGCATCGGCCGTGTCGAAGGCACCGAAGTCATGGTCGTCGTCAACGACGCCACGGTGAAGGGCGGCACCTATTATCCGCTGACGGTGAAGAAGCATCTGCGCGCGCAGGAGATCGCGCTCCAAAACAAACTGCCTTGCGTCTATCTGGTCGACAGCGGCGGCGCCAATCTGCCCAACCAGGACGAGGTGTTCCCCGACCGCGACCATTTCGGCCGCATCTTCTACAATCAGGCCAACATGTCGGCTTCAGGCATACCGCAGATCGCCTGCGTCATGGGTTCGTGCACGGCGGGCGGCGCCTATGTGCCGGCGATGTCGGACGAGACGATCATGGTGCGCAACCAGGCGACCATCTTCCTCGGCGGCCCGCCGCTGGTGAAGGCCGCCACCGGCGAGGATGTCAGCGCGGAGGAGTTGGGTGGCGCCGATGTGCACACGCGGCTTTCCGGCGTTGCCGACCACTATGCGCTGGACGACGAGCATGCGCTGGCGATCGCACGCCGCATCGTCAAGAACCTGAATCGAAAGAAGGAGATCGGGCTGGCACTTCGCGATCCGATTCCGCCGCTTCATGCAGCCGATGAGCTCTACGGCATCGTGCCGACGGATCTGCGCCAGCCTTATGACGTGCGCGAAGTGATCGCGCGCATCGTCGACGGCTCCGAGTTCGACGAGTTCAAGCAGAATTACGGCACCACGCTGGTCACTGGCTTTGCCCATCTCAACGGCATGCCGGTCGGCATCATCGCCAACAACGGCGTGCTGTTCTCCGAAAGCGCGCTGAAGGGTGCGCATTTCATCGAGCTGTGCTGCCAGCGCAAGATCCCGCTGATCTTCCTGCAGAACATCACTGGTTTCATGGTGGGGCGAAAATACGAGGCCGGCGGCATCGCCAAGGACGGCGCCAAGCTGGTGATGGCCGTCGCCACGGCGCGCGTGCCGAAGGTGACCATGATCATCGGCGGCTCGTTCGGCGCCGGCAATTACGGCATGTGCGGACGCGCCTATTCGCCGCGTTTTCTTTGGATGTGGCCTAATGCCCGCATTTCGGTGATGGGCGGCGAGCAAGCGGCAACCGTGCTTGCGGTCGTCAAGCGCGAGGGCATCGAGCGCAAGGGTGGCGAATGGAGCGCGGAGGAAGAGGCGAAATTCAAGAAGCCGATCCTGATGAAATACGAGCATGAGGGCCACCCGCTCTATTCGTCAGCCCGCCTCTGGGACGACGGCATAATCGATCCGGCCAAGACGCGCGAGGTGCTGGCGCTTAGCCTTTCCGCGGCGCTCAACGCCGAGATCGAGGAGACAAGGTTCGGCGTGTTCAGGATGTGACGATGAGCGAGATCGGCCACAGAATTCGCGTTCATATCGGCGACATCACGAAGCTAGCGGTCGATGCCATCGTCAATGCCGCCAATACGTCGCTTCTGGGCGGCGGTGGCGTTGATGGCGCTATTCACCGGGCAGCCGGACCTGAACTTCTGGGCGAATGCCGAACACTCAATGGCTGCAAGGTCGGTGATGCGAAACTCACCAAGGGCTACAGGCTGCCGGCACGCTTTATCATCCACACGGTTGGTCCGGTCTGGGAAGGCGGCGGCAAAGGCGAAGCCAAGTTGTTAGCCTCCTGTTATCGCCGGTCGCTCGAACTCGCCGCCGCCAAGGGTTGCCGGACGGTGGCATTTCCGGCGATCTCGACCGGTGTCTACCGCTATCCAAAGGACCAGGCGACGCAGATCGCCGCTGGCACCGTGAGTGCCTTCATCGGCCAGAACGCGGTTCCGGAAACTGTCATTTTCTGCTGCTTCGACCAGCAAACGGCGGAACTATACCAGCAGGCGTTGCTGATTGGCGGAGCGTGATCCGCAATAGGTAAGAAAATTCATTCATAGTCTTCAGATTTATTTTCATTCACCGATCTGGCCAGACGAAAGAATCGCGGCTATTGCTCATTGCAAATACCAATGGGGATTGGGCGAAGATGAGACTGCAGTTTTTTCAGAAAACAACTGTGTCGGTACTTGCAGGGTTGCTTTATATTGGCGGCGCCTGGCGTTGGCGCAGCTGAGTCGCTGGCTGGGAGCAAAGGCGACAGCCGCTACCCTGTGTATTTCGCGCCCGGCTCAACGGGAGGCTGTCAGAAGGCATACAAGGCCTATGTGGCGACTGGCAGCCATTCCGCCTATGCGTCGACTGCATTTAATTGGGCGACCGAGTTCGTGGTTTGCGCACGTGCGAATGCATCGTCGCAAAAGGCTGCAGAGACGCTGGCTCCTGACGGACTGCCAATCCGCCCGGAAGCAATACAAGGTCACGACAGCGGGAGTCTGCAGCATCGCCGCCTCCAAGTAGCAATGCCTGTTGGCTCAGTTCATTCCAAGGGGGAAAAATGAGATCGAGATACGTCCAGAGAACAATCACATCGATACTTGCAGGATTTCTTATACTCACGGCACCTGGCATCGGAGCGGCGGAATCGCTGGCGGGAAGCAAAGGCGACACCCGTTTCCACCCGTTTTTGCCGCGGAACGCGAAGGATCCGTGCACCAAGGCTTACAACGCCTATGTAGCGGCCAGCGGCCATTCAGCCTATGCGACCACCCCATACATGCGGGTGACTTCATTGTACATCATCTGCGGCTCGCGCTTGAATGCACCATCACAGAAAGCTGCCGAAGAGCTGGCATTGAAATCCTGTCAGGCCACCCGCAACAGTTATAAGGTCACGACAGGCGGGGGGTGCGAGGTCGCAGCCTCCAAGTAAGCGGTCCTCGCTTACCGATACTTTGACAATGGCTGGACTGCAAAGCAGGGTGTTGCCACAGCTCGCGTGAAGGAGCATTCGCGCCGTTGGCGGCAAGCTCTGGCTTTGGAGGTCCCATGTTCGCCAAAATCCTGATCGCCAACCGCGGCGAGATCGCCTGCCGGGTGATCCGCACGGCACGCAAGTTGGGCGTGCGTAGCGTTGCCGTCTATTCCGACGCCGACGCCGGGGCCCTGCATGTCGAGATGGCCGACGAAGCTGTGCATATCGGTCCCTCGCCTGTCGGCGAAAGTTATCTGCGCGGCGACAAAATTGTCGCGGCGGCATTGGCCACCGGCGCGGAAGCCATCCATCCCGGCTACGGTTTTCTGTCGGAAAACCCTGATTTCGTCGACCAGGTGACGGCGGCCGGGCTCGTCTTCATCGGCCCGTCGGCCGCCTCGATCCGCGCCATGGGGCTGAAGGACGCGGCCAAGCGGCTGATGGAGAAGGCCGGGGTGCCGGTGGTGCCCGGCTATCACGGCGAGGCGCAGGAGATCGTGCTGCTCGCCTCCAAGGCACGCGAGATCGGCTATCCCGTTCTGATCAAGGCGCGCGCCGGTGGCGGCGGCAAGGGCATGCGGCGCGTGGAACATCCCGACGACTTTTCCGAGGCGTTGTCGGGTGCGCGGCGCGAGGCCAAGGCCGCTTTCGGCGACGACCGCGTGCTGGTCGAGAAATATGTCGAGAAGCCGCGCCACATCGAGGTCCAGGTGTTCGGCGATATCTTCGGCAATGTCGTGCATCTCTACGAGCGCGACTGCTCGGCGCAGCGCCGCCACCAGAAGGTGATCGAGGAAGCCCCCGCCCCCGGCATGACACCGGCATTGCGCAAGGCGATGACGGAGGCGGCGGTGAAGGCCGCCAAGGCGATCAACTATTCCGGCGCCGGCACGATCGAGTTCATCGTCGACGCCTCGCAAGGGCTGAAGGCCGACCGCTTCTGGTTCATGGAAATGAACACCCGGTTGCAGGTCGAGCATCCCGTCACAGAAATGGTCACCGGAGCCGATTTGGTCGAATGGCAGTTGCGGGTGGCCGCCGGCGAAAAGCTGCCGAAAACGCAGAGCGAGATCACGCTCTCCGGTCACGCCTTCGAGGCGCGCATCTATGCCGAGGACGCGGCAAAGGGTTTTTTGCCGGCGACGGGCACGCTGCATCACCTGAAATTTCCGGATACTGCGCCCGAGGGCGCCAGCATGCGGATCGAGACCGGTGTGCGGGCGGGCGATGTCATCTCGCCCTTCTACGACCCGATGATTGCTAAGCTCGTCGTGCACGGCAAGAACAGGCAGGCGGCGCTCGAAGCCCTGGGCATAGCCCTTTCGCAGACCGAGATCGCCGGCTCGACCGTCAACACCGCCTTTCTCGCGGCTCTTGCCGCTGACGCGGATTTTTCGGCAGGCGATGTCGATACCGGCTTGATCGGCAGGCATCAGCAAGCACTGACCGCAGTCCCGCCGCCGAGCGCCGAGATCGTCGCCGCAGCCGCATTTGCGGCATCCGGCGCCGGGGCTCAGGCGCCGTCCAACGACCAGTGGTCGTCGCTTGCCGGCTATGCGCATTTCCACACTGTTCCGCGGCGCACGCGGCTGCGCTACGGCGAGGACGAGATCGTCGCGCTTGTGTCAGTAATGCGGCCGGACGGGCGCTTCCAAGTGGCGCTGGAGCCGCCTTATGACAGCGCCAATCCGCTTGATCTTCGCGCCGCCCCTCGCCTCGCCCGCTGGCCAGGCAACGTCACCGTGTTCGAAGGCGCCGTCGGTTACAGCTTCGCGGTGCCGGACCCGTTGGCAAGGGCCGACGAAATCGCCGCCGGTTCAGACAGCCTGCGGGCGCCGATGCCGGGTCTGGTCAAGCTGGTGCGTGCAGCCAAGGGCGAGGTCGTCATCAAGGGCCAGCCGCTGCTGATCCTGGAAGCGATGAAGATGGAGCACACCATTTCCGCTACTCATGACGGGACGATCGCCGAAATCGCTGTCGAGGGCGCGCAGGTCACCGACGGGACGGTGCTGGTTCGCTTTGCCGAGGAAGCTCACGGCTGACCGCTGCCCTTCATCCATAGGGCCACGTCGACGACATGCGCCACAAACGCGCCCCCCAAACGAAAATGGCCGGGTCTGACCCGGCCATTTCCGTTTACCGCGGGCGACGCCAATTGTTACGGCTGGATCGGCGCGTATTTGCCGTCGTGCCACTGGTTGATGTCGTAGCTGACGTTCTTGAGGTCGCCCTTTTCGTCGAAAGTGACCGAGCCGACGACGGTGCTGATCGGCTCGCCGTTCTTCAATGCCTCGGCAACCTTGGCCGGGTCGTCGCTGCCGGCGCGCTTGATGCCCTCGGCAAAGGCCTGGATCACGGCATAGGAGAACAGCGTGAAGCCCTCGGGCACGAAGCCGCCCGCCTTGATCTTTTCGACGGCCTCTTTGGCTTCGGGCTTCGCCTGCGGATCCGACGGGAAGACGAACATGGTGCCTTCGCCGGCCGGACCGGCAACCTGCCAGAATTCCGGCGTGGCAATCGAGTCCGGCATGATCAACTGATACTTCAGGTTCTGTTCCGCCGACTGGCGCAGGATGAGGCCGGCTTCGGGGTGATAGCCGCCGAAATAGATGACGTCAGCCTTCAGGTCCTTCAGCTTGGTGACAAGCGCCGCGTAGTCCTTTTCACCGGCGTTGATGCCCTCGTAGAGGATCTCGTTGAGACCGTTCTGGTTCATCGTTGCCTTGACGGCGTCGGCAACGCCCTGCCCATAGGCGCTCTTGTCGTGCATGATGACGACGTTCTTGCCGGCATATTTCTTGGCGATCCACGGGCCGATGAAAGCGCCCTGGGCATCGTCGCGCGTATAGAGGCGCATGATCGTCGGCCAGCCGGCTTTCGCCGCCGCGTCGGTCAGCACCGGGTTGGACGAAGCCGGGCTCATCATCAGCGCGCCGGCTTCGGCGTAGACGGCCGAGGCCGGAATGCTCGAGCCCGAGCAGGCATGGCCATCGATGAACTTGACGCCGTTGGCAACGATGCGGTTGGCGACCGAAACCGCCTGTTTCGGATCACACTGGTCATCCTGGACGTCGAGCTTGATCTGGCGGCCGTCGACACCGCCGGCCGCGTTGATCGCGTCGGCGGCGGCTTGCGCGCCCTGCTTGAACTGGTCGCCGATGGTGGCGAGCTGACCGGTCATCGGTCCGACCACCGAAAAGGTGATGTCGTCGGCGAAGGCAATCGGCGCACTCATCATCAGGCCTACTATGGCCGCGCTCAAAATACCCAACTTTTTCATGGTGATATTCCTCCACTCTCGCGCGGCCGCCCCGGCCGCGCCTCTTCCAGAGTGGGCGGGAGAATTTCACCCTTCGCCAAGCCTGTCTAGACGCATCGGCGGCACTCGATTGGGCCTGCAACGTTTCTGTTTGACCATGATCTTTTTCCAAAAACCGGTTTCCACTTTTTGGGATCATGGTCCCGAAAACGCAAAAGCCGCGCCGGCCTTGTTCCGGCCGGTCGCGGCTTTTGTCGATCGAACCATCCCCGAACGCTCCCGCGCCCGAAAACCGCTCGCCTTCCCTGTCCGTCGCGCAGCTTGGCCGTATCCAGCCTGCCGCGTTCTTGTCATTGTTGGTGAGACCGTCTTGCGCGGCCTTGTTCTTGCCGGTCCGGCCGTCTTGCGCGGCCTCGACCTGAAGCGTCCCTGTCGGTGATCTCAATGCCTAATGAACTCAGGGCCCGATGAACTCAGGGCCAACTTAGTGCATCGTCATCCATTCGCGGGCTTCGCGCAGCGCCCTGGCGATCTCGACCTTCGACATGGCGGCCGATAATTCCGAGCGCAGTTCCGCGGCGCGGACCGAGCCCTTGATCGCGGCGATGTTGAACCATTTGTGAGCGGCGACGACATCGGTCTCGCAATCGCGGCCGGTCGCATACATCATGCCCAGTTCGAAAAGAATGTCGGCCTGGGCAGTTGCCCCCATGGCGCCGAAGCCGGCTTCAGGCATTTCAAAACGTGCCATTTCAATCCCCTGTTCTAGCCCCTGTCAGGCTCCCGAGAGCTGCCTCCTTCTGTCCCTTGGTATCTGTTGATAACCCTTGGGGCGGCCGCTCTTTCGATGCTTTCGAGAATGAACCGGAGGCTTGAATCCGTCGTTAAGTGGCGTGCTTAATTTGAGGAAAACAAAGCTAAAACAAGAGGTAAACGCGGGAATTCGTTAAGGATGCAAAGTCAGCAATTTCGCCGGTTTGGGCTAAATTTGACGAAAATTTGCGAGGCGCAAATCAAGACTCCGCTAACCACGGGAGACAAAGCCAGCATACCCGTCGTTTCATTTTTCGCCGACGAGACCGTCTCGGGCGGCCAGAAAATCCTGAAGTCTTCCCCAGCGGCACCGCTTTTGTTTTGCCGGGAGGTGGATTAGCTTACGTTTGCGTAAAGGGCAGACCGGCGGGCGGAACATCCGACCGGAAGCCCACAGGGAGGAAACATGTTTCGCAAAATCAGCATGGCCCTTGCGGCCACATTGATCATGGCCGGCACGGCTTGGGGCGATCCGATCGAAGGCAACTGGAAAACGCAAGCCGGTTCGACTGCCGCCATTGCTGGCGGCGGCGGCGCATTTTCCATCACGCTCAAATCAGGCAAGTTTGCCGGCAAGCGCATCGGTTCGTTCAAGGTGTCCGGCGCCAACAAATATACGGGCACCATAACCGACCCGGAGACCGACAAGACCTATTCAGGCAAGGCCTCGGTCTCAGGCGCCTCGCTCAAGATGAGCGGCTGCGTGCTCGGCGGGCTGATCTGCAGGAGCCAGACCTGGCACAAGCTCTGATCGTTTCCGCTGCCACAAATTTGAAAACGGGGCCGAGAAGGCCCCGTTTTTGCTTTCGCCGTCTGTTTGGGACGGATCGATCGTGCGAGCCGCGCGCCTTCTGCACTTAACAGCAATTTTTGCGCGTCCTTCGTCCGTGTCACCAGCAAGATCGGGGGCAGCAGCAAGACTGCGGCGACGCTCGTGGCCGGCGACGGCGCGGTGGGCGGCGGGCACTCAACAACTCGTCAATGAATTTGAACCGCAGATGAACGCTGGCATCAGAGCCGGTTCAGTCGGGCTCGGGCATTTTCGTGCGTGTTAAGGAGACACCACGCAATGCTCGCTCGCCGCTTCACCATCGTCTGCCTGCTGCTGAGCCTGTTCGGAATGTTGTTCGCCATCCTCGTCGCCGAGGCAGGCCGTCCGGCCCGCTCGCGGGACCAGGCCAATTCCTGCCGGTTCGGTTGCGTGAACCATTTTCGCCCCTGAACCGACAAAGACCTCGAGAGACAAAAGCAAAAGCCATGAACCGCATCGTCGCCAACGCCCTGAAAACCCTTCGACTCCTGCCTCGGGCGGCGCTTATCCTGGCCGTGCTTTCGGCACCGGTTCTGGCCGTGCCCTCGATGCGCGCCGATGCCGGCTCGACGATCGAAGCGCCGGCGTTGAAGAAGAACGGCGTCGGCTTTGTGCTGTTGATCAGCCTGCGGCGTGGTTAGAGCCAATCGACCTTCATCGAAATCCCAATCGACCTTCATCGAAATCACTGAAAAAGAAAAACGATGTTTTGACCGCGTTCAAGGCGGCATACCCCTCCCAACCGCATGGCCAAGCCTCTATATTGGGTCATGGAAAAGCGAATCTATCCCCAAGCCATAGACTCAGTCGTGATGCCGGAGCCGTTTGGCCGACAGAGCTTCAATGATGCCGGAAAGGCCGTCGCGGCCTTGCAGGTCCTTTACGACCGCAACACCAAATTCCTGCGCGATTCGTTTACGGCGCTCGCTGCAGGCGGCGACAACAACAAGCGCTACCGGGCCTTCTATCCCGAGGTCGGCGTCACCACGACTTCGTTCACCCAGATCGACTCGCGGCAGGCATACGGCCATATGCCGACGCCTGGGCATTTCTCGACCACCATCACCCAGCCTGCCCTTTTCGAACGCTATCTCACCGAACAGCTTAGCCTGATCATGCGCAATCACGGCGTTCCAGTCACGGTTTCGGAATCGACGACGCCCATCCCGCTGCATTTCGCGTTCCTGGAAGGCTCCCATGTCGACGGCACCGCAGCCGAGCGCATCAGGCGGCCGATCCGTGACCTGTTCGACGTGCCGGATCTCGACGGCACCGACGACCAGATTGCCAACGGCACGTTCGAAGTGGCGTTAGGCGAAGCCAGGCCACTGGCGGCGTTCACGGCGCAACGCATCGACTATTCGCTGCACCGGATGTCGCACTACACGGCGACCAGTCCCCAGCATTTCCAGAATTTCGTGCTGTTCACCAACTACCAGTTCTATATCGACGAGTTCGTCGCCCGTGCGCATGAGCTGATGGCGAAGGGCGGCGGCGGATATGTCGAATTCGTCGAGCCGGGAAACGTCGTCACCAAGGCTGGGCAAAACGCGCCTGGCGCTGGGGTGGCGCCGCCGCGCCTGCCGCAGATGCCGGCCTATCATCTGAAGAAGCCGAACCATGGCGGCATCACCATGGTCAATATCGGTGTCGGCCCCTCCAACGCCAAGACTATCACCGACCACATTGCGGTGCTCAGGCCGCATGCCTGGGTGATGCTCGGCCATTGCGCCGGCCTGCGCAACACCCAGGCGCTGGGCGACTATGTGCTGGCGCACGCCTATGTGCGGGAAGACCATGTTCTGGACGATGACCTTCCGGTCTGGGTGCCGATCCCGCCGCTGGCTGAAATCCAGGTGGCGCTGCAAGAGGCGGTCGCCGAAGTCACCGGCCTTTCCGGCTACGACCTCAAACGTATCATGCGCACCGGCACCGTCGCCACCATCGACAACCGCAACTGGGAGCTGCGCGACCAGCGTGGGCCGGTGCAGCGGCTGTCGCAGTCACGAGCGATCGCGCTCGACATGGAATCGGCGACGATCGCAGCCAATGGTTTCCGTTTCCGCGTGCCCTACGGCACCCTGCTTTGCGTCTCCGACAAGCCCCTGCATGGCGAATTGAAGCTGCCTGGCATGGCGACCGAGTTCTACAAGC
Source organism: Mesorhizobium sp. M6A.T.Ce.TU.016.01.1.1 (assembly GCF_003997065.1). Classification (NCBI taxonomy): domain Bacteria; kingdom Pseudomonadati; phylum Pseudomonadota; class Alphaproteobacteria; order Hyphomicrobiales; family Phyllobacteriaceae; genus Mesorhizobium; species Mesorhizobium sp. M6A.T.Ce.TU.016.01.1.1. The sequence continues at coordinate 604,209 of NZ_RZTJ01000002.1, read as the reverse complement.
GGCAGGTGGCACAGCATTTGACCATCGGCATCAGGGCGATGGAAAAGCTGGCCGAGATGCCGATGGAACGGTTGCATTCGCGCAAGCTCAGAAGCTTTTCGGAAACGGCGTTCCAGTAGGACCGATCGGCTTCATCGGCCTGAGCATGGCCGGCATGATAACATCGCGGCAGGGCATTTCGTCATCTTGATTGGCTGCATTTCTGCCGATAAGCAAAGTAGATGGCACGCGTTCGAAACATGATGGCGTCGGTGGCATTCGTCGCAATGCTCGGCTGCTCGGTTGCGCTGGTGGCCGGGTTTTTCGGAACGCTGCATCCGGCCTTCGATTCCTTCGCCCATTTCCGCGTCCATCTTGCCGTGCTGATGGCGCTTTGCGCGCTGCCGCTGCTCGTGACTTCATTTCGCCTGCAGGCGGCCACAGCGCTGCTCTTTGCCGTGGCTGCCTTTGCCACCACGTCGAACGCGCTGCCCGTGCCCCGCCTGTGGCCGGTCCAGGCAGCCTACGAAGTTAACCCCGGTGACCACACGGTCTACCCCGATGACCAGCCGGTCTATCGCCTGCTGCAGATGAACCTGCGGTTCAACAATCCGACGCCGAAGAAAGTGCTGTCGCTGATCGGCCGGACCAATCCGGACGTGATCACTCTCGATGAAGTGTCGGAGATGTGGACGACCGAGCTTGGCTATATTGCCAGCGCCTATCCCTACCGGATCCTCTGCCCCTACCCCAATGGCGTGTTCGGCGTTGCGCTGCTGTCCAGACGACCGTTTGCCGCCGGTACGCAACCGCGCTGCGACAGGCGCGGTGCGATGGCCATCGCGACGGTCGATTTCGGCGGAACCGACGTCGACGCAGCCGCAATGCACCTCACCTGGCCATGGCCGCGCAACCAATCACGGCAGATCGGCGGATTGTCGGAGGAACTCGCCTCGCTTGGCGAGACGTCGATCCTGGCATGCGATTGCAACGCAGTGCCGTGGAGTGCCGCCGTCCGGCGCGTCGCGGATCTTGGCAAGCTGACAGTGGTGCCTTCGCCGGGGCCGACCTGGCTCTATATCAAGCTGCCGGACTTCCTGCGCTTCGCCGGACTGCCGATCGACCAGGTTTTCAGCAAGGGCGCGGTTCTCATCCATTCGGTGTCGAGGCTGGAAGGCACAGGCTCCGATCATCTTCCGGTGATGGTGGAATTCTCGCTTAGGCCGGAAGAGAAAAAGCCGGTCGACGAAGATGAAACCGCGACCGCTTCCGTGACACAGAACGGCAAGTTTCGAAGCTGAGCGCCTACTGCTTGCGCAGGGCACCAACGAGGTGCTCGACATGGCCGCCGTCGCGATGCTCGCGCGCGTCGAAGGCGTTCTGTTTCGCCTCGTATTCGGCATAGACGGCCTTGATCCGGCGCCTCGCCTCGCGGTGCGTCTTGCTGCACAACCAGTTGTCGGCGAACTCCAATCCAGTGATCGATTTCTCGGTGGCCCGCATCATTGTCCTGGCGATGCGGCCGTGGCTATGCTCGTGGGCACGAACGCCCGCGAAAAACCGCTTCCAGCGCTTCTGAAGCGCCGGCGTCGCGGCTGAGGCCATGCGGGGCAAGGTGTAGGTGAGATCGAGTGTCCCATTGGCCTGCCGCAGATGGCAGACACCACCCTCCCTGCGAACCTCAAGGTCCCAATTTACGGTATAGGCGGTCAGCGCGATGGCGTGTGTCATGAAGCCGTGCCTCTTTGGACCCTTGCGGTCCATGGCCCCGATCAGGGCGGCGCCCGTGGTTCCTGATATGTCGTAGGTCCGGGTCTTGACCAGCACCTTCGTGTCAGCCGATGCCGATGGTGCGAAGCCGCACAAGGCGCCAATCGCTGCAAGGCACGTCAGGATCGCCACGCGCATGGTCATCTCTCCGGGTTAGGAAGGAAGGGAACCACAAGCGCCGCGCCGCTTCAACGTTTTTTAGAGGCCGCAAATGTAGCGGGCCTCACCGACTGACGGTCGAGACCGACGCGGCGATTCTGGCGGACTGCCGTTTGATAAGCTACATGTTCTGGTAGACAGGTCCCTCGCCACCTTGTGGCGGCACCCAGGTTATGTTTCGGTTCGGGTCCTTGATGTCGCAAGTCTTGCAGTGGACGCAGTTCTGCGCGTTGATGACGAAGCGCACGTCCTTCGCCTCGGGATCGGCGGCGGCGTTGCCATCCTTGTCGACCCATTCGTAGACGCTGGCCGGGCAGTAGCGTGTCGAGGGCCCAGCAAAGACATCGTGCTCGGAACGCTGCTGCAGATCCATATCCGCGACCAGCAGGTGGACAGGCTCGTTTTCCTCGTGGTTGGTGTTGGAGAGAAACACCGACGACAGGCGGTCGAAGGTGAGCACGCCGTCCGGCTTCGGATAGACGATCTTCTTATGCTTGGCGGCCGGTTCCAGCGTCGCATAGTCGGCCTTGCCGTGCTTCAGCGTGCCGAAGGGCGAAAAGCCGAACAGCGTGTTCAGCCACATGTCGAGGCCGCCAATGCCGACGCCGACGACGGTGCCGAAGCGCGACCACAATGGCTTGACGTTGCGCACCTTCTTCAAATCCTTGCCGATGTCGGTCGCCCGCCATGCCGCCTCGTAAGAAGCCAGTTCGTCATTGCCGCGACCGGCGCCGATCGCCTCGGCGACATGCTCGGCCGCCAGCATTCCTGAGAGCACGGCATTGTGCGATCCTTTAATGCGCGGCACGTTGACGAAGCCGGCGGCACACCCGATCAGCGCGCCCCCGGGGAAGGACAGTTTCGGCACCGACTGCCAGCCGCCCTCGGTGATGGCGCGGGCGCCATAGCCCAGCCGCTTGCCGCCCTCGAATGTGCCCTTGATCGCCGGATGGGTCTTGAAGCGCTGGAACTCGTCGAACGGCGACAGATAGGGGTTCTTGTAGTTGAGGTGGACGACGAAGCCGACCGCCACCTGGTTGTCCTCCAGATGGTAGAGGAAGGAGCCGCCGCCGGTCTTCATGTCGAGCGGCCAGCCGAAGGAGTGCTGGACAAGGCCCGGCCGGTGGTTCTCCGGCTTGACCTGCCAGAGCTCCTTGAGGCCGATGCCATATTTGCCGGGCTCGCGGCCGTCGGAAAGATGGTATTTGGCGATCAGCTGCTTGGCCAGCGAGCCGCGCGCGCCCTCGCCAATCAGCACGTATTTACCCATCAGCGCCATGCCCGGCGCGAAGCCCGGGCCATGCGTGCCGTCCTTCTCGACGCCCATATCGCCGGTGACAACGCCGGTGACCGCGCCTTCGTCACTGTAAATGAGGTCCACGGCGGCAAAGCCCGGATAGACCTCGACGCCCAGCGCCTCGGCCTTGGTCGCCAGCCAGCGGCAGACATTGCCGAGGGAAACGATGTAGTTGCCATGATTGTTCATCAGCGGCGGCATCAGGATGTTGGGCAGACGGAACGAACCGGCGGGGCCGAGGACCAGGAAATGGTCTGCCGTCACCGGCGTCTTGAAAGGATGACCCTCCTCCTCGCGCCAGCCCGGCAACAACCGGTCGATGCCGATCGGGTCGACGACGGCGCCGGAAAGGATGTGGGCGCCGACTTCGCCACCCTTTTCCAGAACGACGACGGAAAGCTCGGGATTGACCTGCTTGAGACGGATCGCGGCGGCGAGGCCGGCCGGACCGGCGCCGACGACGACCACGTCGAATTCCATGCTTTCGCGTTCGATATCGCTCATCAACCCCTCACTGCCCAGAGTGCCGCGCGCCCATTGGACGCGCAAAGGACACTCTGGCAACTTTTATTTTCGCATGATCCTTTCCAAAAAGTGATTTCACTTTTTGGGGTCATGCGAGCGCATTTGCGCATCTTGCTGGCTTATCCGCTGCATAGCGCATCAATTCGCGACGCGAAACCGGCGCTGACGTGACAATGCCGATTTCGTCAAAAAGTCGCGCATCGTACTACAAAATCGCGATTTGGGGTCCACCCGAACATCGATCTGGGCCAGGCTCATTTCCAAGGAGAGCCGTCGCCTTCACGTTTTTAATTGTTCGACGGCTTGCTTATCGTCCATACTTCGCGCCATGCGCATATACGGGCCGACTGGCTTTTCATCGACGCGCTTTTTTTCCTCGCCCGGACGGATTTGCCGGGCGCTCGTTTTGGCCCTTTTGCCGCTGGCGCCCATTGGCGCCCATGCCGAGCCGCAAAGGGTCTGGGCGGCCGGAGCCTACTCCTTTTCCGACGAGCTCGGCGGCTTCCGCATCACCAGCGCCTCGGGCGTCGGGACAAAGGAGGACCCGCTTGTCATCACCGAAGAGCTGAATTCGGCAACGCCGGTGACACTGACTATCCGCACGACAAAGCCGATCCAGCCGTTCGGCACCGCGGGCCAATTTGCCAACGGCCTCATGTATATGCGCATCGACGTGCTCAACAACAGCGGCCAGGCCTGGGTCGAGTTCCAGTTCGAGCTCCAGGAGGTGCTCCACCGGCCGAGCGTGTTCGGCGACGGCCTGTCATTCGACCAGCGCAACAAGACGCCTGACAACATCTGGTCGAGCAGCTTTGCCGATTTCGATCGCGACTTCGAACCCTATGACCGGCTCCTGTTCAAGAGCGGCAAGATCGACCCGCTGAAGACAGCAAAATTCGATTATCTGATCACCGACTACACACCGCGCTGGACGTTCTATCTGGTGCAGGATCCCCGTATACCGTCGAGCTGAACTTGCAAATTCCTGCCGCGCGGCCGAATGTGAAGGCATGACTGCCGTTCCCCGAGACAACCGACCTGACATCGCCGACCTTCTGGCCTTCTACGCCAGCGCGGGCGTCGATGAAGCGCTTGAAGACGAGCCGGTGAACAGGTTTGCCGAGGCTGCGTCGAAGCCACCTGAGCGGGCGCCAGCGACGGTTGCGTCGCCAACTGGTGAAAACGCCGCGCCGCCTCGCTCGACCAGCGTCTCACGCGCCGAAATGGGCGAAAGGCAAGTTGCGGCACCGGCGGTGCGCGCGCCGTCCGGCACAGCGACGGTGCCCGATGAGCAGCAAGCCGCCCTGGCGCGCCAATTGGCAACGACGGCGGCAACCCTGGACGAGCTTCGCCAGCACATGGCGGCATTCGACGGCTGCAACCTCAAATTCACCGCCAAGAACCTGGTGTTCGCCGACGGCAATCCGAACGCCGCGGTGATGCTGGTCGGCGAGGCGCCCGGGCGCGACGAGGATATCGAGGGATTGCCGTTCGTCGGCCGTTCGGGCCGGCTGCTCGACCGGATGCTGGCCGCGATCGGCCTCGACCGGACGTCGGCCTACATCGCCAATGTCATCCCCTGGCGGCCGCCGGGCAACCGCACGCCGACACCGCACGAGACGGAGATCTGCCGGCCGTTCATCGAACGGCAGATCGAGCTGGTCAATCCGAAGGTGCTGGTCAACCTTGGCGGCCCCTCGGCAAAGACGCTTCTCAACACCACCGAGGGGATCCTGCGGCTGCGCGGCAATTGGCGCGTCCACACGACCGCCTCGGGCATTGCCATTCCCGCCATGCCGACCCTTCACCCGGCCTATCTCTTGAGAACCCCCGCGCACAAGAAGCTGGCGTGGCGGGATTTCCTTGAGGTGAAGGCGAAGCTGCGGGCGCTGGGTTGACGACCAGCGTTTCCTCGCCCCGCAAAGCCGGGAGAAGCGCCATAACCTGCCAGGTAATTGAAATGCATCCGCTAGCGGCCTAGTCATGCGCTCATGACAGCAACCCAGACCTCCGCCGGCAGCCTCATTCGCGAATGGCGCACGCGCCGGCGTATGAGCCAACTCGATCTCGCTATGGAAGCCGAAATCTCGCAACGGCATCTGAGCTTCGTGGAAAGCGGTCGCGCGGCACCCTCGCGCGACATGGTGCTGCATCTGGCCGAACAGCTGTCGATCCCGCTGAGGCAGCGCAACCAGCTCCTGCTGGCCGCGGGCTTTGCCCCCAGTTTCAGCGAGCGTTCCCTCACCGATGCCTCACTGGCGCCGGCGATGGCGGCCGTCGAGATCGTGCTCAAGGGGCACGAACCCTTCCCAGCGCTCGCTGTCGACCGGCACTGGAACCTGGTGTCGGCGAATGCCGCCATCGGCCCGTTCCTAGCCAATGTCGCCGAGCCCTCCTTGCTGAAGCCCCCGGTCAACGTGCTGCGACTCAGCCTGCATCCGGGTGGCGTCGCGCCGCGTATCGTCAACCTCGCCGAATGGCGCGCCCATCTTCTCGACCGGCTGAAACACCAGAACGACGCCTCAGGCGACCCGGTTCTGGTCGAACTGGAACGCGAGCTTCGGACCTATCCGTCCGGCCTGAACGGCGCGCGGCCGGTGCCGGTCGAACCAAACGCGATCGTGCACCCGCTGCGGCTTGCCCATGGCGATGCTGTGCTGTCGTTCCTCAGCACGATCACCGTGTTCGGCACGCCGCTCGACGTGACGCTGTCGGAACTGGCGATCGAATCCTTTTTCCCCGCCGATGAGCAGACACGGACGGTGCTGGTGCGATTGGCGAAGGAGCGTGCCGAGCCGTCCTGATCATCCTTGCGGCGGGGTCGCCTGGCGAGTGCGGGCACGTTCGAGGCCAAGCTGGCGCTCGCGCCAGATGATGAAGATGCCGGCGGCAACGACGATCAGGCCGCCGATGAGCATATGAACCGTCGGGACGTCGCCGAAAGCGAGATAGCCGACAGCTATACCGAGTATCATAGATGTGTACTCGAAGGGTGCCACGACCGAGGCCTCGGCATGGCGATAGGCTGCAGTCATCAGAATCTGAGCGACCCCGCCGCAAAAGCCTGACACAACCAGAAGAGCCGCCTGGACCGGTGTCAGCGCCTGCCAGCCGAACGGCAGCGAAAGCAACGCCAGGACGCTCGCCGTCACCGAAAACCATAGCACGATGGTTGCCGTCGGCTCGCTCTGGACGAGATTGCGCACCAGCAGCATGGCTACGGCCGAGATCGCTGCCGCGACCAGGGCGGCGATGACGCCGAGCACCTCCTGATCGCCGAGTGCTGCGCCCGAGCTCAGCAGGGTCAGTTCCGGCCATGAGATGACCAGGACGCCGACCAGCCCGACCGCAACCGCGCTCCAGCGATAGACGCGGATCGCTTCGCCGAGGAAGATCGAACTGAACACCACCACCAGCAGCGGCTGAGCGTAGTTCAGCGTGATCGCCTCGGGCAGCGGCAGCCGCGTCAGCGCGAAGAAACCGAGCCCCATGGCGCAGACACCGACAACGCCGCGCGCAATGTGGTTGAGCGGGCGCTTGGTCGAAAACGCCGTGCCAAGCTTTTTCTGGAAGGCCAGGAAGACGATGATCGGAAAGATGGCAAAGAAGGAGCGGAAGAAGACGATCTGGCCCGCCGGCACCGTGCCCGCCGCCTTGATGCAGGACGACATGCCGACGAAGACCGCCACCGACACGATCTTGAGCATGATCCCGGTGAGCGTATTGTGCCCGTCGGGATGATCCGCAGGGCTCACTTAGCAGTTGCTTCCTGGATCGCTGCCCAGATGCGCGCCGGGGTCGCCGGCATGTCGATGTGCTTGATGCCGTAGGCGCGAAAGAGTGCATCCGTCACCGCGTTGAGGGCGGCCGGCGTCGCTCCGATCGTGCCCGCCTCGCCTGCTCCCTTGATGCCCAGCGCATTGGTGGTCGAGGGCACGTTGCGGGTCTCGAAATGGAAGAACGGGAAATCGTCGGCGCGCGGCATGGCGTAATCCATGAAGCTCGCCGTCAGCAGCTGCCCGTCCTCGTCATAGACCGTGTTCTCGGTCAGCGCCTGGCCGATGCCCTGGACGACGCCACCATGCACCTGACCGGCCAGCAATATCGGGTTCACGGTGACGCCGAAATCGTCGACGATCGTATAGCGAACGATCACCGTTATGCCGGTGTCGGGATCGATCTCGACCTCGCAGATATGGGTGCCGTTCGGATAGGTGCATTCGTCCTGCACGAACTCGCCAAAGCCCTTGAGATCGTCCGGGTTCTTGGCGGCCTTGGCGATACTCGAAAAATCGATGGTGCGGTCGGTGCCGACAATGCGGGCAACGCCGTTCGACAGTTCGATGTCGCCGGCCGAGGCTTCCAGCTCATCCGCGGCGATACGCTTGATCTTGTTGGCCAGATCCTCACCCGCCCGAGAAGCTGAGACACCGCCAAGGGGAATGGAGCGCGAGCCGCCGGTGCCGCCGCCGGCCTTCAGCTCGTCGGTGTCGCCCTGGCGGACCTGGATCTTGTCGATACCGAGATGAAGCTTTTCCGATAGGAATTGCGCATAGGCGGTCGCGTGCCCCTGCCCGTTGGTCTGGGTGCCGATCTTCAGCGTCACTGTGCCGTCGCCGTTCAGTTCGACAAAGGCCGGCTCAGAACCCGGAAAGGCGCAGGCCTCGATATAGGTCGCCATGCCGATGCCGCGGATTTTGCCCGCCGCCTTCGACTGCACCAGCCGTTCCGGGAACGCCTGCCACTCCGCCTGTTCGATGGCGCGGTCCATATGGCCTGCGAATTCGCCGGTATCATAAAGGCGGTCGGTCTGGGTGCGATAGGGAAACTGCTGAGGCCGAATGAAATTGCGCCGGCGGATCTCTTCGACGGGAAGGCTGAGATCATGGGCGCAGGCGTCGACGAGCTTTTCCAGCAGGAATGCTGCTTCCGGGCGCCCGGCACCGCGATAGGCATCGACCGGGCAGGTATTGGTGTAAAGGCCGGTCACCGAAACATCGAGCGCCTGGATGTCGTAGACGCCGGTCGACATGGTGACGCCGATATAGGGGATGAACGGGCCGTATTGCGAGATGTAGGCGCCGATATTGGCGAGGAGGTCGACCCTCATGCCGAGGAAGCGGCCATCCTTGTCCATTGCCATCTCGGCGGTCACGACATTGTCGCGGCCTTGCGCATCGGTGAGGAAATGCTCGGTGCGGTCCCCGGCCCATTTCACCGGGCGGCCAAGACGCTTGGCGGCCTCGAGCACCAGCGGATGCTCGCGATAGACGAAGCTTTTCGGTCCGAAGCCGCCGCCGACATCCGGCGTGATGACGCGCAGCTGGTTCTTCTTGATCTTGAACACGTCGGCCAGGATGTACTGCATCGAATGCACGCCCTGCGAGCCCGTGGTCAGCACGAAGCGGTTCTCTTGCGTGCTCCACTCGCCGATCGCCGAGCGCGGCTCCATGTAATTGCAGACCAGCCGGTTGTTGATGAATTCGATGCGCGTGACATGCGCGGCCCTGGCGAAGGCCGCCGCGGTCTTCGCCTTGTCGCCGATGTGGTAGCTGAAGGCGCGGTTGGAGCCGAGTTCCGGCCAGACCAGCGGCGTGCCTTCGTCAAGCGCCGTGGCGGTGCCGGACGCGGCATCCTCGCCCTCGTAATCGACCTCGATCAGCTCGGCCGCGTCCTGCGCCAGCGCGCGGCTGTCGGCGACGACGAATGCGACGGCGTCGCCGACATAATTGACCCGGTCGCGGCAAAGGACCGGAATGTCGCGGGTCGGCGCCTTGGTGCCGTCCGGCTGCCTCTGCATGACGCCGGATTTCAGCTTGCCGAGATGAGCAAGATCCGCACCGGTCAGCACCAGATGGACGCCAGGTGCCGCCTTGGCCGCCTCGGTCGAACCGATGGTGAAGCTTGCCTTGGCCACCGGCGAGCGCAGGACGTAGCCGTGCAGGAGGCCGGCCGGCTGGATGTCGTCCGTATAGCGACCGAGACCTTTGAGGAAGGCCTGGTCCTCGCGACGCAGCACAGATGCGCCCATGCCGAATTTCGGTGTGACCACGGTCATGGATACCTCGCGATGATGTGGAGAACGAGTGCCTGAAATAGGCATTGCGCCAGTTTTGTCGAGTGACGGTTTCGTGTAAAGAGCGCGGGCTTCAAATTTTTAGACCAGCGGACCCACTTGCCGCTGCGGGAATCGACAGGAAACCCCACCGAATGCGCACTGACACCGGCCAGGTCTTCAAGCTCGAAGACTATCGCCCCAACGACTATCTCATTCCGGAAACCAGCCTGACTTTCCGCCTGTCGCCAGAAGCCACGCGCGTCACCGCCGAACTGACGGTCGAACGCCGCGACGGCGTGGCGGCGTCAGTGCCACTGGTGCTGGATGGCGATGGCCTGACGCTCAGCCGCATCGCAATCGACGGCCGGACACTCGCGCCGATGGATTTTTTTGCCACGCCCGATCAGCTGACGATCACCACGCCGCCCGCAGCACCCCGCTTCCAGCTCCTGATCGAAACCGAGCTAGCGCCGGCACACAACGAAGCCCTGATGGGCCTCTATCGCTCCAGCAACGTCTATTGCACGCAATGCGAGGCCGAGGGCTTTCGGCGCATCACTTATTTTCTCGATCGCCCCGATATCCTGTCCGTCTATACGGTGCGCATCGAGGCGCGGCGCCACGAGGCGCCACTGCTTCTTTCCAACGGCAACCCGGCGGGCAGCGGCGAACTTGCCGACGGCTGGCACTATGCGGTCTGGCACGACCCCTTCCCCAAGCCGTCCTATCTATTCGCACTGGTGGCGGGCGCGCTCGGCAAAGTCGCAGACAGCTTCATCACGCTATCCGGTCGCAAGGTCGATCTCGGCATCTATGTCGAGCCGGGCAAGGAGCGGCTCGCCGGCTACGCCATGGACGCCCTGAAGCGGTCGATGAAATGGGACGAGGAGGCGTTCGGCCGCGAATACGACCTCGACGTTTTCAACATCGTCGCCGTGTCCGACTTCAATATGGGCGCGATGGAGAACAAGGGCCTCAACATCTTCAACGACAAATATGTGCTGGCCGACCAGGAGACCGCCACGGATGCCGATTTCGCCAATATCGAGGCGATCATCGCGCACGAGTATTTCCACAATTGGACTGGCAACAGAATCACTTGCCGCGACTGGTTCCAGCTTTGCCTGAAGGAAGGGCTGACGGTTTTTCGCGATCACGAATTCTCGGCCGACCAACGCTCGCGAGCGGTAAAACGCATTGCCGAAGTGCGCACGCTCAGGGCGCATCAGTTTCCCGAAGACCAGGGGCCGCTGGCGCATCCGGTGCGGCCGCGCCGCTACCGCGAGATCAACAATTTCTACACGGCGACGGTCTACGAAAAGGGCTCGGAAGTGGTGCGCATGATCCGCACCATTCTCGGCGCCGAGACGTTCCGGGCCGGCATGGACCTTTATTTCCAGCGCCATGACGGCGAGGCTGCGACGATCGAGGACTTCATCAAGGTGTTCGAGGATGTGTCCGGCCGCGACCTGTCGCAATTTTCGCTCTGGTACCATCAGGCGGGCACGCCCAATCTGACGATCAGTTCGACGCACAATGCGGCAGCCCAGGAATTCACGCTCGAGATCGAGCAGTCGGTGCCGCCGACGCCGTCCGAAAGCCGCAAGCGGCTGATGCACATTCCGCTGGCCTTCAGCCTGGTCGGCGCCGATGGCAAAGCGATAGCCTATAACGGCGTCGAGGGAGCTTCCGTCGAGGACGGCGTTATCCACATCCGCAAGCGCCGGCACATGGTGCGCTTCTCGGGCGTTGCCGAGCGCCCGGCCATGTCGCTCAACCGCGGCTTCTCGGCGCCGGTGACGCTTTCCGTCGAGCAGAAGGCCGACGATCAGTTCTTCCTTGCCGGCCATGACGACGATACCTTCTCGCGCTGGCAGGCGTTCAACACGCTTTTGACCGACTCCCTGATATCCGCCTTCCGCCAGGTCCTTGGCGGCAAGCAGCCCAATTTCGCATCACGGTTAACCGATCTTGCCGGCAAGATAGCCGGCGACGAGACACTTGAGCCGGCCTATCGAGCGCTGGCTCTGGCGCTTCCGAGCGAAGCCGATATCGCCCGTGACATCGGCAAGAACATCGACCCCGATGCCATCCTCTCGGCCCGCGAGGCGCTGACGGCCGCGATCGCCGAGACCAACAGCGAGATATTCTCCCGCCTCTACGATCGACTGGCCGACAAGGACGCTTTCAGTCCGGTTGCGGCGAGCGCCGGGCGGCGGGCGCTGCGCAACATCCTGCTCGACTATCTCTCGCTGCTGCCGGGAAGCGCGGCGCTTGCGGCCCGGCATTTCCAGTCCGCGACCAATATGACGGACCGCGCCGCTGCATTGACCGTGCTTGCGCTCCGCCACAGCGGTTCGCCCGAGACGGTCAAGGCACTGGCTGACTTTGGAGCGAAATATGCGACCGATCCTCTGGTGATGGACAAGTGGTTCCAGATCCAGGCCAGCGTGCCAGGCCCGCAAACCATTCATGCGGTGCGCGCCCTGACCGGCCACCCGGCCTTCTCTATGGCCAACCCGAACCGGGTGCGCTCGCTTGTCGGCACGTTTTCCAGCGCCAACCAGACCGGCTTCCATCGCGCCGACGGCGAAGGCTACCGGTTTTTCGTCGAAACGGTCTTGCAGGTCGAAAAGCGCAACCCGCAGTTGGCCGCCAGGCTGGCGACGGCACTCAGATCATGGCGCTCGCTCGAACCTGCCCGGCAGGCCAAGGCAAGGGAAGCGCTGCGATCGATTGCCAATGTCGAGAACCTGTCGGCTGATTTGCGGGACATCGTCGAGCGCACTCTTGCGTGATCCCTCCCCCTTGAGGGGAGGTTGGACAGCCGCCGAAGGCGGATGGACGGGTGGGGTCGCTGCGGCAGTGCGCGGCCTCGACCGATCCCACCTGCCTCGACCCTTGATTCAAAGATGGAGCGCTTCGCCGACGACCCCTTCCGGCCCTACGGGCCACCCGCCCCTCAAGGGGGAGGGAGATCGGCGGATTTAGCCATTATTTTAGTCGATTTTTAATCTTTTTTCGCCGCGCCTCTGGACAAGGCGAATCACCTTTGATTCTTTAGCTGAAGATTCGGAAGTGCGGCGTCGCCGGATCGTCAAGCAGATTCAAAATCGGGGAGAGCCATTTATGGCGAAGGCGGACGCGTGGGGCGCGCCCGGAGGGACGGCTTTTGAGCGGCGTGAGGCGAGAAGCGATGGTCTCGCCGGCAATGCGCGGCTCATCGCCGAACCCGCCTACCGACGGCTCCTGGCAGCCGAGCCACTGTTGCGCCGATCGATACCGGCCCTGATCATCATTTTCCTGCTCGTCATCGCGGCGCTGCGGTTCCTGTCGCTGATGAACGAGCGCGACGACGTGGAACGCGACGCCAAGGCGATCCTCTCGCTCGCGGCGGGCCAACTGGCCAGTTCGATTAGCGTCGATGCGAAGATGGCGCCGGGCGCGACGCAGGACCTGTTGGAGGGCATTAGCCGTCAGGGCGCCATGGGCCGAAGCCACGTGCTTGCGGTCACCGACGGCGCGCTCAAGATCATTGCCGTGACACCGCTATCAACGCGCTGGGAGGGGCGACCGCTCGACGGCATCGTCCAAGGCGGTCAACCGCTGTTCATGTTCGGCGACCGCGCCGGCGTCATGGAGGTCAGCATCGGCGGTCAGGACTGGTATGCGGCAGTGAGCCTGGCAAGTGGCGGGAAAGGCGCTGCCGCAGCGCTCGTTCCGCAGGAAGCGGTCTTCGACACGTGGCGCAAGACCGTTTCGCTCAACGTCACCCTCTTCGTGCTTACAGCCGGCGTGCTGATCATCATCCTCTACGCTTATTTCGGCCAGGCGGCGCGCGCCCAGGCCGCCGACCGCATCTATCTCGAAGCGCACCAGCGCATCGACATGGCGCTGGTGCGCGGCCGCTGCGGCCTGTGGGACTGGGACATGGTGCGTGGCAAGATGTACTGGTCGCGCTCGATGTACGACATGCTGGGCTACGAGCCCTGCGACACGATGCTGTCGTTCGGCGAGGTCGACGAGATCATCCATCCCGAGGACGGCGACCTGTTCGAGCTTGCCAACAGGATCGTCGCACGCGAGATCGATCACATCGACCAGGTGTTCCGGATGCGCCATGCCGACGGACAATGGGTGTGGATGCGCGCAAGGGCGCAGGTGATCGACCCGGAAGCGCCGGAGATCCAACTGATCGGCATCGCTGTCGACGTCACCGAGCAGCGGCACCTGGCGCTGCGCTCCGAGGCCGCGGATCTTCGTCTGCGAACGGCCATCGAAAACATCAACGAATCCTTCGTGCTCTGGGATTCCGCCCAGCGTCTGATCATGTGCAATTCCAAGTACCAGCAGGATAACGGCCTGTCGGATCGCGACGTGATGCCGGGCGCCTCGCGCGCCGTTCTGGAGGAACGCATGCTTGCCTTCGCTTCGGAGCGGCGGCTTGCCAACACCAACGGGCAGCAAGGCGGCGTGACCTTCGAGCGGCAGCTTGCCGATGGCCGCTGGCTGCAGGTCAATGAGCTCAGAACCAGGGACGGCGGCACCGTCTCGGTCGGCTCCGACATCACCCAGATCAAGCTGCACCAGGAGAAGCTGGTAGACAGCGAGCGCCGGCTGATGGCGACGATCCACGACCTCAGCCTTGCCCGCCGGGCGGAGGAAGAGCGGTCGCGCGAACTGGTCGAGCTCAATCGCGAATACATGAAGGAAACCGAGCGCGCCGAGGCCGCGAACCGGGCCAAATCCGAGTTCCTGGCGAACATGTCGCACGAACTGCGCACGCCGCTCAACGCGATCATCGGCTTCTCGGAGCTGATGGAACAGGCGCTGTTCGGGCCCTTGGGCTCGCCGCGCTACGAGGAATATGCCACCGACATCAACGGCAGCGGCAAATATCTTCTGGGCGTCATCAACGACATCCTCGACATGTCGAAGATCGAGGCCGGCCAGTTCTCGATGGATCAGGAGGAAATCGACCTCTGCCCGCTGATGAGGGAAACGGTGCGCGTCATCTCGCTGCAGGCAGCGGAAAAGTCGATCACTGTCGAAACACGCATCCCCGATTCACTGACGCTTTTCGCCGACCGCCGAGCAATCAAGCAGATCGTCATCAACCTCCTGTCGAATGCGGTGAAATTCACCGGCCAGGGCGGCCGCATTGCGGTAAGGGCCCGCAACACATCCAGCGCCCTGGTCCTGACGATCGAAGACAATGGCTGCGGCATCCCGAAGGAGGCGCTGAGCAAGCTCGGGCGGCCGTTCGAGCAGGTGCAGAACCAGTTTTCCAAGAGCCATGCCGGATCCGGCCTTGGCCTTGCCATCTCACGCTCGTTGGCCGAGCTTCAGGGCGGCGCCTTGAAGATCCGCTCCACCGAAGGCACCGGCACGATCGTGTCGGTGCGCATTCCGATCAAGAAGTCGACGCAGCCGGTCAGGGCGGCGGCCTGACCCTCAGTTGTCGTGAAGCGGTTGGAACTTTCGGGAACGCCGGAGGGACAGCGCCCCCAATGCTCTCGCCGAAACAGCCGTTTGACGTTGCAACGTCATGGTCGCTTCGCACGAAGCAAAAGGTCGAAATCCTTCCTGACCTTTTGCGACGTCTCCTTGAGGTGCGCTTCCAGCACACCGAAATCCGGCAGGTCGGTGACCGCCAGAAGCAGATCCGAAAGCCCCGGCGGAACGTCGTCCCGTTCGAACACGCCGGTGAGGCAGAGCCGTATCATCTGGGTCAGCGCCAGATAGAGCGCATAGGCATCGCAAAGCTCCTGCCTGACCTGGGCTTCAGCGAAATCCGGCGCCAGCCTCGACAGGACTTCCGCTGTCCCGGTGACCCGGCGGCCGGCTTCGACCTTGCCCGTGATCACCGCCACCTGCGCGATGAATTCGAGATCGATGAGACCACCCGGGATCAGCTTGATGTCCCAGAGATCGCGCGGCGGCTTCTCCTTCTCGATCATCGCGCGCATCTCGGACGCTTCGGCCATCACCTTGGCGCTGTCGCGCGGCAGGGCAAGCACCGCCGCCACCTCGGCCTCGACCTCGGTGCACAGCGCTTTATCGCCGCCGATCGCGCGAGCCCTGGACAGCGCCATATGCTCCCATGTCCAGGCGTCCTTGCGCTGGTACTTCTTGAAGGCATCGACATGAGTGGCCACCGGCCCCTTGTTGCCGGACGGCCGAAGACGAAGGTCGAGCTCGTAGAGAACGCCCTCGGCGGTCGGTGCGGACACGGCCGATATCAGCCGCTGCGTCATCCTGGAGTAATAGTGGGACGGGGCGAGCGGCTTGTCGCCGTCGGATTCTTCGGCATCGGTGTCGTGATCATAGAGCAGGATGAGGTCGACGTCGGAGCCGGCCGTCAGTTCGCGGCTGCCGAGCTTGCCCATGCCGAGCAGCGCAACAGTGCCGCCAGCGACGCGGCCGTGCCGCAGCGCGAACTCGGCGATGACCGCCCGCAGCGCCGCGTCGATGGTAAGATCGGCCAGATCGGAAAAGGCACGGCCGGCGCGGACCGGATCGATCGAGCCGGCAAGCAGCCTGACGCCGATCAGGAATTTTTGCTCGGAAGCAAAGATACGCAAGCGGTCGAGCACGTCCTCATAGGCCCTGTCGCCTTCGAGGAAGGCGGCGAGACGCGCCGAGAGATAGGCGCGGTCCGGCAGCTCGGTCAAAAGGGCCGGATCCAGCAGGCCATCGAACACGTGCGGGCGGCGCGTGATGATAGCGGCCAGCCGGGGAGCCGCGCCCATGATCGTCGCCATCAGCTTCAGCAGAGCGGGATTGGACTGGAGCAGCGAGAAAAGCTGGATACCGGCGGGCAGGCCGGCAAGAAACTCATCGAAACGTATCAACGCCTCGTCCGCCCGGCGCGTCTGGCCGAAGGATTGCAGCAGCGCCGGCGTCAGTTCGGTCAACCGCTCGCGCGCCTCGGCCGACCGGGTGACGCGATAGCGGCCGAAATGCCAGCCGCGGATAACGCGGCAGATGTCGCTCGCCCGCAGGAATCCCAATCTCTGCAGGGTCTGCAACGTATCGGGATCGTCGACATCGCCGGTAAAGACCAGATTGCCGATGCCCGCCGAAAGCTCGGGCGCGGTTTCGAAAAGCGCTGCGTAGTGGCGTTCGACCTGATGGAGTGCAGCGCGGAACGCCCCGGCAAAGGCCGCCGCATCGGCAAAGCCGAGCATACGCGCAATGCGTTCAAGCCCTTCGTCATCTTCCGGCAGTATATGCGTCTGCTCGTCGGCGACCATCTGGATGGCATGCTCGACGCGGCGCAGGAACCAGTATTGTCGGGCGAGCGCGTCGCGCGCATCGGCAGTGATCCAGCCGCGTGCCGCAAGCTGGCCAAGCATCGGCACGGTCTCGCGGCCGCGCAGCTCGGCGAAGCGGCCGCCGGCGATGAGCTGCTGGGTCTGGACGAAGAATTCGATCTCGCGAATGCCGCCGCGGCCGAGCTTGACGTTGTGGCCCTTCACGGCGATCTCGCCGTGGCCCTTGTGGGTGTGGATCTGGCGCTTGATCGAATGAACGTCGGCAATCGCCGCATAGTCCATGTATTTGCGCCAGATGTAGGGCTGGAGGTCCTTCAGGAACGCAGCACCGGCTGCGAGATCGCCGGCCACCGGTCGCGCCTTGATCATGGCGGCGCGCTCCCAGTTCTGGCCGCGCGCCTCGTAGTAGCGCAGTGCCGCCTCGACCGGGATCGCCAACGGCGTCGAACCGGGATCGGGACGAAGCCTGAGGTCGGTGCGGAAGACATAGCCGTGTTCGGTGCGGTCCTGGAGAATGCGGACCAGCCGGCGCGTCAGGCGCGAAAACAGCTCCGTCGCGTCGAGCGGATCGACGACGGCAGGCGCCTGCGGGTCGAAGAAAACGACGAGGTCGATGTCGGAGGAGAAGTTCAGCTCATGCGCGCCAAGCTTGCCCATGCCTAGCAGGATCCAACCCGACCGGCGCGCCGGATCCTCGGGGTCCGGCAGGTTGAGCTTGCCTTGTCCGTGCGCGTCGCGAAGCAGGAAGTCGACAGCAGCGCGGGTGCAGGCGTCGGCAAGACTGCTGAGCCGCCGTACCGTGACGGCGGTTTCGGCCTCGCCTGCAAGATCGGCCAGCGCGATCAGGACATGCGCTTCCGCTTTCCATTGCCGCAGCTCCATCATCAGGCTGCTTTCGGAGATGGCTTCCGCCCGCGCGGCCTTGTCGATCGCCGTGCCGATCGTAATCAGCCGGGCCTCGACGGTTTGATCGAAAAGCGCATCGAGTATCTGCGGGCGGCGGCGCACTGTGTCGCGCAGAAACGGCGACAGGTCGAACACTGCGGCGAGGAAGTCCTGGACGGCGCCCTTGCCGGGCAGGAATTTTCCCAGCCGGGTAAGCCCCTCTTCCTGCGCGGCGGAAGCGATCCCCGACAATTCGTGCCGGGCGCGGCTCTGATCCAGAGGAACGAGCTTTGCCGCCGGCTTCAAGAGCCAGTTGGGCTGTTCCGCAGCCGCCCTCACCGCCATCAGCGATCCTCCCTTTCGGGAAAACTCATAACGACGGACAATCCGGGATCGCCGGGCAGAAGATCAAGTCGTCCGTTGTGGAATGTCATGATTGCCTTGGCGAGGCTAAGGCCCAGGCCGGAACCCGGCTGCGAGCGGCTTTTCTCCAACCGCACGAAACGCTCGGTCGCCCTGGCGCGATCGGCATCGTCGGGGATGCCGTGGCCGTTGTCTGTGACGGAGAGCCTGATTTCCCTGCCGACGCGATCGAGCGCCACGCGGACGGACGGCTTGGCTGTCGAGTCGGTAGAATATTTGATCGCGTTGTCGACGATGTTCGACAGCGCCTGGCCGATCAGCTCGCGATTGCCTTCGACGGCGAAGGCATCCTGCACCGAAGTCTCAAGTGTCACCCCCGCCTCCTCCGCCACCGGCTCGTAGAGCTCGACGACATCGCGCACGGACGCAGCCAGATCGACCCGGCTGGTGCTTTCGGAGGAATAGCCCGCCTCCAGCCTGGAGATCATCAGGATGGCGTTGAAGGTTTTTATCAGCTGGTCGGACTCGGCGATGGTCCCTTCCAGCGCCTGCCGGTAGTCGGCGGCCTTGTACTTACCGGAAAGCGTCGCCTCGGCGCGGTTGCGCAGCCTGGTCAGCGGTGTCTTCAGATCGTGGGCGATGTTGTCGGAGACCTGCTTCAGCCCTTCGTTGAGCGTGGCGATCCTGGCCAGCATGGAATTGAGGTTTTCGGAGAGGCGGTCGAACTCGTCGCCTGCGCCGGTGACCGGCAGCCGGCCGGAAAGATCGCCGCCCATGATGCGGCGGCTCGCCTCCGACACCGAGTCGATACGCTTCAGCGCCGCGCGTCCGACAAAGAACCAGATCAGAAGCCCGCCAAGCCCCATCATGCCCAGCGCCAGCATCAGCGCGCGGCGGATGACGGCGCGGAACCGCTCCGGCTCGCCGAGGTCGCGACCAACCAGCATGATCATCTGGTTCGGCAGGCGCAACACCAGCGCAATGGCGTTATGCCCCTTCTCGCCCTCCAGTTGCACTTCGTTCTGGCCGGACTGGGTGTCGTTCGGGTCGGCGACCGGATTGCGTTGCCGCTCGAGCTCGGCCTCGCCGAAGCGCCGGTAGGAAAACGGCTCTGTCGTCCAGCCTTCGGCCTCGAGAACGCCGGGCTCCAGGCTCTGCACGTTTCCGGTCAGGATCTGGCCGTTGGTGTCGGCGATCAAATAGAGATTGGCGCCGGGCTGGCGGGAGCGCTGCTCGACCACGCGGACCAGCAGCGGCAAGCCGCCGCGCTGATAGGCCCGGGCGAGGCCGAGCACCTCGTCGTTGATCGTGTCCTGGGTCTGGCCGGTCAGCATGCGCGCCGACAGCGAGGTCATGTAGAAGACGAGCAGCACCGCGCAGATGGCGAACAGCAGGAGATAGAGCGCCGAAAGCCGCGCTGCCGTCGTCCTCATGATGGCCGGCATGGAAAGAGCCATGCTACCCGCTCTTGAGCATATAGCCGGCGCCACGAACCGTGTGCAGGATCGGCTTGTCGAAGCCCTTCTCGATCTTGCCGCGCAGCCGCGAGACGTGAACGTCGATGACGTTGGTCTGCGGATCGAAATGGTAGTCCCAGACATTCTCCAGCAGCATGGTGCGCGTCACCACCTGGCCGGCATGGCGCATCAGATACTCCAGAAGCCGGAACTCGCGCGGCTGCAGCGTGATCTCGCGCGCCGCGCGCCGCACCGAATGCGAGAGCCTGTCGAGCTCGAGATCGCCAACCCGGTAGACGGTTTCGGCTTCCCTGGCGCTGGCGCGGCGGTTCAGCACCTCGACCCGGGCCAGAAGCTCGGAAAAGGCATAGGGCTTGGTCAGATAGTCGTCGCCGCCGGCGCGCAAGCCGGTGACCCGGTCGTCGACTTCGCCGAGTGCCGACAGGATCAGCACCGGCGTCGTGTTGCCTCTTGATCTCAGACCGGCGATGACCGACAGGCCGTCGCGGCGCGGCAACATGCGGTCGACGACCATCACGTCATAGTCGCCGGAATCAGCGAGCGCGAAGCCGGTTTCGCCATCGCCGGCGACATGGGCGGTGTGTCCGGCCTCAGTGAAGGCTTTCTGGAGGTAATCGGCCGCTTCGCGATCGTCTTCTATGACGAGAATCTTCATGGGACCGTTATACGCGATTTCGCTGGAAGATTGAGTGGCCGGCATATGCATCGTGGCCTCACCAGAGCGTATCGCGAACAAAGTGATTCAAGGATACGCCGTAAGTCTTTGTTTTGGAATGTCGTTGTCCCAAAGCCACCGGCACCCTCGGATCAAGACCGAGGCGGGCTTTTGGGCGACATGCTTCGTTGTTTGAGCATGTCGTCATCCCAAAACCGCTTCACACTTTTGGGCGACATGCTTCGTGTTTGAGCATGCCGTCATGCTCTGTTCGAGCGGCAGCGGGCGATGGGAGTCCGCTGCCGCTGGGGAACACGATGACTGACTGACTAACGTATTCAGGCCCCGTGCTTTCCGGTGCGGCGGCTCGGGGGGTGTTGAAAACCGCCGCACCGGAAAAGTCTGGAACGTCAGCCCTTGGCGACAGGCAGCGCGACGAAGCGGTTGCTATCGTCGCGGGTGATCTGCATCAGCACCGCCTTCCGGCCCGACTTCACCGCGTCGGCCATCGCCTTGGCGACATCGTCGGTGCCATTGACCTCCGTCGAATTGACCGAGGTGATGACGTCGCCCGGCTGGATGCCGCGATCGGCGGCATCGCTGTCGGGGTCGACATCGGTCACCACAAGCCCTTTGCCATCGTCGGATCTGGTGACGGTGAGGCCGAGATCGGCCAGCGTGTCGGCCTTTGGCGGAGCGGAAGGCTGCTGGTCGGCCGAAGCCTCCTTGTCGCTTGAAGGCAGCGTGCCGAGATCGACCTTGACGGTCGCACTCTTGCCGTCACGCCACACCGTGACGTCGACCGGCTTGCCGGGCTGGTAGGCGCCGATCAGGCGGGCGAGCTCCTTCGGCGAAGAGACGTCCTTGCCGTCCACCTGAGTGATGACGTCGCCAGCTGTGATACCGGCCTTCTTGCCGGGACCATCGTCCTGGGCGCTGGAGACGAGCGCGCCCTTGTCGGAGTTCAGCCCCAGCGATTCGGCGATTTCGGAGGTGACCGGCTGGATCTCGACGCCGAGCCAGCCGCGCTGGACGGTGCCGTCCTTCATCAGATCCTGCACGACAGCCTTTGCCGTCGAGGCAGGAATGTCGAAGGCGATACCGACGCTGCCGCCGGACGGCGAGAAGATCGCGGTGTTGATGCCGACGACCTGGCCGTTGAGGTTGAAAGTCGGGCCGCCCGAATTGCCGCGGTTCACCGAGGCGTCGATCTGGATGAAGTCGTCATAGGGGCCGGCGCCGATATCGCGGCCACGGGCCGAGACGATGCCGGCGGTGACCGTGCCGCCGAGGCCGAACGGATTGCCGACGGCCACGACCCAGTCGCCGACGCGAACCTTGGAATCATCGGCGAAGTCGACATAGGTGAACTTGCCGTCGCCTTCGACCTTGAGCACCGCGAGATCGGTGCGCGGGTCTGTGCCGACCAGCTTGGCGTCGAGTTCCTTGCCGTCATGCATCACCACCGTGAAGGACGAGCCGTCCCCGACGACATGGTTGTTGGTGACGAGGTAGCCATCCTCGGAGATGAAGAAACCGGACCCCTGGGCGACCGGGCGCGGCTGGCGGTTCTGATCACGGCGTCCGAAGCGCCGCATTCCATCCTGGCCCCCCTGATCGCCAAAGCCACGGAACTCCCTGAAGAAGCGGCGCAATTGCGGATCGTCGGGAAGATTGCCGAAGCCGTCGGGCAGGTCGGAGCCGTCGGCGGCGGTCGATTCTATCTTGGCTTTGACGCGTACACTGACGACCGCCGGCGAAACGCGCTCGACCACATCGGCGAAGCTCGGGACCTGCGGCGCCTCGACACGCACGGCCTCGGCCAGGACCGGGGCTGTCACGGTGGCAACCGCGCCGAAGCCGATCGCGCCGGCAATGGCCACTGAAGCTGCGGCAGCCATCAGGCGTTTGCGGGTGCGGGGATATGAACTGGGGGCAATATTCATGGGTCTCGTATCCTCTTCAAGGGATGCGCTTCGGTCGGCATCCTCGGGCAAGAGAAATAGAGGGGCGCACATTACGGCGCCATTTCCGGTGCATGAAACTTTCGTAATGTTTGCGGGTGGCCGCCGCCTTCAGTCCCGGTGCAAAATAGTGTCCAGCTCCGCCTGTTCCTCGGCGGTCAACGCGTTGGTTGGCGCCGAGCGGCGTGAGCGGGCGGTCAGCACGATGAAAATCCCGCCGGCAAGGAGCAGAAGGATCGGCGTGCCCCAGAGTAAAGCATTGCGCAGGCTGAAGCGCGGTTTCAACAGCACGAACTCGCCGTAGCGGGAAACAATATAGTCTATCACCTGCTGGTCGGTGTCGCCGGCGACGAGGCGCTGGCGCACCAGCACGCGCAGATCGCGGGCAAGGTCTGCATCGGATTCATCGATCGACTGGTTCTGGCAAACCATGCAGCGCAGCTCTTCCGAAAGCGCCCGCGCCCGCGTCTCGAGCGCCGGGTCGGCCAGAACCTCGTCGGGCTTCACCGCAAGTGCGGCGCCGGCAAACAACAGCGTCAGCAACAGGATCAGCGAGGCCAGTGAAAATCTTGCGGTCATGGCAGGCTCGCGGAAGGCACTGCGCCGGTCGACTTGCGGCGGCGCGACGGTGCCCCGACGCGCAGGCGCCGGTCCATGAGCGACATCGCAGCACCTGCCATCATGACCAGGCTGCCCCCCCAGATCAGCGTCACCAGCGGCTTCCACCAAAGCCGCACCACGACGGAGCCGTCGGTCCCTTCGTCGCCAAGCGAGAGGTAGAGCTGGCTGAACCCAATCGTCTTGATACCGGACTCGGTCGTCGTCATCTGTCGGACCGGATAGGAGCGCTTGGATGAGGTGATTATGGCGGTTGTGCTTCCATCGGCGTCGAGCAGGGCAAAGCGGCCACGATCCTCGCTGTAGTTAGGCCCCTGGGCGGGATAGAGCCCTTCGAAACGCAGCGTGTGGCCGGACAGTTGCACGGTCTCGCCAGCATGCATCGACAATATCTTCTCGGTGCCGAAGCAAAGCGTGCCGACGATGCCCAGCGTCGTCAGCCCGAGGCCGAGATGGGCGAGCGCGGTGCCGAAGACCGAACGCGGCAGGCCGGCGAAGCGCCTGAACATGGTGCCGGGCGCGACAGTGCCAAAGCCGGATTTGACGGCAATATCGGTGAGCGCGCCGCAGATCAGCCAAAAGGCCAGGCCGACGCCAAGTGCTGCGAACACCGACGCGCCGTCGATGAACAAGGCCGTCACCAGCACGGCCAGAAGCGCTGCGGCGAAGGCGACCATCAGGCGCTGGGCGACGGCGAAGATGTCGCCGCGCTTCCAGGCCAGCAGCGGCCCGAACGGGACCACGACCAGAAGCGGCACCATCAGCGGGCCGAATGTCAGGTTGAAGAACGGCGCGCCGACCGAAATCTTGTCGGCTGAAACGGCCTCGACCGCCAGCGGATAAAGCGTGCCGATCAGCACGGTGGCGGTGGCCGTGGTCAAGAACAGATTGTTGAGGACCAGCGCCCCTTCGCGCGAGATCGGATGAAACAGGCCGCCGGCCGTCAGCCTGGAGGCGCGAAAGGCGAACAGCGCCAGCGATCCGCCGATGAACAGTGTCAGGATGCAGAGGATGAACACGCCGCGCGACGGATCGGTGGCAAAGGCGTGAACGGAAGTGAGCACGCCGGAGCGCACCAGGAAGGTGCCGAGCAGCGACAGCGAGAAGGTCAGGATCGCCAGCAGCAGCGTCCATATCTTCAGGGCCGAGCGCTTTTCCATGACGATCGCCGAATGGAGCAGCGCCGTGCCCGCCAGCCATGGCATGAAGGAGGCGTTCTCGACCGGATCCCAGAACCAGAAGCCACCCCAGCCAAGTTCGTAATAGGCCCAGTAGGAGCCCATGGCGATGCCGCCTGTCAGGAACATCCAAGCGACTAGCGTCCATGGCCGCACCCAGCGCGCCCAGGACGCGTCGATGCGGCCTTCGATGAGGGCGGCGACCGAGAAGGAAAAGCAGATCGAGAAGCCGACATAGCCGAGATAGAGCAGCGGCGGATGGATGGCGAGACCGAGATCCTGCAGGATCGGATTGAGATCGCGGCCCTCGATCGGCGCCGGATTCATCCTGGCGAACGGGTTGGACGTCGCCAGGATGAACAGGAAGAAAGTGGCGCCGATCGCCCCTTGCACGGCCAGCACATTGGCTCGAAGCGTCGCAGGAAGATTGCTGCCGAAAGCAGCGACGAGCGCGCCGAAGAAGGTCAGGATCAGCACCCAGAGCAGCATCGAGCCTTCGTGATTGCCCCAGGTGCCGGTGATCTTGTAGATCAGCGGCTGCAGCGAATGCGAGTTGTCCCAGACATTGGCCACCGAAAAATCGGACGTTGCATAGGCTATCGCCAGCGCCGCGAAGGACAGAGCGGTCAAGGCGAAGCCGGTCACCGCGACCGGACCGCCGACGGCCATCATCTTCTGGTTGTTCATGCGCGCGCCGAACAGCGGTACCAGCGTCTGCACCAAGGCCAGCGCAAACGCCAGGACCAGCGCGAAATGTCCGGTTTCAACCAAGGCTGTTACTCACTCTTGCTCTCCTGCCACACGCCCTTGGCCTTGAGACCGTCGGCCACCTCCTTGGGCATGTAGTTCTCGTCGTGCTTGGCCAACACGCTGTCGGCGACGAAGACGCCGTCCGGGCGAAACGTGCCTTCAGTGATGACGCCCTGCTCCTCGCGGAAAAGGTCGGGAAGAATGCCGGTGTAGGTGACTTTCACCTGCTTCTGATTGTCGGTCACCGAAAAGGCGACAGTGGCCCCCTGGCCGCGCTCGATCGTGCCTTTTTCGACGAGGCCGCCGAGCCTGATACGCTGCCCGGGCTTCAGGCTGGCGGTGGTCAGATCGGCGGGCATGTAGAAGTAGGAGGCCTTCTGGCCGAGCGCGTAGAAGGTCAGACCGGTGGCGGCACCGAGAAAGGCCAACCCTCCGGCGATCACCGACAGTCTTTTCTGCTTGCGCGTCATGTTTTACTCCGTCGCCGTCAGGCCAAGCGAGACGGCAAAGGCGGTGAATTTCTTCGCTTCCTCACTATCGGAGCCAAAAACGGCGATACCGCGATTGAGCGCGTCGCGTGCCTGATCGGCCTTGCCCAGCACGACATAGGAACGAATAAGCTGCATCCATCCTTCCGCATCGCGCGGGTTTTGACGAAGTTTTTCATCAAGTCCCGCAACCATGGTGTTGATCATCGCTTCTCTGTCCTGCGGCGACATCGACGAGGCGGCATCGACATCCCCGGCGCCCGGGCCCTTCGCAGGCTCTCCCGAAGCGACGCTCCGCTTGGCGGATTCGGCCAGTGCCTGCTCGACGGCGCCGCGCCAGGCTGAGTCCTGCGGCAAGGCCGCTAGCATTTTCTGCCAGCCAGCTGTCGCCTCCTCAATGCGGCCTTCCTGCGCCATGCCCATCGCCAGATAAAAGCTCGCCTTCGGATTTGCCGGATCGAGCTTCAGCGCCGCCTCGAAAGCGACCTGAGCGTCGGACGAAACAATGCCGCCCGCTGCATTGGCGATCGCCTCGCCGAGGCCTGCCTGGCGGGCGGCGCTGTCACCGTCGAGGCGAATGGCGTTGCGATAGGCCGTCACCGCATCGGCGAAGCGCTGCATGCGCAGATAGATGGGCGCCAGAACGTCCCAACCCCTGCCATCGGACGGATTGGCGGCAAGGTGAGCCTCGGCGCGTGCCACCAGCTCGTCCACCGAACTGTCGGCGGGATTCTTGGCCAGCCGCTCGCTGAGCGGCTGCGACGGCAGATCGGGCGAGCCCAACTGGCTGTACAAGCCCCAACTGACCAGCGGAACCACCAGGACCGCGGCCGTCGCAACCAGCCTGGTCGCCATCGACGGCTGCCGCGCCGCTGCCTTGTCGGCCGGATCGGCCCCGGCTCCGGCATTGTCCAGGCGAAGGATGCGGCGAGCGATTTCGGCACGCGCCTCTTCGGCCTCCGCTGGCTGGATCAGGCCGCGCGCCACGTCCCGGTCAAGCTCCGACAGCTGATCGCGATAGACTTCAAGGTCATGATCGCTGCTCGCCGAACCATCCTTCAGGCCGCCGGCCAGCGGCAGCAGAACCGCCAGGCTTGCACCCAGCGTGAGAATGGCAGCTATGACCCAGAACAGCATGCTTCTTCCAATAACGGCAGAGCCCTGCCCTGCCAACACAGGCATCCTGCGACGCTTTGACGGCACGTGCGTCGCATGTGCTTGATTGATGTCAACCGGACCTATCCGCCCAGTCGTTACGTCAGCGGCGTCCAGCTGCCATCGGCGTTGCGGCAAGCGGTTCCGCGCGCGGTGGCGCCGGCGGCGCCGGTAAAGACCGTATGGGTGTATTGCCGGCAGTCCTGCGAGCCGACACGATAGGGCTGGGCGGCGACAACCTCGCCATAATGCGCCGACCGATCGCTCTTCCACGTCACCTTCTGGCCACTCGCCGTGTACTCGAGCGCCTTGTATTCCGCCTCCAGCGCCTTGCGCTTCTCGGATTCCTTCAAGCCGGCACCGATCGATCCGCTGACGAGGCCGCCGCCCATGGCGGAAATGATCGTCGTCGCGATCTTGCCGTCAGTTGGCGGCGTGGCGGCAGGCTGCGGCGCCACCGTGGGGGCTGGGCTGTTGCCCAGCGTCGTGCAGCCGGAAACGGCCAGCAGTGCGGAAACGAGCGCGACGCGAATCTTCATGCCAACAACCGGTTTTCTTGAGTTAGAGCTGGGAGCCGCGCCATCGGGGAAGTCGGTGTGGCCATTAGTGTTGATGTTTGTCCGAAATTTGGCCGCGGCCGACGCTCCGGGACCAATCGACATGCCGCCATATCACGCACCGTCGATCAAGCATCATTGAAGGCTCCGCAATCGAACCACTGCCTTCAACCCGCCCATGCCGGACCGTTCCAGAGCCAGAACGCCTCCATACTCATTGACGAGGTCGGCGACAATGGCAAGTCCAAGCCCGGTCCCCGGCTTGGTCTCGTCGAGCCGCCGTCCGCGCCTCAGCGCCTCGCGCGCCTTGTCTTCGGGAATGCCCGGGCCGTCATCCTCAATGCTGATCTCGAACAGATTGACGGCACCCTCCTTGCCGGCGCCACTCGTCTTGTCGGAGATTGGTGCCACCGACACGGCGACCGCGCTCTTTGCCCATTTCATGGCGTTGTCGAGCAAATTGCCAAGCAATTCTTCCAGATCCTCGCGTTCGCCGGCAAAAACGATATCGACTGCCGGCAGCGAAAGCGAGAGAGCGGTCTGCGGGTTGAGTTTTTGCAGCACGCGCACCATGCGCTGGACCAGCGGCGCCACCGGCGTACGGTAGACGACGCTGTCGCGTTGCGCCGCGACGCGGGCGCGCTGCAGATAGTGGTCAACCTGCTTCTGCATCGAGGCGGCCTGCTCGGCTATGAGCTTGCCCTTGGCGCCGCCAAGCGCCCGCCCCTCGTTGATCAGCACCGCCAGCGGCGTCTTCAGCGAATGGGCGAGGTTGCCGACCTGCGTGCGCGAGCGCTCGACGATACGCTTGTTGTTTTCGATCAGCGCGTTGGTCTCGTTGGCAAGCGGCTCGATCTCGGCCGGGAAGCGGCCGTCTAGCCTTTGCGCGGTTCCTTCCCGCACCATGGCGAGAGCGTTCCTGACCCGGCGCAATGGCTGCAGGCCCAGCAGGATGGCGATGGCGTTGATGGCGATCATGCCGACGCCGAACAGGGAAAGATAGGTCAGAAGGCGACGCTGAAAGGCGCCTATCTCCTGCTCGAGCTCGGTCTGGTTGCCCATGACACGGAAGCGCGCCGCGCGATTTTTCGCGTCGAGAACGAATTCGCTCTCGAACACTTCCAGCTCCTCGCCATTGATGCCTTCGGTGGCATAGCTGCGCTGGAAGCTGGCATTGAAGGGAACCTCGGCGACGCTTGGCGACGGGATCGTCTTGGTCATCGAGGAGGAGTGCAGATCGCCGCGCACGCCTTCCGACGCAGGCTCCACCGACCAGTACCAGCCGGAATTCGGCTCCGAGAACCGGAGATCGCCAAGGTCGGGAGCGCCGGTCAACGAACCGCCTTCGGACACGCCGACCGAGCCGATCAGGTTGAACAGATGCGCCGACAGCAAGCTGTCGAAACCGCGCTCACTCGCCTGGCGATAGAGCGTCGTGATCAGCGTGAAGATAACGACCAGGGTGAGTATCGCCCAGACCGTGGAAAAGGCGATCACCCGGAACGCCAGCGAACGCGGCCAGAACCGCAGCGAAAGCGGCGTTCTTGCAGTCTGTTTGAGCGGTTCCGCCTTACGCCTCCGGCTCACGCATTCGATAGCCCATGCCGCGAACGGTTTCTATCATGTCGATGCCCATCTTCTTGCGAAGCCGCCCGACAAAGACCTCGATTGTGTTGGAATCGCGGTCGAAATCCTGATCGTAAAGATGCTCGACCAGCTCGGTGCGGGACACGACCTCGCCCATATGGTGCATCAAATAGGCAAGCAGGCGGAATTCATGCGACGTCAGCTTCAGCGGCACGCCGTCGACATCGGCCTTGGAGGCCTTGGTGTCGAGCCGCAACGGCCCGCAGGTCAACTCGGACGACGCATGGCCGGCCGCGCGCCGGATGAGCGCGCGAACCCTGGCCAGCACCTCTTCGATGTGGAACGGCTTGGTGACGTAATCGTCGGCGCCGGCGTCGATGCCGGATACCTTGTCGCTCCAGCGATCACGCGCCGTCAGAATCAGGACCGGCATCTTGCGGCCGCCGCGCCGCCAGCGCTCAACCACACTGATGCCGTCCATCTGCGGCAAGCCGATGTCGAGCACCACGGCGTCATAGGGTTCGGTATCGCCAAGGAAATGCCCTTCCTCACCGTCGAAGGCCCGGTCGACGACATAGCCGGCATCGACCAACGCGTCTGATATCTGCCGGTTGAGATCCTTGTCATCTTCGACGACCAGTACGCGCATGCTGGATCAACACCTGTTGAAGAATTGATCAGATATAGGCCGATTCCGGCACGCTGGGAAACGGCGGGTCAATTCTGCGGAACGACGATCTCGGTGCGGCGCGGGCGCTGTCCATCCTTGCCTGGAACCAGCACGACGATGACGCAGACCGGCTGGCCACCGCGCGTCGACTGCGATGCCTTGGCCAGCGTGCCGCCATTCTGCTCGGCGACCTGCTGACCGATCGCGTAGCAGTCGGAGGCAGCCAGGACGACCGGCCGGTTCTGCTCGGGCACGACGACCGGCAGCGCCGTCGCCTGCGACGCGAACAGAGCGGCCGCTGATAGCGCCAATGTCGCGGTTCGGAAGTGGGAACGAAGCGTTTTCATGGTCAGCGTTCTAACGCATCGGTGCTGAACGTGAAATGAACAGTGGACGCCTGCAACACATGCCTATCCCACCCCCTGAAACGCGAGACAACCGACCTTATGATTTCGCCGCCCCAACCCGGCAAAATTCATCGAAGCGCCAGTCTAGACTGTGTTGCAGCCATATTGAAAGCGCGTCAGGCGTTTTCTTCCGTCACGGCGCGAAAGCGCAGCAGCCCGTGATAGGCCGAAAGGTCCTCGTCGTAACGGCCCTCGGTGAATTCGAGCCTGAGATTGAGGCGGTGATGCTCGTCGAGCGCGAGCGCCGCATCCTGCAGCCGGGCGCTGACCATGTCCATCACATCGAGCATTTCTTTCCTGGCCTCGGACTTCGACCAGAAATGCAGCGTGAAAAGCTGCTCGGCGTCGTTCTCCATGCCCGTTGTCCAGTCGTAGACGCTGGTCCGGCCGAAGGTGACATAGGGAAACGGGACATTTTCCGGGGCATGGTCGAACAGTTTAGCGCCGCCCAATGCCGCTGACAGGGAACCGTCACCGTTCAGCGTTTCGAACAAGGCCTTCTGCAGCGCGGCCGCCGGCGCGGTCATCGTCTTCTCCCTCGCCCGTCACGACTGAACAGGCCTTCACCGTCAGCGATTCCTGCTTGCAGCGTAGCCGCGTTGACGTTCTGGCGCCAGATCACGGGACGGTCGGGATTTATCGAAAATCGGCTGCGGTCAGCACGTACATGCTCTTGCCGGTACGGGCATAAGCATTCCTTGCGACGTCATGTATGGGACCGACAGCCGCATCGAAGGCGGCGAGATATGTGGCTTCGGCTGTCGCCGTCCCCGACGGTGCCGTCGAGATGGCATCTGCATCGACAAAGAAAGAAATCTGGGACATGCCGTCATAGCCGACGAAGCGGATCCGTCGGCTCGCTTCGTCGTAGCTGCGGCTTTGGTTTGGAAATGTCAGGCTCATGACTTGACGCCGTTAAGCGGCCCCCGCCTTCTTGACTGCCGCCCGCTTTTTCTTGGGGGCGACGGGATTGAGGGCCTCCGCGGCGCGGTCGGCCTCTTCCTTGGCCAGCCGCAGCGCCCGCAGCCTTGCCGTCTTGATGATCCTGGCCTTGGCTTCCGAAACATATTCGGCCGTTGCCTGGTTTCGCTCCGCGGTTTTCTTCTGCTTTTCCATGAAGCGCGCCTCAGCTTTTTCCATTATATTCTGACTGTATTCCGCCATCGATAAAATCTCCTTCTTGACTGAGATTATGAAAGTGAGTTTCTCATCTAAAATAGGTACTCGGATAGAAAAAATCAATTCCAGGATTATTTTATGCTCATCGAATTCATGGGAATGAAACTGCCAAATAATACTGTCAATAGTTTCCGATAAATGACTAATATTTTTTGGCACTCCTATCTATCGAGTGCCAAAACGCCTATACAAGGGCGTGGCCGCCTAAGCCGGCCCCAGAAAGAAGTTCCCATGAAATTCCGGCCACTCCACGATCGCGTCGTTATTCGGCGCGCCGAAAGCGATACCAAATCCAAGGGCGGCATCATCATCCCCGACAATGCCAAGGAAAAGCCGCAGGAAGGTGAAGTGATCGCCGTCGGGCCAGGCGCGCGGGACGAAAGCGGCGCGCTGATCGCACTCGATGTCAATGCCGGCGACCTCATCCTGTTCGGCAAATGGTCGGGAACCGAAGTCAAGATAGACGGTGAGGACCTTCTGATCATGAAGGAGGCCGACATCATGGGCATCATCGACAAGAGCGAGATGGGCATCACCGACAAGATCGTGGCTGCCAAGAAAGCCGCCTGATTGGAGCGCCGCGCGTCCTCTTGGACGCGCAGAGGATGCTCCAAGTTTTTGATTCAGGCGGGTGCTGCCAGCGCCTTGCCACAACCAATTGAACGGGACGAAAAAACATGTCTGCCAAGGAAATCAAATTCTCCACCGATGCGCGTGACCGGATGCTGCGCGGTGTCGAAATCCTCAACAACGCCGTCAAGGTGACGCTCGGTCCCAAGGGCCGTAACGTCATCATCGACAAGGCCTATGGCGCGCCGCGCATCACCAAGGACGGGGTGACGGTGGCCAAGGAAATCGAGCTTGCCGACAAGTTCGAGAACATGGGCGCCCAGATGGTGCGCGAAGTGGCCTCGAAGACCAACGATCTCGCCGGCGACGGCACCACCACCGCCACGGTGCTTGCCGCTTCCATCCTGCGCGAGGGCGCCAAATTCGTTGCCGCGGGCATGAACCCGATGGACCTCAAACGCGGCATCGACCTTGCGGTCACCGCCGTCGTCAAGGAAATCCAGGCACGCGCCAAGAAGGTCAAATCTTCCGGTGAAATCGCGCAGGTCGGCACCATTGCCGCCAATGGCGATGCCACCGTCGGCGCCATGATCGCCAAGGCGATGGACAAGGTCGGCAATGACGGCGTCATCACTGTCGAGGAAGCCAAGACCGCAGAGACCGAACTCGACGTCGTCGAGGGCATGCAGTTCGACCGTGGTTATCTCAGCCCCTATTTCGTCACCAATGCCGAGAAGATGCGCGTCGAGCTGGAGGACCCTTATGTCCTCATCCACGAAAAGAAGCTTGGCAATCTGCAGGCGATGCTGCCGATCCTCGAAGCCGTGGTGCAAAGCGGCAAACCGCTGGTGATCATCTCCGAGGACGTCGAAGGCGAAGCGCTGGCGACGCTAGTCGTCAACAAATTGCGCGGTGGCCTCAAGGTCGCGGCAGTCAAGGCGCCGGGCTTCGGTGATCGCCGCAAGGCGATGCTGGAAGACATCGCCGTGCTCACTGCCGGCCAGATGATCTCGGAAGACCTTGGCATCAAGCTCGAGAACATCACCATCGACATGCTCGGCCGCGCAAAGCGCGTGCTGATCGAGAAGGACACGACGACGATCATCGACGGTGCAGGCGAGAAGGCCACGATTCAGGCGCGTGTCCAGCAGATCAAGGGGCAGATCGAGGAAACCACTTCCGACTACGATAAGGAGAAGCTGCAGGAGCGGCTAGCCAAGCTCGCCGGCGGCGTCGCGGTCATTCGCGTCGGTGGTGCGACCGAGTCCGAGGTCAAGGAAAAGAAGGACCGTATCGACGACGCGCTGAACGCCACGCGCGCGGCGGTGGAAGAAGGGATCGTTCCCGGCGGCGGTGTCGCTCTGCTGCGCGCCAAGGCCGTGCTGAACGGGCTGACCGGAGCCAATGCCGATGTGACGGCGGGCATTTCGATCGTGTCGAGAGCGCTCGAAGCGCCGATCCGCCAGATCGCCGAGAACTCCGGCGTCGAAGGTTCGATCGTTGTCGGCAGGCTCATGGACAGCAAGGATCACAACCAGGGTTTCGATGCTCAGAACGAGATCTATGTCGACATGATCAAGGTCGGCATCGTCGACCCGGCAAAGGTGGTGCGGACCGCGCTCCAGGATGCCGGTTCGATCGCGGCATTGCTGATCACTGCGGAAGCCATGATCACCGACATTCCAGCCAAGGATGCCGCGCCTGCGGCCGGCGGCGGCATGGGGGGCTACTGACCATCGCCTAGACAAGCCTGCAGCGCCCGGCCGGAAAGGCCGGGCGACCGATCCCAACACCAACCAGGAAGGAACTGTTCCGTGGCCACACAAAGCAGCAAGCCATCTCTCGCGCGTCGATGGGAAGATTACCAGCCGGCCAAATCCACGCTTTTGTGGGCATGTGCGGCAACCGTCGTCGCCACGCTGATCATCGGTTTCAACTGGGGCGGCTGGGTGACCGGTGGCACCTCACGCGCGCTGGCGACAACTGCCGGCGACGTGGCGCGCGGCGAGCTGGCCTCGGCGGTCTGCGTCGATCGCTTCAATACGGCACCCGATGCGGCCGCCAAACTTGTCGAATTCAAGGCCATAACCGACAGTTACAAGAAGCGGCAGTTCATCGAGACGGGCGGCTGGGCGACCATGCCCGGGAAAACCTCGCCCGACAGGCTGGGTGCGCAAAGCTGTGCGGTCGCTCTCGCCGCCTGATATCATCGACCTCTCCGAGAGAAACGAGTTCTACACGAGAGCCTGAAAGAAAACCGCCGGGGCATCTCCCCGGCGCGCGGCCCGCCGGCAAGGAGATCGATCCATGATTGCGTTCGTCCCGAAGCCAAATGCTGTGGCGAAGACCAAAGAGGCAGAGGAAAGCCGCTTCGATCGCATTCGCAGACTTGCCGATAAGCATAGGAAAGCTGACACCGGCACGATACGCCGCGACCCGCAAAAGACCGGCGACAAACGCCCTATGTGACGCCCGCGTGCCGCCACCTCACGAAACCGGTGCCGCACCGCCCTCTTCGGTGCGCCGCGCTATGAATTCGTCGAGGACGTCTGATGTGACAGCGGCCGAGGGCGGTGGCCGGAAGTCGGCCAACAGTCGTTTCCAGATGCCGGTGGCGCGCTCCGTGGCGGTTCTTGACCCGGCCTGCGTCCAGTTGCCGAAATTCGACCAGTCGGCCACCAGCGGCTCGTAGAATGCGGTGCGGTAGCGCGCCATTGTGTGTCCGGCCGAGAAGAAATGCCCGCCCGGCTGCACTTCCGCGATGGCCTCGAAGCCGATCGCGTCCTCGTCGCCAGGCGTCGCCGCGCAGAGTTCGGCGACCGTCTGCAGCGCCTCGATATCGGTGATCAGCTTCTCGAAGGAGACGCTCAGCCCGCCTTCGAGCCAGCCCGCGGCATGGATGCAGACCGTGGCGCCAGCAAGCACCGAGCCCCACAGCGCGAACTGGGTTTCGTGGGCTGCCTGCGCGTCCGAAATGTTGGCGGCGCTGCCGCCACCGGACCGCCAGGGAAGGCCGGTGAAGCGCGCAAGCTGACCGGCGCCGAGCGTCGCCTTGATGTGCTCCGGTGTGCCGAAGGCCGGCGCTCCGGATTTCATGTCGACATTGGACGAGAAGGAACCATAGACGACCGGCGCGCCTGGCCGCACGATCTGGGCCAGCGTCAGCCCGACCAGCGCTTCGGCATGCTGCAGCGTCAGCGCGCCGGCCACCGTGATCGGCGCCATGGCGCCGGCCAGGCAGAAGGGCGTGATGATCAACACCTGCCCCGCCTTGGCAAAGTCGATGATGCCTTGCGCCATCGGAATGTCGAGCTGACGCGGCGAATTGGTGTTGATGACGGTGTAGCAATAGGCCCCCGAACGGAATTCGTCCTCGGACAGGCCGCGCGCCAGCCGCAGCATCTCGAACCCGTCCTCGACCTGCGGCGTGCCGCGCGCGAAAATGAACGGGAACTTGTCGGACAGCGTCAGCTGAGCCCGGTTGACGGCATAATGGCGCAAACGGTTGTCGATGTCCTGCGGCTCGATGCAAGGCCCCAGCATATGCAGGACGTCGAAATGCTGCACCAGCCGAATGAGATCCTCGAAAGCGGCAAGCGTCCCCGGCCGCCGGCCGCGCTCTAGATCGGTGACGTTCGGCGCGCCGGATCCCGCCAGGAACGTCATCGAGCCGAGCTCGAGCATCAGGTCTCGGGCACGGTCGCCGGCGTGCGCCCGGATCGATTTCGGCGCCGAGGCCAGCGCCGCCGCGACGATGTCGCGGCCGAGGCGCACCATCTGACTGTCCTCGTCGACCAAAGCGCCGGCACGGGCAAGAATGAGACGCGCTTCCGGCAACAGCACCTTGACACCGAGTTCCTCGAGCACGCGCAGCGCCGTGTCGTGGATCGCGGCGACGTGGTCGGCCGAAAAGACAGGCTGCGGCAGGAACGGGTTCTTCAGCGAACGATAGTCCGGCCGGCGGCTGCTCTCGCTGCCAGCCTCGCCGGTTCGTCCGCGCCTGCGTTCGCGCCTGAGGTTGCGTGCGGCGTCATCGACCATGGCGGATACTCCTCATTGCCGTATTGCCTTGCCCTGGGGATCGTAGGGAGAGGCCGCGATGACGCGCGCCGGCCGTTCGTTAGAGGCGGCAGGATACTTGCACTGTACATATGTGTCTAGTATGGTTGTATGCAGCTCTCCCCCATGCCTATTGTGCGGCCATGATCATGATTGCTCCGCGGGACGAGCCGGCGCCCGGCAACATCAAGGTGACGCGCTGGGACTGGATCAGTCTTGCGCTCCAGACATTGATTTCAGACGGCATCGAAAGCGTGCGCGTGCTGCCGCTCGGCCAGAAGCTCGGCGTTTCGCGCTCAAGCTTCTACTGGTATTTCGATAGCCGTCAGGATCTGCTCGACCAGTTGCTTGCCCATTGGCGGGATACCAACACCAAGGCGATCGTCGAACGCGCGCAGCGGCCCGCCGAAAGCATCATCATCGGTGTCATGAACGTGTTCGAATGCTGGGCGGACGAGCGCCTGTTCGATCCCAGGCTCGACTTCGCCATCCGGGAATGGGCGCGTCGCTCCGATGACGTGCGCCGGGCAATCGACCAGGCCGACAATGACCGCCTGGGCGCGATCCGCGACATGTATCGCCGGCATGGCTATGATGAAGAGGATGCCTTCATCCGCGCCCGGGTGCTCTACTACATGCAGATCGGTTATTATGTGCTCGACCTCAAGGAGCCAGTCGAGGCGAGGGTCAGTCATCTCGCCGCTTATCTTCGCAGTTTCACCGGCCAGGAGCCAAGCGACGCCGACGTGGCGCATTTCATGCGCTTTGTCGCGGCGCGGTAATGTGAACGCGGGTCCGCGCCTGCGGGGCGTTGGAGGTGGGCCGCAGGCCCTACCCCCTATCAACAAACTGTACCGCGCAAATCTCCCTCGCCCTTGTGGGTGGGGTCAAAATGGACGAATAGTCTTGGCTGGAGCGCCGCCCTGAAATTGCACCCGTGCAGTTTCTCACGGGGAGGCGTAGCCGCAGCCGGATCCTGGAATGGCCAGTCCTTTGAAACCACGCAAGAGAAGAGGTCCGATTGCCGCAAGACTGCTGGCTGCGGATGCGTGGTTCGATTCCTCGCTCTACGAGATCGGCTTCAAGGCGCGCCGGTTCTGGGAAGCGGCCACCATTTTTTTCCGGCGCTTCCGCGTCTCCGGCTGGCGCCGCGGCATCATCGAACTGTTGAGCGAGGGTTTCACGCTCGGCGCCGGCGGCATCGTCGTCATGCTGGCGCTTGCGCTGCCAGCCTTCCAGGAGACCGCCGGCGACTGGCGGGCCCAGGGTGATTTCGCCGTCACCTTCCTCGATCGCTACGGTAACGAGATCGGCCAGCGCGGCATCATCCAGCGCGATTCGGTGCCGGTCGACGAGATGCCCGACCAGGTCATCAAGGCGGTGCTGGCCACCGAGGATCGGCGTTTCTTCGATCACTACGGCATCGATGCGCTCGGTCTTTCGCGCGCGATCTTCGCAAATGTGCGGGCGAATTCCGTGGTGCAAGGGGGCTCGAGCATCACCCAGCAGCTGGCCAAGAACCTGTTCCTGACCAATGAACGGACATTGGAACGCAAGATCAAGGAAGCCTTCCTGTCGCTGTGGCTCGAGGCCAATCTGTCGAAGAAGGAGATCCTGCAGCTCTATCTCGACCGCGTCTATATGGGCGGCGGCACCTTCGGCATCGAAGCGGCCGCTGATTTCTATTTCGGAAAAAGCGTCAAGGATCTGAACCTCGCCGAAGCAGCGATGCTGGCCGGCCTGTTCAAAGCACCGACCAAATACGCGCCGCACATCAACCTGCCTGCTGCCAGGGCGCGGGCCAATGTGGTGCTGTCCAATCTCGTCGAGGCCGGCTTCATGAGCGAGGGTCAGGTGCTGCAGGCGCGGCTGCATCCGGCCGAGATCGTCGACCGCGGCGAGCAGAAAAGCCCGGATTACTACCTCGACTGGGCATTCGAAGAGGTCAAGAAGATCGCGGCGAAGTCCGGCCAGCATTCGCTGGTCGCTCACACCACTTTCGACGCCAACATCCAGAAGGCGGCGGAAGAATCGATGGAGTTCCATCTCCGCCAGTTCGGCAAGGAATACAACGTCACCGAAGGCGCCATGGTCGTCATCGAAACCAATGGCGCAGTCAGGGCGATCGTCGGCGGCCGCGACTACGGTGCCAGCCAGTTCAACCGCGCCACCAAGGCGCTGCGCCAGAGCGGCTCATCGTTCAAACCCTATATCTATGCAACGGCGATGGAGCACGGCTTCACTCCGGACTCCGTCGTTTCCGGCGGGCCGATCTCCTGGGGCAGTTGGTCGCCTCACAATTACAATGGCGGGTCGGCCGGCAAGGTCACGCTGATCACAGCGATGGCCAAATCGATCAACACCGTGCCGGTGCGGCTGGCCAAGGATTATCTCGGCATCAAGCCGATCAAGGCGATGGCGGAAGCCATGGGCGTCGAATCGCCGCTCGAATCGCACAAGACGATGGTGCTCGGCACTTCGGGCATGACCGTGATGGACCAAGCGACAGGCTATAGCGTCTTCGCCCAGAACGGCTTTGTCGGCTCCCGGCATGGCATCACCCAGCTCGTCACCCATACCGGCGAAATGGTTTACGATTTCGCCAAGGATGCGCCGCCGCCGCATCGTGTGCTGTCGGAACAGGCGCTGAAATATATGAACACCATGCTGGCGGCGGTGCCGGTGATGGGCACGGCGCGGCGCGCTGCGCTTCCCAACATCGTTTCGGCCGGCAAGACCGGCACCACGCAGTCTTACCGCGATGCCTGGTATGTCGGCTTCACCGGCAACTACACGGCTGCCGTGTGGCTCGGCAATGACGACTTCACCCCGACCAACAACATGACCGGCGGCTCTCTGCCGGCGATGGTGTGGCAGCGGCTTATGGTCTATGCGCACCAGAATATCGATCTCAAGCCGATCCCCGGTCTCGATCATCCCTTCGTTGACGAAAAAATTGCCGCCAAGGCCGAGGACGCGGAAAAGAAGAACGCCGAGCAGGCAGCGGCGGACGCCGCCGCCGAGCGCCCGCCGGTGCTGTCCAGCCAAACCACGCGGGCGCTCAAGGACATCACGAGGCTGTTCCAGTCGGCGCCCGTCCTCAAGGCACCTGCGACGCCGGAGACCCTGTCGGCGCTTTGACGCCCGCACACGACGGGTCATGCTCGCGCAGGCAATTCCACAGAGGTCCGCTTGCCATGGCCCCCTGCCCCGCGATATCCCCGAGCGGCACTCCTCTTTCCCGCGGCTCCTCATGCTCAAAAACGCATTCCTGACGCTCCTCGCGCTTGCCATAGCCATCGGCGGCGGCGGCGGCGGCGTCTGGCACGCTCTCAAGACGCAGGATGGCATCGGCGCGATCCGGATCGGCCCATGGACGGCGTTTCCCGATATCGGCACGCAGGCGGCGGACCCCTATTCGAAAGCCCGTGTGGCGCGCGAGGGTGTGCTGGCGCTCGGGCAGGCAGAGGGCCTGTCTTTTGTCGCCGAGCGCGATTCCGGCGGCGAGCAATTGAAACGTCAATGCGCCTACGAAATCGAAGGCGGATTTCCAACGGCCCGGTTCTGGACCCTCTATGCCGCCGATCAGTCGCTCGGCGTGATCGAGACCGACAAGCCGAGGCTTGCGGCACTTCAATCCTACCAGGTGCTGCGCCAGCCCGACAATTCGGTGGTGATTTCCGTCGGCCACCGCCCCGCGCCCGGCAACTGGCTGCCTTCCGACGGCTCCGGTCGGATGTATTTCGTGCTGACATTCTACGACACGCCGATCGCCAGCAGCACGGGTCTTTCGGATATCACGCTACCGCAGATCCTGAAGGTCGGCTGCAATGCGTAGGCTGCTGCACGCGATCTTGCTCGGCCTGCTTGGCGCCGGTGTCGTGCATATCATCGTGCTGCTGCTCGTCCCGGAATTTTCCGAACGCGATGCCTGGTCGCGTCTGGCCATGGCCTCGGACCTCTATAGGATGACCAGGCTGGACGCAGAGGCCGGCGGCACGCCGGTGGTAAAATCCGTCGATCCACTGTTTTACGCGGCGGCTTGCCGGTTCGATCTGTCCGAAGGGATGGTGCGGATCAAGGCACCCGGAAACGTCCCGTTCTGGTCCGTATCGGTCTATGACCGAAGCGGCCACAACATCTATTCCTTCAACGACCACAGTGCGACCGGAAGAGTGCTGGACAGTATCGTGCTGACGCCGGCGCAGATGATCGAGATCCGCAAGAATCTTCCCGAGGAATTGCAAGGGGCAATCTTCGTCGAGGCGCCCATCGACGAAGGCATGTTCGTCATCCGCTCCTTCGTGCCCGACGACAGCTGGAAGCCGGTCGTGTCACGGTTTCTCGAGCAGAGTTCCTGCGAGCTACAGGATTTCTAAAGGGATCCCGAAACTCAGTGGTGCGGAACAGGCAGCGTCCCTGACGAGCCTGGCATCGAGCCCGGCTTGTCGAGACCGGCGCCTGTCCGGGTCTCGCCCGTCAGTGGCCGTTGCTCATAACGGACGCCGGGGAAAATGATCACCGCCGCCGGTATTCCGGTGTTTCGTTCTGCTCGATTGGTTGCCGCCGTTCGCGGCACGAAAGACAGTACCATGCCCATGGTTCGTGCATTCCTCTCGGTTGCCCCGGAGCACAACGCAACGCCTCCAATCTGATTAAGGACGGCAGTAGGTTAACGGAACGCTAACGGATCGCCGCTAACTTGATCTTTGTTCTTGGGAAATGCGAAACCGACACAGTCCCGGTCGAGCATGGTCCAGATTGTGTCGAGTGTCAGGCGTATCCTTCGTGTCAGCTTCGGATTTCAGGCAAATCGCTATACGGGCTGAATCGGGAAAGGCTGAAAGGCTGTTCCGTGCCGCGGTGTCGGCGTTCTGTTCGCTCACCCGCCCTTCGCGCCGGGAGATCGCACAGCTTGAAGATCTGACGCTTCCACTTTTCGCCAATGTGTCGGTCGAATCGCGCCGCTACGTCGCTGCCGCCCTTTCCGAGTGCGAATATGCGCCCACGGCGCTGGTCCGGCGGCTTTGCGAGGAGCCGGTCGACATCGCCGCCCCGCTGCTCATCCGCTCGCGCGCGCTCAGCAACATCGATCTCATCGCGCTGATCGGGCGGCACGGCCTGCCGCATGCGCGCGCCATTGCGCGCCGCAAGGACCTGAACCCGACCATCGCCCACCTGATCAAGGCGCTTGAAAAGCCGACGCTGGTGAGCGTGCGGCAGCCCGAGACGATCGCCAAGACGGCGCCTGAAAGCGCCGAAGTCGTTGTGCCCGGTCCCGACCGGCAGCAGGTGCCCGGCGCCGCCGCCGAAAATGCACGGCGCCGGCTGCGGTCGATGATGCATGCCGACGCGGAGAGCGGCGGCGCAACCATCAATCCGTTCACCGGTGCTGAAACCTATGTCAAACTGCGCGAGACGGCGCTGACCGGCAACGCCGCATTCTTCCAGACAGCACTGGCCGACGCGCTCGAAATCGATTTTTCAACGGCGCGGTCGCTCACCGCAACCCAGAACTACACGTCGCTGCTGGCCGCCCTGCGCGCGCTCGACCTCAGCGAAGACAAGGCGTTCCTGATCACCGTTGCCGTCTACCCCACAGAGTTTCCGCATCCGCAGGCCATCCGCATCTTCCTCGACCGCTACCGTCTGCTGCGTCGCGATGCAGCGCTGGACAGGGTTCGCGGCTGGAAGGCCGAGATACTGTCGAAGGCCATTCGCAGTACCGGACCCGTTGCGGCAAACGCCGACATCCGCAAGGCAGACAGCGACAATGCTGCCATCAGCCTTAAGGTGCGGCGCGTCTGAAGAGATTCAAGCGACGCGCCTTAAGTTTTTTGTTTTTATGCATGTCGTTATCCCAAAACCGCTGCGCACTTTTGGGCGACATACATGAAGGCGCGGCGCGTCTGAAGAGATTCAAGCGAACGTTTCAAGCCTTTGTCTTTCATGCATATCGTTAGAGCGACTTGACGGAAATAAGCTCCTCGACGGGAACAGCGCCGGCCTCGATCTCGACCACCCAGATGTCGGGATCGAATTTTTTCTCCCTTTCCAGTCGCGCGTCAAAGACGGCGGCATCGTCGCCAGCGCCGAGCAGGCTGAAAAACCGGTCGTCGGGTTTGGCTGAATCGTAGCTCGTCTGCGGCGCCGGCCCAAACAGGGCGATCTCGCCCATGCGGCCACGCGCCAGCACGAAGACCGCGCCGGCCTCGGTCGCGCCGCGCTTAACCACGGCGGCGAAGCCCCCGGCGCTGAAAACCCGGCGCAAAAGGGCCGACACCCACAGATCGGTGGTTACGCGCATGGCAAGGTTCTGGACGACATCGGACGGTACTAGAGCAAAGGTCCGAAAACCGAAATCGGTTTTTGCCCATCCGGTTGGCGAACGCCTCGACCGTCAGGCGTCGACTGTCAGTTGGTCAGGCCGATCTCGCGCATCTTGACGTAGACGACCTCGTCGGGCTCGCCAGTCTCCGGTAGCCCGAACAGTGACTGGAACTCCTTGATCGCTGCCTTGGTGCGTGCCCCGACCACGCCATCGAGCTGCATGTCGTCATTGCCAAATGCCTTCAAACCGGCCTGAATCTTGATAATGCGGGCGTCAGGTGCCTGCGCCGACGCATCCGCCGGCGCCGAAGCGGAAACGGAAATCGCGGCCATGTCGTCCGGGCGGGGCGCCGGATGCGGCACGACCGTCGAGGCGGTTGGCGTGGCGCCTAGTTGATCGAGCAGCACACTGTCGATCTCGCCGGAAGCGTTGAGCCCGACCTTCTGCTGATAGGCCTGTATGGCGTTGCGCGTGTTGGGGCCGGAAATGCCGTCGACGGTGCCGGAATAGAAATCGAGATCCTTCAAGATGCCCTGGACCTGCTTGACGACTGGATCGCTCTTGATCGGTGCCGGAGCCGGGCCGGGCCGCACGATGTTGATGGTGGTCTCTGGCTCGTCGGCGTCTGCGCGAGGAAAGCCCTCTATGCTCCTGGTCGCGAAGAACGCGCCGGCATGAGGAAAAGGCTGATACCACAGGGCATTCGCCGAGACGTAAAACAGCGTCACCAGGAAGGCGG
Source organism: Mesorhizobium sp. M6A.T.Ce.TU.016.01.1.1 (assembly GCF_003997065.1). Taxonomy (NCBI): domain Bacteria; kingdom Pseudomonadati; phylum Pseudomonadota; class Alphaproteobacteria; order Hyphomicrobiales; family Phyllobacteriaceae; genus Mesorhizobium; species Mesorhizobium sp. M6A.T.Ce.TU.016.01.1.1. The sequence continues at coordinate 561,511 of NZ_RZTJ01000002.1, read as the reverse complement.
TCGAACCGCCGACCAGAATCGGATTGCGCGAGATCAGGCTGCCGACGGCGACCGCGCCACCCTGGAAGGCATTGCCGCGGCGCTTGACCGCCTTAGGCTGTTTTGCGGAGCGAGCCATGCCTGTCCCCTTTCGTCTCCGCCTTGGCCACGGGCATCGGCAGCACGCCGGGCTTGTCCGTCGAACGTCCCTTCGGTCCGTTCACCGGCAAGCTGATCGTTACTGTGGTGCCCTCGCCCGGCATGCTTTCGATCGACATCGTGCCCTCGTGCAGCGCCACCAGGCCCTTCACCAGCGACAGGCCGAGCCCGGTTCCCTCGAAGCGGCGCGTATAGTCGTTCTGGATCTGCATAAACGGCTTGCCGAGATTGGCAAAGTCTTCCTCGGCGATGCCGATGCCGGTGTCCCTGACCCAGAAATGCAGTCGCGAGCCGATCCGCTTGGCGCCGACGATGACATCGCCGCCATCGGGCGTGAACTTGATGGCGTTGGAGACGAGATTGATGAGTATCTGCTGCACGGCACGGCGATCAGCGTTTATCTCGCCGGCATCCGGTGCGATCTGAGCCTGCAGATCGATGTTTTTTGCCTCGGCCTGCTGCCGCATCATGGACTGGCACATTTCGACCGCTTCCACGAAACGAAACGGTTCCGGCTCGGCCGCGTAGGCGCCCGATTCGATCCTCGACACGTCGAGTATCGAGGTGACGACGGCAAGCAAATGCTGGCCGGACTCCTTGACCAAGCCGACATATTCCTTCTGGCGCGGATCCTTGAACGTGCCGAACATCTCATGCAGCAGCATGTCGGAGAAACCGATGATGGCGTTCAACGGCGTGCGAAGCTCGTGGCTGACGACCGCCAGAAACCGTCCCTTCGCCACTTCGGCAGACGCGGCCGCCTCGTTCGCAGCGGCAAGCTCTTCGCGCAATCCGGCGACTTCGTCGTTTTCGCGCAAGACGAGCGTGAAGACGTCCTGCTGCTCCTTCGCCCGCGTCAGCTCAAGGGAAAACGGCCGGTAATTGTCCGCCGTTGGGCCGTGGCCGTTTTGCGGCAGCCGGACGCGAAAATCGAGCCGGCGCGTCGACGCGCCATCGCGCATGTCGGCCAGCGCGCTGAGGTATGCGACGCGATCGGACAGATGGATACGATCGAACAGGCCAGTACCGAACAGCAGCTCCGGCTGCAGTTTCAGGATCGTGCGCGCTTTTGCCGACGCATCCAGAACCTCGCCATGCCTGCCGACCCGCAGGACAACGGCGTCGATGACGTTCTCGAGCCGTTCGTCGGTCGCCGGATCAAGCTGCGCGCCGGCCGGGCTGCCAAGTCTCGCGACGCGGGGAACGAGGGTGAGCGCCCAGGCCAGCGGCAGCAACCAATGCCACGCAGCGATTTCTGCCGCGCCGAACGGGAAGACGGAACCGGCAAAAGCCTGCAGCACGATAGCGACAAATGCGGATACCGCACCCCACAATGCAGCGCGACGAGACGCGCCAATCCACCAGGCTTCGAACGGGAGCGCCACGACAAGCATGGCAACTGGAGAGGCCAGACCGCCCGCCGCGGCAATGACGCCGGCAAGGGCAAGACTGCCCATCGCCAGGGCGACCTGGCTGGCGAACGCCATCTTACCCGATGCTGCCACCAGCAAGGCGGCAAACCAGCAAAGGCCGAAAGCCGCAAAGATCGCAGCCATGGTCAGGGCCGCGCCCATGCCCGAGGTGACCAGCGTGACTGCTGCACCTGCGGCGAAGAACGGAGCGGCCAGCATGACACCGATAAACCGGCGCTGGCACCGGCGATCGTTCTGTCCGAGGATGGACGGATGAACCATACGTTCGCAACCGGCTGCCATCGCGCCGGGCAACTCAACGTATCTGGCCCCGATCGAACTCAACTCAACGCACTCGCACCCGGTCGTGAACAGCCCTGCTTCGCAGGTTGCTTTTGTTGCTCTGAAACTCGCATCCAGCGTTTAAGGAATGGATAAGGCGGGACCGACCAATGCCCGGCCTGAGGCAAATATTGGGAGACCGGCGCGGCAAAACCTGGGCAATTGCAGCCATAGTAAATGGAGCGTTATCCGGGCGGTTCGTCCTTCTGCCTCTGACAGTCGCCACCGGCACGCCGCACTTCTGGGAAATACCTGTAGAAAACAGCCAGATGGATGGTTAACCCCAAGTGAAGAAAATCATCTGGATTTGAGGCAAACGCATTGCAAAATGCTTCGTTTCGAATTTGCCTAAAATTTGAGGAAAATTTTCGCTGACCAGGCAAGCCGTCCTTTGCGCGTCTATGCCACTATCGTATCCAAAGAGGTCATGCCGCACGAATGCATGATCCGATCACGGATGAGAGGCATACAGATGGGCTTTCTGATAAGAATGGCTTTCTGGTTTTCGCTGGTGCTTCTGGCGCTGCCGCTGAATGTCGGCTCCGACGAGACAGGCCACCAAAGCGTCGGGCCGATCCAGGCCTTGTTTGCGGCGCGTGAAGCGGTCGGCGACATTGCCGGCATATGCGAGCGCAAGCCCGACGTCTGCGAGACCGGCAAGTCCGCAATGCACACGATCACCGCCCGAGCCAAGGAGACCGCCAAGATCGCGGCCGCCATGTTGGACGATAAGACCGCCGAACCCGACACTGCGACGACGACCGGCAGCGTGCCTGAGGACATCGTCTTGCCCGTGAAAGTCGTCTTGCCCGCAAAAGTCGACATGCCGGCGAAGAACTGAGATATTTTGTCAGCGCATCTGTCGCTGCATCGCAGGCCCTCCGCCCTCTCGACGCCTATGGTGTTTTTCCTCTTTTTCCGTGACGCGGCGTCGCCGGATGACTATATCCGGGGTGATGACCACGACGATCCAAACGATCCGCGACGACTTCTCCCTGCTTGACGAGTGGGAAGACCGCTATCGCTATGTGATCGAGCTGGGCGAGGCCCTGCCGCCGTTTCCCGATGAGGAACGCAACCCCGCCAACAAGGTGCCTGGCTGCGTCAGCCAGGTCTGGCTGACCACTGAATATGGACCGGGGCCCGACCCAGTCGTCACCTTCGCCGGTGATTCGGACGCCCATATCGTGCGCGGCCTCGTCGCTATCATGCTGGCGCTGTTTTCGAGACGACCCGCCAGCGAGATCCAGAAAACCGACGCGGAAGCCACGCTGAAGGCACTCGGCCTCGACGAGCACCTGTCGCCGCAACGCGCCAATGGTCTTCGTTCTATGGTCAAGCGCATCAAGCGCGACGCCGAGGCGGCCTTGAGGCAGACCGCCTGATTAGGCCACAGCGGGATTGGCCTGCATGATGGCGAGCCCTCGCATATGGCGCAACGCCTATCGATTGCTCCAGCAATGCCCCAAAAGCAAAACGGCGCCCGAAGGCGCCGTTGATCGTCTAACCCAGGTTGGGAAAGACAGCCGGTATCAGCGCCCCTTGCGCTTGCGGCCGAGACCCATCTTCTTGGCAAGCTGTGAGCGGGCGGCAGCATAGTTGGGAGCAACCATCGGATAGCTTGCGTCCAGGCCCCATTTTTCACGATACTCGTCGGGCGTCAGACCGTAGTGGGTCATCAAATGGCGCTTCAGCGACTTGAACTTCTTGCCGTCTTCAAGGCAGACGATGTAGTCGTCATGGACGGAGCGCTTCGGGTTTACTGCCGGCTTCTGCTTGTCGGCAGGAGGCTGTTCACTGGCCCCGCCCACGCGCCCGAGGGCGGCATGGACATCGGCGATAAGGCTCGGCAGCTCGCCGACCGGCACCGGATTGTTGCTGACATAGGCGGCTACGACATCGGCCGTCAATTCGATCAGCGCATCACTATTTCTGGAAGGTGTTTCGATAATATCCATGGCTTCATGGCCCCAACGAGAGTTGTTTCTATCCGCGCCCTATTTTTGGCAGGTCGGGCACCGCGCGAAATTTTTGCAGGAAAGAGCCTCTGCGATTCGCGTCGCAGCATTCTAATGAGCCAGTGCACCAAGTAAGTCAATTCGCTTCTTGTGCTATATTCATCGATGTTAATAAAATATTCCACGATCAGCTTCAATCTTTCGTGCACTCTGTAACTTTGCGATATTTTCTGGTCAGACCAGTGGCGGCTGACGCAGCGTCAAGCTGCCGTTACATCCGTGATGGACAGTAAAAATATCTGAATGCTTGGCTATGCTTGGTTGTAGCGTAAGCTATTTGGTTGTTTTCAGAGTCTACGAAACCATAGGTTGCGATTTATCCCTGCTGTCTGCGAGCAAGCCGGAAATCGGCGCTGCGGACCGGCACCGGGCCTTCATTGTGGCGTGATGTACTTTCCATAGACCCAGCCGGTGACGAAATTGCCGCTTTGGGCCGGATCGTGCCAGACTTCGCACCAGCGATAGCGGACTTTTTCCACCTGCTGCGAGGCCGGCTGATTGGCGATGTCGAGCAGGTTTATGCCGCCGGTGCATTTGCCGGTCATCTGCAATACGGCACCGTTGGGATAGGCGGCCTGCTTCTGCGATGACCCGGCCGGATATTTGCGCACGTTGAGTGTGTCGCCAAACGGAACGTTGGTCACTTGCCAAGCTGCGAACACGGTTGCATGAGATTGGCCGGTAAAGGCCAAAACAGTCGAGGCGACGGCGAAAGCCGCGGCAGCGTGAAAACGGAATTTCATTTTTTCTCTCTCCTCCGGCTCATCTTCTGGAGCTCGGCGCAAAACATATATTCCGGCTCTTGAACCTGCGCTGATCGGCGTGTTCATTCTCCATTCAAGTAACTTCCACAGCGAGACGCAATGACCAGAACCCCAGCATTTCCGACTGTCAGCCCGCCACAACCAGAGAAGCGACCGGTCTTCGATATACATCATGGAGTAAACCGGACGGACGACTATGCCTGGCTGAGAGCCGACAATTGGCAAGAGATGTTCAGGGACCCGTCCCTGCTCGACGGCCAAATCCGCGCCCATCTCGACGCCGAGAACGTCTATCAGGCAGCGTTGATGGCCGACACCGCCCAGTTGCGGACGCAGCTTTTTAAGGAGATGAAGGGCCGCATCAAGGAAGACGATTCTTCGGTGCCGATGAAGGATGGGCCATACGCCTACGGGTCATCTTTCAAGCTTGGCGGCGAGCAGCCGCGTTATTTCCGAACACCGCGCGATGGCGGCGACGAGCAGATCCTGCTCGACGGCGACCTCGAGGCCGAGGGCAAGGCCTATTTCCGCCTCGGCGGCGTCGACCATTCGGCCGATCACGGCAAGCTCCTGTGGGCGTTCGACGACAAGGGCTCTGAATTCTTCACGCTTCGCGTGCGCGATCTCGCCAGCGGCGAAGAGTTGCCGGATAGGATCCCGGACACAGGTGGCGGCGGCGTGTGGGACGCAGGCAACGACGGATTTTTCTATACCCGTCTCGATCCCAACCACCGTCCTTCCAAGGTGCTGTTCCATACCCTTGGCGACAGTCATGAGAACGACCGGCTGATCTATGAGGAAACCGATCCAGGCTTCTTCATGAATGTCGGCGGCACGCGCTCCAACGAGTGGATCATGATCGGCATCAACGATCACGAGACGTCGGAGTACCGACTGATGAGCGCCAGCGAGCCGTTCGCCGAACCGAAGCTGGTTTCGCCGCGCGAGACCGGCCTGCAATACGACCTCGAAGAAGGCGGCGACATCTTCTTCATTCTCACCAACGCCGACGGCGCCAAGGATTTCAAGATCATGACGGCGCCGGCGAACGACCCGGTGCGTGCTAACTGGCAGGAACTGGTGCCGCACGAGGCGGGCCGGCTGATCCTCTCGGTGATCGGCTTCAAGGACCATATGGTCAGGCTTGAACGCAAGGAAGGCCTTCCGCGCATCGTCGTGCACGATCGCAAAAGCGGCGAGGAACACCTCATCTCTTTCGACGAGGAAGCCTTCTCGCTCGGCCTGTCGGGATCCTATGAATACGACACCGAGATCATGCGCTTTTCCTACTCGTCGATGACGACGCCGGCGCAGGTCTTCGACTACAACATGCGCACCCGCGAACGTGTGCTGCTGAAGACCCAGGAAGTTCCGTCCGGTCACGACCCGGACCATTATGTGACGCGGCGGCTGATGGCGCCCGCCGCCGACGGCGAACTGGTGCCGGTCTCGCTCATCCATCACCGCGAAACACCGCTCGACGGATCAGCGCCTTGCTTGCTCTACGGCTACGGATCCTACGGCATCACGGTGCCGGCCGCGTTCAACACCAACTGCCTTTCACTGGTCGATCGCGGCTTCGTCTACGCAATTGCCCATGTCCGCGGCGGCAAGGAAAAGGGTTACGGCTGGTACGACGACGGCAAGCGGGCGCACAAGATGAACACGTTCACCGATTTCGTCGCAGTCGCACACCACCTCGTCGCCGAGCGCTACACGGCCCATGACCGCATTGTCGCCCAGGGCGGCTCGGCCGGCGGCATGCTGATGGGCGCGATCGCCAACATGGCGCCGGAATGTTTTGGCGGGATCGTGGCCGAGGTTCCGTTCGTCGACGTGCTGACCACGATGCTCGACGCGACCTTGCCGCTGACGCCACCGGAATGGCCCGAATGGGGCAACCCGATCGTCTCGGAGGAAGACTACCGGACGATCGCAGCCTACTCGCCCTACGACAATGTCGCCGCGCTCGACTATCCGCCGATCCTGGCGCTTGCCGGCCTCACCGACCCGCGTGTCACCTACTGGGAACCGGCCAAATGGGTAGCGCGGCTGCGCGACCGCAAGACTGGCGACAATCCGGTGCTGTTCAAGATCAACATGGACTCCGGCCATGCCGGCGCATCCGGCCGGTTTTCCAGGCTCGAGGAAATCGCCTTCACCTATGCCTTTGCGCTGAAGGTGGCGGGCAAGGCCACCACAGCGCCGGCCGCCCTTTTGGACGCGCAAAGGGCGCTGTAGGAGCTTGATCTTGCGCATGATCCTCAGCGGAAATTCGATTCCGATCCCGGGTCATGCGCTACTGATTTTCTGCTCGCAATTGCGATGGCCGCGCGCTACCCAATGCGCGGCTTTTCGCGGCCGCGCCAACCAAAATCACCCAGTCACTCCAAAGGGTCTGCCATGTTGCTCGTCGACGTCTATCTCGACAAATCGCCTATCCAAGGCATTGGTGTTTTTGCCAAGAACCACATTCCCCGTGGCACACTGGTTTGGAAGCTCGATCCCAATTACGACCGGCGCATCCCTGTCGAGACCTATGAGCGCGAAACCGGGCCGATCAAAGCCTATCTCGATCGCTATTCCTATCCCGACCGGCGCGACCCCAACTACATCGTCTTCGAAGCCGACGACGCGCGCTACATGAACCATGCCGATGACCCGAATTGCGACGTCGCCTCGCCCGAGGAGACATATGCGTTGCGCGACATCGCGGCCGGCGAAGAATTGACCTGCGACTACAATCATTTCTTCGAAACCGGCTTCGATTTCCTGGGCGATCGCCACCCGTAATCGAACATTAGCTCGAAGGCTGCTTGCGTGCCGGATAGCCGTCGGGATGCGGCGGGACGGCTTTCAAGTAGGCTGCGATCGCCGCGCGGTCCTCGGGCGTCAGTTCGGCCATGTTTCTCTGCACATCGACCATGGCGCCGCCCACGGAATCGAAATCCGGCGTGAAGCCGGTTTCGAGATAGTAGGCGATATCGGTCTCTGACCAGTCACCGAGCCCGCCTTCGCCCGAAGTGATGTTCGGGACGATGCCGCTGCCTTCGGCGGCCGCAGCACCCGCTAGCCACTCGCTCTTCCTGGTGCCGCCGGTAAAGTCTCGCGGCGTGTGGCACTCGCCACAATGGCCCGGCCCTTCGACCAGGTAGCGGCCGGCCATCACCGGATCCGGCGTGCCATCGGGGAAGGAAACCACTGGCTGGTCGCTCAAATAGAGACGCTTCCACAGCCCGATGCCGCGACGGATGTTGAACGGGAATCCTAGCGCATTGGGCGGCGCCTTGCCGGTGACAGCGGGGAGCGTCTTCATGAAGGCATGGAGATCGGCAATATCGGTCGGCTTCATGCGCGCGTAGGATGAATAGGGAAACGCGGGGTAAAAATGTTCGCCGCCCGGCGACACACCCTTCAGCATGGCGTTGGCGAGGTCTTCCACCGACCAGGCGCCTATACCGTCCTTGGCATCCTGCGAAATGTTTGGCGGCACGAAAGTGCCGAACGGCGTCTTGAGTTGGAGACCGCCGGCCAGTTGAAGGCGCGCATCGCCTTGCGAGCCTGGCTTCGCATGACAGGACGTGCAGCCGCCGGCATAAAAAATACGCTTGCCCCTGGCGGCATCGCCGGGGCCGAGCTGCGCCAGGGTCTCAGCGTCGAGCCTGACCGGCGCCGACAGGAACCAGCCGGCAACTGCGCCGGCGGCGCCTAGAAGAAGGGTCGCGCCGACGAGTTTTTTCAGCAGGCGCATCGCCCGCTATCAGCCCTTCTTTATCCTGTAGGTCTGGTGGCAGGTGCCGCAATCACCGCCAATGGTATTGAACTGCGCCTTCAAGGCATCGACGTCGGCAGGGGCGGCGGCCGCCGCAGCCTTGACGTTGGCGAGATACTTGCCCTCAACCTCCTTGAAGCCGGCCATATCTTCCCAGATCTTGGGAGCAGCCGTGGTGTCGCCGGTGTCGCTGCCCGCCGGGAAAAAAGTGTCGACGTTGGCATGGAATTTCTCCGCGTTGGCCTGCAGCGCCTGCAACGCCGTCAGCACGGCGGCGGCGTCGTAGGGGGCCTCGCCCTTGACAACTTTCGACAATTGGCCGGCGATCTTTCCACGTTCCTTCATCAGGGCCTGCCGGTCCTGGATCGGATCGGCAAACGCCGCCGAACCGGCGAAGGCGAGCATCGAGATGGCGAGGATAAGCTTTCTCATTCAACTGGCTCCATGGTGAAGACGTTTTCGGGTGACGGTCGGAACTGATCGATAACGGCAAAGGTGGCTTAAAAATTCCGGAAATTCGCCTCACGGTTATGTGAATTTTTGCGACAGTCGTTCTGTGTTGGAAAAAGCGGCCGAGCTTGCGCCAAAAGAAAAGCCCCGGCTTTTCCGGGGCTTTTCTGCAAATCGATCAGGTCTAGGCCTTTTCGTAGAGCTCAAGGACATGGTCCCAGTTGATGAGACTGTCGACGAAGGCTTCGAGATATTTCGGCCGGGCGTTGCGATAGTCGATGTAATAGGAGTGCTCCCAGACATCGACGCCCAGGATCGGCGTCGCGCCATGGACCAGCGGGTTCTCGCCGTTCGGAGTCTTCGAGATTGCCAGCTTGCCGTCCTTGACCGAAACCCAGGCCCAGCCCGAACCAAACTGGGTGGTTCCGGCGGCGATAAAGTCCGCCTTGAATTTGTCGTAGCCGCCAAGGTCGCTGTCGAACGCCTTTTGCAGCGCGCCCGGCAATTTGTTGCCGCCGCCGCCCTTCTTCATCCACTTCCAGAAGTGGATGTGGTTGTAGTGCTGGGCGGCATTGTTGAAGAGCCCGGCATTCTTGCCGAAGGACTGTTTTACAACGTCTTCGACCGACAAATCGCCCAGGCCGGCTTCGGCAGCCAGCTTGTTGCCGTTGTCAACATAGGCCTTGTGGTGCTTGTCGTGATGGTACTCCAGCGTCTCCTTCGACATGTAAGGCTGCAAGGCCTCGTAGTCATAGGGCAAGGCGGGCAGTTCAAAAGCCATCGGTCGTACTCCTCGTGGAAAAAATCCGGTGTCGATACCGGACTAACATAGGTCTGGATTGATGTGGAGCAACTCCGGAATGAAGCGCCGGTTCCCTTTTTAGCCAGTCAGCCGGCCGAAGTCGAATGCGCCCAATCCCAATAGAGTTCGCGCGCCTTCTTGGCTACAGGCCCGGGTTGTAGATTGCGGTCCTCGATGCGGGTGACCGGCACGACTTTCGAATGGTTTCCCGTCGAGAATATCTCGTCTGCTTCGAGGAAATCGCGCACCGACAGCGTCTTCTCGGTGGTCTTGAACCCGTACTCGCCAAGCAGCGTCATCGTCCGCGAGCGGGTGATGCCGGACAGGAACGTGCCATTCGGCGCCGGCGTCAGGACATGGCCGTCCTTGACCAGGAAAATGTTCGAGGTTCCGGTCTCGGCGACATTGCCCAACATGTCGAGCACCAAGGCGTTGTCGAAGCCGCGCATCTTGGCTTCGAGGATGGCACGGCCGTTGTTGGGATAGAGGCAACCGGCCTTGGCATTGGTCGGCATGGTTTCGATGGTCGGGCGCCGGAACGGCGAGACGGTGACCGAAAAGCCCGCTGGCGAGATCATCGGCGATTCGTAGAGGCAAAGGCAGAAACGGGTCGAGGCCGGATCGGCCGGCACGCCCATGTAACCACCATGCTCGGCCCAGTACATCGGCCTTATGTAGACCGCCGTCTTGCCATCGAACTTCTTCAGCCCGTCCCAGGTTAGCCCGACGATTTTTTCGGTGCTCATGGATGGTTTGAGGCCGAGCGCGATCGCCGAGGCGTTCACCCTCGCGGCGTGGCGATCGAGGTCGGGGGCGACGCCCTCGAACCAGCGGGCGCCGTCGAACACGCTGGTGCCGAGCCACATGGCATGGCTGCGCGGCCCCAGAATGGCGACGTTGCCTTCGTGCCAGTCGCCGTCCACGAAGGTCCATGTCGCGGATTGCGCCGCAGTCGCCAGTGTCATCGCTTGGTTCCGTTTCAGAGCTGTCCTGTGTCGCCAATGGAAGATGCTTTGGCGTCTGCCGTCAACGGGCATCGCTGAGATTTGTTGAGGCCAGCGCTATGTGAACTGCAATCTGTGCTTGCGCCTTGCCCTGCCTCGCCGCAAAACTGTCATCATGCACCATGCGGCTTACGTTTTCGACGCCTACGGCACGCTGTTCGACGTGCATGCCGCCGTACGCCGTCATGCCGACCAGATCGGGCCAGACGGCCAGCTGCTTTCGGAGATCTGGCGCGCCAAGCAGCTGGAATATTCCTGGGTGAGGACGCTGATGGGCGCCTACGCCGATTTCTGGCAACTCACCGAGCAGGCGCTCGATTTCGCCTTGCGTAAGGTTCCCTCCGCAGACAAGGGGCTCAGGGCCAAGCTGCTCGACGCCTATTGGCGGCTCGACTGCTATCCGGAGGTGCCGGCCGTGCTCAAGGCGCTCAAGGCATCGGGCGCGAGACTGGCGATCCTCTCCAACGGCTCGCCTGAAATGCTGGAAGCGGCGGTCAAATCCGCCGCGCTCGACCAGGTTCTGGACGACATCTATTCCGTCGATGCCGTCAGGCGCTTCAAGACCGATCCGTCGGTCTACGACTTGATCACGACAGGCTGGCGCCTCTATCCGGGCGCGGTGTCGTTTCAGTCATCCAACCGCTGGGACGTCGCCGGCGCGACCAAATTCGGCTTCCGGACAGTCTGGATCAACCGCTCCAACCAGCCCGAGGAATACCGGGACTTTCCGCCGGCCCTGATCCTGCCCTCGCTCGAAGGCCTGTTGGCCGGAGGCTAGCGCATGACCCCAAAGTCGGAATCGATTTTTGGAAAGGATCGGGGGCAAAGTAAAAGTGCCACAGCGTCCTTTACGCGTCCAAATGGACGCGGCGCCGTAGGCCTGTTGCCTCGGTGCAACAGCGGCGGCGCCGTCACAGCTTTGCCTTTGTTTGTCCACCCTCAGGCCAGAATCGGAACCGCCTATCGCGCCGGGGCATTGGTAGGGCTGGCGCCGTACCGATCGGCGTATTCATGTTTTGTTTCGATTTGAGACCTAAAAAAAGGCAACCATGTCCACAACCGAAATCGAATCCTATCGCCTGAGCCGTCGCGGCTTTCTCAACGCCGCTGCGCTCGGCGCCGCCTCGATTGCGGTTTCCGCCTGCACCACGGTGGGAGGGCAGCCGGTTGAGCCTCCGCCGCCAGCCAATGTCGAGCCACCGCTCCTGGACTATGCAACAATGTACGCTCCGGTCAGCGACGGTGGGTTCGACCTCCCGGGCATACCGTTCGAGAAAATCGACGAGCAATTTCTGCGTCAGATCGTTCCCGATCCGACCGGCCAACGGCCCGGCACCATCGTCGTCGATACGGCCGGCCACCACCTCTATCTCGTGCGTCCGGGCGGACAAGCCATCCGTTATGGCGTCGGACTGGGTCGTGCCGGTTTCGAATGGTCGGGCGACGCCGTCGTCCAATGGAAGCAGAAATGGCCGAAATGGACCCCGCCGGACGAAATGATTGCCCGGCAGCCTGAGCTCGCAAAATACAGCGCCGACAATGGCGGCATGCCCGGCGGCCTCACGAACCCGCTCGGCGCGCGTGCGCTGTATCTCTTCCAGGGCAACCAGGACACACTTTACCGCCTGCACGGCTCGCCGGAGTGGAACTCCATAGGTAAATCGGTGTCATCTGGCTGCGTTCGCTTGATAAATCAGGACATTATCGATCTCTACGACCGCGTGCCCGGCAAGGCGCCGGTGATCGTTACCTCCGGTATCGGTGAACCGATGGATGCCCCAGCAAACCGGAAGGCCATTCCGATCGATGACGGCGTGCCGGAAGGATCGATCCTGCTCGGCGCGGCCAGAACAATCTCGGACTCGATTTTCTGAGCTGGTCGAAAGTGCTGGAGGAGCGGACATTCGCCCTTCTCACTGTCGATCCGGACACGCCAAAGCATTCACGCACCCCGCCGAGTTCTCTGCCGCCGTCAATTGGCGGAATCTCGAAACACGCCGGCGTCCACGTCGAGCATGAAGCGGCTCACAAGAGCCGCGCATTCTCTATGATGGGTTTCCAAAAGCTGGTGTCCGCTTTCGAAGACGTGGATCTCCAGCGCATCAAGGGTGCGGTTGTATGCCATGATCTCGTTGATATCAAAGAAGGGATCGTGCCTACCCCAAAGCAGAAGGCACGGCGGCTGATGCTCGGAGTGGTAGGCCCGGATGGTCGGGAAACGCGCAATGTGCGACCCGTAATCGGAGAAGATCTTGAACTGGATATCGATGATTCCGGGCCGCGACAGACGCTCCCAGTCGAGATGCCAACCCTCGGGAGGATAGAGAGACGCCAGGCGCTCCGGCTGCTCTCCGACATACTGGTATCGGGTCGTCTCGAAATTCATCCAGTCGGGGAGCTTGGCCCTGTTCTCCTCGGTCGGGTCGGCAAAGAACGCCTTCGGGGCGTCCCATCCCTGCCCCAGCCCCTCCTCATGCGCATTGCCGTTCTGGACGATCAGACCACGGATGCGGTCCGGCCGGCGTGTTGCGAGGTGATAGCCTACCGGGGTGCCGAAATCGTGGATAAACAGGAAGAATCCCTCGAGGTCCAGCGCAGCGAGGAACGCGTCGATCGTGTCGGCAATGTTCTCGAACGTGTAGTCGTAGGCATCGGCGGATGGCGCGGAGGAGTAGCCGAAACCAGGCAGATCCGGCGCAAGGACATAGGCGGTTTCCGCCAATGGCTCGATGATGTTGCGATACATGTAAGACGAGGTCGGATAGCCGTGCAGCAGCAGGATCGCCGACCTCGCCGGGTCGCCGGCATGCCGGTAGAAGATGTCCAGGCCTTTGACATCGATGGTCTCGTGGCGGGTCTTGTGGTGATGGTTTTGCATCTCTCATTCCTCCTTCTCGTGCCGGACGTGACATCGCCCTGGCCTCGAAACCGGATTTCCATATTATAGCGGTTACAGTGCTTGTAACCGGATAACAGGTCAGACGAGGTTAGGTTCCGTGGCGAACGCACATACGCAATGGGTGCAGGAGCACTTCATTGGCGGGCACCCCGCCCTCGACCTGGCGAACGCCGTGTTCAATCGGCGGGTGCCCGAGCAGGATAACGAACTGCTTAAATCCGCCCGGGACATCGGAAACTGGTTCAAGGCATCGGGGCTTGCAGATGCTCGCCAGGCAGAAGCGGTCGCCAGCATAACGGGCGAACCGCTCATCGAACGGGTCCACGCGGTGCGGGAGGCGTCGGCCCGGGTCTTCGGGGCGATCGCCGCGGGCCGGCCCCCCGCGATGGAGGCGCTGAGCTTCCTGTTTTCCGGTGCGGCAAGCGGGCTTGCCGCCGGGTCCATCTTACCGACCGACGCGCGACCGGAACTCACTTTGGTCGAGTGGCGGAACCCGGCCGCCGTCACGGCCTTCCTGGCCGTGCTGTCGGTGGAAGCCTTCTTCACCCTGTCGCGGGAAAGGCTGCGCTCCTGTCCGCGCTGCGGCTGGCTTTTCCTGGACACGTCGCGAGGCGGGAAACGCCGCTGGTGCAGCATGCGGACTTGCGGAAACCGCGAGAAGGTATCGCGCCACAGGGAGCATGCCTAACCGAACGGCTTCATCGTGATGTAGCGGCAGAGACAAGACCACAGCGGATGCCGTCGGCCGCCACATCTATCTTGGCGCTACCGCGTCCAGTTGCGCAAATGCGCTATGGCTGCTCAGGTTCGGACCACGTCGAGGCCCGCGGAAGGCTGAAGGTCCGCTTCCAAGAAATCAAGCCTCAAAGCTGCCAATCCTGCTTCGGCCCAGAAGCAGTCATCAAAAAGGAGCCGAACTCGCCGGCTGAACTGGCCAAGAACTCTCGTGAATAACGGAGGTTTCTCGAGCCTACATGGCAGGTCAACACGGTTGTCCAGTCATCCTCCGGCAAGACGCGGCAGCAGGAAAATTTCAGCACTTTCTGGCAATTCCTTCGACCAGGTATCGCGATAGATCGTCCCGTCTATGGCGACGGCAATGCCGCGATCGATCAAGGGCTCCAGGCCGGGATACTGTTCAGCCAGCTTCCTGAACAGCTCCCTTATGTCCTTTGCTTCGATGTCGACCTTGTTCTTGCCTCCGGCGGCCGCGCCAAGCGATCCCCAGAGCGTCACTTCAACCATCAGCCTGCCCGTTCGGCCTCGATCGCCGCCAGGATGCGCGGCGGCGACATCGGGATATGCGTCATCCGCACGCCCGCGGCGTTCGACACCGCATTGGCGATCGCCGCCAGCGGCGGCACGATCGATGTCTCGCCGACGCCGCGCACCCCGTAAGGGTGGTTGGGGTTGGGGATCTCGAGGATCTGCGTGTCGATCATCGGCAGGTCCGAGCAGACCGGGATGCGGTAGTCGAGGAAGCCAGCATTCTGAAGCCGCCCGTCCTTGCCGTAGATATACTCCTCGTTGAGCGCCCAGCCGATGCCTTGCGCGGCGCCCCCCTGGTACTGTCCCTCCACATAGGTCGGGTGCACCGCCTTGCCGGCGTCCTGGACGACGGTGTAGCGCAGCACCTTCGTGGCGCCGGTCTCGGGATCGACCTCGATATCGCAGATATGGGTGGCGAAGGAGACGCCCGCGCCATCGGCGACGAGTTCGCTGTGGCCGGCAATCGGCCCTCCAGTTTTGCCCGACTCGGCCGCGATCTCCTTCAGCGACAGCTTTCCGAGGTTGCCGTGCTTCTCGCCCTTGGCGACCGCATGGCCCTGTTCCCAGGCCACGTCGTCGACGGAAATGTCCCACATCTGCGCGGCGCGTTCCCGCAGGACCTTGATTGCGTTGCGGGCGGCCGAGATCGTCGCCATGGAGGACGAGAAGGTGCCCCGACTGCCGTCCGTCATATCATTGTAACCGAGGCTGGAAGTATCGGCGACCACCGCCTTGACCTGCTCATAGGCGATGCCAAGTTCTTCCGCGGCCACCAGCGACAGCGAAGCGCGCGAGCCGCCGACGTCAACGGTTCCGACGGCAAGCGAGACCGAGCCGTCCATGCCGATGTTGAGGTCCGTACAGGTCTGGCCGCCGAAGTTGAACCAGAAGCCGCAAGCCATGCCGCGGCCCTGGTTCTTGCCGAGCGGAGCCTTCATGTGCGGGTGGTTCTTCGCCGCTTCGAGCGTCGGGCCGATGCCGATCGGGCCATATACCGGGCCGTAGGACGATCTGGTGCCCTCCTGCGCGGCGTTTCTGATCCGGAATTCGACCGGGTCCATGCCGATCTCCTTGGCCAGTTCGTCGATTGCGCTCTCCACCGCGAAGGCAGCCATCGGCGCTGACGGCGCGCGATAGGCGGCGGTCTTCGGCCGGTTGACCAGAACTTCATAGCCGACCGTCTTGACGTTCTCGAGCCTGTAGCAGGCAAACGCGGTCATGGCACCGATCTCGGCCCACATGCCGGCATAGGGGCCGCAGGAATAGCGCAAGGTCGCCTCGGCTGCGGTGATCGTGCCGTCCTTGCGGGCACCGATCTTGACGTCGATCGAGGTGGCACTTGTCGGCCCAGAGGCGCGGAACACCTCGTCGCGCGTCATGACCAACTTAACCGGCCGGCCAGCCTTGCGCGACAGCGCCAGCGCCACCGGCTCGGCCCAGACATGAGTCTTGCCGCCGAAACCGCCGCCGATCTCCGACGAGGTGACGCGCAGCTTCGAGGCTTCCATGCCAAGCAACTGGGCGCAATGCTGGCGATAGACGAAATGCCCTTGCGTGCAGACCCAGAGGTCGGCGGTCCCGTCGGAGCTGACATTGGCCACGCAGGCATGCGGCTCGATATAGCCCTGATGCGTCTGCTCGGTCTTGAAGGAACGTTCGACGACGAAATCGGCCTGGCCGAAACCCTCATGGATGTCGCCATGGCCATACTGGGTGCGCTTGGTGACGTTGGAAGGCTTGACGGGCTTCTCCTCAAGGCCCTCGGTGAAGATCGCGTCGTTGAGCAGGGGTGCCGTGTGCTTCATCGCCTCGTCGACATCGGTCACATGCGGCAGCACCTCATAGTCGACCTCGATCAGCTTCAGCGCTTGCCTCGCTATGCGGGCGTCGACCGCTGCGACCGCGGCCACCGCATGGCCGTCATAGAGCGCCTTCTTGCGCGCCATGCAGTTGTCGAGGATGTCGTACATGGCGGCATCGCCATCGGTGAGGTCAGGCAGGTCGGCGGCGGTGATCACCGCCTTGACGCCGGGGAGCTTCTCCGCCTTCGACGTGTCGATCTTCCTGATCGTGGCGTGGGCGTGCGGGCTTCTCAGAACACGCCCGACCAGCTGGCCGGCCATGTTGAAATCCGCGCCGTAGCGGGCGCGGCCCGTCACCTTGTCGACGCCGTCGGGACGGATGGGGCGAGTGCCGACGGATGTGAAATTGCGCCCCGCGAAACGTGGATCGAAATTCATCGTCAGGCTCCCTTCATCACGCTGGCAGCGTCCTGGACGGCGCGCACGATCTTGTCATAGCCGGTGCAGCGGCAGAGATTCCCGGCGAGGCCAAAGCGGATTTCCTCCTCGGTCGGGTCGGGGTTCTTGGCCAAAAGGTCCTTGGCCGCAATCAGGAAGCCCGGCGTGCAGATGCCGCATTGCAGTGCTGCGTGTTCGAGGAACTTCTGCTGCAGCGGATGCAGCGTGTCGCCATGCGCCATGCCTTCGACGGTCTCGACGCGCCGGCCCTCGGCCTCCGCGCCAAGCACCAGGCACGAGCACACCAGCCGGTCGTCGAGGATGATGCTGCAGGCGCCGCAATCGCCGGTGCCGCAGCCTTCCTTGGCACCGGTCAGGCCGAGGCGGTCGCGCAGCACATCGAGCAGCGTCTCGTCCGGTTGGCAAAGGTATTCGAAATTGTCGCCGTTGATTGTCGTTGAGACTGCTACGCCGGCCATCATTTGCCTCCTGCACGTGCATAGGCGGTCATGGCGGCCCGCCTGGCCAGCACACCCGCAACTTTTCTTCTGAATTCGACGGTGCCGCGCTTGTCGTCGATCGGACGGCAGGCCCCCGCGCAGACCTTGGCGAGCCGCTCAAGTGCTGCTTCGTCCATCTTCCTGCCGATGAGGGCCTCGGCGGCCTCCTCGACCAGCAGCACCGTCGCGGCCACGGCGCCCAGGGCCACGCGGGCCGCCTTGACGACACCTTGCTCATCGAGCGTCAGGTTCACGCCGGCGCTGACCACGGCGATGTCCATCTCCGTGCGTGGAATGAAACGCAGATAGGCATCGCCGGAGCGCAGCGCGCGCCTGTCGAGCAGGATCGCCTCGATGATCTCTCCCTTGGAGAGCGACGTCTTGCCCGGCCCGGTCGGCACGGTTTCCACTGGGATTGTGCGCTTGCCTCCGGGCCCGATAACCAACGCCCTGGCGTGGGCGGCCACCAGCGCCGGCACGCTATCGGCGGCCGGCGAGGCGTTGCAGAGATTGCCGACGATGGTGCAGCGCCCCTGTACCTGCTTGGAGCCGATCAGCTTAGCCGCTTCGACGACGCCAGGCCATGCTGTCTTCAGGGCCGCGTTCTCTCCCAATGCAGCGCAGGGGACCGCGGCACCAATGCTGAAGCCCTCCGCCGTTTCCCTGATTTCGCTGAGCCCATCGATCGCCTTGATGTCGACGATCAGCTCGGGTTCGATGAAGCCGCCTTTCATCCTCACCAGCAGGTCGCTGCCTCCGGCGAGAATGGCGGCTGTGCCGGACGAGCCGGTCAACTGGCCAACGGCGTCTTCGATTGAAAGCGGACGTATGTAACGCATCGTCTCCCCTTGGTTATCGCAATCTCATCAACCGTTATAAGGAGTCTCCTCACAATGGCCACCCGGTTCTGCATTTGCGGCAATTCAGCTAGGGCCAACCTGAAATGACGTGTGCCGTGACGGGATTTTTCAGACTCGGCGCCCGGCCGATTCCCACCTTTTTGGGTCCGATGCTCTCAGCGCCCCCTGGCGAGACTGCCGAGAATGCCGCGCACGATCGCCCGTCCCACGGACGAGCCGACCGAACGAACCACCGATTTGATCGCCGCCTCCGCCACCGTCTGGCGATTGG
This sequence comes from Mesorhizobium sp. M6A.T.Ce.TU.016.01.1.1, assembly GCF_003997065.1. Classification (NCBI taxonomy): domain Bacteria; kingdom Pseudomonadati; phylum Pseudomonadota; class Alphaproteobacteria; order Hyphomicrobiales; family Phyllobacteriaceae; genus Mesorhizobium; species Mesorhizobium sp. M6A.T.Ce.TU.016.01.1.1. The sequence goes on along the minus strand of NZ_RZTJ01000002.1, from coordinate 542,770 downwards.
ATGCGCGCCGCGCCGGTGCTCGGCCGGTGGTCTGGGGGGCGGGATCGTCATTGCCGAAGCCTGGAATGGTCCAGCGCGAGCGGCCGCTCTCCTGCTGCTGCGCCTCTGCGTCCAGAGCGTCCTTGGCTTTTTTCTGCAGCATCTCGAAAGCCGATTCGCGATCGATGGTCTGGTCGTACTGCCCCGCAACCGGGCTCTCAGTGATCAGCTTGCGGCGCTCGTCAGGCGTGATCGGACCAAGTCGTGACGACGGCGGGCGAACCAGCGTCCGTTGGACCATCGAAGGAGCGCCCTTCGCTTCCAGCGTCGAGACCAACGCCTCGCCAGTGCCGAGCTGTGTGATCACGGTCGCGCAGTCGAAGTCGGGATTGGGCCTGAACGTCTCGGCGGCCGTCCTCACCGCCTTCTGCTCCCGCGGCGTGTAGGCGCGAAGCGCGTGCTGCACCCGGTTGCCGAGCTGGGCCAGAACCGTTTCAGGGATATCCAGCGGATTCTGGGTGACGAAGTAAACGCCGACGCCCTTCGAGCGGATCAGGCGGACCACCTGCTCGACCCGGTCGATCAGCACCTTCGGCGCATCGTCGAACAGAAGGTGCGCCTCGTCGAAGAAGAAGACCAGCTTTGGCTTGTCGGGGTCGCCGACTTCAGGCAGTTCCTCGAACAGCTCCGACATCAGCCACAAAAGGAATGTCGCATAGAGCCGGGGATTCGCCATCAGCTTGTCGGCGGCCAGCACGCTGATGGCGCCGCGCCCGTCGCGGGTGGTGCGCATGATGTCGGCGATCCGCAACGCCGGCTCGCCGAAGAAATTCGTCGCCCCCTGCTGCTCCAGGACCAGCAAGGTGCGCTGGATAGCGCCGACCGAAGGCTTGGTGACATTGCCATAGCGAGCCCCGATTTCCTGGGCGCGATCGGCAATGTTGGCAAGAAGCGCCTGCAGATCCTTCAGATCCAGCAGCAACAGGCCCTCCTCGTCGGCGATACGGAAGGCGATGTTCATGATGCCTTCCTGTGCCTCGGAGAGGTTCATCAGCCGCGACAGAAGCAGCGGCCCCATTTCCGAGACGGTGGCGCGTATCGGATGGCCCTGCTCGCCGAACAGATCCCAGAAGATGACCGGAAACTCCTGGAATTCATAAGGATCGAGCTTGACCTGCTCGGCGCGCTTGACCAGAAAATCCTGTGCCGTGCCCATCATGGCGATACCGGACAGGTCGCCCTTGATGTCGGCGCAGAAGACCGGCACGCCGGCATTGGAGAAACCTTCCGCCAGAATCTGCAAGGTCACGGTCTTGCCGGTGCCGGTCGCACCGGTGACCAGGCCGTGGCGATTGCCATACTGAAGCAGCAGATTTTCGGCGCGCTGGTAGCTGTCATCAGGCTTGCGGCTGGCCCCTATGAAAATACTGGTGTCGTCAGCCATGTGTCGGGTCTCCGCAAACCTGAAGTGTTGAACGCCCTGATCTATTGAAAGTAACCGGGCTCGCCGCAGGTATAATGACGCCATTGCGCAGCGACAATGGCCATGGTCGAAATTGAGATTTTTGGAGCTTGCGGATTTTGCGCATGTTTGGCAATCGGTTGACGGTTCACTGTCGCAGGAAGCGTGTTGCATTGTGATCTGCGACTGGGAACCGTAGACTGACGTTCCAGGCCGATGCGGCCGATAAGACGAGGAGAGCGGATGGGCGCCGGTGCCTTGAACCACGATGCCGAACTTCCGAACCCTGACCGGCAGCGGTGGCTGGCCCTTGCGGAAAAAGCCCTGGCCGGCGGATCCTTCGAGGAAAAGCTCGTGTCCCATACGGACGATGCGATCCGCATCGAGCCGCTCTATGATCGTTCGGTCACCGCAGAGCCTCTCGCGCGGGCAAATCCCAGATCGCCCTGGATCGTCAGCCAGCGTATCGACGATCCGGATATCGATCGCGCCAAGGCCCAAGCCCTGGAAGACGTCGCACAGGGCGCCACCGGATTGTCGCTTGTCTTCGAAGGCGCGCCGAATGCATTCGGCTACGGTCTGCCGAGAACTGCCGAGGCGCTGGAGACCGTGCTGGACGGCGTGCCGCTCAATCGCACCCAGGTCCGCATCGACGCCCATCCCTGGAGCCGCGCCGTGGCCGACTGGCTGGTTGCGTTCTTGAGCAAGCGCCGGTCAGATCCGGCAAAGCTCAACCTTTCATTCGGCATCGATCCGGCGGCGATATTTGCCGGAACCGGCCGGTTGCGCATGTCGATCGAAGCCCTGCAGGCGTCGATGCCGCAGTCCCTGGCGCATTTTTTCTCGATGGGCGTGCCCGGGGTTCTGCTGGAGGCAGACGGGCGCGTCTTCCACAATGCCGGCGCCACCGAAGCGCAGGAGCTGGGCACCATGATGGCTTCGGCGGTCTCCTATCTCCGGATGTTCGAGGAGGCGCGCCAGCCGCTTGTCTATGCGGCGCCCCATATCGGCTTTGCGCTGAGCGTCGACCAGGACCAGTTCGTGTCGATGGCCAAGGTCAGGGCCCTGCGCAGGCTGTGGGCGCGTGTTCAGGAGGCATGCTCGATCTCCGCCTCTACTGCCAACATCCATGCCGAGACGTCCTTCCGAATGATGACTTTGGCAGACCCGGAGACAAACATCCTGCGCAGCACCATTGCCGGTTTTGCCGCGGCGGCCGGCGGGGCGGATTCGATCTCCATGCTGCCGCATACGATAGCGCATGGCCTGCCGGCGGGCTTTGCCCGCCGTGTCGCCCGCAATACGCAACTGATCATGGCCAACGAAAGCCATATCGATCATGTCGTCGACCCTGCTTGCGGTTCGGGCGCCGTCGAAGCACTGACCGCCGAACTCTGCGAAGCGGCCTGGGAAGAATTCCAGCGGATCGAGGCGGAAGGTGGCGTGCTGTCCAGCCTGCAGCAAGGACACATCCAGAAACGGGTTCAGGCCGCCTCCGCCCGCCGCAATGCTGCCTATCAGGCGGGCGAGCGGGCCATCATCGGCACCACGCTTCACCCGTCGAAGACCGAACGTCCGGTCGAAACGCTGGCGGCGGAGCGGCGGCCCGCCGTCACCGAGGGCGTGGCAGTGTGCGAGCCGCTATTTCCGGTCCGCATCGACCAATCGATCGGAGCAGCGCCATGATCCCGGATTTCAGCCAGATCGGCTGGTCGGCGCCGCGCCGGGCGCCGGTGGAGGTAAAGGGCCAGCGGATGACGCCGGAAGGACTGGCCATCAAGCATCTGTACAACCAGGGCGACCTCAAGGGATTGCCGCATCTCGACACTTATCCGGGCCTGCCGCCATTCGTGCGCGGCCCCTACCCGACCATGTATGTCCAGCAGCCCTGGACGATCCGGCAATATGCCGGCTTCTCGACGGCGGAAGAGTCGAATGCTTTTTACCGGCGCAACCTTGCGGCCGGCCAGAAGGGGCTGTCGGTCGCTTTCGACCTCGCCACGCATCGCGGCTACGACAGCGATCATCCGCGTGTTGCCGGCGATGTCGGCATGGCCGGCGTCGCCATCGATTCCATCCTCGACATGCGCCAGCTCTTCGACGGCATCCCGCTTGATGAAATGACGGTGTCGATGACGATGAACGGCGCGGTGCTGCCGATCATGGCGCTCTACATCGTGGCGGCGGAAGAACAGGGGGTTGCGCAGAAGGATCTCGCCGGGACCATTCAGAACGACATCCTGAAAGAGTTCATGGTGCGCAACACCTACATCTATCCGCCAAAGCCTTCGATGCGGATCGTGTCCGACATTTTTTCCTACACTTCGCAGCACATGCCGAAGTTCAATTCGATTTCGATCTCCGGCTATCACATGCAGGAGGCAGGGGCGACCGCCGACCTCGAGCTCGCCTATACGATCGCCGACGGCATCGAGTATGCCCGCGCCGGCGTCGCCGCCGGTCTCGATATCGACCGCTTCGCGCCGCGCCTTTCGTTCTTCTGGGCGATCGGCATGAACTTCTTCATGGAAGTCGCCAAGCTGAGGGCGGCGCGCCTTTTGTGGTCGAGCTTGATGCTGAAGAACTTCTTGCCGAAGGACGAGCGTTCGCTGTCGCTGCGCACCCATTGCCAGACTTCGGGCTGGTCACTGACGGCGCAGGACCCCTACAACAACATCGTCCGCACCATGATCGAGGCAATGGCGGCGACGCAGGGTCATACGCAATCGCTGCACACCAACGCCTTCGACGAGGCGATGGCGCTGCCGACGGACCATTCGGCTCGCATCGCCCGAAACACGCAGTTGATCCTGCAAAAGGAATCCCGCACCACCCGCATCATCGACCCGTGGGGCGGCTCTGCCTATCTCGAACGGCTGACACATGATCTGGCGGCGCGCGCGCTTGCCCATATCGAAGAGATCGAGGGCCTGGGCGGCATGGCCGCCGCAACCGAAAAAGGCATACCCAAGCTGCGCATCGAAGAGGCTGCCGCGCGCACGCAGGCACGGATCGACTCCGGTGAGCAGATACTGGTCGGCGTCAATGCCCACCGCCCCGGGACTGATATCGAGGTCGACGTGCTGAAGATCGACAACGCCGAAGTCAGAGCGCGACAATTGTCGAAGCTGCAAAGGCTGAAAGGCACACGCGACGTCGGCGCGGTCGAGAGCGCGCTGGATGCGCTGAGCCGCGCTGCGGAGAGCGGCGAAAATCTGCTGGAGTTCGCCATTCGCGCCGCACGCGCCAACGCCACGGTCGGCGAGATTTCGCTGGCGCTGGAAAAGGTCTTCGGCCGCCATGTCGCCTCGGTCCAGACGATCTCCGGCATCTACCGCAAGGCGCTTGGCGACAATCCGGTGGTCGACCGGCTACAGGACAAGATCGTGGCGTTCGAGGAGAAATCCGGCGGCAAGCCGCGCATTCTCGTTGCCAAAATGGGACAGGACGGCCATGACCGCGGCCAGAAGGTCATCGCCACTGCCTTTGCCGATCTCGGCTTCGACGTCACCGTCGGGCCGATGTTCCAGACGCCGGAAGAGATCGCCAGGCTCGCGGTCGAGCATGACGTGCATATCGTCGGCGCCTCGTCGCTGGCAGCGGGGCACCTGACGCTCATTCCCGAACTCAAGGATGCGCTGAAGAAGCTCGGGCGCGACGGCATGCTGATCGTCGCCGGCGGCGTCATCCCGCCGCAGGATTACGATGCCGTGCTGCAGGCGGGTGCCGCGGAAATCTTCCCGCCAGGCACAGTCATCCCTGAAGCGGCGGAACGGCTGATCGATCGGCTTCTGCAAGTCAAGTAATGTGAGTTATAATGTCTGTTGCAACGACAGCACGTTGAGTTATAATCAGCGTTGCAACAGGATGTCTCACCATGAACACGACCATTCGCAAGATCGGCAATTCCGAAGGCGTGATCCTGCCCAAGGAAATTCTCGACCGCCTGAACCTGAAAGCGGGCGACAGCATCGTTATCGTCCAGGAGGGCGATGAGCTTCGCCTGCGCCGCACCGAGGACACCGCCGAAGAGTTCGAACGCAAGATGAAGATCGCGCGTGAGCGGATGAAAAAGTACGAGGTTGCCTACCGCGCGCTCGCAAAATGACCGAGTATCATTCGAGAGAATTCGTGGAGGCGCTTCACGCCGAGCAGTTGCGCCTTCACGGAGGAGCAGCAGGTATCCGCGACCAAGGAATGCTGGAGTCGGCGCTTTATCGACCGCAACAGAGAGAGATCTATGACGAGCCCGACCTCTGCGAGTTAGCATCCGCGTATCTTTTCGGCATCGCCAAGAACCATCCGTTCGTCGATGGCAACAAACGCACCGCTTTTGCCGCAGCCGACCTGTTTCTCTATTTCAATGGGCTGAGTGGCGAAGCCGAGCAGGCGGATATCATTCAATTGGTCATGATGGTCGCCGCCGGCGAGATCGACGAGGCCGGCGCGGCGGCATTCTTCCGCGACCATGTCATCAAGGTCGAGGACTAATTGTCGGAGAGCTTGACGATCTCCCATTCCTTGCCGTTCACCACGGCAATTTCGCCGATCCTCTTGCCGTACAAGGCCAGGGCCATCGGTGAAACATGTGAAATTGTGCCCTTGGCCGGATCGGCCTCATCCTCGCCGACGATCTTCCAGTGTACCTTCCTGCCGTCATCGCCTTCCAGCGTGACGCCCATGCCGAAGCGAACCAGGTCGCTGCCCGGTTCCGGCACGGAAAGCTCGGCGCTTTCACGCCGCGCGGTCCAGTAGCGCAGGTCGCGCGAGATGAGCGCGATGCGCTCGCGATCGGCCCTCTTCTCCGCCCTGCCCAGGTCATCGCGCAGGGCAGCCAGTTCGGCGTCGATCATCGCCAGGCCGCGTTCCGTCACCAGATTGCGGTGATGGCTGATCGGCCGCTCGCCGATGCCGGCAATGGCGTTTTCGCTATCCTCTTCGCGCGTGAAGGCTCTGCTCATTAATCGAACTTATGCCTCGCGCGGCGACTTCACAAGCCATTGCCGCAAACCGGGCCGGGGCCGATCCGGCCTGGCACGATTCCTGCGGTGCGATGGCCGAACGCTGGGAAACTGTGCCGATGTTGAACAGACGAAAATTGCTTACGCAGACCGCCGGCTTTGCCGTCATGGGCCTCTCGCTCGGCAAGGCAGCGGCGGCCAGCCTGCCCGGTATCGACAATGCCTCGATGCGCGGCTCGATCAATGCTGCTGACCTCGGCGTGCACCCCGGCGCGCTTGACGACCAGAGCAAGGCCTTCGCCCAGCTGCTGCGCAACGCAAACGACCGCGACATGCCGGTGTTCCTGCCGCCGGGAACCTATGTCGTATCCAACCTTTCGCTGCCCAGCCGTGTCAGGCTTTCCGGCGTGCCGGGTGCATCGCGGATCGTCTATGGCGGCAACGGCCATCTGCTCATGGCGGAACAGGCCGAGCACATCGAATTCACCGGGCTGGTGTTCGACGGCACCAACCGCTGGATGGGCGACTACGCGCAAGGACTGCTCGACCTGCGCCGCGTCGCTCACCTCGTCATCGACAATTGCCAGATATCAGGCAGCGGCAAGAACGGCCTGGCGATCGAGCACGCTTCGGGCCGCATCGAGCGCTCGGAAATATCAGGCGCTGCCGACGCCGGCATCTATTCGGTCGAAGCCACCGGCTTGGCGATATCAGGCAACACTGTGTCCGACTGCGCCCATGGCGGCATCCTCGTGCACCGCTGGCAAGCGGCCGAGGACGGCACGATCGTCAGCGGCAACCGCGTCGAGCGTATTCAGGCGCGTAGCGGCGGAACCGGCCAGAACGGCAACGGCATCAATGCGTTCCGCGCCGGCAACGTCATCATCTCGGGCAATATCGTCTCGGACTGCGCGTTTTCGGCGATCCGCGCCAACAGCGCCAGCAATCTGCACATCACCGGCAACACCTGCTCGCGGTCGGGCGAGACCGCCGTGTATTCCGAATTCTCGTTCGAGGGGGCGATCCTCAGCAACAACATCATCGATGGCGCCGCCAACGGCATCTCGATCGTCAATTTCAACGAAGGCGGCCGTATGGGCGTGTGTTCAGGAAACATCGTCCGCAATCTCTCGACCAGCGGCCCCTATGTTGCCGATCCGCCCGGTTTCGGCATCGGTATCAACGTCGAGGCCGATACCACCGTCTCCGGCAACGTCGTCGAGAATGCGCCGCTCTACGGCATGCACATCGGCTGGGGGCCGTTCATGCGCAATGTGGTCGCTACCGCAAACGTCATCCGCAAGGCCGGAACCGGTATCGCCGTCACTGTGGTCGAGGGCGCCGGAACGGCGGTCATCTCCGACAATGTCATCGATGGCGCCCAAAACGGCGCGATCGTCGGCCACCGCTGGGCCGAGCCGGTGACCGGCGATCTCGCCTCATCTGGCAATGCCGGCTATGCGCATCTGACCATCGAGCGCAATCATGTGAGCTGAATGCCGTTCTCAGCTCAATGCGGCGGTGGGCCTGACAGCGCCAACCTTGGCGCCGACCCGGCTTTGGATGGGTGGATTTGCCTGCTCGATCAGCTTCGCCGCCAGCGCCTTGTCGGCGTGCAAAAGCCTGGCCATGCATGCCGCGACCATGACTTCCGCCGCACGGCCAGCGCCATCATCGCATTTCAACGCCACGCCAAGGCCAAGCTCGGGCAAAGCCGCGCAATAGACGCCTTCGGCCCCTCCCTTCACAAAAATCCGGCCGGGGGCGGCCTCCATCAGCGCAACATCAGCCCTGCCTGTGCCGGCAACCAGAAAGGGCTCGACCATGCAGGCGGAAAGCAGCCGCTTTGCGGCCTTGGCGCGCACGGGTTCAAAGCCGACGCCGGTCGCCATGCGGGCAAAGCCGAGCGCGAAGCTGCGTAGCGGCACGGCATAGGTCGGGATCGAGCAGCCGTCGGTGCCGCAATGATCGATGTCATGGGCGGCCCCGGTCACCGCTTGCATCGCATCGCGCACCATCTCCTGCGAGGCATGGCCTGATTTGACATAGCCGCGATGGGCGATACCGGCGTGAACGCAGGTGCAGAGGAAGCCCGCATGCTTGCCTGAGCAATTGTTGTGCAGCGCGTTTGGCAAGGTGCCGGCGCTGGCCAGCGCAACCGTCGCATCATGGCTGGACGGCCAATGCGCGCCGCATTCCAGCGCCGCCACGTCCAGTCCGGCTTTCGCCAGCATCGCCCGCGCCAGTTCGACATGCGCCGGCTCGCCGGAATGCGAGGCGCAGGCAAGCGCCAGTTCGCGGTCGCCGAAGCCAAACGCGTCGGCGGCGCCGCTTTCGACCAGCGGCAGCGCCTGGATAGCCTTGACCGCTGAGCGCGGAAATACCGGGCGGGCCGTATCGCCGATTTCCCAGACCGAGTTGCCGTCGGCATCGAAAACCGCAACGGCGCCACGATGCGCGCTCTCGACCACAGCGCCGCGCAAAACTTCGACCAGAACCGGATTTGTCATGATTTCCCCGCTAACGCATGACCTCGAAAATCGGAATCGATTTTCGAAAAGGATCACGCGTAAAATCAAAGTGTTACAGCGTCCTTTGCGCGCCCTAACGGGGCGCGGGGCGCTGTAATGCGGGCCGCTTTTATCTGATCCGGTCGAGAATGGAAACGTAGTTGGCGACTGCGGCGCCGCCCATGTTGAAGATGCCGCCGAGCTTGGCGCCCGGCACCTGGATGCCGCCGGCTTCGCCGACGAGCTGCATGGCGCTCAGCACGTGCATCGACACGCCGGTAGCGCCGATTGGATGACCCTTGGCCTTCAGCCCGCCGGACGGATTGACCGGCAGCCGGCCGTCCTTCGCCGTCTCGCCATCCAGCGCCAGTTTCGCGCCCTCACCCGGTTTCGCCAGGCCCATCGCCTCATATTCGATCAGCTCGGCGATGGTGAAGCAGTCATGCGTCTCGACGAAGGACAGATCGTCGAGCGTCACGCCCGCCTTCTTCAGCGCCTGGTTCCAGGCATGCTCGCAGCCTTCGAAGGCAAGGATGTCGCGCTTCGACATTGGCAGGAAATCCTGCACATGCTCGTTGGCACGGAAGGCGACCGCGCGGCGCATCTTCAACGCCGTCGCCGTGTCGGCAAGGACAAGGGCTGCGGCGCCGTCCGAGACCAGCGAACAGTCGGTACGCTTCAGGGGACCGGCAACGAATGGGTTCTTCTCGCTCTCGTGCCGGCAGAACTCATAGCCGAAATCCTTGCGCATCTGCGCATAGGGATTGTCGACGCCGTTCTTGTGGTTCTTGGCGGCGATCATCGCCAGCGCGTCCGACTGGTCGCCATAGCGCTGGAAATAGGCTTGCGCGATCTTGCCGAAAACGCCGGCGAATCCTGCCGGCGTGTCGCCCTCCTCGGGCAGATACGAGGCCCTGAGAAGGTTCCTGCCGATCTCTGGGCCGGGCGTTGTCGTCATCTGCTCGGCGCCGACCACGAGCACGATACGGGCCGCATTGGCGTCGATGGCGCGGATGCCTTGCCTGACCGCCGCCGAACCAGTCGCGCAAGCGTTCTCGACGCGGGTTGCCGGCTTGAAGCGCAGCCGGTCGTCGGCCTGCAGGACCAGGCTTGCGGTGAAATCCTGCGCGGAAAAGCCGGCATTGAAGTGGCCAAGCACGATCTCGTCGACCTCGTCCGGACCGATGCCGGCATGATCGAGCGCTTCGGTTGCGACCTTGGTGATCAGACTCTCCAGCGTCTCGCCTTCGAGCTTGCCGAAGCGCGAATGCGCCCAGCCGACGATGCATGCTGTCATGGCAGTCTCCATCCTGCAGGCCCGGGCTACTCGATGTCACGGCGCGCCTCAGCATTGTTCAAGCATGAACCGTTCCGCCGACTTCGTGAAGGGGCCAGAACCACACAATCGCTTGATCTTGATATCTGGTCATAGCGCCTGACCTTTGCCACAAAATCAGGCTGGATTTTTGTTGATTGATCCGTCAATAAAAAATAATCTTGTCGCAACAGGGCCGGAGCAAGAATGCCGAAAGTCGGAATGGAGCCGTTGCGCCGCAGGGCGCTCATCGACGCGACGATCTCAGCGATCGGCGAGCGCGGCTCGCTTGATGTGACGATGTCGGAAATCGCCGGGCGCGCCGGCGTGTCCTCGGCGCTTGCCCATCACTATTTCGGCGCCAAGGACGAACTTTTGCTGGCAACGATGCGGCATATCCTGGCCGAGCTGACCGCCGACATGCGGCGCGCGCTTCGATCGGCCAGCACGGCACGCGAGCGCGTCTCGGCGGTGGTCGCCGTCAATTTCTCCGACGCCCAGTTCCAGCCGGAGACGATTGCGGCCTGGCTCGCCTTCTATGTCGAGGCGCAGAAATCGGCAGCACTTCGCCGCCTGCTTAAGGTCTATGCGAGGCGCCTGCATTCCAATCTGTTGAGCGGGCTGACCGGCATCCTGCCGAGAAGCGAAGCCGACCGTGTCGCCGAGGCGACCGCTGCGCTGATCGACGGGCTGTATATCAGGCGCGCGCTGAAGGACGGCGTGCCCAATGCCGCGACTGCGATCGCACTGATCGAGGATTATCTCGAAACGAAACTAAGCCGGCGGAGCGCGCAGTGACGTCCAAGCGACCCAATTTTCTGATCGTCATGGTCGATCAGCTCAACGGCACATTGTTCCCGGATGGGCCAGCGGACTTCCTGCACGCGCCGCATCTGAAGCTACTGGCGGCGCACGCGACGCGCTTCAAGAATAACTACACCGCCTCGCCGCTCTGCGCACCGGGCCGGGCAGCGTTCATGAGCGGCCAGTTGCCGTCACGCACCGAGGTCTATGACAACGCTGCCGAATTCGTCTCGTCGATCCCGACCTATGCGCATCATCTGCGCGCCGCCGGCTACCATACTTGCCTGTCCGGCAAGATGCATTTCGTCGGGCCGGACCAGTTGCACGGCTTCGAGGAGCGGCTGACCACCGACATCTATCCGGCCGATTTCGGCTGGACGCCGGACTATCGCAAGCCCGGTGAACGGATCGACTGGTGGTATCACAATCTCGGCTCGGTGGCCGGTGCCGGTGTCGCCGAGATCACCAACCAGATGGAATATGACGACGAGGTCGCTTTCCACGCGGTGCAGAAGCTCTATGATTTCGCTCGCGTCTCCGACGACGCTTCGCGCCGGCCGTGGTGCCTGACGGTTTCCTTCACCCATCCGCACGACCCCTATGTCGCCCGGCGGCGCTATTGGGATCTCTACGAGGACTGCCCGGCGCTTGAGCCCGAGGTGGGCTTCATTCCCTACGACAAGCAGGATCCGCATTCGCAGCGGCTCTACCGGGCCAGCGACTATGACAGCTTCAAGATCACGCCGGAGCAGATCCGCCGTGCGCGGCGCGGCTATTTCGCCAACATCTCCTATCTCGACGACAAGGTCGGCGAATTGCTGTCGGTGCTGCAACGCACGCGAATGCTCGACGATACGATCATCCTGTTCTGCTCGGATCACGGCGACATGCTCGGCGAGCGCGGCCTGTGGTTCAAGATGTGCTTTTTCGAAGGCTCGGCGCGGGTGCCGCTGATGATCGCCGGCAAGGGCATACACGCCAAGCTGATCGAGACCCCAGTCTCCAATCTCGATGTCACGCCGACGCTTTGCGACCTCGCCGGCATCGACATGAGCGCGATTGCGCCATGGACCGACGGCCAGTCGCTGCTGCCGCTGCTCGACGGTAAGGAACGCACTGCGCCGGTGCTGATGGAGTATGCTGCCGAAGGCTCCAACGCGCCGATGGTGGCGATCCGCGAGGGCCGCTACAAATTCATCCATTGCGAGATCGATCCGCCGCAACTGTTTGATCTTGAATCGGATCCGCTCGAGCTGACCAATCTCGCCGCCGACCCGGCACATGCCGCTTTGGTTGCTGGTTTCACCGAAAAGGTCCGGGCGCGCTGGGACATGGCGGCCTTCGACGCCGCCGTGCGCACCAGCCAGGCGCGCCGCTGGGTGGTCTACCCGGCGCTGCGCAACGGCACTCACTACCCCTGGGAATTCCAGCCGCTGCAGAAAGCTTCGGAACGCTACATGCGCAACCACATGAACCTTGACCTGCTCGAAGAGCAGAAGCGCTTTCCGCGAGGCGAATGATGGCACTTGTTCCCTCGCTCGCTGATTTCATGGCGCATATGAACCATGCTTGAGGCGGATTTCGTCATCATCGGCTCCGGCTCGGCCGGCTCGGCCATGGCCTACCGCCTGTCGGAGGATGGCAAGCATTCGGTGATCGTCATCGAGTTCGGCGGCAGCGATGTCGGGCCGCTGATCCAGATGCCGTCGGCGCTGTCGATCCCACTCAACATGAGCCTCTACGACTGGGGCTTTGCCAGCGAGCCGGAGTCGCATCTCGGCGGCCGCGTGCTGGCGACGCCGCGCGGCAAGGTCATCGGCGGCTCGTCCTCGATCAATGGCATGGTCTATGTACGCGGCCACGCCCGCGATTTCGACCATTGGGCCGAACAGGGCGCGGCTGGCTGGGGGTTTGCCGACGTGCTCCCCTACTTCAAGCGCATGGAGGACAGCAATGGCGGCGAGAATGGCTGGCGCGGCCACGGCGGCCCGCTGTCCGTGCAGCGCGGCTCAAGGACCAACCCACTCTACGGCGCCTTCGTCGAGGCAGGCCGTCAGGCCGGCTTTGAGCTGACCGACGACTACAACGGCGCGAAGCAGGAAGGCTTTGGGCCAATGGAGCAGACCATTCGCGGCGGCCGCCGCTGGTCGGCGGCGAGCGCCTATCTCAGGCCGGCGCTGAGGCGGAAAAATGTGAGCTTGGTCAAGGGCTTCGCCCGGCGGGTGATCATCGAGAATCAACGCGCCACTGGTGTCGAGATCGAAACGCGCAAACGGATTCAGGTGGTCAAGGCGCGACGTGAAGTGATCGTTGCCGCCTCCTCGATCAATTCGCCCAAGATCCTGATGCTGTCCGGCATCGGCCCGGCCGAACATCTCAGGGAATACGGCATTCAGGTGGTGGCTAACCGGCCCGGCGTCGGCCGCAACCTGCAGGACCATATGGAGCTCTATATCCAGCAGGAATCGACGCAGCCGATCACGCTGAATTCGGTGCTGAACCCCTTCTCCAAGGCAATGATCGGCGCGCAATGGCTGTTCTTCAAGTCAGGTCTCGGCGCAACCAATCATTTCGAGGCGGCCGCCTTCGTGCGCTCGCGCGCCGGCGTCGACTATCCCGACATCCAGTATCATTTCATCCCGGCGGCGGTTCGCTATGACGGCAAGGCGGCGGCGAAGGCGCACGGTTTCCAGGCGCATGTCGGGCCGATGCGATCGAAATCGCGCGGTTCTGTCACGCTGCGCTCGCCCGACCCCAGGTCGAAGCCGGTGATCCGCTTCAACTATATGTCGCATCCGGACGACTGGACCGAGTTCCGCCACTGCATCCGGCTGACGCGTGAGATCTTCGGCCAGTCGGCATTCGATCTTTATCGCGGCGAGGAACTCTCGCCGGGCTCGCACGTGCAGTCGGACGACGATCTCGATGCCTTCATCCGCGACCATGCCGAAAGCGCCTACCACCCTTGCGGCACCTGCAAGATGGGTCGCGCCGATGATCCGATGAGCGTCGTCGATCCGGAATGCCGTGTCATCGGCGTCGAAGGGTTGCGGGTCGCCGATTCCTCGATCTTCCCGCGCGTCACCAACGGCAATCTCAACGCGCCGTCGATCATGACAGGCGAAAAGGCCGCCGACCACATTCTTGGCCGCACGCCGCTGGCGCCGTCCAACCAGGAACCATGGATCAATCCGCGCTGGCAGGTGTCAGACAGATAGGCCATGATCCGGCGGACTGCTCCGTTCTGGCGAAGACGATTGGAGAACAGCTATGCGCGCCCAACCAACGGCATCGCACTATGTCAACGGACGCTACATCGACGACGAGCAGGGTGCGCCACTGCCGGTCATCTATCCGGCAACCGGCGAGACCATCGCGATGCTGCGTTCGGCGACGCCGAACGTGCTGGAACTCGCGATCGAAGCGGCGCGTGCAGCCCAACCGGCCTGGGCGCGGCTGAAGCCGGTCGAGCGCGGACGCATCCTGCGCCGCGCCGCCGACATCTTGCGCGCGCGCAACGCCGACCTGGCGCGTATCGAGACGCTCGATACAGGCAAGGCGATCCAGGAGACGCTGGTGGCGGATGCGCCGTCCGCCGCGGATTGCCTCGAATATTTCGGCGGCGCGGTCGCTGCCTATAATGGCGAGGCCTTCGATCTCGGCGGACCCTTCGCCTATACGAGGCGCGAGGCGCTGGGCGTCTGTGTCGGCATCGGCGCCTGGAACTATCCGATCCAGATCGCCGGCTGGAAATCGGCACCCGCACTCGCCATGGGCAACGCCATGGTGTTCAAGCCGTCTGAGAACACCCCATTATCGGCGCTGGCGCTCGCCGAAATCTATACCGAGGCCGGCCTCCCCGACGGGCTCTTCAACGTGGTGCAAGGCTATGGCGATGTCGGCGCCGGCCTCGTCGGGCACGATGTCGTCGCCAAAGTCTCGGTGACGGGCTCGGTGCCGACTGGGCGCAAGGTGCTTTCGCTCGCCGGCTCGAAGATGAAGCACGCCACCATGGAGCTCGGCGGCAAGTCGCCGCTGATTGTCTTCGACGATGCCGATCTCGAAAACGCCATTGGCGGCGCCATGCTCGGCAATTTCTATTCGACCGGCCAGATCTGCTCCAACGGCACGCGAGTCTTCGTGCAGAAGGGCATCCACGACCGTTTCGTCGAACGGCTGGTCGAGCGGACCAAGAAGATCCGCATCGGCGATCCGCTCGACCCGGAAACGCAGATGGGACCGCTGGTCTCGAAGGCGCAGCACGAAAAGGTCATCGGCTATATCGAGGCAGGCAAGCAGGATGGCGCTGTGCTCGCCTGCGGCGGCAATGTGCCTTCGCTGCAGGGTTTCCAGGGCGGCTTCTTCGTCGAGCCGACTGTTTTCACCGGCGTCACCGACACGATGCGCATCGCGCGCGAGGAGATTTTCGGGCCGGTGATGAGCGTGCTCAAATTCGACGGTGAGGACGAGGTGATCGACCGGGCCAACGATACCGAGTTCGGCCTTGCCGCGGGTGTGTTCACGCGCGACCTGCCGCGCGCCCATCGCGTCATCGCCGAGCTGCAGGCCGGCACCTGCTGGATCAACGCCTACAATCTGACGCCGGTCGAAATTCCCTTCGGCGGCTTCAAGCAGTCGGGAATCGGGCGGGAAAACTCGCTTGCCGCGCTGGCGCTCTATTCGCAGCTGAAGTCGGTCTATGTCGAGACCGGGGATGTGGCGAGCCCGTATTGAGGCACGCGGCTACTGCTGGTCAGCCGCAGTATTTGCCAGACTGGAAATCCGGTCGGATGCAAGCTCGATGAATGCCTTGACCAGGGGCGAAAGATGCCGGCTGCTCGGATATAGGACATGCAGCCCGCCAGCCGGCGTCGTGTAGTCCCGGAGAACGCGGCTCAGCCGCCCCCCATTGATGAGGGGCTCGGCGATGCTGTGCGGCAATTGGGCGATGCCGAAGCCTGCGAGCGTGGCCGCAACGACCGCCTGCATTTCATTAGCGGCGAAGCGCCCGGCCACCGTGACCGTCTCCTGACCGTGTGGCCCGTCCAGCACCCAATGGGTGCCGGAGGTCGAAGGGCCTGCGATGACGCACTGATGGTGCGCGAGATCCGCCAGGCGTTTCGGCATCCCGTGCCTTGCGAGATAGTCCGGGCTGGCGCAGAGCAGCCTGTGCGTGGAGCCGAGTTTGCGGGCAATCAGCGTCGAATCCTGTAGGATGCCGGTTCGGAAGGCGAGATCTATACCGTCCTCAACCAGGTTGAGCTTGTCGTCGGTCAGGCGGAGCTCGACCTTGGTCTTCGGGTACATTGCCAGAAAGTCGACCACGGCAGCTGTGAGGAAATGGCTCCCGAAGCCAACGGGCGCCGAAATGCGAATCGTGCCCGATGGCTCCGCCTTCGCTTCCGCAAGGCGCAGATTTGCTTCCGCGATCGTCCGCAGCGCCTGGCTGCTCTGCTCGTAATACAGACGCCCGGCATCCGTCACGTTGAGGCTGCGCGTGGTGCGCTGCAGCAGGCGGACCCCAACCTCACGCTCGAGCGCGGCAACGCGTCGACTGACCGTCGTCTTGGGCATGGCAAGCAGCCGCGCGGCAGCGGTGAAGCTGCCAGCTTCGACGACGCGAGCGAACACCACGATATCATTGAGATCGATCATTGTATCCACACATGGGACAAAGTTTTCCAATTATATGCAATTGTGCATCAATGTGACAGACCTTAATTTTGCTCCACCGCAAAAAAGGAGCAACCACATGACCACTAAACGAAGCGTTCTAGTCACCGGCGCCACAGGCCAGCAAGGCGGCGCAGTTGCGCGTGCCTTGCTGTCGAGCGGACATCGCGTCAAGGCATTGACGCGCAGGCCGGACAGCGATGCCGCGCGGCAATTGGCGTCGGCAGGCGCCGAGATCGTGACCGGCGATCTCGGCGATACGGCCTCCGTTATGAAGGCTGCAAAAGACGTCGACACCATGTTCTTGATGGGCAACAGCTACGAGGCCGGGATGGAAGAGGAGACCCGCCAGGGGATTCTAGCCGCCGATGCAGCCAAGGCTGCCGGCGTCGGGCATCTGATCTATTCGTCCGTTGCCGACGCCAACAAGAAAACCGGCATCCCGCATTTCGAAAGCAAATATCTCGTCGAGCAGCATGTCGAACGGCTCGGCCTTCCCTATACAATCAGCGCCCCGGTTGCTTTCATGGAGAATTTCGTCGCGCCGTGGTCGATCGGCGCGCTCAGCCAAGGCACGCATGCTTTCGCAGTGCCCGCCAAACGCCCCCTCCAGCTGGTCGCCCTGGCGGACATCGGCGCCTTTGTTGCCACCCTGGTCGAGCGGCGCGAGCGCGTGTTCGGCAAGCGTTTCGATTTCGCCGGAGACGAGTTGTCCGGCGAAGACCAGGCCAAGATCCTTTCGCAGGCCATCGGCCGCCCGATCAACTATCAGGAAATTCCGATCGCGGTGGCCCGCCAGCAAAGCGAGGACGTAGCGCTGATGTTCGAGTGGTTCGACCGCGTCGGCTACGACGTCGATATCGCGGCTTTGCACCGAGATTTCCCGGAGGTCCGCTGGCACAGTTTTGCTGACTGGGCGCGGAAGTTCGACTGGAACGCTCTTGAGCAGGCATCTTAAGCCCGACTGAGTTCCCGTTTGCGATGATGCCCGGCGGAAGCGGATCAGCGACAAGCTGGACCGCTTCCCTTGCATGGTCCTCTCACCCTGGATGCGATGAGGCGCTACCTAGAAGGTCTGATTGTAAGCGCCGACTTCCGGGCTGCGGCGCAGCACTGCATCGACGCCTTCGAACATCTGCCGGCGCCGCTCCGACGACACCGGGCTCTCCACCACCACGACAAGCTCCGGCTTGTTCGATGACGCCCGCACCAGGCCCCAGGTGCCGTCCTCGGCAACGACGCGCACGCCATTGACTGTGATCAGCTCGGCGATCTTCTGGCCGGCGAAGACAGTGCCGTCCTGCTTCATGGCCTGGAAATCGGAAACGACCCGCTCGACCACACCGTATTTCAGCTCGTCGGCGCAGTGTGGCGACATGGTCGGCGTGCCGAAGGTCAGCGGCAGGGCGCGATAGAGATCGGCCATGCTGCTGCCCGGGCTGCGATCCAGCATCTGGCAGATGGCGATGGCTGTGATGAGACCATCGTCATAGCCGCGCCCAATCGGCGGATTGAAGAAGAAATGACCGGATTTCTCGAAACCAGCGATGGCGCCAAGCTCAGCCACGCGCCGTTTTATGTAGGAGTGGCCGGTCTTCCAATAATCGGTGACGGCGCCATCGGCGCGCAAGGCGGCGTCGGTGTTGAACAATCCGGTCGACTTGACGTCGACGACGAAGGTCGAGCCGGGATGCAGTCGCGCGATGTCGCGCGCGAGCATGACGCCGACCTTATCGGCGAAGATCTCGTTGCCTTCATTGTCGACCACGCCGCAGCGGTCGCCATCGCCGTCGAAGCCAAGCCCGACGTCGGCTCCCGTCTCCAGCACCTTGTCGCGGATCGCGTGCAGCATCTTCATGTCTTCGGGATTGGGATTGTAGTTCGGAAATGTATGGTCGAGCTCGACATCGAGCGGGATCACCTCGCAGCCGATCCGCTCCAGCGCTTCAGGCGCGAAGGCGCCGGCAGTGCCGTTACCGCAGGCGGCGACCACCTTGAGCTTTCGTGATATGCGTTTCCCAGTGGTCAGGTCGTCCAGATAGGTTTTGCGGAAATCCGCAACGAAGTCATAGGAGCCGCCGCCGACAAGGTCGAAGTCGCCGGCAAGCACGATCGTCTTCAATGCGCTCATTTCCTCCGGACCGAAGGTCAGGGGACGCGCCGCCCCCATCTTGACGCCGCTCCAGCCGTTTTCGTTGTGCGAGGCGGTGACCATGGCGACGGACGGCGTATCGAGCGCGAACTGGGCGAAATAGGCCATCGGCGACAGCGCCAGCCCGATATCCCTGACCCGCGCGCCGGCGGCCATCAGCCCGGAAATCAGCGCCAGCTTTATCGCCAGCGAATAGGAACGGAAATCATGCCCGGTCACGATATCCGGCCCGGCGCCCAGGCGCCGGATCAACGTGCCGAGCCCCATGCCCAGCGCCTGGACACCGATCAGGTTGAGCTCCGGCGGCTCCGCAGAGCCCGGATGGCCGAACCACCAGCGCGCGTCATACTCACGAAAGCCGGACGCCTTGATAAGCGCCGAGGTTTCAAACTCGAAGGTGTTGGGACGGGCTTCGCTAACGATCTTCAGGGGCAAGACAGCAACTCCAAGCGGCTGGAATCAGAGTGGTTTCAACGCAGGTGGCCGATGCCTATAACACGAGCCTTTAAGCCGTGTTTATCCCCCAGGAAACTGAAACCTGTATGACGTTAAAGCGAAAGCGGAAGAAATGCGACAGAAGCGCTGCCATTGGCGCTTGCAGGAACGAAGTGCGGCGGCTATAAGCCCGCGGTCTGGTCACGGAGTGTAGCGCAGCCTGGTAGCGCACATCGTTCGGGACGATGGGGTCGCAGGTTCAAATCCTGCCACTCCGACCAGAAAAAACAAATACTTAGGCGGCCCGAATACCGCCTACCCCACAGAAAACCGGAAACAGCATCTAGGCACCTCGGTGCAGCTGGCAGACGCATGATTATCAAGCGCTATCTATGCCATTGCACCCGCCAGCCCGGATCGGCTTGTTTCCGCACCGACCAAAGCCAAGACCACATTAACCACTCGCGATTTTGCAGATGGTGCTCTCTGAGGCCGCGCCATCCAAACTAGTCTGCTGCGCGCCAAAAGCTCGCAACCGCCGACAGCTGTCGAATGACTTCAATGGGCAGGAAGCGGTCCGACCGGTTCTGGTAAGACGCGCGAGAATGCAAAAATTCAATCCGGTGGGTCCGACGTCTCGAACTGACCCGAAGACAACATCCATACTTCGAGCTACGGCCTGCCCCTCTGCGCCTCCATATCGCAACTGGCGATATGACCGCCTCGCGACTACAGCGCGGATTGTTTCGTTGTTTCCGCTGCGTCCTCAGTCCCGCCGCCCTCTCATCGAGTGGACCAGTCTCGTTTCGCGTCGCCCCGTTCCTTAGAACTGAGGCGATGGAACCGCGAATGGAATAGGACAAGATCGAGCAACGGTCGCCGGATAGTGCGCCGCCTCAGCTTTATCCACCTATGGAATAAATCGATAGGGGGATAAACACATGATCGAGCCCGAACAGGAACTCGTAGCCCGTAGTGCGGCAAGTGGTCAGGCCGGACGCGTCAGCGTCAGCATTCCTCTTCCCGCATTCGTTCATCGACCGCACAGCGAAGAAGCGTGCGCTTTTCTTGCGGCATGCCATGAACGCTGCGTTTGAACTCAGGCATTGGCGTCAGCGTTTTCATGATGAAAATTATCGGCCGCATCGAGCGCGCCGGCAACCGCCACGCCGCCGAGCGAGCAAAGAGCGAGTGTCCCGAGACAAGCCGGGAGCCTTAACCGCCTGATGCTTGCAACACCTTGATCTAAGCGCAATTTGCCTCATTCAAACAGACGAGGACAGTGGGCCAGCCTGCCCCTACGGTAGGAGATCGTTCTGTCGAACTCGTCCGGGGGCAATTATTGTGCGGAAACAGGGGCAACCTCGCGATTCTTCATGCAGACACTATGGCAGTTCATGCGCTCGCATCCCATAGGGGCGACATTGTCGAAGAACGATTGGGGGAATGACGATTTTCTCGGTGTTACCGCAAAAATCTACAAACCCCATTCGGTGATAGGCCGCCAGGATGACGATAACGATGAGATATTCATCGTAAAATCGGGTTGGGCCATCCTTTCCCACGGGCTACCGGACGGAGAACGGCAGATCATCGACACTCCCCTCACGGGGGACATTGTCGGTTTCCGTTCTGTGGACGGACCACGTTTAGCATCGCTGGCGTCCATAACCGAACTAACTGTTTATGAAATTTCCAGTAAGGAACTTGTCGAGGCCATCTTGTCGGAAGGCCGTCTCGGGAAGAAGATCGTCTGCTCCCTGGCCCGCCTGAACGCCATCCTTGCCGAACATCTCATGAATACCGGGCGGCGGACCGCGATGAGCCGCACCGCCCATTTCCTGCTCGAGTTGGAGGAGAGGCTCTCCATGGTTGGCTTGTCGGCCCATGGAAGATATGAGTGTCCCCTTACGCAATATGACTTGGCCGACATCCTCGGAATGACCACCGTTCACGTCAACCGAACGTTGGGGGAACTCCGCAAGGCCGATCTCGTCTCTTTCAAGGCGGGCCATGTACAGGTGATCAACCGCAAGAAGCTGGTCGAAATAGCCGGATTCGACAACGAGTATCTCAGGTAACGGCTATCTCCTAGAGCGGCAGCGCATGGGCCATTAGCAAATTTTCCGCTGGAAGACGACCCTCGGCCTTCGCTGGAACAGTTCCAGCCAAATGTTTCCGGACGACTGGTCGCGCGCGGCCTGGCGCGGCAGCGATATATCTCGACCACAGGGTATCCGCATCCGGCGTGCGGTGAAGGACGGGCCGAGCGGAATCTAACCTCGTCCGTGTTGAGCAATATGCAAAAGGCCCGACCATCATGACCGACGGCGACACGGCCTATCGCGCTGCGAGAGCGTGCCGCAGAATAAGTGCAAGTGGCTCACACACTGCGGCAGATCCATCGGGTGTTCTCACACCTAAAGCGTTGGGCAACGATATCAAAGCGCTGCGACCTGACCATGCCAACCACCACCTTCAGGAATCCTCGCGTATCGCTGCAATCGCCGCAGGCACGATCCCGATCGTCGTTCGACTACCAGCGGCTTGAGATGGCTAAGCCGTCCCATCCCTGCGTCTCCAGGCAGATTGCCGCGCCCTGGGTTCCAGCTTGACGTCCGTTTGCGGCGAAATTTACCGAAAAAGCAACCTATGTTAGAGACTGCTTATAAATAGATCTTACACTGCCCAACCTATTCTCGCCAAGGAGGGAGTGAGGAACTGCAAGAGACTCAAACCGGGGGCATCGAGTGCGGTTGGCGCGTGGAGTGCCCTACTCGACGCGTGTACCTCAATCGCGCCGGAGCGAGAGGCAATGATGACAAGACAATCTTTTATAACAGTACTTGTCGGGCCGAGCGAGTTACTCCGAGAAGGCCTTAGTCGAATCCTGGAAGCGGCAAAGTTTCGTGTCCTTTTCTCTGCGGCTTGTGTTCACGATCTTCTGCAGAAGCCGCTAGCCCAGCACCGGCCCATCTTGCTCATCATAGATGTCGGCGGTACTGATGCGGATGCTGAATTCGCACAAATTGCAAAATTCAAAGCGATTTATCCGACCAGCCATGTCGTCGCGCTAGCCGATCACTGTCGATCGACCGATATAGTTTCAGCTTTTCGTGCGGGGGCAGACGGGTATTTGATAAAAGTCGCTGCTTACGACACCTTCATCAAAGCTCTCGAATTGGTTATGCTAGGGCATACGGTGTTACCTGCCGAAACTTCAACGGCTATTCAAGATATAAGGCATGATCTGAAACCTGACGCGGTAGCTGATGAGTTAACAAATGCGGTTGTTAAAGTGGAGCATGAGGATCAAGAACTATCAATTTTGTCAGATCGGGAAAACTGTATTCTACGTCGCTTAATCGAAGGGGAGTCTAACAAAGCCATCGCGCGCGAGATCAACATTGCCGAAGCTACGGTGAAGGTACACGTCAAGGCCATCCTCCGAAAGATCCGGGTCCGCAACCGTACACAGGCTGCAGTTTGGGCGATGAACCATGGCATGCTTACTGCCGCGTCTGGCAATGGCCCGTCAGGGAACGAAAAGATAGCAACTCAACCGTCTCACCATCCGCAAGATCTGCTTAAAGCACAAAAGGGGTACCACTCTCTCGATAATATTCATTCAATGAGACCCGCTTCCCTGCCTTGATATATCGGCATTCGGGCTGGTGCCTTCACTTGCCAAGCCTCACCCTGATACGAGGCTCCGCGATCAAGAACGTCCAGGTTCAAATCACCCTCGGCGGTGGCAACGAAAGAGGTGCGCCGTTTGTACTGGAAGCGGGCCGTCTCCGATCGGTTTTCCTCAAATCATGCGGCAAGCGTTGTCGTCTGTTCCTGCGTCGGCGGGATGTGCGTGACGCGGTAGCGTTGTCCAAGCGGCACGGGCTTCGGCCGAGGACGTGAGAACTGACGAAAGGAATATGAGGCGGGGCCAGGTCCGCTATGGTTACCTCACCTCTATGATGAAGTTGGAAACAGCCCAGCCATCCTGCGAATGCATGCCGGAGCCGCAGACGGTTCGAGGCGCTGCGTCGGTAACCAAGATTTCCGCCTCTTCGTTGCGTTCGATCGCTTTTGTCCCGTTTGCCATCAAACAAGTTCTCCTGCAGCGCAGCAGTCTGGCTATTGGACGAAGGCCGCGCTTTATCCGGAAGGAGTGCCCACAAAGGGATAGTTGTGCCGCTGGCGGCGAAGGGTCACGATAAGGCAGAGCCGTGCCCGTCGACCCGTGCTCGACCAGTTCGGGACGGGATGGCCGCCATTGAAAGCCACGCGCCATGGCCATGGATACAAAATACAATTCCGACCCCGTCGCTCCTTCGTCACGGGCGGCTCGCCGCAGGGGAATGAAGGCCATCCTGCTTGCCTTTGGGCTCTGCGGGGTCGCCGCCCTGGGAGGGGCCGCGATCGGAAACTGGCCGGCCGTCGAGGTTGTTTCCGGACCCGTGATGCAGAAGATCGAGGATATCTCCGGAGCCGTGATGCAGAAGGCCGAGGATGTCTCCGGCGCCGTGGTGCACAAGGCCGCGGATGTCTCCGGAGCCGTGGTGCAGAAGGTCGCGGATGCCTCCGGAGCCGTGATGCAGAAGGTCGAGGATGCCTCCGGAGCCGTGGTGCAGAAGGTGTCTGCTGCTATCGATAGCTGGCAAGGACAACCGGTCCAAGCCACGGCCGAACCCTCTCGCGCGATCGTGTCGGGACCGGCTGCGGCGGCGCCGGTCGAACAGAGCGCCGTCCCTGCGGTCCCCACCAGTGCCGAGCCCCCCAAAACTCTCAGCACGGGACCGGATGCGTCCGCCGCGGCGTTGGTCGAGCGGAGCGTCGTCCCTGCCGTCCCCACCAGTGCCGAGGGCTCCAAAACCCTCAGCAATGCGCCAGGCGTGCCAACCGGAGCCCTGTTTGGCATCGGCGACCGCCTCAAGGTCACGTTCTACGAGCGCGTCGACGTCGAGGAAGACAAGTGGGGGCGCGCGTCCTCTGCCTTGCACGGCATCCTGCAGCGTCCGGAACTGAGCGGCGAATATATTATCCAAGAGGACGGCACGATTTCCGTGCCCTTGCTTGGCTCCATTCCGGTCGCCAACCGGTCGACGCAACAGGTACAGGCCGACCTGGTGGAAACCTTCAATCAACTGCTGGGCCGCGAGGGACTGGTGAACATCCTGCCGCTGGAGCGCCCACCCATTTACGTGCTGGGGCCGGTCAAGAATCCAGGCTCGTTCAAGTATGCGGCCGGCATGACGATCCTGCATGCGATCGCGCTGGCCGGCGGACTCGACCGGGCCAAGAGCGAACCGTGGCAGAAGATCGAAACCGTGCGTGAGACCCAGAAGCGGAGCGCGGCGATCGATGCGATGTTGAAGTTGCTCGCGCGCGCGGCGGTGCTGAAGGCCGAGCGCGACGGCGCGGCACCCACTATCCCGCGCCAGTTGCTGGAGCTGGCCGGCGCGACCGAAGCTGCTAACCTCGTCAACGAGCAGAGCGACCGGCGCAAGGCCGTCGCCACGGCCCGCAAAGATCGCGAGCGCGCGAGCCTGCGGGCGCTGGAGGCGGCCAGGCAGGATGTTGTCGCTTATAGGCGCATGGAGTCGCTCGACGAATTGGTCAAGCTGCGCCAGGAGCGCGTCAACAGCATGCGCACGCTCGTGGACCGCAAAGTTCTCAGCATGACGGTGATGGCTCAGATCCAGAGTGAGTTGTCCGACGCGGAACAGCGTCGGCAGGACGCCCTTAACCAGTACGCGAGCGCCAACCAGCGCCTCGCTTGGTTAGAGTCTGAGGTGTTGCGGACCCGGGCCGACCTCAGGAACGATCTGGAGGTCGAGATCGAGACCGCGGAGAGCCAGATCGCGGCCAATGTGCGCGAGTTGAACGCCAGCGAAGGCATCCTTTACACGTTGCCGGTGACCCGCGCCCAATTTGCGAAGGACGCAAACAGCGTAATTTATCAAATCGTGCGGCAATCGGCAGCCGGGCCGGTCAGCATCGAGACCGTTGGGATGACCCTGTTGCAGCCAGGCGACCTCGTCAACATCATCGTGGGCGAAAGCGAGCCAAGAGAACCGGCCGATTCGTCGGTCCCGACCTTGTCGCCGACCTGCGAGAGCTTGCCTGCCGCGTGCAACCCAAGCGACGTCGACCCTGCCCGCGTGGTGAGGGAGGAGAGGATCGATCCGAATTGATGTGGCTGCTTGTCTCCTGCCAGAATGGCTTCTGCCAGCGATGCGTGCCAGTTGATGCGGTCACTACTTTCTAAGCCTGGTCTTGGAAACGTCGAAAGCCCTGATCGGCGCCAGCCTGACGGGCCTTCGCCGCGACGAAGCGGCTTCGGCCCGCGCAGGCGGCAGACGCGGCATGAAGACCAACAACGCTGTCGATACCGCCAAGTTCAGCCTGCTCCCCAACGAACTCCGCTTGCCGCCAAGCGAAGTTGTGGGATCGAGATTCCCATCATGTCGAGACCAATCCTGCCCATCCGACGAATACGCCATAATAGCGTTGTATCGGACGCCAGTGATCGGTTGTAAGATGCTTCAGCAAGCGACCATTCATCACAGGCAACTTTGACGGGATCACTGTAGTACGTCTGAATTTTCTCGACGCCCATTCCGGGCGTGGCTAACCATGTCGGAATATGATGGCATAACCGATCAACATCGGTCAGCACTTTATTGAGACCGGTACCCGCCGCCGGATCGCTGGTAGCAAAACTGTCACCGGCCAATACCAGACCGGGTTGCTGTTCGTGATTCTGCGCGGCGTAAAGATCAACGGGTCGAATTTGAATATCGCTTGACACGACAGCATCACCGAGGAGACGCTTCAATCGGGGCATTGCCGCATACAATGCAGATAACGGCGATGTGCGCACTTCCTGACACCACGGATGGCGTATATCACCATGGTAGACGAACACATTGGCGCGCATTCTTGAACCAATCGGAAACATGCTCACGTAACCCATAGGCCCTGGCTTTTCCGCAAAATACGTTAAAGCTTGAAATTTGAAACCAGCTTTAGAGGTGAGATCAAAACCAACACTGATCGAGTGGCATTTGCTGATCTCGGATCGCGTGATCGCACCCCGGACGACATTGTTTAAGCCGGTCGCCACCACAATCAATCGGGTCGACCATGTGTCACCATTTGACAGGGTAATTTCCTGCCGGTCGGAACTCGTCGTTATTTTGGTCACTTTGGCGCAGATGAATTGGACACTATCTGGAATCTGGCGGCGAATAACATTTACCAAATCCTGATAAGCCACCCCATATTCGCAGGGCTCGCCGTGTTTCCCATGCTTTTTACCGATGACATAACCGTGACGGGCCACCCATATCTCAGTCATCGGTGTCGCAGCCGCCAATACGGCATCCGCCAGCCCGGTTTTTTTGAGCAAGTCGACCTGATCGTCATCGAGTTTTTCGCAGCGAAACTCCCCTGGATAGACTTGATGGATATCAACAAGGATGGTCGAAATCTCCATCCGGCCAAGCATCGCAGCGGCTAACGAGCCGGCGGTACCACCCCCGAGGACCGCTACATCAATATTATTCAATTCCCGCTCCTTCGCCCACCACTTCATTGACAGCACGATCGTGACGGCGAACCAAACGGTGTCGAAGAAAATTCAAGACTCCGTCTTTTGCTGCAAAACCAAACCAGGGGCGCTTGTTTATCACCCGACCAAACCGCGCAATCCACAGTTCGGTAAACAGCGTTGACGCGGCAACAATCCCAATTTTCTCGCAGCGAAAATCCTCCGGACAGGGATGATGCGCGTCGATCAGGACGACCGAGAATCCGGCTCGCCCGAGCGTCGCGGCGGCGATAGAACCCTCCAGACCGCCGCCGACAATCCCAATATCTGCGCTATACATCATCGTCTCCCACAAAGTAATCGCATTATACTATACTCTTTCGCGAAGCTCGATGATTGCATCCCGCGCCGAGATCAAAAACTCGTGATCACCCGGTCAGAGAAACATGCGATGCAAGGATCGTCTCGTCTTACGAAGAACCTGCCGCAGCGGTGGCTTTAATAACGGCGTTTGATTATACCATGTATCCACATAATTGATTGCCATTTTCATCGCAATTACAATACGACCGCGCAAAGTTCTGCTATCAAAATGGAAAAACAAAAGCGAATTTATATCGGACCATGAGAGCTTATAAGGCTCGTCGCCGATCGTAAAATCGAATTTCTGCATCTTTTGGCCAATGGCATATTGCATAATTTCCTGAATATGCTGACGCCCGGGACTGTATTTGGCGAACTCCTCCTGATAACTCGACATCACCAGTGAATAACTGGAATTTAACTGGAGACCCAGACCCGTCGCCACCGGAATCCCATCCAAATCCAGCCGCGTGACATGGATGACCTCGCGCAACCGAGGATTGGCGACAATCGCCAAATAAAATTCGCGAAAACCCGGACGTTCGAACATATCATGAACACCCATTCGGGCATAGCTGCTCCGTTTTTGTTCGATCAGCTTTGCAATGGTGCACTCGATCTCGGCCTGATCTTGCACGTCTACAAAGCGAACCGCCCCGCCACCTTGCTTGGCGAGGTTTTTGGCCTTGCGCCGGTGGGTATGCAGCGTCGAATTCGAAAACTTTGACGCATAAAACCGATCCCAGTTCGCTTCCGGGAGGGTTGCGACATGTCCGGCGCAATTAGCCAGCAAGACTGGCAAGTCGAGAAAGGGATTAGGTTGAGAGCCGACAACACTAGGCATATTGTAAAGTTCAACAGCGTCGAAACGAAGTTGAGGATAGTTTTGAATCGCCCGAATTATGTCTTTCCACAGGCGGCCGAATTGCCCAGGTTTCACGTGATCGCTAAAGTTTATCGCCAGAATGGGCGAATTATAATCGCACAATTCCGATCCAAACCAGACAAGCCGGCGGATCAGACCATGGCGTTCGATCGCCAATGGCAGAATAAAAATCGCCGCGCCCGTATCGTCGAGACCCAGCACGATCACCGGAATCAGTTTCTCTCTGGAGCCGATGTGGCGATACCATTCCATCTGCCAATCAAACAATTGGAATACGGTACAATCCGCATGCTTCTCTAATGTTCTCCACTGAGCTTCCACCGCGTCCATATCGGTGAAAATTTGCAGAGCAATATTCGCCGTCGTCATTGGGTGTGCCTATGTAACAAAGGTTTTAGCCAGTCTGCTGCTAGAGATGTTCTGGTTGAAATCCCAAGAGCTAGCGTGCCTTGTCCGGGTCGCCGATCGAATTATAGGGAAGAACCTGCGGATGACTTCGCCCGCAGGGGCTTGCTCCAGTCTGAACAGCAAGTTGCGCGTGATCAGGAAGCCACTCAGGACGAAGAACAGTTGGACCCCCAGCGCTCCCGCCCCGATGGGGAAGTGCGTTCTGACCCGCGGCCCGCCGAAGTGCTCGACGCCGACGAGTCCGGCCGCGATGGCCCGCAGGCCATCTAATTGCGGTCGATAACCCAGCGCCATGATCGGTGTCTCCTCAAGTCTGGAGCGGCGACGCGGTCGGTCGTTCGTGCGCGGGGCCGGCGGCAGAATCCAGTTTCATCGCGAAGGCCAAAATCAGGGCCGCACATGCACCCTCGATGCTGACGGCGAGCGTCCAGCCTAGGACCAGGCCTTGAAGTCCATCAAGCTTCGCCCCCGCGACCACGAAGCACAGCTCCAGCAATCCGCCAAGCGCGAACCAGCGAGATGCCTTGCGCATCCTGTCGCGCAACCGCGCCAGCGTACAGGCATGAAATTTGAGCGTTGATCCCAACAGGCTGAAGCCGAGGAAGCGCAGGCTCGAACCGGCGATCTCAGGATAGACGGGATTGAAGACCGCAAGGATCTCCTGCGAATAGGTGAAGATGAAGGCGGCGCAGACCAGTGAGAAGAGCAATGACGCCGTCAGCGACAAAAGGATATCGTGCCTGGATTGTTTCGGGCTTGCTCTGACCACGGGGAACAGCACCGTGGCCATGGCTGCGGGAATCAATGAGGCCATGGAGACCAGCATCCACAACGGCACGAAGGCGGCATTGGTGGTCGGCGACAGGAGAACCAGCACAAGGTAGGGCATGATGACGCCCGGGGCCTGTGCGGCCACATCGAGCGCGTAGTGACCGAATACCTTGCGCCGAAGCGTATGGAGCAGCCGGAAATCGGGGCGCCCAACGAGGCGACGCGCACCGCCCCGGGTCAGGAGATCAAAGCCGATCCAGGACGCCGGCAGCGCGGCCACCCACGACAGAAGAATCGCGGCATTGGAGGCGTAGCCGGCAGCCGCGAGGGCGGCGATCAGCATCAGCTTGACCACGGAGAACAGCACCTGCCGGATCATCTTGCCGCTGCTCCGCAAGTGGCCGACGAGCGCCTGATCGCCCACCATGCTGAGACCAGTCAGGCCGCAGCCGAGGACGAACGCAGCGCCCACGAACCAGCCGCCGATCAGCCCGGTCGAGCTATTGAGGTGCGCCTCCTCGAAGACAAACAACAAGGCCAGGCCGACCGTCAGCGCCACCCCGACGGACGCTGCTGCGGCCACGAGGCCGCGCTCCTTGCCGGGATGCCGGACGATCTCCCCCATCAGCAAGGTCCCCAGCCCGGCCTCCCCCAGCAGACCGACGAGGCCCATCACGGACAGGAGGGCGGAGGCCTTGCCGATCACCTCCGGCGGAAACAGCCGGGCGGCGAGCCACCAATAGACAAACCCAAGACCGGCCGCTGCAATCGTTCCGATCGCCAGAGCGCCGGAATTCAGAACGAGCGCGGCGCTCTTTCGAAGCTCTCGTCGGGCGCAAATAGTGGCCGTCCCGACGAGGCCTACCGGCATGATGGCTCTCCCGAACCTTGGTGCGCCGGCACCGCGGACCTGCTGGCGGTTGGGCGCAGGACGTCCCGGTAGACCTGCTCGATCCGGGTCACGACCGCTCCGGCCTTGAGGCGCCCAACCCTGGCGAGGCTTGTCGCCTCCAGGCGGGCAAGCAAGGCGCGGTCCTCCAGAAGTGTCTGCATCGCGTGGGCCAAGGCTGACGCATCACCGGGCGGCACGAGAAGCCCCGTTTCGCCGTGATCGATCATATCGGGCATGCCTCCGACGTCGGTTGCGACGACGGCCTTGCCGGACGCCATCGCTTCCATGATGACGGTCGCACAGGGTTCCAGCCCGACCGATGGCGCCACGCCGAACAGTGAGCGCCGCCATGCGTGCATGACGGCGGAATGAGGCCACATGGTGAACACATGGACGTTCGGCGGAAACTCAGTCGGTGTATCGGCGAGCGGGCGCCCGATCAGGACCAGCGGAGGCGCGCGCTCGAGGTCGGCATAGGCTTGCAGGAGAGCGTCAATGCCCTTGAGGCGCATCATATCGCCGACGAACAGGATGAATCCATCCCCGGGTAGCTCCCGCAGGCAGGGATCTTCCGGGCCAAGCACCTCGACATCGTCGGGCACGAAATTGGTGATGACCTCGTAGGGGGCGCGGCCTTGGGTCAGGCCGTTGTGACGCGCCACCGCGTGGCTCACCGCGATGAAACGGTCCACCACACGCCGGGCGACGAAGCTCGACCCCCAGTTGCCAAACGTGGTCACGGCTGCCTTCACGGCCCCGTAATGCCCGGCAGCGCAGGGCAGGCACTTCGCCAGTGCTGGGCCACCGCAGAGATGGGTGCCCAAGTGCATGAAGTTCTTCTTGGCGCAGACAAGGCCGTAATCGTGGAGCGTGACCACGAGGCGTGCCCCACTCAGAACTTTGAGCGGCAGGAAGGACGCGTAGATCCAGTTATGGGCGTGGACGATGTCCGGCCTCTCCTGGGCGACCAGCCGCCTCAGGGCTAGCACCAGTTCGGGATCCGGGAAGGGTGGTGCGTGGCGGCGCTCGGGATCGCTGTGGAGGTCTGACAGGCGCTGGAGCGTGCCGCGCAGGCGGTGCACGCGGACCGCGCCGTCCAGCTCGGTTTCGGGCGATCCGGGATGCATAAAGGTGCCGACGCTCACGTGATGGCCCCGCTGCGCCAACGCCGCGCCGAGGTTGCGGACATGCCGCTCCTCTCCCCCGATCACCGGAGGATAGAACTGCGACAGTAGCAGGATGCGCATGGTCGGGCTCCGTTTCAGATGTGCGGCACCAGCGTCGAAACGCTGCGATAGAGTCGGTTGTCTTCCGGCCGATAGAGCCGGGCATCTGCCTTCTGCGGGGTGGCCAAGACGGGCACCGGGATCTCCCGCGCCCAGGTCTCGCCCGGCGCGATGGTGAGCGATCGGAAGATGGCGAACGGTTGCCCGTCGAGGGTGATTTCCAGGTCGAACAGCTGAGGTTGAGTCTCGGCGCTCCTGATGCCGACGGTGATCCGGCCGGACTCGCCACTTGCCGACGGCAACAACCAGAACGCGGTGTATTTGAATTCCCGGTAGGCCGCTTCGTCCCGGACGGCCAGCGCATAGGCTCCGGTCGCCACAAGCAGCGCTAGCATGAACGCGGCCCCCTGCCAGAGCCGGACCCGCGCCGGAGCCGGCCAGGCTGGCAGCTCGGGAGTGTCGCGGCGGCCGGCGGCCACCAGTGCCGCGGCGGCCGTCACGGCCCAGAACCACAGCGCCCAGC
Source organism: Mesorhizobium sp. M6A.T.Ce.TU.016.01.1.1 (assembly GCF_003997065.1). Taxonomy (NCBI): domain Bacteria; kingdom Pseudomonadati; phylum Pseudomonadota; class Alphaproteobacteria; order Hyphomicrobiales; family Phyllobacteriaceae; genus Mesorhizobium; species Mesorhizobium sp. M6A.T.Ce.TU.016.01.1.1. The sequence continues at coordinate 510,861 of NZ_RZTJ01000002.1, read as the reverse complement.
CGAGCGGCGTAAGGGAGCCCGCGGCGTTCAGGGCAAATCCCCCGGCGATGCCGGCGGCGAGGCTTGCTCCGACCGCGTAGACGAAGTGTTGCAACGCGGAGCCGGTCCTCACGCCAATGGCCCGCAGCACCGTGTGGCCCGAGACGAGGAACACCATGGGCGCGCCCAGGGCAGTACGGATGAGCAAGCTGTCGCTGACCGCAACAGCCGCCACCGCGGCCCCCGCCCACAGGCATGCGGCCAGAAGGTCCAGCTTGCTACAAATTCTCATGCAATCCTCTCACGTCATAGATGACGATCCAGCCGTTGTCGTAGATGCGGGTGACGCCCTTGATGTCATTGAACTTGAGCAGCTCTGCGCCCGAGAGCGGCGTTCCCTGCCGTTGCCACGGCTCGAAGTAGAAGCCGAGCACCGGGGGAGCCGTCGTCAGGCGTAGGTCAATCATCAGGAAATCGATGTCGCTTCGCGCCAAGGCCCAAAACTCGTCGGGCCCCAATGTCTCGGCCTCGAATATGCGCGCGGAATAGACGCCTTCGATGATCCTGACCCTCACGTCCTGCCGGCCGTAGCTCGCAAGCAGAAGGCGGTTGATGCGGTCGGAGGTGAAGCGGTTGCCGGCACCGAGCCATTCCTTGGCCCAGCGTGCCGTTTCGATCCCCATGGGCTCGATTGATGCCTGATCTGCCGCCACCCTGTAGCGCCCATGGATCGGATTAATCGTAGAGCTCGCGACGCCGCCCAGGACGATGACCGCCAGAGCGACGGCCGGTGCGATGCGGCGCCACCCGCGTGGCGTGCGGCCCTGCCAGAAGTGGACGATGCTCACCGCGACGACCAGCCCGACGGCGATGAACACGAACGTTCCCATGCGGTTGCCGATTTCCCATCCGGCGATGGTCAGTCGGAAGGCCACCGAGACTGGGAGCCCGAAAGCCAGCAAGGCGAGGAGCACGAGGCGGCTGTCGCGCCAGCGGCGTTTGAGAATGTCCCGGATCGGACGCCAACCCGACCGCGCACCACTCGGCGCTGCCATGGCCAGCGACCGAAAGAATCCCGTTGCCAGGCCGAGTGCCAACAGCAGGATCGCCAGCAAGGTGGTCAGCCGCATGTAGAGGGCCTTGTCCGGCGCTCCGGGGTACTCCGACCGTGGAGTGGGCGCGCCCAGGATCTTCCCGAGCAATGTGTCGAAGCCGGATTCGACCATCGGGCCGAGATAGCCTGTGAGAGGGATGCCACGGGCCTGCACCCAAAGGGACGGCAGGGCTATAGCCAGAAGCGCCGTGAAGCCCGCGGCGGTCCTGGCCCCAATCCGCAAGGGCCCCTGCCGGCGCAAAGCCTCGAGGGCCGCCAGCGCTCCGAAGTAGGTGGCGGTGAAAGTGGCCGAGAGGTGGTGCGTGACCGCGAGGCTCGCCAACAGCAAGGCAATCAGCCCGAGCGCCTTCAGTCTCGGTCGCCCGACGAGATCCTTGGACGCTGCTTCGACCGCGAAGGCCAGCACGCACAGCACGATGCCGAGGCTCTCGTAGGAGAACATCGACTCGAACAGGACGAAGGTTGAGCAGCCCATATAGGCCAGGCAGGCGATGGCCGAGATGCGCGGCGATCCGGTGATGCTTTCGAAGAACAGAAACAGGGCACCGATGAACGTGCCCCTGAGGACGGCCAACAATAGAGTCCCCGCCGCAAACAATGGCAAGCCCGTCAGATTGACGATCGCCGTCGTCAGGATTTCCAGGGCGGGATACGTTGGCCCGATTGGGAAAAGCGGGTTGGACAGAAATAGCCGGCGGGCCGTCATAAGATCGTCGGCTGCGATCCAGTGCAAGAACTCGTCGTGATTGATGAAGCTCGTCGGGGAATAGACCGTCTTGTAGTAGAACAGGGCTTCGGCAAGCAGAAACAGGAGGAACAAGCGCTCACCCCGGGCTACCATCGGCCAGGTGATGCGAAGGCTGGTCGGAACGACCAGGAGGACGACACCGGACCAGAAGAGCAGCGGCGCCACGTCATAGCCCCGGCGCCCGGCCGCGTGCCCGGCCACGACCAGGAGTAGAGCCGTGGCGATCGTCAGGCATAGAACCGCGATCCACCCGGAATTGGCGCGTTGCGACGGGGCATCGGCGCCGCCGTCGCGAAGGTCGGGGCCGATAACGGCCGAGACGAGTCGTATCCCGGCCCGGAGCGGGTTGATCCTGGTTCCCGCGGTGAAATGAGCCGGCATCATCAGCCTCATACCCCCGTCGCAGGAGGCCACGACATCACGCCGCCGGGGGGCAAGCGGACCACGGATCGGCTGCTCAGGACATCACAATAAACGTCGCTCAGCACTTGAGCGCAGGCATCCCAGTCCGGTAGCGCCAAATCCGGGACCTCCCGATGGGCCTTTAGCTCGTCGGCCATGGCGGCGGCCAACTCTTTCGGACCGGCGTTGGGCGGAATCGCCCGGCACAGGCCCTTGGCGGCCAGCTCCCGCAGACCGGACGTGTCGCTGACAAGGACCGGACGGCGCAGCGACAGGGCTTCCATTACGGCGATCGGATGGGCTTCGTAGTCGCTGAACAGCACGAACAGCGCAGCCCTCGCCAGAAGGTCTGCCATTTTCTGCCGCTCGGATCCGGGGATACCCGCAATGGTGACCCGCTTCTCGAGGCCTAGCATCGCGACGAGGCGCCGCAACTCTCTCTCATACGGGCCTGTACCGACGACGTGCAGTCGCGCGTCTGGCACCCTGCGGATCAGTTCGGGCAAGGCCCCAATCACCCGGTGATGGCCCTTGTAGCGCTCCAGCCTGCCGCCCGAGACGATCAGGTGCGGATCGACCTTGATGCCGGGGCTCGGAGCTGGCATCGCGGCGCCGTTCGGGATAACGACAAACCGCTCCCGTGGCACGCCCATCCTCCCGCTGAAGAAGCTGGCTTCGAATTCGGAGACGCCAATCAGCCGCGCGGCCTGGGCCACCAGAGGCCGGAGCAGCGCGTGCTGCGTGCCGCGCACGGTGTTGCGCAGCCGGGAGGAATGCCCGCCGCTATGGAAGGTCAGGATGAACGGCAGGTCCCCGCGCACGGCCGCGAACAGTCCGATCGGCGCCACGAAGGTGTTGTAACCTTGGAAATGGATCAGATCCCAAGTCCCGCGCCGGATCGCGGTATAAATGCGGGGCGCAAAATAGAGGTCCAGCTCCCTCGGCCAGGCCCGCACGCGCCGGACGCGCATGCCGCGCACCTCCTCCTCAACCGGCAACTCCCCCGAGGGATCGGTGGTGAGCACGTCGACGGCGTGGCCCAGCGTTACCAAGCGGGGGCCGACTTCCTGGATGTGAGTTTCGATGCCGCCTATGAGGGGGTAGCAGCGGGCGGCAACCATCAGGATTCGCATCAGGTCTGTCCACCGACAACACAGGCTGTCGCGCTCCGCCTGCGCTGTTGGTGTATCCTCTCGCGCAGGATGGTTTTGAGGACGCGCCAGCCGTCCGGCATGGCGCGCAGATGGCTCACACCGCTGATGCGCTGAGCCTCGAAGCTCGCCACCTCTACGATATTGAGGTGGTTCTTCAAGGCCCGCACGTTGATGAGCGTCTCGATCTCGAACCCATCGCAATCGCAGTCCAGCGTGGCGACGTGTTTGGTCCAGAAGGCTATGTATCCGTAGCATAGATCGGAGTACCAACCGCCATAGAGCAGCCGCACGAAAAGGGTCAGCCCCCTGTTGCCGAACATCCGGACCAGGGACATATCGTCGGTGCCGGCGCCCTGGATAAAACGTGAACCCTTGACGAGATCCGCGCCGGCCATCAGCGCACTTACAAAGACGATCGCCTCCTCCGGGACCATGGAGCCGTCGGCGTCCAGCATGACGATGATGTCGCCTGTGGCGGCCAGGAATCCCGCTTGCAGTGCAGCGCCCTTGCCCCGACGGGGCTCCATGACAACCTTCACGTCCTCGCGCAGGCGGCGCGCGACCGCGACCGTGTCGTCGGTCGAACGACCATCCACGATAATGATCTCATGCGCCCAGTTGGGGATGCGCGGCAGAAGCCAAGGGAGGTTCTCGGCTTCATTGAGCGTCGGGACGACGAAGCTGACTCGAGGCAGAGTCAACGATCGCCGCAGCGCGAAATCGATCGGGTCAGGCGGCGATGCGGCACCGATGGGGGCGACAATGCTGGAAAGACGGGCGTTCATGGCAGCGCTTTGAGGTCGTACGATGGGACCCAGGGGGCGGGCTGGAAGCGCGCCAGGACTGCCGATAGGTATCGGGCGAGATGATGGGCCGGGTGATACGTCCGGTGCTCCGCATCGCGCGCACGCAAATGCGCGGCCAGCGACAAGCCGTGGGGGCCAGATCCAATGACCGCCACATCCACGGATGTGCTTGATCCAACCATATGCGGACTCCCGGCCATAATAAAATGAAGATGAGATGAAGATCGGTACGCTTGCAGCCCCCTAATCTTAGTTTGCTATGCGAGCATTACTGATGCATATCTTAAATGGAAGGACGATGGATGGTTAGGATAAGACAATAGATGATTAGCTCTCTTGGGGTATCCCTTCAGGTTATTTCCAGCCCATACCACCAGCGCGGATAGCACGGCAGCGGCACCGATCATCTTCAGCAGCTGTGTTGGCAGCGTTGCCAATCCCGTTTAGACCTCTGGGGCCACCTTCAACGCCAGCGAGGACATCCATCGACCCGCGGCCGGCACTAGCTCACAAGCGACAATTTCTACTGAGCGAGCCGTCGGGGCGAAGAAATGAACGTCCAGCGCAACGCTGACATTGCCACTGGCCAGAAGCTGCGATGTGCAGGTGGGCTCGCTCCTTCACTCGGCCGTGATTTCCGAGCTTATTCTGTGCCCGAGAAGGGTCGAGCGCGCCCGGCCCTTCGCAGGCGGGGTACCTTGCGCTCGACCGCCTGGCTACGGGTAGCTAGCCGGACGAGACCGGCCAAGAGAGGGACTGCCCACGCGGTCCCGAGACCCCACGCGGTCCCGAGACCGGCGCGTCGGGTACCAGCAAACGATAGGAGGTCGTGACCTCTCGCAAACCCCGGATATGCCCGAACAGGTCGATCACCTCCAGGCCAGACCGGCGGTTGTAGGTGTGACACCCCAACGCTCCGGACCAAATGCGACCGACCGGGGTCTGGGCAAACTCCGACACGCCGAGCGCATCGATCTGGCAGAACGTCACCGCGCCGCCATAACCGCGCGCGCAGTCTTGGACCGGGCGTAGCGTGCGTCCGCCGTGTCGGATGACGGCGCCTGCGGGGCGGCTGAGCCTGGCATCGAGCAGGACGGGGTTGGCGGCATGGGGCATCCAAGACCCGGTCAGGCTCTCGGCACGGTAGAGGCTGAGGGCATCCCAGGACGTGGACCTCCACAGCCTTGGGCTGACGAAAAACCAAAAGCCGCCCGCATGGCAGAGCGGCGTGGTATCGTAGCCCTCAATGCCTTCCATGAGGCAGGCCTCCCGCGTCCACCGGTAAGGGAATTCCACTGCCCGGTAGAGGCTGACATTCCTGGCCGCCCCCGATTCGGGGATCATCCAGATCTGCCCATCCTGCTCGAACAGGAACGGGTACGAGAGGTGATGCGGTTCCTCCACGACGATCCGGGATGCGCCGGCGGTCCCGTCCCGGTTCACTGTCACGACCGCAATGCACCCCCGGTTCTTCGAGTAGAGGTACTGTTCGACAAAGATGAAATCCTGCCCCTGGTGCCGGAACGGGAACGGGTCGGCAAGATAGCTGTCGGCATTTCCGGTGAGCACCCGGAAGGTCGCTTCGCCTTTGTCGAGCAGGCTCGCCGATTCATCGAAGCGCCAGCCAATCCCCCACATCCTGCCGCCCCTCGCCAGGACGTCCAAAAGCCCGATCGCCTTCGATGCAACCGTGCCGGTCGCCCTTGCAAGGGCCGAAAATGCGCCAAGCGAAGGCACGGCCGTCCGTGAACCGGGGACACCGGACGCAGCTGAACCGGTTTCCTCGCGCAAGACTTTGAGGATCAGCAGCACAGCGCAGGAGAGGACGCTGTCGAGACTCGCTGAGAACACTCCACGGTCTACACTGGCCGGACGGGCCATCCACGGCCGCAACGGGCGCGCCGTGTCGTGCAGGTCGACGAGAAGGTCCTGATCATTCGCCACGGCCGCCATGACGCCGATCTCGCCGGGTACGCCGTTGAAGAGCGGCGTCAGCACGCGCAGCCCCGCCGGGCGCGTCTCCTCTCCGCTCAAATCGATCACCACGTCCACTTGGTCGGACGGAGGCGGCGGCAGGGACCGCAGCGCCGCCTCGACGGAGTCAGTGGCGCCGTTCCCGCGAAAGCCATAGACCAGTCGTTCGAGTTCGAGCAGCAGACGGCAGGTCAACGGCAGCGGGCGGCGACCGGCCGCCAAAGCGCAGGAGACCTCGTTGCCGGGCACTTCAGCAAGCGCTTCTGCCAGCCAGAGGTGCCACCGAAGTAGCCGCGATGGATCGAGACTCAGGCAAATGCGCATTGTTGTTCTGACCGCGGATTTCAAAAGGACGCCGGCTCACAGCTTGACGAGAACCGCCTGCGGCGATCCGCCTTACCAAGACTCCGCCGCGGGCCTGCGGGCCAGGGAGGTAGATGGAAAGCGATGGCGCGTGCCACAGCGCGAGAATACTTCCCACCTATTACTACCGCGGGGACTCGCCAATACGAGGAGCCGAACTCTTGGTTGGGAGCGATGTCTGACAGCACGGGTCTATACTCGAGCGACCGGAATCGGCCAAGCACCACTATGCCCGAACGACGCCCGGGCTGTGCGAGGTCAGAGGAGGTAATCCTTCGGGGCTGTTGCACTCGGCGCCCGGCGAGAGCCACATGCCCGGGTGATTGTCGGCTGGCAACGAGTGAAAAATAGGCTGCGCAACGCCGGACTGCGGGTGCTGGTGTGCGCGTTGCTGTCCGTTCCGGCAGTCGTGAGCGCCGCGGATGATCCGTCGGCAACGTCCTTCATCAAGACTTCCGGAACGAACTTCACCTTGGACGGCAGGCCGTTCTTCGTGACCGGCGTAAACAACCACTATCTGACCTACGGGTCGCCGGATGAGGTCACCCGCGTTCTCGATGACGCGGTGGCGATGGGCGCCAATGTGGTCCGCACCTTCCTCCAGCCGGTGATCGGGTCGCTCGACGGAAGCAAGCCTACGATCTGGGATTGGCGGCTTGAAGGCGAAGCCAGCAATCTCGCGGTCAAGGGCACGTACCTGCTCTACTGGGACCCGAGCCAAAACAGGATGGCGGTCAATGACGGCGCCGACGGCATGCAGAAGGTTGATTTCCTCATCGCCGAGGCCGGCAAGCGACGCCTGAGGCTGATCATCGCCGTCCTGGATTTCTGGGCCTTCACAGGCGGCGCCCAGCAGATGCGGGCCTGGTATGGGAGCCGGGACGCCCCAGGCGTGCAGAGCCAGTACAACACCGACCTCAGCAAAGAGAAGTCGGAGTTTTTCTTCCAGGATCCGCGCACGAAGCGCGACTACAGGACCTGGGTCAGCCACGTCGTGCAGCGAGTCAACCCGCTCACCGGGCTCGCCTACCGGGATGATCCGACCATCATGGCCTGGGAGCTAATGAACGAAGGCAATGCGCAGCCGGAGGCCTTACGATTGGCTTGGACCACCGAAATGACGGCCTACGTGAAGTCGCTCGATCCCAACCATCTCGTCACCTCAGGGCACGCTAACGTCGAGTCGAAGCTATCGGATCTGACGATCCCGACTCTCGATTTCGGGACCTGGCACGGCTACCCGCTCTACTACAAGCTCACCGTCCAGCAGTTCGACAGCTTGATCACCGAGTTCTGCCGGTTGGCAGTTCGCGCCGGAAAGCCGGTGCTTCTGGAGGAGTTCGGCTATGCCCGCTCCAATCAGAACTTTGCCCAGGCTTACGCGATGTGGCTCGACACGCTGACGCGCGAGCGCAACTGCGCCGGCTGGATGGTGTGGCGGCTGGTGTCGCGGCAGGACAGCGGACGCTATCCCGTCGACGAATATGACAAGTTCGATATTCACAACGACGGAGGTCCGCTCTGGAGCATCCTCAAAGCCGCCACGGCTCGGGCGACGCAGACACGCGAAACCAGCCCGGCCTCAGAAACCAGCCGGCAGTTGCCATGACCGAAGCCTCCGTCGTGATCTGCGCCGACACACTCGATCGCTGGGACGATTTGAACGCGGCCATCGCGTCGGTGCGCCGCCAGACCTGCCCGGCCCGCGAGATCATCCTCGTCGTCGACAACGATGAGGCGCTCTTGGAGCGCGCCCGGCGCGGGATCGAGGGTGTCGTCGTCACACCTAATATCAACGTGCGTGGACTGTGCGGCGGTCGCACGACGGGAGCCGGATTGGCGTCCGCGCCGGTCATGGCGTTTCTCGATGACGATGCGATCGCCGATGAGCGCTGGCTGGACGAGTTGCTGATGCCCTACGCCGACCCGCGCGTGCTTGGCGTCGGCGGCCGCCTCGAGCCTCTGTGGCGCAAACCTCGGCCCTCGTGGTTTCTTTATGCTGAGAACCGGCTTCCGGGTAAGCCGAATCCAGCGCGTGGAAGTCTGGCTTTTCAAAAACCAAGACCATCGCACCGTCTATCGAAGAGCTTGGGGCAGACATTGGCAGCTCAAGTCGGGAGAATTCCTAGATGCGTATTCTGATGCTTGCGCAATCCTGTACGCCGATTGGCGTTGGCCAGCGGGGCCACGTCCGGAACCTAAGTATCGGTCTCGCCCGCCGCGGTAATGACGTTGCCGTTGCCACAACCGGTCAGCCTGGATCGAAAACCGGGCAGACCGAGGATGGCGTCACCAGCGAACGCCAGCAGGTCCCGCGCCCCCCCACGATCTCGGTGATTATCTGTGCCTACACCGAGGACAGATGGGAGCTGATGCTTCAGTCGGTGGCCTCGGTTCAGGAGCAGACCTTGCAACCCTGTGAGATCATCGTTTGCATCGACCATAATGAGACCCTGTTCCACCGTTGTGCCGCGTACTGGGCTCACTTCGCCGCATCCACCCCTCCGATACGGGTGATCCAGAACAAGTACGACGGGCACCTGGGGTCGGCCCGAAACACGGCAGCCGAGATAGCTGCCGGAGACATTCTGGCGTTCTTGGATGACGATGCAGCGGCCGACAAGGACTGGCTCGGGATTCTCACCGACCCGTATCAGGATGAGCGCATCGGGGCCGTCGGCGGTCGTCCCATACCGGTTTTCAAGGCTGGCCGCCCGGCCTGGTTCCCTGTGCAGTTCGACTGGGTGTTCGGATGCGCTTATGACGGCCTTCCGACCAGCCGAGGCCCTTTGGCTCACCTCATAGGAGCCAACATGTCGGTGCGGCGGACCCTCCTCGAGCAGGTGGGAGGGTTCCACTCCGACAATCACGACGACATGGACATGTGCCACCGCGTGGCGCATATCAAGGGCAGTGAGGCGGTCATCTACGAACCGGCGGCGACCGTCCGCCACTTTGTACCCGCCTCACGGCCGACTTGGAAGTACTTCTGGCGCCGCTGCTTCTTCGTCAACAAGGGGAAGGTCGAGGCCTTTGCCCAGATGGGCGACGCCGCCACACTGGGTGCAGAGGCCCGCTTCGTCTGGTACGCGCTGACCAAGGGCGTACCGCGGGGGATTTCGCAAGCGGCCAAGGGTGACGCCCACGGGCTGGCCCGGTCCGCGGCGATAATCGCTGGCGTGGGGCTGGCCGCGGCAGGCCACGTCGCCGGCCGGATCGAGTTGGCGCGGCGATTGCGCCGGCAGGGCCAACAGGGAACCAAGCAGATGCTGGACACAGCCGCGCAGCCGGTGGGCGAGGGAAGTAAATGCCGTCTTCGATAATCATTGGTTCGGGTCCAGCTGCAGCCGCCGCCGTGTTGGCGCTGTCCGAGAAGCCAGACGAGAAGATAACCGTGTTCGATCCGGGCACCGTGCTGGACGCGGAGACGCAGGAGGTAATCTCCAGGCTGTCCAAGCTGCGTGTCGACGACTGGGATGAGGAGGACGTCCGCCGGGTCAGCCTGCAACCCAAGCAGGTCCAGTCCGATTCGCTGCCAGAAAAAAGAAGCTACGGATCCGATTTCCCGTTTGTCAACAAGGGCCAGCTCGACGGCGTGCACTGCGAGGGTAGAGTCAACTCAGCTGTCATCTCAAGCGCCTACGGGGGGTTTAGCAATGTCTGGGGGGCCCAGATCATGCCCTTCAGCGCCGCCACGTTCAGAAGATGGCCGTTCGACTTCTCGGACATGGAAGAGCACTACAGGACGATCCTGGGTCACATTCCTTTCGCTGGAGAGTCCGACGATCTCGAGGAGTGGTTCCCGCTCATCGGATCCCCGGACCCGCTTCCGCCCCTGGCACCGCGGACGCAGATGGTCCTGGCCAATTACGACCGGCACCGCGATCGTGTGCGCTCCACGGGAATAACCATAGGCCGCGCCCGGCTCGCCTTCTCAGCGCCCGAATGCCAGCCCTGCGGCCTATGCATGACTGGGTGCCCGCGGTCGCTGATCTTTTCGGCCTCGCACAGCTTCGATCGCTTCAGGCGCAGCGGGAGGATCGACTACCGCAGCGGGCTGCTCGCGGTGCGAGTCGACCAGGAGGGCGACACGGCCGTCGTACACGCCCGGGAGCTGTCCAGCGGCCGGATCCAGCGATTCACAGCCGACCGGGTCTTCGTGGGCTGCGGGCCAATCGGGACCACCCGGCTGATCCTGGGCTCGCTCGGATCGGACCAGCCGGTACATCTTTCGGAATCGGCTCAGTTCGTTCTTCCAATGATGTCCATGAAGCCGACCCCCGACCCACGTACAAGGCGCGAGTTCACACTCAACCAGTTCAACATGGTCATCGGCGAGGACGACGAGGGCTTCGATGTCTCACAAATTCACTTCTATCCGTTCAACCAGGCATACTACGATGCGCTGCCCGGCTTCCTCCAACATCCCGCCGCCGCCTTCGCGACGGATCGGCTCCTGAGCCGGTTGACGGTAGGCCTGGGCTACTTGCCGTCCTGGGCATCACCCAAGGTCCGGGTCACCGCCCAGATGTCCGCAGCTCCTGATGAGCTACCCCAGATCACCCTCACTTCGGAGGGCTTCAGCGAGGCCAAGGTCAAGGGCAAAGACGTGCCTCCGATGCTGCCTGACGTAATAAAGCGGATCCGCAGGGCGGCACCTTACCTTGATTTGTGGCCAGTCACACCGCAGATGTTGTGGTCGGGCGGGGCCAAGAGCTACCACTTTGGCGGCAGCTTTCCCCACGCCAGTGAGCGGAATACTGGGAGGGCGACGACAGACCGCCTCGGGCGGCTGGCGCGCTGGGACCGGATCCATCTTATCGACGGGTCGGTTTTCCCAAATGTTCCAGCTACTACCTTTACCCTGACTGTGATGGCCAATTCTCATCGCATCGCCTGCGAAGCGATGGAGCTGACGGGGTGAGGGTTTAATGCGGGTCGGTATCACCGGAGCCAACGGATATGTCGGGACTATCCTGCGTGCCGCCTTCGCCGAAGAAGGGCATGAGGTCATCGCGTTCGCCCGTTCGAACCGGGTGACCTCCGAATCTGCTGCCGCAATGGTCGGCATCGCCGAGTGGCGCCCATACGAGATCAAGCGCCCGCCATCGGGGGCCGCATTCAGCGACCTAGATGTGCTCATCCACGGTGCATGGGACCTGACTCTCGTCAGCGCCGGCGATGTGTGGGGTGTCAATGTGTCCGGCTCGCAGCAGCTCCTCCGCAATGCCGCCGACGCAGGGGTTCGCCGGGTTATTTTTATCTCCTCGATGTCCGCCTATAAGGGAACCCGACAGTTGTACGGCCAGGCGAAGCTGGCCTGCGAGCGCACCGCCAGCAGTCTGGGAGGTGTCTCCACCCGCCTCGGACTGGTGTACGGCCCCGGTTGGGGCGGGATGGCGGGCGCGCTCCGCAAGCTCACCAACCTGCCGGTCACACCTCTCATCGGGGCGCGCTCCCATCAGTTCACTGTGCATGAGGCGGACCTGGCAGCCGCCATGGTGCGTATTGCCGAGTCGGACATGCCCCTGCCGGAACCGGTAGGGCTGGCCAACCCCGAACCGGTGCCGTTCCGACGGCTCATGAAAGAGATCGCCGCGTCACAAGGCAGAACACTGCGCGCCGTCCCAGTGCCCTGGCAGCTTGTCAGTGGCGTCCTCAAGGCAGCTGAGGCCCTGCGTGTCCCCCTCCCCTTCCGATCCGACTCCATCCTTGGGCTCGTGCACCCGGCGGCAGAGGTTCCCGGTGTAGAGCGGCTCAAGCAACTCGGAATCGAGTTTCGGAGCTTCTCGCTGGACGGCGATCAACGTTGAAAGTATGCGAGATCCGCCCGGCCTTGCGGGTGACCGTAGCAGTTTGACGTTTTCCGGGGACCACTGTCAACTTTGCCTTCGTGAGCCTCCACGCACACAAAAGGTCAGTTCGCGCTGGACGAGTTTGAGTACCAGCCGAGACTACAAATTGCCACGTCGCTTCATGCTGAAGTATCAGCGCAAGAGGTCGTATGGGCATCTGCGCAAGCACCGTGGCGAGGTTCCGCGAATAGCGAATTCATGCGGTCGGCGCGATCGCAAGGAGCAAGCCGACCCGATCTCGGGAACACCCGACATTGCTGAAGATCGCCGGCGTCGAGCAAAATACGATACTGCAGCGTCTCGCCCTCGAGTCTCGCCATCTCCCTTGCTGCCACCACTTGGAGTCGGTTGTTCTGACGCCTAACACCACCTCAGCTAGTGAGGACCATCAGTGAGGCGCCGCCGAGTAAGCGCACCGACAGATCCTCTCCGGCAATAGTCCGGACAATGCGCCGTGCGGCGTTACCGAGGATGGCTGTCGTGGTTCGCCATTCGGGATGGATCAGCAAGATATCTTCCGTCCTAGTGTACTGTGCGTCAATAATCTTAAAGCCTGTGTCGCGCAGAGTCGCTAGAGCTGTTGCCTGATCAAAGTAATGCAGGTGACCGACCTCCTTGCGTTGCTTAAGGTGCTGACCGCGCAGAAGGCCGACAATACTGATATCGAGAGGAATATGAAACGCATAGTATTTTGAACGTCCTCTGAGCCTCCGAAGAAAGCCCATATAGTCATCTATGTGCTCGAAAACATCGATGCACAAAAGAAGATCGTAATTTTCGTTGGTTTGCAGGAAGTCGCCGCAGTGAAATCTTAGGTTTTTTCTTTCTCGCTGCTTCGCCAAATTTATAGCATAGGGAGCGATGTCGTAGCCGGTAGCCACTGAGTCACGGAAGATATCGTGTTGAAGAAGGGCATTCAGAACGCCTCCCGTCCCGCAACCTGTGTCGACGATTTTCTGGCAACTGATTTTGTTGGCGCGCACGATCTTGGCGATGTTCGCGGCCTTAACACCGCCATCTTCGTCATGCCAAGTCGGATTGGCAGCAGCATAGTCTTTTCCGGTATAGAGATCGTTACTTGAAATCATCTCTGCCCACATCAGTGCGCTTGAGTTGCCTCTTCGAATACTTCGACCTAACAATAGCTTTGTTGCTTTGAATGAAAACAACCAGCGATCGAAATCTCTGCATGGCCCCAATGCCAGTTCCAGAAGGGGAATCCTAAGTCGCTCCAGTTGATCGAATTTCACATTTTGAGAATGAACGGATCTTAGGACGGCATTGAGGTCGCTCCAGAGTTCTAGAGTTCCTCCCTTGCCCGGGCTGCACGTTAGGGACCGCGCACCTCAGAAAGTGGGCGCAACCGGATAAAAACAAAACAAATGTAACGACACCCTCGATCCAGTCAAGCCGCCGGCTGCGAAGCTTCCGGGGGAGGCACCCTCAAGCACGCGGCCCATCTGAGGTAGCTCATAAGAAAGAACCAAACTCTTCACTCCACAGCGACGCTGCCGGTAGAATGTTGTCGCCGATCAGGGACAAGCGATGCCGCATTATCGCTGTGCGTCCTGAACGAAAACGGCCAATTCTGGGTGCGTCAATCTAGCCTGCATTGGGCTGCGCTCGATAACGGTGCCAGGTTCCATCTTCGATCATTGAAAGCGGATGATGCGGGACATCGCCGCCCCGTGCCGCCGGCGACGTCGCTCAGCAACACGTGTAGAGACTGGAGCGTAGTCAACGCCGCAACGGCGGACCTCGGCCAAGCGCATCTGCCGCGCAAACGGCACGGTCGAACATCGGGATCGGCAGCTCCAGCCATAGCTCCGACGGCTCGTCCGCCACGCAGCATCGCAAGACATCCCGGCCGTCCTTCTCGACGATCTCATATGCGAACGACCCGCTCGAACCACTGGCGCCCAAACCAGCGCAACATTTCAGCCGACGGACACGGTTTTTCGTAGGACGTCCGGAAGGCTGTTTCGGTGCGGCCGTTCGACACACCCCTACATTAGAAGGTGTTAATAAGTTTTCGCCCAGCCTCATTCTCGCCGCATATGGCAGGTTGGGTTACGTACATCGTCCTCGAGTGATCAACTCACGTAGATACAAGACGGTGCGTGAGTAAGCCAGAAAGCGGAAATACCAGCGCTTGACTTAGGGGTGTGGGCGTAATGAAAACAAAAAACAGGAACGACTAAGGATTCTACTGTGATTATACTAAACTGCAAGCCCGGCGATACTTCTGCCGGAACAGCTGCGCTCGACTTTTGTCCGGCTACGGCTCGATCCGTTGACCCCCTTGCGCCCGTCTGCAGCGACACCGTTTATGGTTTCGAGGACGAGGGCCTGATGAGCATTCCCGTCGACAAAACTCACCTTCTATGGCGAGTTCAACGTTAAGTTCGCTCGACAATAATGTCTGGGCGAGGACTTCCAAATCTCCGCTACTTTGAAATCCGTTCGCGGTGCCGAACTGCGAGCATGCGATATGTCGTGCGCCTTGGCGATGCGCGGCTGTTTTCAACGCCACAGAGGATCACTGAATGACTCTTTCCGCACCCGCAGGCTTTGCCTCTAGCGATCTCGTCTTCGAGGAAACCTTCTCCGGTACGGCGCTCGACAGCGACTGGAATACCTACATCACCAGCAATGCCGCCAACGGCTGGCCATGGAATAGCAATGGATCAGGAGGAAGCAACGCAGGCTCGCAGTATTATGCCGACTACGATGTGCCGAGCCAAGTGTCCGTGACCAACGGGCAGTTGGATCTCACGGCGATCAAGCAGCCCATCAGCGGCATAAATCAGGGGACGACACAGACATACCCGGTCACGTCCGGCGCGGTCAGCAGCTACGGCAACTTCGAATTCAATGGCGGCTATCTTCAGATCAGCATGAAGGCGCCGAGCGGCGATGGCGCATGGCCGGCCCTCTGGATGTTGCCCGGCGAAGGCGCCGGCAGCAGCGGCGACAATTTCGAGATCGATATACAGGAGGGTGGATTTACCGGTTCGGGGCCGGCAGACCAGATGTTCTCCTGGCACCTCCACTCGCCGTCAGGGTGGGTCGGCAACAGCATCGATACCGGCACCGACCTCACGGCCGGCTTCCACACGTATGGGATCAACTGGGTGCCCGGTGAATCGATCACCTGGTATCTCGATGGGCACCAGATGGCGCAAGTGACCAGCGCACAGGCCCCGATCCCGGATGAACCGATGGAATTGATCATGAATAATGGGGTCGCGAATTCGAACGCGGCCGGATGGCATACGACTCTCGATAGCTCGACCCCTTCGTCGATGCAGATGCAGATCGACGAGGTGCAGCTCTATCAAAAGGCAGGTAGCGGCGACACTGTAACGGGCGCGAACGTCACTCCCCCGACCACTGGCTCGACCGAGACTGGGACTGGGACCGGGACTGGGACCGAGACTGGGTCTGGGACTGTCCCTCCTTCCGGCGGCACCGGCGATGGCACCTTGTACGGCACCAGCGGCGCCGATGTACTTCAGGGAACTGGTGCCGACACGATGACAGGCTACCTCGGCAACGACGAATACTATGTCGACAACGCGGGCGACAAGGTGGTCGAGGCCTCTGGCCAAGGTCAAGACAGGGTGTGGGCCTCTGTGAGCTATGCGCTCTCAGCCGGCTCGTCGGTTGAAGTCCTTGGCACCACGAGGGACGCCGGCACCACGGCAATCAACCTGACCGGCAACGAGTTGGCCCAAACCATCCAGGGCAATGCCGGCGCCAACGTCATCAACGGCGGCGGCGGTGCCGATAAGTTGAGCGGCTTTGGCGGCAACGATGCGTTCGTTTTCAAAACCGCTCTTGGAGCCGGCAATATTGATAGGGTCACCGACTTCAACAAGTCCCAGGACAAAGTCCACCTCGACGACGCGATTTTTGCCGGGCTTAAGTTGGGAGGGCTTTCATCGGACGCTTTCTTTACCGGCAAGGCCGCGCATGATAGCTCTGACCACATCATCTACAACAGTTCGACTGGGGCGCTCTCGTTCGACAGCGACGGGATCGGCGGCGCAGCTCAAACACAGTTCGCCACCCTTTCTCCAGCTCTGTCGCTTACGGCAGGCGCATTCTTTGTGACCTGAAGGACCTACACGGGGAAACAACATCCCGCGAGGGTTCGCCGTGGCCAAACAAGGACTGGATAAGCAACACCTCAAAGCCATGATCCCGAACCGTAGGTCAGGGTAGCAAAAAGCGGGAGCCCGGTCTTCGGAGGAGATCATGCTCAAATAAAAGAGATGGAGTTCCATCCCGATGCAGGGATGGAACAGGCTCTAGTTGTGAGCTTTCTGTAGGTTTTCCATTCGGACCGAACCGAGGAGACTGGAGTTACCAAGCTTCAGCACTCACCGGACGGTCCGAATGAACATCCACAAGAATGCCCCTCTGACGTATGGTGTGTCGAAGCGAGCTGGCCTGCCGCGGCTGGGCGCGTGCTGGTCGATGGCGTCGATCCGGCGTCACCCCGCACATCTTCCGCCACACGGCCGCGACCCCGGCTGATGCAGCAAGGCTCGGACCCTTGGGCGGCCGCCGGCTTCCTCGGCATGACCGTCGAGATGCTGATCCAGACCTATAGCCACCATCACCCCGACTTCCAGGCGGATGCCGCCGAAGCGATCGTCTCCAAGGCGCGCTCGCGAAATCTACCGAAAAACGTCGTCCGAATGCCCGGGGCACAGAAGGCGAACGCTCCCGTCACTCCTCACATCCCCACAGATAAGCCGGAAACAAAGGTGAACAGGAGCCGCCGGCCGTGATGAGGAATGCCGGAAATCCGGGCTTTTGCTGGCCGACACGCTCGTTCGGGACGATGGGGTCGCAGGTTCAAATCCTGCCACTCCGACCAGAAAAAACAAATACTTAGCGTTTTCCCGAGATTCGCTCGCCACTGGCCGGCGGACTGACCAATGTTCCGCAGCTGGCGTGACGGATTCTTCCCGCGGCGGATCGCGTCGGCCCAACCGTCTTCAGTCCTTAAATTGCTAATGCGCCATAAGGATCGGCATCGGCGGATCTTCAAGCATCGAGATGGTGACGCCGCCGAAGATGCGCTCGCGCAACCGGGAATGACCATAGGCGCCCATCACCATCAGGTCGGCGGCGATGTCGACCGCGTGCCTGCGAAGCACGTCGACGACTGAATGGTTCAAGCTGGGCAGCCGGTCGACCGTGACATTCACGCCGTGCCGCGCGAGATAGGCAGCGGCGTCGGCTCCAGGTTCCGCCCCATGGTGGTATTCGTCCTCCACCGGATCGACCATGACGAGGTGCACCTCATCGGCGCCTGCCAGCATGTCGAGGGATTCGCGGACGGCACGCGATGATTCCAGACGGGCGTCCCAGGCGACCAGCACGCGTTTCGGCTTCAGTGTCGGCCGCGATCCCTGGGGGATGAGCAGCAAAGGCTTTCCCGACGAAAACAATGCGCCTTCGATCGTTTTGCTCTTCAGCGTTTCGTTGGCAAGCAACTCCGGTCCAAAAACCGTGATGTCGGCATAGCGGGCACGACGGCCGATGGTGTCGTCGGCCCAGCCGGCTTCCGGATATTCGCTGGAGACGTCGGCCGAAGGCGCCCTGCCGGCGAGAAAAGCCGACACGGCAGCGGCTCGCTTCTTCAACAGATTCTCGTCGGCCTGACGCGCCTCGAGCCAGGCTTCTGAAACCACTGCGGCATACTCTCCGACGGGTGGCGGCGCAGCGATGGCAACGACGAGAACAGCAAGATGCGCGCCGATTTCATTGCACAGGTCGGCGGCAAGTTTGAGATCGTTGTCTCCCGTGCTCGGCCCGATAACGGTAAGTATCGTCCTGAAAGCCATGGCGGCTGCTCCCGATTTTGCGTCAAAGTCCAATCGTCGTAATAGCGAGACGGCTCGGCGCGTTCCTCGCGCTGAGTCAAAGAACGTCGCCGCGCATCATTCGATCCGTATTAACGCGTCCACGTGTGCCGGAACATGCGATCGGCGCCGGGAGAGTCGCACTAGGGAACGCATCCGTGACTTGGCTGGTTATACCCAGACGCTGCGGCAGCAAGGCCCCGATGGCGCGGAATTTCAGCGAACACACTCGTCGGATTCCAAAGGTTCGATACAAACAAAGAGGCATGCGATGATCGTCGAGGATCAGGAATCCGTGGCCGCGATTTTGATGGACCCTGCCACATATGGCGAGACCGGGCCGGTCGAAGCGATCGAAACCCACATCTCGCGCATCTTCCTGGTTGGCCAGCGCGCCTACAAGATCAAGCGAGCTGTCAAACTGCCCTATGTCGACTTCTCGACCCCGGTGCTGCGGCTCGCCGCTTGCGAGAAAGAGGTGGAGCTCAACTCCAAGACCGCGCCCGGCCTCTATCTGGGTGTGCGGCGCATCACGCGAGAGACCGACGGCAAGCTCGCCTTCGACGGAAGCGGCAAACTGGTCGATGCGGCGATCGAGATGGTCCGCTTCGATCAGTCGAAGCTGCTCGATCGAATGGCAGTCGGTGACGAGCTGACGCCTGCGCTGATGACAGCGGTCGCGTGTATGATCGTGCGCTATCATCGCGAGGCGCCGGAGGTCCACAAGGGCAGCGGATCCTCGAACCTTGCAGGCGTGCTCGCCATAAACGAAGCCGGCTTTGCCACCAGCAATGTTTTCGAACAAGCCGAGATCAAGACATTTACCGGGATTTTCCGCACCGCCCTCGCCCGTCATTGCGAACTGCTCGACCGGCGGGAATCCGCAGGCAAGATCCGGCGATGCCATGGCGATTTGCATCTGCGCAACATCTGTCTCTTCGATGGAGAGCCCCGCCTCTTCGATTGCATCGAATTCAACGACCAGATCGCCAGCATCGATGTGCTCTACGACCTGGCCTTCCTGCTGATGGACCTTTGGCATCGCGGCTTTCCGGAACTCGCCAACCTGGTGGTGAACCGCTATCTCGACGAAGCAGACGACGAGGACGGCTTCATTCTCTTGCCGTTCTTCATGGCGGTGCGGGCTGCCGTGCGCGCGCATGTCACCGCAACCCAGATCGAGGAAGGCGGTGCCGATTCCGGCGGGCTGATTGCCGAAGCCAGATCTTATTTCGAGCTTGCCCGAACACTTCTCCAGGCAAGGCCTCCTCGGCTGATCGCGATCGGCGGCTTGAGTGGTTCCGGCAAGACGGCCGTTGCCGAAGCACTCGCCGCACATGTCGGCGCGCCGCCCGGCGCGCGCATTATCGAGAGCGACCGCATCCGCAAAGCCATGCATGGGGTGCCAGTCGAGACGAAACTGCCGGACAGGGCCTATCGACCGGAAGTGTCCGACCGCGTCTACCGCGAAATGGCATGGCGCGCCGACTTGATCCTTTCCGAAGGCGGTTCGGTGGTCGCCGATGCCGTCTTTGACAGGCCGGCCGATCGCGACCGCATCGAGAAGGCGGCAAGTGATAGAGGCGTCACTTTCGCCGGATTCTGGCTGGAGGCGGATCCGCTCGTTCTTTGGCAGCGGGTGAGCGAGCGCAGGGGCGGTCCTTCCGACGCCACCGTCGACATCTTGTCGCGGCAATTGCAGCGAAATGCCACCCCGTCCACATGGCGCAAGGTCGACGCCGATCGAAAGCTCGCCGACATCGCCGCAGAGTTGGCGAGCTTCTCGGATGCGGCAGCTTCTGCGCAGGGTGCTTCACTCAAGACTGCATCCTGACGGCGGCGATCGACTTCAACAGGTGAATGGCCATGGCGCAGGAAAATCTGGTGGTTTGCGGCAAATGCGGCGGGGTCAATCGCCTGCCGCCGGCACGCAATGCCAGGGACGCGAAATGCGGAAAGTGCGGCTCCAAGCTGTTCTCGGGTCACCCGGCAGACGTCGATGCACCGACTTTCGATCGCCAGGTCGCGCGAAGCAGCCTCCCCGTCGTCGTCGATATCTGGGCACGGTGGTGCGGCCCCTGCAAGATGATGGCGCCGGCATATGAAGCGGCAGCAAACGAACTGGAGCCGCATGTTCGCCTGATCAAGCTCAATTCCGACAATGAGCAGGCCGTTGCAGCCAGGCTCGGCATTCGCAGCATCCCGACCATGATCCTCTTCCATGGCGGACAGGAGGTTGCGCGCACATCCGGGGCAATGACGGCGGGGCAGATCGTCAGGTGGGTCCGCGATCACCTGCCGACGGCCGCAGCCTGAAAGCCGCCACGCCGTGGCTCCGCTCATCGCCGTGACCGTATCAGCAAAGGTGCCGACGAAAATCGCTCCAGGCGACTTGAAGACCCATATGCGGAGCGCAGAAGCCATATGATGACATAAAGACATTCGACCTCGGATACGAATTTTCATATGATGACCTCGCTTTTGCCCTGCGCCGGGAGTATGCAATGTCTCGACCCGGCAAAAGTTTGGAGGACCCATGCAGCAGGTCGAACATCGAACGTCCCGCAGGTCGTTCGTTTCTCAGGTTGCAGATGCGTTGCGCGGGCAGATCGAAGCCGGCTTTTATGCACCTGGCGACAAGTTGCCGACGGAACCTGCGCTGATTGACCGGTTCGGGTTCAGCCGCACTGTGGTCCGGGAGGCCATCGCCGCCCTTCGCGCCGACGGGCTGGTGGAATCGCGGCAAGGCGCCGGCGTCTTCGTTCTCGGCCCGAAACCTGTCGATGAGGGATTGAAGCTCTTCACCGACGAAACGAACAAGATCTCGGATATCATCGAAGAGCTCGAGCTGCGCATCGGCATCGAAGTCGAGGCAGCGGGCCTTGCCGCAGCCCGCAGTTCGCCGGCGCAGGAGGCTGAAATCGAGGCCCAGGTCGAAAGGTTCGCCGATCTCATGGCGCAAGGGCAACCCACCGACGAGGCGGACTTCCAGTTCCACATGGCGATCGCCACCGCAACGAACAACGCCAGGTTCAAGGCATTCCTCGAACATGTCGGCCGGCGGATGATCCCGCGGGTGAAGTTCAAGACGATGATGGGCGGCGTCGACCCCTTGCCCAATCGCGACCATCCGATTCTGGAGGAGCACAGGGAAATCGCGGATGCGATTCTGGCCCGCGACCCGGAAAAGGCGCGTGAGGCGATGCGCCGCCATCTGGTGACGGGTATAAAGCGCTATCGCGCGCTGACCGTCCGGCGCTCGACAAACCAGGACAAAACCGGCGGTTGACTCGTCCGAACACTCATCATATGACTCTGGATG
Source organism: Mesorhizobium sp. M6A.T.Ce.TU.016.01.1.1 (assembly GCF_003997065.1). NCBI lineage: Bacteria > Pseudomonadati > Pseudomonadota > Alphaproteobacteria > Hyphomicrobiales > Phyllobacteriaceae > Mesorhizobium > Mesorhizobium sp. M6A.T.Ce.TU.016.01.1.1. Next base: position 489,265 of record NZ_RZTJ01000002.1, on the reverse strand, counting down.
ACATCATATTAATTTGTGGGATGAGTTCCTTTGTCGCCAGATGAAATCAAGTCGCGTGTCGCTTCAGGGCTGCTGTCGTTTCCGGTCACACACTTCAATGAGGATTTCAGCCTCAATCTCGAAAGCTATCGCGCGCATGTGGCATGGCTCTCGGGGTTCGGTGCCGCTGCCCTGTTCGCGGCCGGCGGCACGGGCGAGTTCTTCTCCCTGTCGCCGCAAGAGGTCGCCGACGTTACCCGCGCGGCCAAGGATGCCTCGGGAGATGTGCCTATCATCGCCGGCTGTGGTTACGGCACGGCGCTCGCCACGGAAATTGCTCGCCGCGCCGAGGCTGCGGGAGCCGACGGTCTTTTGCTTCTGCCTCATTATCTGATGGAAGCGTCCCAAGAAGGGATATTCCGGCACGTCAAAGCCGTGTGCGAATCCACTGGCCTCGGCGTCATCATCTACAACCGTGCGAACTCGGTCGCCAATGCCGACACGGTTGCTCGCCTTGCCGACGCGTGCCCAAACCTCATCGGCTTCAAGGACGGCACGGGCAAGATCGATCTTGTCCGCCACGTCACCGCCAAACTTGGCGATCGGCTCTGCTACATCGGTGGCATGCCCACGCATGAACTCTTTGCCGAAGGCTTCAACGGCGCCGGAGTGACGACTTATTCCTCTGCGGTCTTCAACTTCGTGCCGGAATTGGCACAGCGCTTCTACAGGGCCATGCGGACAAACGATCGCGCCGCAATGGAAGAAATCCTGCACAGCTTCTTCTTCCCCTTCGCGGCTTTGCGCGATCGCGAACAAGGTTATCCAGTGTCAATCATCAAGGCAGGCGTCGAGCTCATAGGACGGACCCCCGGCCCGCTCCGTCCGCCGCTGACGGATCTGAAGCCGCAGGAAAAAGACATGCTGCGCGGACTGATCGAGAGGATCGCCGCCTAGTCGCCGGGAGATCGGCAAATTGTCGGACGAACGGGACGAGGAGGTTCGCCCTGCGCCCGACAGCCAAAACGGAATATCAAAGGGAGGAGAGACATGAATAAAAGCGCTCATACGATTGCAGCTGTCGTATTGATGACTGCTGCCGCGCCATCGGCTGTCGCACAAGATGCGGCGCAGGACATCCGTATCGTCCTGCCGGAGCAGCCGGCCAATCTGGAGCCCTGCGGCACCATCATCACAAATGTCGGCCAGATACTCAGCCAAAACGTCGTTGAATCGTTGACCGTCATCGATCCGATCACCGGACAACCTCAGCCGAAATTGGCGACCGAGTGGACCAGCGTGAACCCGACGACCTGGCGGATCAAGCTGCGCGAGGGCGTGAAGTTCCAGGACGGAACGGAGCTCAACGCGGATGCGGTTGCGTTCTCCATCAACAGGATGATCAGCGGCAAGATCACTTGCAGCAACATAGCGAAGTTCGGCGATGCCAAGCTAACGCTGACGCCGGTCGACGATCTAACCGTCGAGATAAAGTCGGACAGGCCCGAGCCCATCATGCCGACGCTGTTGAGCGTGGTCATGATCGTCTCGCCGAAGACACCGGTCGACAAGGCGGTGAACGATCCGGTCGGGACCGGCCCATTCAAGCTGTCGACTTTTTCCCCGCAAACCGTGGTGCTGGACGCGTTCGACGGCTATTGGGGCGAGAAGCCGGAGATCACGAAGGCAACCTATGTCTGGCGGCCCGAATCCTCGATCAGAGCTGCCATGGTGGAAACCGGGGAAGCTGACCTGACGCCGTCGATTGCCATCCAGGACGCCAGCAACCCGGAGACGGATTTCGCCTACCTGAACTCCGAAACCACCGCGATCCGTATCGATGCCGCCAAGCCGCCGCTCGATGACCTGCGCGTCCGCAAGGCGCTCAACCTCGCGATCGACTGGGAAGGCCTTGCGCAGCTGTTCGGCGACGACGTCAAGCGTGCGTCGCAGATGGTCGTCTCCGGGATCAACGGGCATGACGATGCGCTCGAGCCTTGGCCGTACGATCCGGAAGAGGCGAAAAAGCTCATCGAAGAGGCGCGCGCGGCGGGTGTCGCGGTCGATACCGAGATCAAGCTCATCGGGCGAAACGGCATCTATCCAAACGGCGCGGAAACGATGGAGGCCATGATGACGATGTGGCAGGATGCCGGCCTCAACGTCAAGCTTACCATGCTCGATGTCGCCGACTGGCTGCGCTATCTGCAAAAGCCTTTCCCGCCGGAGCGCGGCCCCAATCTCCTGCAGATGATGCACGACAACAACAAGGGCGATGCGGCCTTCACGGTTCCGATCTTCTACCGATCGAGCGGGAGCTACTCGACCGTGGCCGATCCGGCGTTCGACAAGGAGATAGACGAGGCCCTGGCTGCGACCGGCGAAGCCCGCACCAACAGCTTCAAGGCGATCTTCGGCAAGGCCCGCAACGAAGTGGTGGCGGACATCCCGATGTTCCACATGATCGGCTATACCCGCGTTGGCACCAGGCTGGAATGGAAGCCCGATATCACCACCAACAGCGAAATACCGCTGGCCAATATCGCTATCAAAAAAGACTGAGTGATACGGGGGCGCTGGGTCCGATCGTGATCCTGCGCCCCTGACCCGTTGCCTCCGTCGATATCCGTCCAAGGGCATCCCAAATGATTACCTATCTTGGACGCCGGGCGTTCCACAGCATCCTGTCGGTCATAGGTCTGTTGACGCTGGTCTTTTTCCTGACACGGCTCACCGGCGACCCTTCCGCCTTGTACCTGCCTCTCGATTCGACTGCGGAAGCTCGGGCCGCGTTCGCGCGGTTGAACGGCCTCGATCAGCCGATCTATTGGCAGTTTCTGGAATATTTGCGCGATCTTCTGCAGCTGGATTTCGGTGAATCGCTACGCCAGAACCGCTCGGCGATGCAGGTCGCGCTTGAGGCGTTCCCGGAAACGCTGAAGCTTGCCGCCGTCGCGATCACGCTGTCGACCGCTTTGGCTATCCTTGTCGGCTCTCTTGCGGCCGCGCGGCCGGGCAGCATGTTCGACCGTGTCGCCAGCCTCGTCTCTCTGGCCGGCGCAAGCGCCCCGGATTTTTGGGTCGCCATCGTCGGCATCCTTGTCTTCGCTGTGGGGCTCGGGCTTTTGCCGACATCCGGCACCGGAACCTGGGCCCATTGGATCATGCCCGTCTTCGTGCTGATGCTTCGCCCCTTCGGTCTCCTGGTGCAGGTCGTGCGCGGAACGATGCTGTCCGCGCTTGCCTCTCCATACATCAAGACCGCAAGGGCCAAAGGCCTGCCCCGACAGAAGATCATCTTCGGGCATGCGCTTCGCAACTCGCTGCTGCCCGTCGTCACGGTCGCCGGCGACCTGGCGACCAGTCTCGTCAACGGCGCCGTCGTCGTGGAGTCGATATTCGGCTGGCCCGGTATCGGCAAGCTGATGATCGACTCGATCATCCAGCGCGATTTTGCCGTCGTCCAATCGACGATTCTGGTGACGGCCACCGCCATCTTCATCCTGAACATCGCGATCGACCTGCTCTACGCGGTTCTCGATCCGCGCATCCGGTACTGAGCCATGACGATCATCACCCCCGACATCAAGCCGGCGGCGGTTCCAGGCAGCGGCAGCGTGCTTCTCGCCTATCTGAAGCGCGACAAGCTTGCGCTCGCCGCCGCTATCTTCCTGACGATCATCGTGCTCGCTGCGGTCCTCGGCCCGTGGCTGGTGGGCGACGCTGCTTCGCGGCTGGGGCTGCGCCAGCGAAACCTCGCCCCGTTCTCGCTGGCCAGCGGCTGGATCTATGTCCTCGGCGCCGATACCCTCGGCCGTCCCATCCTGGCCAGGCTGATTGTCGGCGCGCAGAATACGTTCGGCATTGCCGCGGCGGCGGTATTCGCGTCCATGCTGGTTGGTGGAACGCTCGGCCTGATAGCGGGCTATTCGGAGCGCTGGTACAGCCATCTCATTCTGCGCCTGGCCGATGTCGTCATGAGCTTTCCCTCGCTGCTGCTCGCGCTCATCGTACTCTATACGCTCGGCCCGAGCATCACCAACCTGGTGATCGTTCTCGCCGTTACGCGCATGCCGATCTATCTCAGAACGGCGCGCGCAGAAGTGCTGGAGTTGCGCGAGCGCATGTTTGTGAGCGCGGCGCGAGCCATGGGCGCGAAGCCGGCCCGGATCATCGTCCGGCACCTCGCCCCCCTCGTCCTGCCGACACTGGTGACGATTTCCGCCATTGATTTCGCGACCGTCATTCTCTCGGAATCGGCGCTGAGTTTCCTTGGCCTCGGCATTCAGCCGCCGGATTTCACCTGGGGTGCAATGGTGGCAAACGGCCGCGGCTATCTCGCGACAGCCTGGTGGATCGCATTCTGGCCGGGTCTTGCAATCATGCTGACGACGCTGTCGCTCAACATCCTCTCGAACTGGGCGCGCACCGTCGCTGATCCGCAGCAACGCTGGCGTCTTCAGACATTGCGAAAAGCCGCCCGATGAGCAACGCGACCAATCCCATTCTCAAAGTCGACGGACTGACCGTCGATTTCCTTTCGGACGATGAGCCGGTACGCGCGGTCGACGATGTCTCTTTCCACGTCAGCCGTGGCGAGACTCTCGTGATCCTCGGCGAAAGCGGTTCGGGAAAAAGCGTCAGCACCAGCACGGTGATGGATCTCATCGACTGTCCGCCAGGTGATATCGTGGCCGGCTCCTGCCTCTTCGATGGCGTCGAACTCTCGGGCCTTGGCGCGGAGGCGCGCAGAAGCATCAACGGCAGCAGGATTGCGATGATCTTTCAGGATCCGCTCGCCTACCTGAACCCCGTCTATACGGTGGGGCGCCAGATCGAGGAGGTCTATGAGAGCCACGGCGCGGGAGCCGGCAAGGACGCACGCGCCAAGACGATAGAACTGCTTCGGCGTGTGGGCATTCCAGAGCCGGAAAACCGCGTCGACTTCTATCCACATCAGTTCTCGGGCGGACAACGCCAGCGCGTGATGATCGCCATGGCGATCGCGTTGAAACCGGACATCCTGATCGCCGATGAGCCGACGACCGCTCTGGACGTCAGCGTGCAAGCGCAGATCCTCGATCTGCTGCGCGGCCTCCAGCGCGAGACCGGCATGGCATTGATCATGATCACCCACGACCTCGAAGTCGCCTCGTCCATGGCGGACCGGATTATCGTCATGAACGGCGGGAAGGTGGTGGAGACAGGCATCGCCAAGGAGGTCTTCAGCAATCCGCAGCACGCCTACACGCGCCGCCTCATCTCCGCCCTGCCCCACGGCAACGCAGCGGAGGCGCCGAACAGGCGTTCGACGACGATCGCCGGCAAAACCCTGCTCAAGGTGGAACATCTCACCAAGCACTATGTGCTTGCTTCCGGAGCTTTCAGCAGCAAGCGGACGTTCAAGGCGGTGGATGACATAAGCTTCGAGGTCAGGAGAGGCGAAACGCTCGGCATCGTCGGCGAGTCCGGCTCCGGCAAATCGAGCCTCGCACGCATGCTGTTGGGGCTGAACGCGCCAAGCGCGGGCAAGGCCGTCTTCGCCGGCGAGAACATCTTCGAAATGAACGAGAAGCGTCTTATGGCGTTTCGGCGCAAGGTCCAGATGGTGTTCCAGGATCCGTACGGATCGATGAACCCGCGCATGCGCGTTTACTCCATCATTTCCGAACCCTGGGTAATCCACCGCGATATTCTGCCGAAGAACAGGTGGAAGGCTCGAGTGGCAGAACTCCTGGAATTGGTGGGGCTGTTGCCGGAACACGCCGACCGCTACCCGCACCAGTTTTCCGGCGGCCAGCGACAGCGCATCGCCATTGCGCGCGCGCTCGCGAGCGAGCCGGAACTGATCGTCTGCGACGAGGCGGTTTCGGCGCTCGACGTCTCCATCCAGGCGCAGGTGATCGACCTTCTGGCCGACCTTAGGACGCGGCTTAGACTCTCATATATTTTCATCACACACGACTTGCCGATCGTCCGCCATTTCGCCGACCGGATCATGGTCATGAAAGATGGAAAGATTGTCGAGGAAGGTCAAACCTCGGCGCTGTTCGGGGCGCCTCGCCACGAATATACGCAAAGCCTGTTGCAGGCTGTGCCTAAGCCCAAATGGCTTACGCAAGCTCAATAGCTCTCATCCAAGCCTAGCGCGAGCAAAGCCTTGCCGGTGCCACCCCCGCGTCGCGGTGCTCGGGCTCGATGCGAAGGGCGCCTAGAGCGGTTCAGCTTTTGATAGAACCGCTGACCCGCTCTAAGCATTTGTTTTTACGCAATTCCGGACGGAAACCGCTCCGCACTTTTCCTGGAATTGCTCTAGGGCGCTTTCTTCCGGTTCCGCCCCGGCCGGCGCTCGCAGAGCGGCTGGCGCGATCTCCGCGACCGATGGGAACTGTCTCACGTGATCCGCACAGTTTTCCGCCTGACAGCGCCAACCAATAGAAATCACGCCAAGGGATTAATCCGGCCAGCTTTAGGTTGGACCGGGATCATGGCAGCCTTTCCTGATGCTAGTCAGCCCAAACGTGAACAACTTGTCGCCCTTCCCTCTGGGGGTCCTCCAACACTCCCTGCGAGACCCGGGATTGGAAATGAAGGTCAGGGTGACCATCATCCGTTTCGAGCAATGGTTGTTGTAGTAGACACGCGCGGTCTGAATCCCGTTATTCCAGGAATAGTTGGCTTTGGCGCCTGTCTCAGGGCGTCCGGAGCAGTCGATTTTCTTCCGCTCGACAGCCCCAGCTGGAGTTGTGGCGCCCAACATTAGAGCGCCGGCGGCCGCAATGAGGATGCTCATGCCAGCCGTGGTCCGGTTGATTGATTTACCGCGCATTGTGCTGTCCTTTCACTCTTGGTTCACTCTTGGTCGCCCCACGCAGGCCCTTCAGGGCGCTCAACCCGGGGCGGCGTTGAAGGTTTGCATCGACCAGTCAACGTCGCTCTCGTTATTCTCGACGAACTCGGCTACCTGCCTTGCTGGTCTTGTTGTTCTATCGACGATGAGGGTTGCACGTAGATTTCATGATCGGCGGAAACTGATTGCAATTGAAATACGAAGAAACCCTGGGGGCGCATCGCCGAAAGCGCCGCCGTCCGCGATGCCTACGAGGCAAGGCGCCCGGACGGGACGAGGTCGTTTGCGAATGTGACGTGGCCTTGTGGTGCCCTAGGGAGACTAACGACGCTGTTCTGCGCGCTGCGCCTCGCGCCGGCTTGCCTCAAGCGATGTCGTCGCGAATGCAGGCCTTCAGATGGCCATCTGACGTTGCCCGCAGCGGCGGGACGATGCCGGCACAAGCGTCTATGGCGACCGGGCAACGGGTTCGGAAAACACACCCGGTTGGCGGATTTGCGGGGCTTGGAATGTCGCCCTTCAGCACCTGCCGGCCTTGCTTGGCCAGTGGGTCGAGCGACGGAATAGCCGAGAGCAGCGCGCGCGTGTAGGGGTGCTGCGGCCGGGCATAAAGCGCGGCCGCCGGTGCAACTTCCATAATACGCCCGAGATAGAGAACGATCACCGTGTCGCAGATATATTCGACGACGGCCAGGTCATGCGAAATGAACAGCATGGTCAGGCCGAGCCGGACCTGCAGGTCGCGCAGAAGATTGATGATTTGCGCCTGAATGGAGACATCGAGAGCAGAGACCGGCTCATCGGCGACGATGAATTCGGGTTCGAGCGTAAGCGCGCGGGCGATGCCGATGCGCTGACGCTGCCCGCCTGAAAATTCGTGGGCGTAGCGGTCATAGGCATCGACTGGCAACTCGACCGCAGCAAGTGCTTTCTCCGCCCTCGCCCGCCGCTCGCGCCTGTTGCCGATGCCCTGAATATCCAGGCCTTCGGTCAGGATCTGCCCGATGGTCATGCGCGGCGACAGACTGGCGAACGGATCCTGGAAAATATACTGCATCTTGCGGCGCTGGCGAGCCAGCGGGCCGGCGCTCAACTTAGTGATATCGACGCCGTCAAATCTTATTTCGCCGGACGTCGGCTCGATGAGACGCAGCACCGAGCGGCCGATCGTGGTCTTGCCCGACCCGGATTCGCCGACGAGGCCGACCACCTGGCCGCGCGCAATATCGAAGGAAATATCTTCCAGCGCCCTGACGATGGGACCGCGCGAGAACGCCGTCGGCGCAAAATGCTTGGTCAGGTTCCTAACCGAGAGGAATGGGGCATCCACTGTCAGAGATCCTCCCAGCGCAAACAACGGCTTTTCTGGGTCGACGTCGCCGCGAACAATGGCGGTACAGCAGTGCGGCAGGCATCGACAGCCAGGGCGCAACGCGGCGCGAAGGAGCAGCCTTTGGGCAGCAGAGCCAACGACGGAACATTGCCGGCGATGGTTGGAAGCGGCGTTCCTGCTGCCTTCAGCGTGGTGGCTTGGCCAAGCCGTGGCACCGAACGCATCAGCCCCGCGGTGTAGGGATGACGCGGACGGGTGAACACCTCGCTCACCGGACCCGATTCCACGATGCGCCCGGCATACATCACCGCGACCCGGTCGGCGATCTCGGCAACGACGCCGAGATTGTGCGTGACGAACAGAATGCCCATGCCGCGTTGCGCTTGCAGCTCGGCCAGCAGGTCGAGAATCTGGGCCTGAATGGTGACGTCGAGCGCGGTGGTCGGCTCGTCGGCGATCAGCAAGGTCGGATTGCAGGACAAGGCCATCGCGATGGTGGCGCGCTGGCGCATCCCTCCCGACAGCTCATGCGGGTATTGCCGCGCCCGCCGGCCGGGATCGGGAATGCCGACCTGAGCCAGCAGCCGCACGGCGTCGGCGGCCGCATCACGATGCGACTTGCCGAGATGGATGCGGATCGGCTCGGCGATCTGCTCGCCGATGGTGTAGACCGGATTGAGGCTGGTCATCGGCTCCTGGAACACCATGCCGATGTCGTTGCCGCGCACCTTGCGCAGCGACTCAGGATCGAGGCCGGTCAGCTCGGTGACTGTGCCATCCCTGCGCCGCAGCGCGATCGATCCCTCGGCGATGTGTCCGATCTTCTTCGGCAGCAGGCCGATGATCGACAGGCTGGTGACGGATTTGCCCGATCCGGATTCGCCGACGAGCGCGACCGTTTCACCCGATCCGATCGTCAGATCGACGTCCTGCACGGCGGCGATGTCGCGCCCCGCTATGCGGAACACGGCCCGCAGACCGGAAATCGAGAGAATCGGAGCGTCCACGGTCAGCGTAGCAGCCCGACGTCGCGCAGAACAACGTCGACCTTTGCGGTCTCCTCGTCGTTCAAGCTGCGTTGCGGCCGCGCCATGGTGTTGGAGGCGATGATGCCGAGGCTTTTCATCGCGGTCTTGAAGGCGCCGACACCGGCCGAGCCGGCGCTTGTCCTGCCGAGCGAAATCCAGACGATCTCGAACAGCTTCAACAGCCGCTCCTGCTCCACGCGGGCTTCGACGTGCTGACCCGCCTGCATCAGGTTCCACAGCTTGACGTAGCCGTGCGGATCGACATTGGCGAGGCCCGGCACGACGCCATGCGCGCCCATGGCAAGCACGCTGTCGACCAGGATCTCGGATCCGGTCATGCCGAAGAAATTCGGATCGTTGGCCATGTCCTTGAGCACATAACGCAGATTGCCGTCATCGCCGCTGGAATCCTTGATCCCCGCGATAACCCCCTCGCTGGCAAGGCCGACGGTGGTCTTGCGCTCTAGCTTGACATGAACGCAGACCGGAATGTCGTAGGCGATAATGGGGATGTCGACCGCATCCTTGATATAACGGAAGTGATCGCCGATCTCGGGCTGGCTGGTGCGGGCATAAAAGGGCGCGGTGACCACGACGGCGTCGGCGCCGGCCGATCTGGCTACCTTGGCGTGGTTGATGACACGATCGGTCGTCGGGTCGATGACCCCGGCGAAGATCGGAACGCGGCCATTGTTGACTTTGACCGCATGCTCGAGGATGGCCCTGCGGCCGGCCTCGTCATGGAAGACGACCTCGCTGGTCGAGCCGAGCACGAACAGCCCGTGAACGCCGCCGTCGAGCAGGTTCTCGATCGTCCGCGTGAACGACGGGAAGTCGACACTGAAATCGGAATGGAGCGGGGTGACGACAGGTGGCACGACGCCGGTAAACAGGGGCATTTTGAAAAACCTTCAGGTCAGTTGAGATCGGAACGAGGGTCGAATGCATCGCGCAGGCCATCGCCAATGAAGTTGATGGCCAGAACGGTGAGCACGAGCACGGCGCCGGGAAACATCCATTGCCAGGGATATTGCTCGAGCACGACGGTGGAGCGGGCGAGATTGAGCATGTTGCCCCAGCTGGCTTCGGGCGGCGCGATGCCGAGGCCGAGGAAGGAGAGGCCAGCTTCGAGCAGAATGGCGTTGGCGATCTGCAAAGTGGCGTAGACGACAAGAATGTCGATGCAGTTCGGCAGGCCGTGACGGAACAGGAGATGCGGCAGTCCTGCCCCCATGCCACGGGCGGCGACGACGAAGTCGCGCTCGCGCAGCTCGAGCAGCCGGGCGCGCACCATGCGCGACAGCACCGGCCATGAGAGCAGCGAGATCACCAGGATGGTCGGCGCGATGCCGGTGCCGGCAATCGAAGCGAGCACGAGCAGGAAGATCACCGGCGGCAGCGTCATTGCGAGATCGACGAAGCGCATCACCGTGCCGTCGACAACACGCCCGCCGAAGCTGGCGACGGCGCCGACTAGGAAGCCGATGACGATCGAGATGGCGACCGAGCAGACGGCGACCAGCAGCGAGATCCGCCCGCCTTGCAGCAACCGGGCCATGACGTCGCGGCCGACGCCGTCGCTGCCTAGCCAATGAATGGCCGACGGCCCCTTGTTGATCGCCCTGAGATCGATCGCGTTGGGGCTGAACGGCCACCATAAATGATAGGTCGAAACCGCCAGCAGGATAGGGATAACGATCAACAGACCGGCGCGCGCCGCACGATTTTCAAAGAAGCGGTCGAGCGCGCGGCGGAGCGGTCCTTTGGTTTGCGGCACAGCTGTCGGATCTGGCGCGGTGATCGTCATCACGACACCTGAATGCGCGGGTCGACGACGGCATAGACGATATCGGTCAGGAGATTGACCAGAATGACGCAGATGCCGATTACCAGGGTGGCGCCCATGATGACCGGGTAATCCCTTGTGCCGACGGCGTTGACCAGCAGCAGGCCCATGCCCGGCCAGTTGAACACGCTTTCGAGGAAGATGGCGCCACCGATCGCGATGCCGACCGTCGACCCGATCAGGGTGATGACAGGCAAAAGCGCATTGCGGGTCGCGTGCTTGATGATCACCCAGAATTCGCGCACTCCCTTGGCACGCGCGGTCCGCACATAGTCCTGGTTGAGCACTTCCAGCAGCGACGCGCGCATGTAGCGCATGATCAGCGCGGCGTGTCCGATGGACAGCAGGCAGGCGGGCAGGACGAGGTGCGCGAGCACGTCCGATATGGAAAAAGGTGCGCCGGCGGTCTGCATGCCGCCTGATGGCGCCCAGCGCAGCAACACCGAGAAGAAGTACAGTCCGAGAAGTGCCGTCAGAAAAGCCGGGCTGGAGATGCCGATGAAAGAAACCACCGACAGCGCGATGTCGGGCAGCGCGTTACGGCGGACGGCGCTGAAAATGCCGGCGGAAATGCCGAGCACGATGGCGATGGCTAGGCCCGTGCCCATCAGGAGCGCGGTCGGGCCGATACGATCCATGACCAGCGGCAGCACGGCAACGCCGCTGCGCTGGATCGAATAGCCGAAGTCGCCGCTGAGCGCAGCGCGAAGCCAGGCGAGGTATTGCACGGGAAGCGGCTGGTCAAGCCCAAGCCGGTCACGCAGGACTTCGAGGTCGGAAGCAGACATCGGGCTGGATGGGTTGATGTACGCGTCGATCGGATCGCCGGGCGCCAGCCGCAGAAGGATGAAGATGAGGACGCTCAGAGCGACCAGCATCAACAGTCCTGTAGCGCTGCGGCGGGCAATGAAACTCAGCATTGGCTGTCCGTGGTGATGGTGAGCGGAGCCGGCATCAGGCCGGCTCCGTGCAAAGGTGGGCCTGGAGTGGCCCGCCAGGCGTTTTTACTGGATGTCCCAGCGTTCCGGGTGAGCCGCGAAAGGACCGCCGGCAGGCGCCGGCGTCCAGACAAAATCACGCAGCTTGTTGGACGCCACGCCATAGCGGTTGGCTACCCATAATGTCGCCCAGGGCAGATCCTTGTTCATCACCTTGCAGACTTCCTGCCAGGATTGATCGATCTTGGCCGGATCGGTCTGGCCGAGCGCGGCGTCCAATGCAGCGCTCAGATCGTCGAACTCGATGCGCATGGTGTTGAAGCCTGCCGGCGGAATCTGGGACTTGTTGAGACCCGGGCTGATGCCAGCCGGATTTGGACCGTTCTGCAGGCCGGCATAGACCATCGCAAACGCGTTCCAGTCCGGCGTGCCTTCCTTGTAGACGATGCCATTATAGGTCGGCGTATCGACGACACGCGGCACAACATTGATCCCGACCTCGGCCAGCATCGACTGGATTGCGGCCATCACATTGGCCGCTTGCGGCGAGCCGTAATAGGTCAGCAAGGTGATGGGCTTATCGCCGTTGATCTTGTCCCAGCCCGCCTCAGCAAGCAGAGCCTTGGCCTTTGCCGGATCGTAAGCATAGGTCTCGAGGCCTTCGGGAAGCAGATGCGGCGCGACGTAGCCGCAATTGGCCGGTTTGGCCGCCCCGCCATAGAGGCTCTCGATGATGGCATTGCGATCGATCGCGTACATGATCGCCTGGCGGACGCGAACATCCCTGAAGAGCTCGACCTTCTGGTTGAGCCCGATGTAGTTGACTACATAAGAAGCGCCCTCGATCACCTTGAAATTGCTGTCGCTTTTGAAAGATACCGCGTCGTCGGGCTCGACATAGGTGAACTGGATCTCGCCGGCGCGCAGCGCGGCAACGGCCGCCGCCGGGCTCTCGAAATACCGGTTGATGAGCACGTCGGCCTTCGGCTTGCCGCCGCGATAGTCGTCATCCGCGGCCAGCTCGACATATTGATCGCTGACATAGCGATTGAATTTGAAGGGGCCGGTGCCGACCGGAGTGGTGGACCACCAAGTACTTGTGGCCAGCGTTTCCGGTGGGATCGCGGCCAGGGCATGCTCCGGCAGGATCATCACCTGCGAGAGAATGGACAGGAAGGAGCCGTTGGGCTTCGACAGTTTGACGACGACGGTGCGATCGTCCGGCGCGTCGACCGACGCGATGTCGCCGAGACGCGCGGCAAACAGGCTGCCGGACGCTTTGTTCCTGGCGAGCTCAAGCGTGAACTTGACGTCCTTGGATGTGAACGGCTTGCCGTCGTGCCAGCTCTCTTGGACGAGGTTGAACGTATAGGTCAGCTGGTCGTCGCTGACCCTGTAGTCCTTGGCCAGATCGCCTTCGAGTTCGGTCAGGTCGGCGTTGTAGATGACCAGCGGTTCAAAATAGGTGCTGAGCCAGGTAAAGCCGCCGGTCGCAGCCAGCGGATTGAAGTTCTTGGGAAAGCCGCCGGGGCCGACGTCGAAGCCCCCGGTTATGGTCTTCGCACCCTGTGCCTGGACGCTGGTGTGCAGGCCGATGCCGCCGAGCAGCAGCCCGGTGACGGCCAGATGACGAGCTATAGTCTTGATGCGCATGGTTTCCTCCCTTGGCATTGTCAGGTAGTTCGGTGTTGGTCAGGTCGTTCGGTTTTTGGCGATCACTTGCTGAATCCCCCTGTAGTGGTCGTCGAGGCGCTGACGCGCCCGATCGACATCCTTGGCGGCGACGGCCTCGACGATCTCGTGATGGTCGCGCCACGTCGCCAGCGGCGTCGGATTGTCGAGGCTGGTGAAGTTCGAGGCCTTGTTGAACGCCACCCAGAAGATGTCGATCAGCGCGCTCAGCATGTGATTGTTCTGGCAGCGGAACAGCAGCTGGTGGAATTGCTGGTCCTCCTCGGCAAAGCTCTCCTGGCGCTCGGCGCGCCGCCGCATGCTTTCGGTCAACTGGCGCAGCGCGGCGACGTCTTCGGGGCTGATCATCTCGATGGTCTTGGCGATGAGGCCGGTTTCAAGGACGCGGCGGATCTCGCGCAGCTCTTCCACGTCGCGCAACGAATCCTGCAGGCCATATGCCAGATTATCCAGCAAGGGCTTGAACGAGAATTCCTTGACGAACACGCCGATGCCGCGACGCGTCTCCAGAATGCCGATCGACTCCAGCGCCTTGATCGCTTCGCGCACCGAGTTGCGGCCGACGCCGAGCCGCTGCGCAAGGAAGGTTTCCGGGGGCAAGGGGTCCCCCGCCTTGAGCTTGTTGCTCTGGATATATTTCCTGAGGCTCTCCTGCACGCTGACGTGAAGCAGCGGCGGTCTGGTCAGCGGCTCGATCGACTTAGGTTCCGAGATCGGCTTGGGTTCTGAGATCAACTTGGGTTCCGGCATTTTGCTCCCAGCGCCGCTGCAATTTGCGCCCGTTGGCGCACCGCAAAGCGGTCGATGCTTGTAGCATAGCGACTTGTAGGATATCCTGCAAGTAAGAGGATTCGTCACTGAAATGAAGATTGTCCTGGCCGGCTCAAGCCATTGGCACGCCGAAATGCATCTCGACGCCACACACGCTTGTGGTGCCGAGATTGCCGGCATTTGGGATGAGGACGCGGAGCATGCGCGCGCCTTCGCGGCGCGTCATCATTTGCCGTTCATTGCGGATTTTGCGAAAATCCTCTCCAGCCCGCCTGATGTGATCCTGCTGATGGGTCATCCTTCGACGGTGCCCGTGCGGGCGCGGGCCGTCATCGAAGCCGGCATACCGCTGATCCTGGAAAAGCCGGCGGCGAGCAGCACCGGGGCGTTGGCCGCGCTGCGCGACCTGGCGAGGCAGCACCAGGCCTTTGTCAGTGTTCCCCTGCCCAACCGCTTTGGGCCGGCCGTCATTGGCTTTGAAAGGCTTCGCCAGCAAGGCCGCGCCGGTGCGGTTGCGCATTGCCAGTTCCGGCTGGTCAATGGCCCGCCGCAGCGCTATGCGGCCGACGGTGTCGCCTGGGTCGTGGATCCGGCGATCGGTGGCGGCGGCGCGCTGAGGAACCTCGGCATACACGGCATCGACGCCGCGCTCAGCCTGGCAACCAGCGGGCTTGAGCTGAAAGCCGTTTCGATCGGGAACCGCATTCACCGCGCCGAGGTCGAGGACCATGCGCTGCTTGTGCTGGAAGACGCTGCCGGAGCGTTGTTCATCGTCGAGGCCGGATACACTTTCGCTTCGATGCGCCCCGGCGGCGATTTCGAATGGCGCATCGTCAGTGAGAATGCGACCCTCATCGACTATGGCGACCGCGCCATCTGTGCGACGCTCGACGATGGCGTTATCGTCGACTTGCCGATCGAATTGCCGGCGACGCGCTATCGGCTATGCATGGGCGACACGCTCGACCGGCTGGCCCGAAAAGCGCCGCCGGCAATTTCGATCGATGACTATGTTGCGGCGATGTCGCTGATCGACGCCGCGTATGAAAAGGCAGGACGATGATTGGAATAGGCATTATCGGAGCGGGCGATTTCGGCGGGGCCCATGCAAGGGCAATCAAGGAAGTGCACGGCCTGCGCCTAGTCGCATCGTGCCGCGGGAATAACGATGCCCTGGCCGGCTTCACCGCCGAACATGGTGGTCGCGGCTACACCGACTGGCGCAAGCTGCTGGACGATAAGGATGTCGACGCCGTCCTGATCGCCAGCCCTCACCATCTCCATGCCGAAATGGCGATCGGAGCGGCAAAGGCTGGCAAGCACATCATGCTCGAAAAGCCGATGGCGCCGACGGCGGCGGCCTGCGATGCGATCAATGCCGCTGTGGCCGCCGGCGGCGTCAAGCTGATGGTGGCCCATCTCATGCATTTCGCCCTGCCCTGCATGGCGGCTAGGCAAATGCTGGAGGAAGGAACGCTCGGCCGGCCGCTCATCGGATCGAGTTGGATCATCAAGCTGTGGATGGAGCACAATCGCCGCGACTGGCATCTGCGCAAGGCAACCGGCGGCGGCATGCTGTTGACGGCCGGCATTCATGCGCTCGACCGCCTGGTCTGGCTGATGGATGACGATGTCGTGTCGGTGAGCGCCATGCTCGGCGCCAAGTTCCATGACCAGGAAGCCGACGACACCGCCCTGCTCGGACTGCGTTTCGCCGGCGGCGGGCTCGGCCAGGTGCAGAGCATCGGCTACCGCAATGGCGCGACCAGCTACGCCATGGACCTGGTCTGCGAGCAGGGAACGCTGCGCATCGACATGGACCGAGGCACGATGCTGGGGCGCGATGCGGTCTGGACCGACCTGCCCGGCTCGTTCGAGCCAAACTGGATGCACAACGCGCTGGTGCGCGAATGGACGGCGATGGGCGATGCCCTTGCAAACGACAAGCCGGTGCCGGTCGATGGTGCCTATGGACGCAAGATCATCGGCATCATCGAGGCCGCCTTCTCGTCGAACGAAACCCGGCGCGAGCACGAGATCGCCGGTGCGCGCTGAGCTGGACGACCATCTGACCCATTTGCCTGCACAGGCGCCGCGCGGCGTCTGGGGCGCGGTGATGCTGGCCATCGACGACCGCGGTGCAATCGACTGGGAGGCGACGGAAGAGACGATCGCGCGGCTTTGCGCGGCCGGTGTCGACGGCATCTATTCCAACGGCACGGCCGGCGAGTTCCACTGCCAGACCGAGCCTGAGTTCGATCGGCTTTGCGACCTGGTGGCCGCGTCAGCGGCTCGCGCGCGCCTGCCCTTCCAGATCGGCATCAGCCAGTCCAATCCGCGCGTCGCGCGCGAGCGGCTGACGCGGGCATCGGCGCTCCGCCCGGCGGCGATGCAATTCACCTTGCCTGACTGGTGGCCGCCCAGCGACGATGAGGTCATGCGCTTCGTCGGCGGTCTTTGCGAGACTGCGCCTGACACGCCGCTGGTGCTCTACAATCCACCGCACGCCAAGCGCCGCCTGACGCTCGAAGGCATCGCCAGGCTGCATGCAGCCGTGCCATCGCTGGTCGGCGCCAAGCTGCCGGGCGGCGACGCCAACTGGTACGCCGACATGCGCCGCGAACTGCCGGGATTTTCGGTCTTCGTGCCCGGCCATACGCTGGCGACGGGATTTGCCCAGGGCGCCCACGGCAGCTATTCCAACGTCGCCTGCCTCAACCCGAAGGGCGCGGTGACGTGGTGGCAGATGATCCGCACGGATGCGGCAGCCGCTGCCAAGGTCGAGACGCGCATACAGGCCTTTCTCGCCACGCACGTTCTGCCTTTTCGCGCTCGCTACGATGTCAGCGATGCGGCGCTCGACAAAGCGATGGCGGCAGCCGGCGGCTGGGCGCCGCTTGGCTCGCGACTGCTCTGGCCTTACAGCTCGGTTCCCGACGAGGCGACCGCGACGCTGGCCGAAGTCGCACGCACGGCCTTCCCCGAATGGTGGGAGTGAGCGGCGGTTAATCGAGTGCGCCTGCCCTGATCCAAAAGGAACAACCATGGCCTTGTTCCGGGTTTGACGCACGGCGGACTCGTGATCATGCTGGACCGATGACAAGAGGTGTACTGCTTGACCTCGCAGGCGTCATCTATGATGGCGAGACCGCCATATCAGGCGGAATCGACGCCGTTGCGCGTTTGCGCCAGGCCGGTTTGGCCGTACGCTTCGTAAGCAATACCACGCGCTCGTCGAAACAGGGGGTTCTCGAACGTCTGGAGGCGATGGGACTCACCGTTACCAAGGCAGATGTTTTCACGCCGGCGCACGCTGCTCGCGAATGGCTGCTTCGCAATGGCCGTGCGCCATACTTGTTGGTTCACCCCGGCCTTGCGCCGGATTTTGACGAGCTGCCGGATCGCGACAAGCGCGCCGTCATCGTCGGCGATGCCGGAGACGCCTTCACATATGCGGCGTTGAATGACGCGTTTCGTGAGCTGAGTGCGGGGGCCGAATTGCTGGCCCTTGCCACCAACCGGACGTTTCGGGACGCCGACGGCGGACTCAGCCTCGATGCAGGGCCATTCGTCGCGGCATTGGAATTTGCCTCCCTGAAACGCGCAACTGTCCTCGGCAAGCCCTCGTCGGCATTCTTTCTGTCGGCGCTGGCAAGCATGGACTGTCCGCCGGATCAGGCGATCATGGTCGGCGACGACGCCGAGGCCGATATAGCTGGCGCCCTGCGCGCCGGAGTTTCGGGCGCATTGCTGGTGCGGACAGGCAAATACCGGCAGGGCGATGAAAAACGGTTTGATCCGCGCCCGACCGCAACCGTCGCCGATCTCGCGGCGGCAACCGACTGGATCATTGCGCGCCGAGACTGATTGCGCAGGCTGAACCGGCCGCACAGCGCCCGCAACCCGGACCTTGTGCTGCGCGGAATGAACGAAGCGCAATTGAATGCTGAGCCACGGAAGGCGGATAACAGCGTGCGCCTCGCTAGAGCAGTTCAGCTTTTGATAGAATCGCTGACCCGCTCTAAGTATTTGTTTTTACGCAATTCCGGACGAAAAACCGCTCCGCGCTTTTCCCGGAATTGCTCTAGGTCATTTGACGCTCCATTTCCACCTCGGCCCCTAGACTTTCGATGTCGCGGAAAATCGAAGCGACAGCCAGCGTGCGCCCTTCGCGCTTGAAGCGGAGCAGGCAATCCTTGGCAAGGATGTCTCCATCGACCACGATCTCGTCCCATTGCGCGGCATGGCCGACGTAGTTGATGGGCACATCATAATGCTGGCTCCAGAAGAACGGCACGGCGACGAATTTCTCGCGATGGCCGAGCATGTTGAGGGCTGCTGTTCGCCCCTGCCTCTCCGCAACCACCCAATGCTCGATCCGAATGTTCTCGCCACTGTGAGGATCTGGCCACCGCGCAATGTCGCCAGCCGCGAAGATGCCTGGTGCGCTCGTCTCCAAAAAGGCGTTCACGACGACACCGCGGTCAAGGATGAGCCCCGCCGTTTCGGCAAGCCCCGTCCGCGGTCGCACGCCGATGCCGACGACGACGAAATCCGCCGCCAACGTATCGCCGCTGCTGAGTTTCACCTTGCTGCCGTCG
The DNA here is from genome assembly GCF_003997065.1 of Mesorhizobium sp. M6A.T.Ce.TU.016.01.1.1. Lineage (NCBI taxonomy): Bacteria > Pseudomonadati > Pseudomonadota > Alphaproteobacteria > Hyphomicrobiales > Phyllobacteriaceae > Mesorhizobium > Mesorhizobium sp. M6A.T.Ce.TU.016.01.1.1. Next base: position 470,227 of record NZ_RZTJ01000002.1, on the reverse strand, counting down.
ATGCTGCTCGCGGTGTCCTCGAGATGGAATACGACACCATTCTCCTCATGGAGGGCGCGGATGAAGTCGCCCATTTGCGGCCCCAGGACCCGTTCCATGGGCCGTTTTTCCGGCGCCACGACATGAACTTCGATCTCGCGCGAGCGCAGGGCCGCGGCAACCTCCAGGCCAATGAAACTGGCGCCAAGCACGACGGCGCGGCGCGCAGTCGTGGCTCGCTCGATGATCGCCTTGCAATCTGCGAACGAGCGCAGCGTGTGAACGTGTGGCTGGTCGGCGCCTTGTATGGTCAGGCGAACCGGTTCGGCTCCGGTCGCAAGGAGCAGCCTGTCGTAAGGAGTCCGTGTCCCGTCCGCGAGCACAACTTCGCCAGAACGTGCATCGATGCTGGCGACGTTCGCGTTGAGACGCAGGTCGATGTCGTTCTTCGAGTAAAAGCTGTCTCCGCGGAGCGGAACCCAATCCTCCGGCGCTTTGCCGGCGAGATAGTCCTTGGAAAGATTGGGCCGATCAACGGGCGGCGCTTCGTCGTTGCTGAGCATGACAATGCTACCTTGATAGCGTTCGCGCCGCAGTTTTTCTGCCGCCGCGAAACCGGCCGCGCCGCCACCGACAATGACGATTTTCTCTGGAGCCTGGCCGGAGCCTCCATCGCGCTGCTTCGGTGCCGTCCGCTTGCGCTTTTCTCCCACGAATATCCGATCATCGCGTTGTTCCACCGACCAGCAAGCGAGTGGATTGAAAGCAGGGGCGCGCAAGGCCTCGCCTGTACGCAAATCGAAGCACGCGTGATGCCAAGGACACCGGACGGTGTCTTCCACCACAAGACCGTCGACGAGCGGCCCGCCATAATGTGTGCATGTCGCCCCGATGGCGAAGACCTCGGCCCCGCGGCGCACCAGCAGCACCTGCTCATCGCCGCAATGGCCGAGAAGCTTTCCGCCATCGGGAAGGTCGGATAACACGATGCCCTCGACCAGATCCGGCCCGTTTGGTTTGGTATGACCTTCAGCCATTTTCCTCTCCCTTGGCGCGATCCGCTGACAAAATCGCCTGTACGCCGAGAAGCGGGAAATCTTCAGGTCACCAGCCTCGGAATACCTTCTGCTTGGCCAGCGCCTTCAGGTTCTCGGACACCGCTTGTGCCCAAACGTCCGGCCGCATCATTCGTTGCCAGTTGGGCAGTACGCGCCGTCGATTCCTGGCGTTTTGGGTTCGCTGCGATCAAGAACATTCGGCGCCTGCTGCCAAATTTGGGGGGGGGCGATTCTCATCGGCGGTTTGTCGAAGGTGGCGCTCATCACTCGTTGCCGCGGCTGCAATGGTCGCTTGTCGAACGCATCGCGGACTGAAGAATGACGCCGTCGCGCAAACTTTTTCGCCGGACATGCGTTGTTCATCCTTCAAGCCAAGGAGGCAGCCATGCAGATGAAATCGGAAATCGCCGGCGAGGCCGCCAAGCAGCGCCATATCCAGCGTCGGATCGATGCCAAGGACAAATCGAAATCGAGCGGAAAGCAACAAGGCGCCATGCAGGCCGGAGCACGCAAATATCCCGAGCCGCCCTTTCCTGAGCAGCACCAGCCGAAGCCGGGGCACGAATGGGCGATCGAGCCAGCGCCGCTTTACGATGCGCCATTCTATATCGGATCGAAAAAGCTCGACGGCAAAGTGGCCGTCATTACCGGCGGTGATTCCGGCATCGGCCGCGCAGTGGCCGTGCTCTATGCGCGCGAAGGCGCGGACGTGGCGATCGTCTATCTGTCGGAGGACAGGGATGCCGAAGAGACGAAGAGGGCCGTCGAAGCCGAAGGCCGGCGCTGCATGCTGGTCAAGGCGGACGTCAGCGAGCGCGACCACTGCCACAATGCGGTGGCTGAGGTGGTGAAGGAATTCGGCCGGATCGATGTGCTGGTCAACAACGCCGCTTTCCAGATCCATTCCAGCGAATTCAGCGAGCTGACCGAAGAGCATTTCGACACAACGCTGAAGACCAACCTCTACGGCTATTTCCACATGGCGCAGGAGGCCGTGCCGCATATGAAGCCCGGCTCGGCGATGATCAACAGCGGCTCCATAACCGGCATCCAGGGCTCAAAGCAACTGGTCGACTATTCGATGACCAAGGGCGGCATTCATGCCTTCACGCGCGCGCTTTCGGGCAATCTTATCGAAAAGGGAATTCGGGTGAATGCCGTGGCGCCGGGCCCGGTGTGGACGCCGCTCAACCCATCGGACAAGCAGGCCGGTGACGTGTCGAAATTTGGCGCAGACACGCCGATGAAACGGCCGGCGCAACCGGAGGAGATCGCGCCCGCCTATGTGTTCCTCGCCTCGCCGCACTGCTCGAGCTACATCACCGGCGAGATATTGCCGATCATCGGCGGTTATTGACCGTACGGGCACGCTCCCGCCCACGGCGCATGGCATGTTTGTCGTCCGATCCCTTCAAAAGATGACGGTAGGCGCGGCGACGCCGGAGATGAGGCAATGCCAGAGATGAAGCAATGCCAGAGATGAAAGGTCGACAGCATGTATTTCATGGCCTTGGCGACGGATTATGACGGCACGCTGGCGCATGAGGGGATCGTCTCCGGAAAGACGCTTGTGGCTCTCGAACGGTTCAAGAAAAGTGGTCGCAAACTCATTCTCGTCACAGGAAGAGAACTGCCCGACCTCAAGCGCGTTTTTCCCGATATCGGCCTGTTCGACAAGGTCGTCGCCGAGAATGGGGCGTTGATCTACACGCCTGCCAGCGAGGAAGAACGTGTGATTTCACCGGCACCGGCGCCCAAATTCGTCGCCAAGCTGAAGAAACACGGCGTCAAACCGCTTTCAGTCGGACGGTCGATCGTTGCGACCTGGGAACCACACGAAGCAACAGTTCTTGAGGTCATCAAGAAACTGGGGCTGGAACTGGAAATCATCTTCAACAAGGGCGCGGTGATGATCCTGCCGAGCGGCATCAACAAGGCAACCGGACTGGCCGCCGCCCTCGAGGACCTGCGGCTGTCGCCACACAATGTGGTCGGTATTGGCGATGCTGAAAACGATCATGCCTTCCTGCAGGCCTGCGGCTGCAGCGTCGCTGTCGACAATGCACTTGCGGCGGTCAAGGACACAGCGGACCTTGTGACGCGCGGCGCACGTGGAAAAGGCGTCGAGGAACTGATCGAGAAACTGGTAAAGCGTGATCGGGAACTTGTCCGAAAACGCCGCGACGGCATTCTTCTCGGCTCGGTCGGCGGCGACGAAGTCTATCTGACTCCGACCGACACGGTTCTGATCGCCGGAAGCTCCGGCATCGGCAAATCCACCTTGGCCACCGCGCTGACGGAACGCTTCGTCGAGAACGGCTTTCAGTTCTGCATTTTCGACCCGGAAGGCGATTATGATGGCCTCGAAGGTGCCGTCCGGATAGGCGATGGCTCGAGCGCACCAACAAAGGCACAAGTGCTCGACCTGATCGAGAAGCCGGACACCAGCGTGGTCGTCAATGGGCTGGCATTACGGGTCAATGAGCGACCGGACTTCTTTGCCGATCTGCTCCCCGGCCTTGGCAGTTTCCGCTTCCGTACAGCGAGGCCGCATTGGCTGGTCATCGATGAGGCGCATCATCTTCTGCCCAAGAGACGCGACGACACGCGCGCTGTCCTGTCGTTGGAATTGCCGGGCACCGTCCTGATCACCGTTCACCCGGAAGCGATTTCGACCGATGCCCTGCGTCTGGTCACTGCCGTCATTGCGCTCGGTCCCAAGGCCAAGAATGTCATCAAGGCTTTCTGTCATGAGACGGATATCAAGCCGCCAAAGGATATTCCATCGTCAAAAGGCGAGCGCGTGTTGTTCTGGCGGCCGCAAACCCGCAAGAAAATTGCCATGGTCAAAGCGATTGAGCCGCGCCAGTCGCTCAAGCGTCACAGCCGCAAATATGCAGAGGGTCAACTCGACGAGGCCGGCAGCTTCTATTTTAGAGGTCCCGACAACGCGATGAACCTGCGGGCCCACAACCTGATGATCTTCGCTCAGATCGCCGAAGGCATCGACGACGGGACTTGGGAGCATCACCTGCGCGCCGGCGACTATTCCGAATGGTTTCGCCATCAGATCAGGGACAAGGAGCTGGCGCGCGAAGCCGCCGAGGCAGAGAAGGACGAAATGCTCTCGGCGCAGGAAAGCCGCAAGCACGTTCTGGATGCAGTACGTCGCCGGTATACGGCTCCTGCCACCGCCCCGGAGGAATAGGAAGCGAAAGGATCGGCCATGCACATCATTCTCGGAGGCACGGGCCATGTTGGTTCTGCTGCAGCCATGTCGCTGCTACAGCAGGGCGAAGCGGTCACCATCGTAACTCGCGACCCATCCAAAGGCGCTGACTGGAACCGGCGTGGCGCCGAAATCGCGGTGGCGGATGTCCACGACAGCGAGGCCCTTCGTCAGGTTTTTCGTCAAGGCGAGCGCCTGTTTCTGCTCAATCCGTCGGCCGACCCATCGACCGACACCGACGTTGAAGAGCGCAAGACCGTTGCCGCCATCACTGCAGCTCTTGAAGGATCTGGATTGCGAAAGATCGTCGCGCAATCAACCTACGGCGCTCAGCCCGGCGACCGATGTGGCGACCTGAACATCCTTTACGGGTTGGAGCAGAAACTGCGCGCCCAGCCGATCCCTGCCAGCATCATCCGGGGGGCATATTATATGAGCAACTGGGATTTCTCTCTTGAGACTGCGGAGCAGGATGGTGTGGTGAACACCTTTTTTCCGGCGGACTTCAGATTGCCAATGGTGGCACCGGACGACCTTGGGCGCGTCGCTGCCCGCCTGCTGAAAGAGCCGATCGAACAGACAGGTACCCACTATGTCGAAGGGCCGGCGCGCTATACTGCGTCCGATGTCGGGGCTTGTCTGAGCGACGAGTTACGAAAAGACATTCAGGTCGTGACGGCACGGCGCGACAAATGGCAAGAGACCTTTGAGGGCATGGGCTTTTCCAGGGCCGCTGCCGAGTCGTATGCGCGCATGACTGCCCTCACTCTGGACGAGCTGGAATTGCCCGCAAATCCCGAGCGTGGCACGGTTTCCCTGCAACGCTACATTTCCGATCTGGTGGCCCGACGCAAATAGCGCAGCAAAGCAACAATGACTAGCTCTGTATTTTCAACCCGTTACCGGAACAAACTATACTATTAAATTCTCTATTCTGATCGGCAGATCGCGGATACGCCTGCCGGTGGCGTGATACACCGCGCTTGCGACGGCGGCTGCCGTTCCGACATTGCCGAGTTCGCCCAATCCCTTGACGCCGGCCGGGTTGACCGCGTGATCGACTTCCGGGACGAGGATAACCTCAAGCTGCTTTATGTCGGCGTTGACCGGCACCAGATAGTCCTGCAGGTCGCGGTTGACGTAGCGGGCGTGGCGCCGGTCGATTTCGGTCGCCTCGTGCAGGGCCTGACCAATGCCCCAGATCATGCCGCCCATCAACTGGCTGCGCGCGGTGCGCGTATTCATGATGCGGCCGGCGGCAAAGGCGCCGACGATGCGGGGTACCCGGATCTCCCTCGTGTAGCTGTTGATGCGCACTTCAACCAATTCTGCGCCATAGGCGTATTTCACCGAATCCTCGTCCTGATCGCCGCCGTGGAATTCCGCCTGCCCGGCATAGAGCTTCTTCAAGGCCTCCGGCGACGAGCCTTTCGGCGCAAACTCGGCATATTCCTCGAGCGCGCCGATCTGCATCGCGTTGAAGACGTCGGACAGTCTGGCCGACTTGCCGCTATCGGTGACGACGGCCTCCTTTTCCATTTCCAGCTTTGCGTTGCCGGACCCCGCCAGTGGTCCGCCCTCCCCGACAGCCGCGGTGAAGAGTTTTTCGCGAATCGCGTCGCAGGCTTTCAGAACCGCCGAGCAGACACTTGCGGTCGAAATCGAGCCGCCAGAGACCGGCGCCGGCGGCAAGGTGCTGTCGCCCATCTCGACGCTCACCTTGTCGATATCGACGCCAAGCCGTTCGGCCGCCATCTGCCCCGCTACGGTGCGCACGCCGGTGCCGATCTCGTGCGAGCCGGATTGGACACGAACATGGCCGTCGTCGGTCAGGCGGACACGGGCTGCGCAGGGTGCTGCGGCGGTCGGGTAGATGGCGGTCGCACAGCCCATGCCGACCAGCCAGTCGCCATCACGCATCGAGCCTACTGCCGCTTCGCGCTTTGACCAGCCGAAGGCCTCCGCGGCCTGGTCATAGCACTTGATCAGCGATCTGCTGGAGAACGGCTTGCCGCCGATCGGTTCCTTTTCCGGCTCGTTGATGCGGCGGAATTCGACCGGATCCATGCCGAGTTCCACGGCCATTTCGTCCATGGCGTTTTCGAGCGCATAGACGTAGGGCGTCTCGGGCGGCGAACGCATGTAGCCGGGTGTGTTGCGGTCTGCATGCACAAGAGAGACGCGGGTCAGCACCGAGCCGTAATTGTACATGCGGCTGGTCGCCGAGGTGCCGCCGACGACATAGGGATCGGGTCGCGAGGTCACTTCCCAGCCTTCGTGACCGAAGGCGGTGATGCGGCCGTCCCTGTTCGCGCCGATACGGATGCGGTGCCGGGTCTCCGCCCTATAGGTTTGTGTGTCGTAAGCCTGCATGCGGCTGACCACGCAGCGCACCGGCCGGCCGACGCGGCGGGCCGCGACCGCCACGATCGCCGTGCGGGCGGTCATCGGTCCCTTGGAACCGAAAGCACCACCGACATAGGGGCTGACGAACCGTACATTGGCCGGGTCGATCTTCAATTGCCGTGCCAGTTCGGTCTTCCAGCCGGTGACGTTCTGGCTTGGCTCGTGCACGGTGAGCTGATCGCCCTGCCACCACGCTGTCGTGGAAAACAGCTCGATCGGATTGTGGTGCTGGGTCGGCGTCGAGTATTTCTGGTCGATCTTCACCGCAGCCGCAGCATAGGCGGCGTCGAAATCGCTGGCTTTGAGGTCCTCCTTGTACATCGGGCTTTTGCCGGCGGCAGGCTCGATCGTGGTTCCCTGGGAATCGAAGCCGGCGCTGGGCCTTTCTTCCGCATAGTCGGCGCGGATCAGCATAGCTGCCTCCGCCGCCGCCTCGAACGTCTCGGCAACCACCAGAGCGATGATCTGGCCGTCATGGAAGATGGTCTTGTCGTGCAGCGGAGCGATCGAGCTTGCGCCGGTATTGCCGAATTCTGGCTTGTCGACCTCATCCATATCACCGACGCTGACGATATCGAGGACGCCGGGCACCGCACGGGCCCTCTCGAGCCGGAGGGCGGAAATGCTGCCCTTGGCGATGGTGCTGGTGGCAAGCACGCCATAGGCGACATTCGCGGTCGCAAGGTCGGCTGGGTAACCAGCCTGGCCGGTAACCTTCAGGCGGGCATCGATCCGGGGAACGGGATTTCCCATATTCTCTTTCGGCGCGGGGGCAGCTTGGTTCATGACGAGACCTTCATGTCGCGTGTTTCGAGCAAGGCTCGCACCAGGGTGCGTTTACCAAGCGGGATCTTGAATGCGTTGTGTTCCCTTGGCTTCGCCTCGGCGAATGCGGCTTCGGCAGCAGCCTCGGCCGCATTGCGATCGAGCACCTTGCCGTGCAATGCCTCTTCAGCCGCCCTTGCGCGCCAAGGTACGGTCGCCACGCCGCCAAGCGCTATGCGGGCCTGCCTGACCGTGTCACCGTCCATATCGAGAGCGACGGCCGCCGAGGCCAGCGCAAACGCATAGGATTCGCGGTCGCGTATCTTCAGGAAGCGCGAGCGGCGGCTCCAATCGCGGAAGGGCACATTGATGGCTACGATGACTTCGTCGGCTGCCAGATCTGTTTCTATGTTGGGCGTAACTCCGGGCAGGTGGTGCAGCTTGGCGACCGGTATCCTGCGCAAGCCCTCCCTCCCCTCGGCTTCGACAACGGCGTCGAGCGCGATCAAGGCCTGGGCGAAATCGCCGTGATAAGTTGCGATACAGGCGTCGCTGGTACCGAGGACCGCATGTTGCCGGTTCAAGCCTTCCATGGCGGCGCAACCGGATCCCGGCTCGCGCTTGTTGCACGGCCAGGACGTCTCGCGAAAATACTCGCACCGCGTCCGCTGCAGCACATTGCCGGCCAGGCTTGCCATGTTGCGGATCTGGCCGCTGGCGGCGAGTTTCAGGCTTTCGGCAAGCAGCGGGCAACGGCGCTTGATCTCGGCCCTGTCTGCCGCCTCGCCCATGCGAACCAGCGCGCCGAAACGGATGGTGTCGTCGCTGATCCTGATCTGCCGCAAGGCTGGTTCGGCCAGACCGTTGAGATCGAGCAGCCGCTCGGGCTGCGCCACGCCAAGCTTCATGTAGTCGGCCAGATTGGTGCCGCCGGCGATGAATTGAGCGTTTGCCTGCGTCGGTGGAACGCGTGCGTTAGCAAAATTCGAGGCTGCGGCGACAGCCGCGGAGACATTGGTCGGTCTTTCGTAGAGGAAGGGGCGCATCTCAGGCCCTCCTTGTCTCGTCTCGCGCCTGGACGATGGCCGCGACAATGTTGGGATAGGCGGCGCACCGGCACAGATTGCCGCTCATATATTCGCGGATTTCGTCTTCCGAACCGGCGTGACCCTCGTTAACGCAGCCGATGGCAGACATGATCTGGCCCGGCGTGCAGTAGCCGCACTGGAAAGCATCGTTGTCGATGAACGCCTGCTGCATTGGGTGCAGACTCCCGTCGATGGAAGCGATCCCTTCCACGGTGGTGACTTCCCGGTCCTGGTTCATGACGGCGAAACTCATACAGGAAAGCACGCGCTTGCCATCGACAAGCACAGTGCAAGCCCCGCACTGGCCGTGGTCGCAACCCTTCTTTGTGCCCGTCAGGCCGACATGATCGCGCAGCGCGTCAAGCAGGCTCGTGCGATTGTCGAGGGCGAGATTGTAGGCCTGCCTGTTGATGCGCATCGAAATCGTCGACAGATCGCGCGGCCCGGCCGAACTTGCGGTTGATTGTTCAGCCGCTTTCACCGACTTCGCCAGCAGCGGCGCAGCTGCGGCCGCCGAAACGGATCCGGTCATGAAGCCGCGTCGGCTGAGGACGGGCAATGTGGGTTTGCTGCGGGATTTGGCATCGGACATGGCTGGCTCCAAGGCTGGCTGCGTCTCAAGCCGGCCAAACCATCCGCTGAAGGCATGGTTCCCTCTCTCACGCGCCTGTGATCGTTTCTCCTCCAGACGCGCAATCCGATCGCCAGCTTCGAATTGGCATTCGGAACTCTCCAGCCGTCATTTCGTTCAAACTCGGTCGACTGAAAAGACGACAACGCAAAAGCCGACATGGCGTCTGGAGTGAAACCATGAAATCGCAGCTCGTCGCCGAAAGCGCCGGACAAAGGACGTTCGTGGTGGTGCTTGATCCTGGCGAGGAAGCCTTCGCAGCGCTTACCTCTTTCGCGGTCGATCAGGACATCGGCGGCGCCTCATTGACCGCGCTCGGCGCCTTCGAAAGGGCGACTGTCGGCTGGTTCGACCCCAGGGAAAAGACCTATCGGAAAATCCCGGTGCTGGAACAGTGCGAGGTGCTCAGCGCGATCGGCGATATTGCGATCGGCGACGACGGCAAGCCCAGCCTTCACGTTCACGCGGTGCTCGGGTTGCGCGACGGCAGCACGAAGGGCGGACATCTGCTCGAAGGCATCGTTCGGCCGACACTCGAAGTCACTTTGGTGGAAGCGCCTGGGCATCTGCGCCGCAGGAAACGCCCGGAACTCGGTATCGCCTTGATCGACCTGGACGCCTGAAGCCGAATGCGGATCAGGCCAGGTCCGCTGAATTGCGATCCGGCCCGATTATCCCTTTTGTTTGACTTGCCTGACGTCCGCGGGCGCCTCGGGTGCTGGCTCCCAGCCGAACACGCTGCGACCGCCGAGCAGATGCGATTGGTCGAACTCTCCGGCAATAATTTCCTTCAGGCTGGGGCCCGTGACATAGCGCTCAACCTGCCGCGATTGGTCGTCCAGCCGCTTCAAGGCACCTATTTCTTCGTCGCGGCCGAGCCTGGCCTTGTGGACGGCGGACTTCAGCACGCCGATCGTCTCGTCATAGACCTTCAGCGGCACAGGAAACGGATGCCTGTCCTTGCCGCCATGCGCCAGCGAGAAGCGGCCGGGATCGGAAAACCGGCATGGCGCGCCATGCAGAACCTCGGCCACCAGCGCCAGCGCCCGCACCGTGCGCGCGCCGACGCCGGGGACTAGGAGAAGCTCGGAGAAATCAGCGGGGCCACGCTCGGCAGCCGCCGCCATGTTCCCATGAAGACGGCGCATGACGACATCGCTTTCGCGAACGTCGTGGTGTGCCGGCATGACGAGGTGCGGCAGCATTGGCTGGTCCGGTTCCGGCGCCGTAGCCACGTCACGCTCGAGCGCGGCGAATTCCCTCAGAATGCGATCCGGTCCGAGGTCCTGCAGGAGCTCCAGCTGCCCCTTGCGCGATGCGTGGGCCCGGCGGTCGGTCAGGTTGACGATCTCGCCCTGGTTGGCGCCCTCGATGGCGGCATGCGGCTGGTCGACGAAGCTCTTCAGGCCTTCGGACAGCCAATGATAGCGGCGCGCCACCTTGCTGTCGCCATTCATCCCCTGCTGGACCACGACCCAGTCGCCGTCATCGGTCACGATGAAGCCATGCAGATAGAGATCGAAGCCGTCCTGAACGGCGGCACTGTCAACCTTGGCGACGAGCCGGCTGGCCGTTGCCAGGCCTGCTCCGTCGAAGCCGACGCGCTCGCCGATGACCGCAAGCTCGTGCGGGGTCTTGCGCGAATGCGAGCCGCGGCCGCCGCACACGTGAATGCCGAGTTCGCCGGAGAGCGGCGCCAACCCGCGTTTCAAGGCGCCGATGACGCTGGTCGTGATGCCGGAGGAATGCCAGTCCATTCCCATCACGGCGCCAAACGACTGGAACCAGAAGGGATGCGCCAACCGGCGCAGCAGCTCCTCGCGGCCGTAGTGGTGAATGATCGCCTCGCACATGACCGCGCCAAGGCGCGTCATGCGGTCGCCGAGCCATTTCGGCACGCGTCCGCCATGAAGTGGAAGGTCTGCGCTTCCCGATCGTTGTGCCAAATCTTGCCTATTCCCGATATACGCCTTGCACTCGACAGATAGGTATCGAAAGCAGCGTGAAGAAGCGATCATGCCCGTTTCGTGCAGCCGATGCTGCCGGCCTTGGTGCCCGGCCCACCTGGCAATCCCGGCTCACTTAGCAATCAATGCAGCGGTTATCGCGCTTCGCTGAGGAGATCAAACTTCTCGATCTCGCAATGCTCACCGACCAATGCCAACAAATCCGTCGGCGGCGGTGCCCTGTCAGGCCGCCTCCAACTGATTTCGAACGACATCACGGGGTTGTCGCGATCCGGGCGCCGCTCCATTCCAACCAGGCGTGGCCGATAACCGGAAGGGCCGACGATTGCGTCAAGCTCTTCATGATCCGCCGCCTTCCAGGTGAGCGCCAGGGTAGCATGATGTTCGCGCGGTATCACCAGATCGACCCATTTCAACACGAGCAGAATGATCAGCGTCAGCGCCGTCCCGGCCGCGCCCAAGGCGTATTGGCCACCCCCGAAAGCCAATCCGATCATTGTCATCATCCACAACGTCGCTGCCGTGGTGACGCCGCTGACAAGACTGCCCCGGCGAAGAATGGCGCCGCCGCCCGATGAAGCCGACGCCTGTCAACACGCCCAAGGGAAAGCGCAGCACGTCCATCCGGGCAAAGGAATCCGGATCTTTGCCGCCGACCCCCAGCAGAATAGTGGCCTGTGTCATTGCGATCGCGGCGGCCAGCCCGACCAGGATCGTCGTCCTGAGGCCCGCCGCTTGTCCGCGCGCCTCCCGGTCGAGGCCGATCAGTGAACCGGCGAGCACGGTCAGAAGCAAGCGTGCCGCGATGTCTTGCCAAACCGGGATAAGAGACATCGGTAAACCCTGATCGCCGCTGGTGTTTGGATTACGAGCTGATCGCAATTCAATTCGGCTAGGGTCATTCGGGTTCCATCGGCGGCGTTTTGCCGGTTACCGATCGGCTGGATTTCCGATCGCCGGATCGCGCCGCCTTGAATATCTTTCCACACGCGGCAGATCGTCGGGAAATTCCACCCACGGCAGCTTCATGTCCCAATAGGCGTGAGCCTGCGGCGCAAAGCGTTCGGGGTGGTCGAAGAAGCCGATCGTCAGATAGAGTTCTTCGGGAAGCCCTTGGTCGAGATAGGCTATGGATGTGCCGCAATCGGCGCAGAAGGTGCGGAGCACGCCTTCAGTCCTTGAGAACGTCTTCGGCGCGCCGGTCAGCAATCTGAATTGCGCCGGTCGATAGCCGACCCAGACGGTCAGCGGGCTCCCTATGGCCTTGCGGCAATCGTCGTCGTGATCGGAGCAAATCCAGAACGGGTCGCCATGCATCTCAGCCGTTATCGAACCGCAAAAACAGGAGCCGGTCTCGATCCTTGTCATCGAACCACCCCTTTCGACGGAAGCGAACGTTGCGGCCGCAGGCTCCGCAAGGTGATCGAATAGCGGTGCGCGGCAACCGGAGGGATGCTGTGCTCCCATTCGGTGCGCGCCGGGCCCGTCATCAGGTAAGCAGACCTTGGCTCGACGATGATGGTCTCGCGATCCCATCTCGTGCCGTTCTTCCGGCGCAGCCGAAAGCTGCATGGCGCAAGAAGGGAAACGCCGGCCACGGCATCGAAATGCGGCTTGTCGCGATGCCATCCGATACCGGCGCCGGGTCGGTACTCGTTGATCAAGACCTGCACGAAAGCGTCGACGGGCAGCCGCGCAAATGCTGCCGCCTTCTCCCTAAGCGGCATCAGAAAAGCCGGGATCGGCGGCGCCGCGACGACTTTGCGTTGGTCGAAATCGTAGCGCAGGCCAAAACCGGCGACGCGCCGGTTTGCGAGGTGGCCATGAAAGTCGAAAGGCTGGAAGGCGAGACTTTCGAGCTGCCGCACCAGCTCAGCCTCTTCCTCGACCGTGATCAACTCCGGCTGGTAGTGAAATCCCTCCGGCAGATCGTCGAGCGCACGAAAATCGGGCGCGCCAAACAGGTCGCCTTGGCCGGCGATTTCCGGTTGCTTGGTTTTGAGCGGTGGCATCAATCCTAATTGGTGAAGCCGCCCGGTGGCGGCAAGGTCTTGGAGGCGCCGAGCCGGCCGGATCATCGCCTCCTATCTTTACGAGGCGGAACCTGGATCGCCGGGGCGGGTTATTGCCCAGACGCGTCGAGTGTTGGGAAATGCCTTCAACTGCTATCCAAAGCATCAATTACGATCCGGCGACGAGGACCCTCTCCGTATGGTTTGTTCCAAGTGGGAATCGCTACGATTACGACGACGTGCCGCCGCAGACTTACACTGAATTCCGCAAAGCCCCGTCAAAAGGCCGCTTCTTCAACGCGTTCATTCGAGATCGGTATAGCTACCATTTGGTCGAGCAGAGCCGGTCGGGTTGAAACCCGGCGCCCTTGCGTCGAGAATGCATCCGGGAAGAGACGGCTTCCTCGTAGAACCGGTCGGTTGACCGGTTTCATTGCGCCGGCGGCGTACCGGGTTGATCGCCGCCCGTCGACGACTTGGGCGTAGGATCTTTGTCGACCTCGGGACTTTGCTCGACGGTGTTGGTGTTGCTCTGAGTCGGTTCAGTGCTGCTGGTGCTGCCCTGCGTCGGTTCGGCCTCGTTGCTGCAGCCCGCTAAAGCCAGAGCCGACAAAAACGACAGTCTCGTCAATGATAGTCTCGTCATGGCCAACCGCTCCCTTCCTGCTCGACAACGGCGGGTCATGAATTTGGTTGCAGCGGAACGGTTTGTCTGTAGGCCAGGCATCCGATCATCGCCGTGTAGGCACCAAGGAACAAATCTGCGCGCCGCCACGTTGCATTTCCAGTGCAAACGCTTGTGACAGTGAGGCTGTTGTCTTGGCGCCGAGAGCAAATTGGAAGGGCTTCCTGAAAATTGGAGAACTTAGCTGTCCGGTGGCGCTCTATACGGCTGCCTCGACTTCAGAACGGATCGCCTTCCACACGGTAAACCGCGCCACGGGACATAGGGTGCATCGCGCGTTCGTCGACAGCGATAGCGGCAAATCCGTCGAGAAGGACGATCAGGTCAAAGGCTATGAGATCAGCGCGGGTGACTACGTCGTGCTCGAACCCGATGAGGTCGCAGCCGCCGTCCCCGAGAGCGACAAAACGTTGTCCGTCTCGGCCTTCATCGGCTGTTCCGATGTCGACGACGTGTATTTCGACAAGCCGTATTATCTGGCCCCGCCGGACAAACACGCGGAAGAAGCATTTGGGCTGATCCGCGAAGGCATGCGCAGGAAGAAAGTCGCCGCGATCGCCCAGACCGTCCTGTTCCGGCGCGTCCGGACCTTGCTCATCCGGGCCTATGACGAAGGGCTGGTCGCAACGACGCTGAATTTCGACTACGAGGTGCGCTCGGCAGAGGAGGCCTTCGACAACGTGCCCGACATGAAGATCACGGGTGAGATGCTCGAACTGGCCGAACACATCATCAAGACCAAGAAGGGCAAATTCGATCCGACCAAATTCGACGACCGTTATGAGGCAGCGCTGGCCGAGCTTGTGAAGGCAAAGCTCGAAGGCAAGAAGATCGCAGTTCCGAAGCAGCCCAAGCGGGAAAAGGTCGTCGATCTTATGGACGCGCTGCGCCAGAGTGCCGGCGGTGGCGGCAAGCCGCCCTCGACCAGAAAACCCGCGGCAAAATCAAAGCCGGCTCGTCACGCGAAGCCGAAGCAGACAGCGCCGCGTCGGAAGGCCGGCTGACCGATGGCGCTCGAGACCTACCGCAAGAAGCGCGATTTTTCCGTCACCCCGGAGCCGCAGGGCCGCAAGGCGCCGAGGACGGGGAACAGCTTCGTCATACAGAAGCATGATGCGACGCGGCTCCACTATGATTTCCGTTTGGAAATGGACGGCGTCCTGAAGAGCTGGGCCGTCACCAAAGGGCCGAGCCTGATCCCCGGCGAGAAGCGCCTTGCCGTTCATGTCGAGGATCATCCCTTGGAATATGGCGGTTTCGAAGGCACCATCCCCAAGGGCGAATATGGCGGCGGCACCGTCATCCTGTGGGACAGAGGCACCTGGACGACGATCGGCGACGCGCATCGCGGCTATGCAAAAGGCCATCTCGATTTCGAACTTCACGGGGAGAAGCTTGGCGGCCGCTGGCATCTTGTGCGGATGGCCGGAAAGCCGCGGGAGAAGCGCGAGAACTGGCTGCTGATCAAGGGCGACGATGACGCCGCGCGCACGGAAGGCGATCCTGACATTCTGGACGAGCGGCCGGAATCCGTCGCCACCGGCCGCAAGATCGAGGATGTCGCCGGAGAAGCGCCCGGCTGGTCGTCGAAGACGGGGCGCATTGGCAAGCACCGCGGCCGCACGAGGGCCGCTCCCCCGGAAGAGCAGCCCGCCACCGTTGGCGTTCCGGAGCCGTCAAAGATCAAGGGTGCCAAGAAGGCAGCGCTTCCCGATTTCGTCGAGCCGACGCTGGCGACCCTCGTTTCGTCCGCGCCGTCCGGAGAACGCTGGCTGCACGAAATCAAATTCGACGGCTACCGGCTGCAGGCACGGATCGAAGCCGGGCGCGTCAAACTGTTGACGCGCAGCGGTCTCGACTGGACGAAGAAGTTCGGAAAGGCGGTCATTTCGGCGCTGGCCGATATACCTGTCGGGACGGCGCTGATCGATGGTGAACTCGTGGTCGAGACATCCGCCGGCGCGTCGGATTTTTCCGCGTTGCAAGCCGACCTCAGCGAGGGCCGCAGCGATCGCTTTCGCTTCTACGTCTTCGACCTGCTTCATCTCGACGGGTACGATCTGCGCGACGTTGCGTTGATCACGCGCAAGCAATTGCTGGAAAAGGTCATTGGTATTGATAACGGCATCATCAGCTACAGCGGACATTTTGAGGAGGATGGCACGCTGGTCCTGCGACACGCCTGCCGGCTGAGCCTGGAAGGTGTTGTCTCCAAGCTTCGCGATGCGCCTTACCGCGCGGGCCGCAGCAAGAACTGGGTGAAATCGAAATGCTCGGCGCGACAGGAATTTGTCGTGGCCGGCTACGTCCCCTCGACAACCTCGCGCAATGCGATCGGCTCGCTCGTCCTGGGTGTCTATGACGATGGTAAGCTTCATCATGTCGGACGCGTCGGCACCGGCTACACGGCAGCAGTCGCACAGGACCTGTTCAAGAAGCTCGAGCGGATACGCATTCCGTCAAGCCCGTTCGATGAGCGGCTGAGCGCCGAGGAGGCTCGGCAAGCCCGCTATGTCAGGCCTGAACTCGTCGCCGAAGTCGAGTTCCGGGCCTGGACCGCCGACGGCAATCTGCGCCACGCCTCGTTCCGCGGATTGCGAGAAGACAAACCGGCGAAGGAGATCATCCGCGAAACGCCGAAGACGAACAAGGCAGCACCCAAACCTCAGCGCCGGACCGTCAAGCTCACCCATCCCGACCGCCTCTATTGGCCTGACCAGGGCGTGACCAAGGAAGGTCTCGCCGACTATTATGCCGAAGTCTGGCGCCATGCATCGCCCTACATCGTCGGCCGGGCGTTAGCGCTGGTGCGATGCCCAAGCGGCATTTCGGGCGAGCAGTTCTTCCAGAAGCATGCCTGGAAGGGTCTCAATCCCAACATCGTGCTGGTCCACGATCCCAAGGACCCGCCCGACGAGCGGCTGATCAGCATCAATGATCTCGATGGGCTGATCGGCCTTGTCCAGTCGGCGGCGCTGGAGATCCACCCCTGGGGCTCGTTGGTGAGCGATTGGGAGCGTCCAGACACGATCATCATGGACCTCGATCCTGGCGAGGGCGTGAGCTGGGAGGCGGTGATCGAAGCCGCCGTCGAGACGCGCGACCGGCTGAACGATGCAGGGCTTGTCCCCTTCATCAAGACCTCCGGCGGCAAGGGCCTTCACGTCGTGGCGCCAGTGAAGCCGAAAGCGCAATGGCCTGTCGTAAAGGCCTTCACCAAGGCGATTGCCGACTCCATGGCGTCCGACAGCCCAGGCCGTTACGTCTCGACCATCACCAAGTCCAAACGACGCGGAAAAATTCTCGTCGACTATCTGCGCAACCAGCGCGGTGCGACCGCAGTCGCCCCCTATTCGACAAGAGCACGACCGGGTGCGTCGGTGTCGATGCCGCTTGCCTGGGACGAACTCGGCCCCGGCATCGGACCGGCCTATTTTACGGTCGAGAACACACCAACCCGGCTTGCCTCGCTGTCGTCGGATCCCTGGCAGGATTTTCGAGCAGCAGCAGCGCCGATCGAAGAACCGGGAAGCCGGCGCAAGAAAGCGGCTTGAAAACCGTATACGGAGAGCACGCGCCGCAGGGACTCAGGCGATCTGCTCAAACGTGCATTGCTCCGGAGCCTTGTCCGGCCGCCAGCGCAGGAACTTGGTGCCGTGCCGGAAACGGTCGCCGGTGACATGATCGAAGCGTACTTCGACCACCAATTCGGGCCGGACCGGCTCCCATTCGCCGCTGCGCTCGGTGCTCCAGCGGCTCGGCCCGCCCGGCGCCTTTCCGGTGAAGCCGGGTGGCTCGCGCATGGCTTCGAGTTTGCGGGTAAGCTCGGCCCTGTCGTCCTTGGCGATGGTCGAGGTGAAGCCGACGTGATCGAGCTTGCCGGCCTCGTTGTACAGACCCAGCAGCAGAGAGCCGACCTGCCGGCTGTTGCTGAGATAACGAAAGCCGCCGACCACGCAATCGGCCGACCGCAGCCGCTTTACCTTCACCATCGCGCGCACCCCCGGTTGGTACGGACCGTCCAGCCGCTTGGCGACCACGCCGTCTGTCGCCCCATGTCCGGCAGCCCCTAGCCAGGAGCGGGCTTCTTTCACATCGCGCGTACAGTGCGAAAGCACGATGTTCCTGCGGTTTGCCGAAGCGACGAAAGCCTCAAGGATCGCTCGCCGTTTTTTCAGGGTCCGCGCCAACCAGACGGTTCCGTGCTCGTCGCAGAGCATATCGAACAGGACGATGTGCGCCGGGGTTTCCGCAGACAGCTTGCGGATCCTGCTCTCGGCGGGATGAAGCCGCATCTGGAGGGCGTCGAACGATGGCTTGCCGTCGACCGAGATGACGATTTCACCGTCGACGACAAAACGGCGCGACGGCAGTTCCTTCAATGTCGCGACTAGTTCGGGAAAATAGCGTCCGAGCGGCTTGCCTGACTTTGCGCGCAACTCCACCGCATCATCCTGCCGGAACGCCAGGCAGCGAAAACCGTCCCATTTGCGCTCGTATTGCCATCCGTCTCCTTCGGGAATCGCATCAGCCGCCTTGGCTTCCATCGGAGGCGTATCGAGCGGCAGGGGGAAGCCGCCGTCGCGGGGGATGACCTTCATTGTGCTGCCTTTGTCCCCCCCCGACCAAGCCTGCTCCCAGGCACTATTTTCGCTTTCCGCCCTCCGAGCCGATGCTCTTGCGCAGCGCATCCATGATGTTGATCACGTTGCTGGGCGGTTGCTCGGCCTTGGCCTTGGCCGGACGCTTCTTGCCCTTCTTCTTCGAGGCAATGATCTCCAGCAGCCGCGCCTGGACGGGATCTCCGGTCATGGCGGGATCCCACTGCTTGGTTCGCTCATCGATCAGGGTCGAGACCAAATCCATCATTTTCGAGTCGGGTTTGGCTTCGCTGATCTTGCCAAAATAGTCCTCGGGATCGCGAACCTCGTCGCCATAGCGCAGTGTCCACAGCACGATGCCCTTGCCTCGTGGTTCAAGCATGACGGCGCGCTCGCGGCGATACATGACCAGTCGCGATATTCCGACTGTCCCTGTCGACTGCATGGCGTCGCGAATGACCGAGAATGCCTCCTCTCCGACCGGGTCGTCAGGAGTGAGATAATGGGGCTTGTCGTACCAAATCCAGCCGATGCTGTCGGCATTGACGAACATATCGATGTCGATGGTGCGCGTGCTCTCCAGCCCGACCGCGTCGATCTCATCGTCCTCGAGCAGCACGTATTCGTCCTCACCGCGCTGATACCCCTTCACCTCGTCGTCTTCAGCAACGGGCTTGCCGCTAACGGCGTCGACATATTGGCTGACGACCCGATGCCCGCTCTTGCGATTGAGCGTATGGAACCGGACCTTTTCGCTCTCGGTGGTAGCGGGTGTCATCGCGACCGGACAGGTCACGAGCGAAAGCTTCAGATAGCCTTTCCAGAACGGACGTGGCGCCATCAAGGGACCCCCGGGCAGGTGTAAAACAGTCGAACGCACCAGGGTGATCGATTGTTCCAGCAGCGTTTTTTTCGCGCGCCCAAGGCTCGCCAGCAAGAATTCATCATTTTTCCGGTTCGGGACGGAACCGATGAGCGCAAGCGCAGTTCGGGACAACAGCTCGGCAGCAAGGACCATTTCAATGTCGGAAGCGATTCGGATCGCAATCGGCGCCCCATTGTCGGGAAACGCGGCAGCGCTCGGCGCCGAGATGAAGCAGGCGATCGAGCTCGCGGTCGAGGAGCAGAACGCGGACGGCGGCATTGCAGGCCTTCCCATCATGGTTGAGAGTGCGGACGATCAGGGAAAGGTCGAGACCGGGCGGCAAGTCGCGGACGACTTTTGCAACCAGCCGGATCTGCTTGGCGTCGTTGGTCACTACAACAGCAATGTCACCATCGCTGCAGCGGAGATCTATGCCGCCCACGACCTCCCGATGATCACGCCGATCGCTTCCGACACGGCGCTCACCGAGCGCTCTCTTCCGAATGTCTTTCGCTTCACCAACCGGGACGACCAGACCGGAGCAGCCATTGCCCGTCATCTCTACGACGTCTTGGGCAAGCGCCGCGCCGTCCTGGCCGAAACCGAAACCATGTACGGCCACATCATGGGCATCGCTTTTTCGCGGGCATTTCTGTCGCTCGGAGGCCGCATCGCCGAGCGGCGAACGGTTCGCGAAGGCAGTCGCGATTTTGACCCGCTGGTCGCATCCCTGCGGGCCGATTTCGATCTGTTGTTCTACGGCGGGAGTTTCGAGGGTGCTTTCATTCTGCGAGCGATGCGGCGCGCGGGTCTCCATCAGCTTTTTGCGAGCGGTGACGGCTGTTGGGACGCGGTGAATTTCCTTGAGCCTGCGGGCGAAACGGCGACATTGGGTGAAGGCGTTCTCGTGCTGTCCGCCACGCCCGAAGTGGGTAGGGTCGCTGGTTCAAGCGATTTCGCCGCGCGCTATGCCGCGCGGTTTGGACCGATCGGCAACTATGCCGTGAATTCCTACGATTCAGCCCGCGTGCTGATCGCCGCAATCAAAAACGCGATCGCTGAATCCAAAGGAAATCCGAGCCGGCGCGACGTTCTGACTGCGATGCGAAAGCTACGCTTCAAAGGCATTGCGTATGGCGATCCCGTGCAGTGGGACAAAAAAGGCGACAACCTGGCCGCCGTCACGGCGCTCCATGTGGTGGAGAATGGCCGATTTCGACAAGTTGCCGAAATCCCGCAGATGCAAAGGGCCCGATAGACGCGGCTTCACGACGGCCGCGGCAATTTTTACCAAGGTGAGACGAAACAATTGCCTCCGATCGCCGTTTCGCCAGCAAGGTGAATTTTGGGCGAGGATGATGAGTGCAACCGGCCCGGATGTTTTCGACAAGACGCAGCAGACCGCGAACATCTAGACACGAGCTCTGCACTGATCCCAGGTCCCGTCCTTGGAAAGGTGAAGACAATGATCTTCGACGCGCCAAAATTCAGGGATCGAACGGATGCGGGGCGCCAGCTTGCCGCCGCTTTGACCGGGTTTGCGGCAAGCGATCCGCTGGTGCTGGCGCTGCCGCGCGGCGGAGTGCCGGTTGGCTTCGAAGTGGCGAAGGCACTCCGTGCCCGGCTCGACGTGCTGCTTGTGCGCAAGATCGGCGCGCCGGGCCATTCCGAATATGGCATCGGCGCGGTCGTCGACGGGGAGAATCCGCAGCTCGTCCTCAACGAGGAGGCGATGGCTCTGATCCAGCCGTCAGACGAATACGTCGAGGCGGAGAAACAACGGCAACTGCTTGAAATCGAGCGCCGCAGAAAGCTCTATCTCGGCAGCAGGCCCGCGGCTTCGGTGCTGGGCCGGACAGTCATCGTTGTCGATGACGGCATAGCGACCGGAGGAACGGTCCGAGTGGCGCTCAAGGCGCTAAGGAAGGATCGCGCCGCGCATGTTGTCTTGGCCGTTCCGGTAGCACCCCAGGACACGCTGGATCTGATAAATGCCGATGTCGACGAAGTGGTCTGTCTCGCCACGCCCGAGCCGTTCGGCGCCGTGAGCCAGTACTATGAGGATTTCGCGCAGACCACGGACGTGGAGGTGGTCCGGCTGCTGCAGCAGGCAGAGCAGTTCGAGAGGAAATCGTCGATGCGATCAGCCGGTTAGAGCGGGATGCCTTAGCTGGACCGGGCATCCCGCTCTAACCGTTTGTTTAGCCGCATTTCTGCGACGCCAGCCCTAGCTCATCGCCACCAGCCGAAGGAGCACGCCATGGCCAGCAAGGACCGACAACAGATGGAGATCGTCGAGCGCGGCGATATTTTCTTTCTCTACCGGCCCAGGGTGGGCCAAACCGATCCAGAAAGTCTTTCCGACGTGCAGCGCTTCTTCGTCGTGCTGCGGCCGGAGCACGCGACGAAGGTGCGGCTTCTCGTTGTCGGGCGCAAGCGGCTGCCGGATGCGCATGAGCACGAGCGTAACTGGGGTTTCGTCGGCGCGATTGCAGGTTCCGCCGCCGCGTTGGAAAAGGACCTTCGCGAAGAGAGGTATGACACCAAGACGCGCGGCCGCCAGCGCCTGCCCGCAGCACGCCCGGCGGGCGAAGGCCGTTATCTTGTCGCGCTGCTCAATGGACAATTGCATCTCAGCTATGCACTCGAGCTTCCAGAGCGACCATCCGAGGTGCAACGCGCCTTCAAGATCGCACCGCAGGCAAGCTTCGCGCTTTCGGTGAAGAATCCCGAAAAGCCCAGCCCTCCCGGTTTTGGATTGGGACAGGCTGAGGAGCCGGACTATCCAGACAGGCTTCAGCGGGAATTCCGCGGCCGCAGATTCGCTCGCGAGGACATAACGCTGCTCGACGTGCAGGGCGCCGAATTCATACTTGTCGGCGCGCGAACCGATCCGGAAAAGGCATACAATGTCGAGCTCGACGTCGAGAAGGAGGACGAGCGCCATTCAGAGATGCTGCGCGAACTCAAAATGGCCAAATCTCGCCATCCGCTAGAGCCGCTTTTCAGTGGCGAATGGGCCTGAACCGCACGGTTACCGTGCCCTCCCCTGGAGGGCAGACGACCGCGCCACACGGCGGATCAGCCGTCAGTCCCGCAAACGATTGGCAGCGTGATCCTGGCGCTGCTCAGTCGCGACCTGCTTGGAATCCAGACCGCGTTCCTTTGTGTGCTGGGCCTTGTCCCGGTTGGACAGGACTTGGTTTTCCTCGATCTTGTCCTTGGGGGTCGTGGTCATGGCACCTGTACCAGAACCCTTCCCCTGCGAACCCACTCCGATGTGCTTCTTGCTACCTTTTGCCATGGGCTTTCTCCAATTCGTGTGAGACGACGCAGTGGCTAGCCGTCGGGGGTCAGTCCTCGGGACTCAGTCGTCGGGGCGGTTCTTGTGATGAACGCTCTCCTGATTTCTTCCGCGAAGGATGTTGCGGTCGTCAGGATCGACAAGATCGGGTGTGTCGGGCCTGATTTCCGATCCCTTGCGCAACGCTTCACGTTCTTCTGGCGATCGCTTCAGATCCGCCTCTGCGTCGAAATCCTTGTCGGCGCCCTTCGTGTTCTCCCGCTTTTCAATGATGCGCAATTGCTGCTCATGGGTTCTGCGTCCAGCCATTGGTTCCTCCAAAGTGCCTTGCGTTCGTTTTGATGCCCAGATCGCTGGCGGCAATCGTCGCTTTCCTGGTGATTACAGGCGCCAAGGTCTTTGCCGAAGCGGACCAATCGGAGGCCGCCATAATCCGAGCCTGTCCTTATGGCGATAATGGCAGGGTGGCGGGATCGTTCCGAAATGGCGGTCAAATAAAACTGTCCATTGCATATCGGCTCCAGTTGCTTATTCGCACCTGCCATGGTCCGTCAGTCTTCCTCCTCGCGGTACAAGCGCTCGGTCGCCTGCTTGCTCTCCCTACGTTCTGCGGGACCGCGGCGGCGTCGCGTGACGAGGGCGTAGGCGAGCAGGATTGCCAGTATCAGGGGCCCGCCTGCAACGACGAGCAACCACATGCTGTTCTCAAACATGGACCATCTCCTTTCCCTCACAACCGAGAAGGCGCCATAACCGTTCCTGGGTTCTGTGAAATGGCACGATGTTCGCTGCGGACGACGCTCGACAGGCGCAAGCAGAGAACGTGCACTCGGCCAAGGATAAGATGAGGCCAAAACCGAAGCGATTGCCTGCGTTGCGAGCTCGCGGTTCGTTGCTTTGTGACGGCAGTTATGCTAGTAATTTGGCCATGGTGCTGATTTGCGCCAGCGACCCGCCGCCGAGGCGGGTTTTTTGTTTCGGCGCCATCCCTCACAGTCTGCGAGTAACCGTTGACGGCGCGACTTGGTCTCGCCGGGCAACTTCCGATCAGCTTCAGCTGCCCGGCTCGCAACGGCTGTCGTTCCGATGGAACAACAAGACATCTCCGTCGTTCGGCACTGATCGCCAATATCCACGTCTGACGCCCGACGCCGCAGCGAGAGCGTAAAGCCGCAGGCCCAGGACAAAAGCATACCAAACACAGGAGGCAACCATGCCCAACACTGCCGAGATCCTTGTCGACACATTGATCGCCTGGGACGTGCGCGTGATCTTCGGCCTGCCGGGGGACGGCATAAACGGCATTATGGAGGCGCTGCGCACAAGGCAGGACAAGATCCGCTTCGTACAGGTGCGGCACGAGGAATCCGCGGCTTTCATGGCGACAGCCTATGCCAAGTGGACCGGCAAGCTCGGTGTCTGCCTCGCCACCTCTGGGCCAGGAGGCACGCACCTGCTCACCGGTCTCTACGATGCAAAGCTCGACCAGGCGCCCGTCCTTGCCATAACCGGCATGCAATTCCACGACCTGATCGAGACGTTCACGCAGCAGGATGTCGATCTCACCCGCGTTTTCAACGACGTCGCCATCTTCAACACTCAGGTGACCGACGCAGCGCATATGGAAAACGTTGCCGGCCTCGCCTGTCGTTCCGCGCTTGCGGGACGCGGCGTTTCCCATCTCTCGATAGCCAGCGACGTGCAGGAGCAGACGTCGGCAAAGCGCTCGCTCCGCAACCTTCCAAAACATACGCCCGAACGGTGGTTCGAAGGGGACAAGCGACCCGACGAAGCCCAGCTCGCTCTTGGAGCGGACATCCTCAACACGGCCTCAAAGGTGGCGATACTCGCCGGGCGCGGCGCGCTGCATGCGAAGGCCGAACTCGAGAGAACGGCGGAGCTTCTCGCCGCGCCTGTTGCCAAGGCCTTGCTCGGCAAAGCCGTCCTGCCGGACGATCACCCGCACATCATGGGCGGAATAGGAATATTGGGCACGCTGGCCTCGCAGGAGATCATGGAGGAATGTGAGGCGCTGCTGATCGTCGGCTCGACCTTCCCCTACATCGAGTACTACCCCAAGCCCGGCAAGGCGCGCGGCGTGCAAATCGACCGCAACGCGCAGCGCATCGGCCTTCGCCATCCCGTCGAGGCCGGTCTCGTCGGTGATGCGGCCATCACGCTGCAATTGCTCAACGAAAGGCTGAAGCCAAAGCAGGACAGATCCTTTCTCGAAAGCGCGCAGCAGAGCTTACAGCGCTGGCGCAAGATGATGGCCGAGGCGGAAAGCAGGGACGATGTGCCGCTCAAGCCGCAACGCGTCGTCAAGGCATTCGGCGACCGAATGCCGGCCAATGCCATCCTGGCTACCGATTCCGGCCAGAACACCGAACTCGCCGCCCGTCATATCAATATCACGGCAGGGCAGGATTTCGCCGTCTCCGGCTCGCTGGCATCGATGGCCTGCGGGCTGCCCTATGCGATTGCCGGCGGGATTGCCTTTCCCGGCCGGCCGGTTTTCGGGGTGGTGGGCGATGGCGGGCTGGCAATGCAGCTTGGCGAATTTTCCACTGCCGTGCGTTACAAGATTCCGCTCAAGCTTCTGGTGATCAAGAACAACATGCTCAACCAGATCGCCTGGGAGCAAATGATGTTCCTCGGCAACCCGCAATTTGCCTGCGAGCTCCAGCCAATCGACTTCGCCATGGCCGCCGAAGCTATGGGAGGCATCGGCTACAGCGTCACCCGGCCTGAGGACGTCGATGGGGTTCTTGACGCCGCCTTTGCCGCGGAAGGTCCGGTGATCATAGAGGCGGTCGTCGACGCGTATGAACCTATGCTACCGCCGCGCATGCCAGACGAATATCGCAAGAACATGCGCACAGCGCTGCGGCAAACGCCGGGCCGCAAGGAGATCGAGGCGAACCTCGCTCAGGAGCCGCTGAAGACGATGATGGGCTGACTGCAGGTTCCCTGGCCGGTCAGTCCTTGACGTAGGCGCCTGGCTGGCGGCCGCTCTTCGGAGCCTTGGCATCCTTGGAACGCTCGGCGATCGATGGCCCGGCGCCGGACGTCTTTTCTGTCGAGGCACTGGGGGTGGACTGTCCGGGCGGATTTTTCCCTTCGGACTGATGGGTTTTGTCCTCCACCTCGTCCCTTGACCGTGTCAGGCCCATCCCGCCGGCAGGTTTCTTGTTGCCGGCCGCCTCCTGGGAGAATTGATCCGACGCGTCCGCATCTTTCTTGGCCGGGTACTTGGTTGCGCCATGTTCATAACGGGTCTCGTTTTCAGTCATAGCGTCTCTCCGATTGCCTCATGCATGCGGTTAAACATTCCTGCGACGGTCCGGTTCCAACCGCCGCTAGCGCTCCAGACGGACGCCATATGCGACGCGCGCGGCACCGTGCCGTCAAACGGATGCCGCGCCCGCTGGCGCGGCAACGCTCAGGCGTCTCGCCAGTCAGGCCTCTTGCCATGGCGTGTGCAGGATGTCGGCGCCCGGCTGCTCGTCGAACAGGACCGCGCAGCCGCGCTCCAGCGCCACCGGCGACAGGGCATTGGCCACGGTTTCGTCCGGCGAGATGAAATCACCGGTCAGCACCCGCAACTCTTCCACGGCTTTGGCCATCGACACCAATCGCCCTGCGGCGCGGCCGGTCATGCAGGCGTCGATGACGGAAACGAGATCGATCATATCGAAGTGGCCCATCATAGGCCTCCGCAAACAGCGTCCCTTCGCGGCTATGAACGCCGCAGCGATCGACAATGTTCCCGGCCGGGCCGAATAGAGTGAGCATTCCGAACTTGCCGTCAACCATTCGGCTTCAAGCGCGGTGCATCACATCGCCTCTCAGAATTGCCCGCGCATACGCTAAATCTGGTCTATCCCGTCCTTGAGCTTGCTCAGGAATGCCACCAGGGCATCCTCCGGCCGATCGGCCTCCTCGGTCAGCATGTCGATGCCCCAGCGTCCGAGGACCGCTTCCTGGACGACGCTCGGTTGCGGCATGAAGACGAACGATTTCGGACGGCTCTTCTCATAACCAGACCGGCGCCAGGTTTCCCAGAGCCGATACAGCAACAGACGGATGTTCATATCCGACATGCTGTAACCGATGAACAGGATAGTGCGCCCCAGCGCGTCAGCGCGAAATTTTACATCCAGCGGGGAATCGAACGACAGCCGCTCGAAATACTCGGACTCCGCCAGAACCAGCGATGCGTCGTCGTCGAAATCGCCGTGGTATTTGATGATCTGGGTCACCTCGTCGCTCGCCTTGGCGACGTCCTTGGCATTGGCCACTTTTACGAACGGGCGGTCGTGGATTTCGAACGCCACCTCAAGATTCCGATCATAATTGGTGGTGTAGATGATCGGGAAATCGAGCGCCACGATCAGCTTGTGGATCGCCGAACCCTTCACTTTGTCCCGCGAGACGCTCCATTCGCGATCCATCCAGCTGCGCAAGCGGCCGAGACTGCCATGCTTTAGCCGGTAATATTCGGCAAGCGCCTGGTAGCTGGATTCAGGCGTGTCGACCGTGTCGCGGTCGAGGCCGAGTTCATCCACCATATGTTCGATGAGCTTCTCCCAGGATGGCAGGCCGACGCTCATCGATACTCCCGCCCCAACGAACAAGATCGCTCGTCGCTCTTTCACGGATTGAGCCAGTTGCTCGAGGGCAGACGGCATGGCCAACTCACCAGGCAATGATCCAACACAACTGTCAAAAGCGTCCTCCGTTCCGGAGAGGCCAGGATCACCGCCAAATGTGTTCAGCAAATCAGGTGTGAGTTCAACAAATCGGGCGCAGACTGGAACCGCTGAGGCAGATCGAAGTTTGGTTGCCAGGGAGACCCGTGATGGCCGCACAACCAGATCAGACGCCTGCTAAGGCGAGAGGCGATATCCAGGCCGGGGCGACGCAGGATAAAACCCCGGGGTTCGACCCTGCCGCCGCACCTGAAGAGACCGACGCCGAAGCGGCAGATGTGCCAAATCCTGTCGCCGAGGCTCGTTCTCGTCGACAGCCAGAGTTCACGAATGAAGCCAGCTTCGCCGACGCAATGCGGCCGGTAGAAAGCGAGCCTGATCTTCAGCCTCGCGGGAGCTGGCCACTGTTGGTGATTGCCGCAGTCGTTCTCGTAGCGGCCGCGGTCTTTGTGATAGCGGCCATGCTGCGCTAACGAGGCACGTTTCCAGAGCTTATCGGCCCTCGAACAGCGCCGAGGCCATCACATGGATGGCACTCAAATAAATCGACTCGGCGCTTCACACGCCACTCATAATCATTTTCCCGACCGCCAACTCGCTGGCGAGATAGCCGCTGTATTTGGGCACGCTATCGGGCATGTCCAGCACGCGACGATGATAGAATATGTCGATCCGAACCGGCGGCAGCCGGGCCTCGGGCTCGAAATTGCTGGCCGGGATGAACATCACTTTGAACGGCCCGAAGCCGGCAACCTCCACAACCGGCTTGCCGCAGGTCCGGCAGACCCCGCGATTGAAGTTCGGCGGCGGGCGGTATTTCTTGAATGAGATGTTGCCGGCGTTTTTCAGCACGACATCCTTGCCACGAACGGCGACCACATCCGCGAACGGTTTGCCGTTGAACGCCTGGCAGATCAGACAGTGGCACCGGAATCTGCCCTTTGGCGCAGTATGCACCTCGAACGAGCAGGCGCCGCATTCGCAGGAGCCGCGTAGCGGCAACGACGTGTCAGTGGTCATGTGCTGATGCTCCTGAGCTGGATTTGATGACGGCATGCCGATCACCGGAGCATCACGTTGAGGATGGTATCGATCGGCTGTCTGAACGGGGCGTGGAGCAGGTTGGAGAGGTTCCAGCGACCCTGCTCATAGATCCCCTTGGCATGGCTGAGGGTACGGAAACCCTCGACGCCGTGGTAAGCGCCCATGCCGCTGGCCCCGACGCCGCCGAAGGGCAAGTCATCCTGGGCGATGTGCATGATCGTCCCGTTGATAGTGACGTTGCCGGAGATCGTTCGGCTCAGCACCTTGCGTCGGTCTTCGTCATCGGCGCCGAAGTAGTAGAGCGCGAGCGGCCGGGGCCGGGCGTTCACATAGGCGATCGCTTCTTCAACCTCGCGGTAGGGAAAAATCGGCAGGATCGGGCCGAAGATCTCCTCATGAGCGATGCGCATGTCTTCTGTGACGCCGAGGACGACGGTTGGCGGCAGCGTGTTGGCGCGCATAGACGCCTCACCGGGCCGATTGCCGACCTCGATGATCCGCGCTCCTTTGGAACGGGCATCGTCGATCAGGCCCTGGAGCCGGGCATAATGCCGCTCGTTGATGATGGAAGTATAGTGTTCACTCCTCGGCCCGTCCGCATAGAAGGACGCCACTTTCCGATCATACGCCCCGACAAACGAGTCGACGTCGTTTTCGTGGACGAGTGCGTAATCGGGGGCGATGCACGTTTGACCGGCGTTGAGCAGCTTACCGAAAGCAATGGACGCCGCCGCCTGGTCAAGGGAGTGACCTTTGGCGACGATGACCGGTGATTTGCCGCCCAGTTCAAGGGTGACCGGTACAAGGTTCTCGCTAGCGGCCTTCATCACCGACCGCCCCACCGCGGTGCTGCCCGTGAAGACGAGATGGTCGAACGGCAAGGCAGAGAATGCCGCCCCCGCGGCCGCATCGCCGGTCACGATCGCGAACTGGTCCTCGGGGAAGACCTCGGCCAGCATCTTCGCGAGCAGCGAATTGGTGACCGGTGTAAACTCCGAAGGTTTCAGCATCACGCGGTTTCCGGCGGCGATGGCCGTTACGACCGGCATCAGCGCGAGGTTCACCGGATAGTTCCACGGCGACATCACGCCGACGACGCCAAGCGGCTGATATTCGATGCGGGCGTTGCCGATCCGCATGTGCAGAGCAACGTGGCGGCGGGTCGGCGCCATGAATTTGCGGAGATTGCGGATCAGATACTTCGTGCCCTCGGCGACCGCTGCAACCTCCATGATCGCCGTTTCGTGCCTCGAGCGATGCCCGAAATCGGTATTGATGGCATCTTCGATCGCTTTGCGGTGCCCGATTATCGAGGCCCTGAACTTGGCCAGATCAGCGCGTCGCTGCGCCAGCGAAGGCGCTCCGTCATGCAGGAAGGCAGCGCGCTGGGCCGCGAGGAGACTGCCCAGCCGATCAGCGTCGGCAATTTTTGCGATTGCGTTCATGGTCCACTCCGATGTAGACAGGAGAAACTTACGCCCTCGACATAGCCCCTTAAGTAGCCACTGTCAACAATGTATTCACAAGAAACTTTGAGGTACCATGCAGGATGCACCCAACCGCCCCTATCACCACGGTGATCTCCGTCGTGCGGTTATCGAGACGGCGTTGGATATGCTTCGGGAGGAGAAAGGCTGGCAGTTCACGCTGCGGGAAGTCGCCCGCCGGGCTGGCGTAAGCCACGCGGCACCCTACAAGCACTTCCCCGATAAGGCGGCGCTGCTTGCGGAGATCGCCATGATTGGGTTCGACCGGTTGCGCGCGTCCCTAGCGGCTGCGACGCCAAAGGCGGCCAAAACCCTGCGCGACGAAATTGCTCCGATAGCTCGTGCCTACGTCGCGTTCGGAACGGACAACCCCGCTCTCTACCGCCTGATGTTTAGCGCGGACGAGGGGAAAGCGGTGGGAATGCATCTCAATGAGCGGGCGCTGGCGGTATTCGATATTCTCCTCGAAATCCTCCGACGCGGCCAGGCCGCGGGGAGCATTCGCAAGCGGCCTATAGAAGGTCAGGCGGCAGCCGGCTGGGGGCTCATCCACGGCATGACCATGCTTGCGATCGATGGGCTCCTGGTGCCCGAGAAGGTGGGATCGGCCCCCTTGGATGCGGCATTGAGCACGCTGGTGGAAGGGCTAGGGAACCCAGCAACATGACACTAGCTGGCGCCATCCCGTTCGACCTATAATCCGCCTACCATACATCTGTGCCCCTTTATTCGTACCCGAGGGCAAAATCATTGTGAGCATCGGTCGCGGCTATCGCAGCCTGGCCGAAAGCCACTGCGATCTGGTTCAGGGCCTTGACGAGGTCGCCGATGGCATACACCCCCTCGACCGAGGTCCGCTGATGCTTGTCGACGACGACGTAGCCGTCGTCGCAGCATTTGACGCCCATTGCCAGCGCGAGTTCGGAACGCACTTGGCATCCCATCGCCGGATAGATGACGTCAAAATGGCGCACCTCGCCATCCTCGAGGAGGGCGTCGTAGCCGCTGTCGGCAGGAACAAACCTTTCGAACGCATCGCAAATGGCAATGTGTTCTTCCATCGCCACGCGCCGTGTGCTGACGGAAAAATCGGGAAGGTAGCGAGCGAGCATTGTGACGTGCTGCGTATACTGCTTGAGGAACATGGCCTCTCGCAGTGCCTTCGCCTCCTCTCCGATGACAGCGATCCGGTGATCGATCACCTCGTAGCCGTCGCAAACCGGGCATAGGCGTACGCTGCCTCCGGCGATGGCCTCGCGCAGACCCGGAATTGCAGGCACAAGGTCGACGATACCCGTCGCCAGGAATATCTTGCGGGCGACGATCCGCCCTGTGTTTGTCTCGGCGCCAAACCCGCCTACGGTCGGCTCGATCGACGACACCTGACCCTGCACCAGTGTCGCTCCGTATTTGTCGGCCTGCGCACGAAGCCGGTGCAGAAGATCGGCGCCGCTGATGCCTTCCGGAAATCCCGGACAGTTGCGGCTTTCCGCAATCAGCATGGCGCGCGCCTCATTCGCGTCCACCACGACGACCCGATGGCGGAACCTGCCGAGGTAGATCGCGGCCGCCAGTCCGGCAGGTCCGCCACCAATGATGAGAACATCCGCGTCAGTCGCGGATGAGGCTGAATGTCGGCGTTTGCGTACGGCTTGATCCATCCGCGCCGAACGTATTCATTGGAAAGATGTTCCAGCGCCGAAAATCGAAACCGCACGACAGCTGCCGCGGCAAGCGCTACCAATCGATAGCCGGCCGCGCGATCATCAGCCAGAAAATCCCGAGGACGGCAGCAAAGGCGGGAAAGCCAAAGGCGAACCACAGCCAGAAAAGCCTGACATACCGGGCCGGCAGCGGGGCCCCCGCTTTGGCGGCTTCAGACGCCAGATCGCGCATCTTCATCTGCATCCATACCACCGGTAGCCAGAACACACCGGTGACGATGTAGAGCGCGATGGAAAGCACGATCCAGCCTTCGGAGAGCGGGTAACCCGCCTGCCAGGCGAGCACGATGCCGGTGATCGGCTGCGCCACGACGGCGGTCGCCGTGAAGAGAAAATCGGCGATCACCACAATGCGCGCCACTGCCGCAATCGTTGCCGTGTTGCCGGTCCTGTGGGCGAGAAGCATGAAGAAGGCGATGCCGGCGCCGGTGCCAAGCAGCACGCTGGCTCCGATGACATGCAGGTACTTCAGCACGAAATAGAGCATCAGCGCTCCTCCAGGATCGCCAGGGCAACAAAATGAAGGACGATGATCGGCAAGACCTTCAGGAACGGCCCAAGCGGTTCGTTCCACAGGTCCGGGCGCAGGAAAGTGCCCACGATCAGATAGAACAGCGAGAGCGCAATACCAGCGTAGATGCCTTTTCGCGCCGTTGGCCGCCAGGCTATGAGTGCGCCGACGACGATGTCGGCGAGAGCGCCGGCGACCACGGTCGGCACCGCCAACATACCAGCCCCCGTGCTTTGCATGAGGCTGATGCCGTTGCCGAAGCCAGTGGTCAGCGACACAATCCCCGTCATGATCCAGAAGAAGGGCAGGACGACAAAGATCGCAGGCTTGGCAAAATAAAGCCCGGCAAACCATTTTTCCTGCACTGTTGCCGGATTGAGCGCGAGAAATTGCGCCAAGCTCTGTGGCTGTATGCCGGTCAAGGAAATCCAGTCCGAGGGATCTCCGAGCGCCCCTCGTGTGATCTCCCTGGCGGCATTGGTGCGCATTGGAGGTCGCCAGCCGAGCATCGCGGCAAGATCGCCGAGGCGGTAGACAAGCCGCGCAACCCATCCCGGCAAGACAAATCTGGCTGCAGGAGCCCAGCCGAGCCAGCGGCGGAAAGTGCCGACAATCTCGTCCATGGTCAGCTGTTGGGGACCGGCAAGTTCCAGCGCCATACGAGACCGACTACCGGGATTGAGAAAGAAGAGGACCGTCGAGACCACATCCTCGAGCTGCACGACCTGCAGCCGGCCGGTATCGGGCATTGACGGCAGAACCGGCAGCGAGGCCAGACCGCGAAACAACGCACTGGCCCCAAACACAGGCTGGCCAAGCACCACGGAAGGGCGAAGGATTATCCAGTCCAGATCAAGTGCCATGAGGGCCTGATCGCCGGCATATTTCGTCGCCGAGAATGACGACGGCTGCGCCCGATCCACACCCATTGCCGAGAAGTGGATCACCTTGGCAACACTGGCCCGCGCGCAGGCGAGAAAAAGAGCCGCCGCCGCATCGCGATGAACTTGCCCCGTTTTTTCGCGAGGGCTGTCCTGCAAAACGCCGGCACAGTTCACGATGGCATCGATGCCGGCCAGATGCGGCAACCAATCTTCAGGGCGGAGCGCGGTCGCCACGTCCAGCACCAATGTCTGGTAGTCGCGGGCCTCATTTGCCCGAGGGCTGCGGACGACGCCGACCACCTCATGTCCTTCGGAAACGATGCGGGCGCAGACCGAAGCGCCGATCAGGCCGGTGGCGCCAACAACAAGGACTCTCATGGGATTCCGATCTCGGGTGCTGGAGGCATATTGTTCATTCTACTGTCCGAGAGCGCGGAACAAACCATCGATAGCGGGATTAGGACAGCACCAGGAGGTCTATCGTGGACAGGGAAGAGCGTATCAGGCGGCGAGCCCATGAAATCTGGGAGCGTGAAGGCCGGCCGCAAGGGCGGGAGCGCGAGCATTGGGATCAGGCCGTGCAAGAGATCGAGGCAGAGGGTTCCGAAGCAGAACGTGGTCCGGTCGTTCCCGACCCGACCGTTGGAGCCGGCTCCGATCCTGCACGGGCGACGCCAATTCCCGGAGCTAACGGCAAGCCGAAATCTTGACCGGTTGCTCGGCACGGAAAGGAAAATGCCCATGCCTCGTCTTATCGCCTTGGGCGTGATCGTAGTGGCGGTACTCTTCATAGTTTGGCTATGGGTCGACCAGACCGGCCGGACCAGCGACGGGACACAGCCTGCGCCCCATGCAATAGACCAAGACGGATGACGACGGTACTCCATTCCGAACAGGACCTGCTAGGTTCGCAATTAACGCGATCCTCGCCTAGTTCGAGGGCGCTGGATCCTCATTCCTGTACTCGTGAATGAGGCCAAGGATTTGCGACCGGACCAACTCACGAGCCTCGGGCTGAACGAACGGCATCAAGAGTTCGACCCGCTCCTCGATCTTCTCGGGAAGATCCGCAGCAGGATCGATGAGGTCGTTACCGTGCGCGTAAAGATTGTCCGTCAGCTTTTTGTCGAGATCGGAAAAAATGCCCATTCATCTGCTCCAAGCAGCTTCTCTGCGTCAATTGATAGGCTGACGATTTGTTCCCGGGGTGGCCGGTAACAAAGCTGTTTCTCCGACCGAAACGCTGGGGCTAGAGCGACAGAATTGCTCCTGAGCTATTCGAAGGAATAGGTGAAACCTCCTTCGGAGGCTCCGACAGTCACCTTCGTCATCTTTTCGCCCTCGAGCGACCGGTTCAGCACCCCGCGGCTCAATTCCGGCAGAAGCGTGTTTGTCAAAATGGCGTCGATCATCCGCCCGCCGGATTCGATCTCGGTGCAGCGAGCCTTGACCAGATCCATGACACCGTCACCGATCACCAGCTCGGCATCGTTGCTTGAGCGCAGCCGGCGGGCGATCTTGGCGAACTGATGGCGGGTGATCGCTTCGATCATCGTGTCCGAGAGCGGGTAGTAAGGGATGGTTACCACCCGGCCAAGGAAGGCCGCGGGGAAAACCTTCAACAGCGGGGCACGCAATGCCGTGTCGAGATCGTCGAGCCCCGCCCGTATGGTGCCGCTGCTGGTCCGGTCCATGATGACTTCAGAGCCGACGTTCGATGTGAGCAGGATCAGCGTGTTTTTGAAATCGATCCGCCGGCCTTCACTGTCGTCCATCATTCCCTTGTCGAAGACCTGGAAGAAGATCTCATGAACGTCGGGATGAGCCTTCTCGACCTCGTCAAGCAGGATCACCGAATAGGGCTTGCGCCGGACCGCCTCGGTCAGGATGCCGCCCTTGCCGTAGCCGACATATCCGGGTGGCGCGCCCTTCAAGGTAGAAACCGTATGCGCCTCCTGGAACTCGGACATATTGATCGAAATGAGGTTCTGCTCGCCACCGTAGAGCGTCTCGGCCAAGGCCAGCGCGGTTTCGGTCTTGCCTACCCCGGAGGGACCGCAGAGCAGAAAGACGCCCACTGGTTTTTCGGGCGCGCCGAGCCCGGCCCGGCTGGTCTGCACGCGCTTGGCAATCATTTCCATGGCGTGATCCTGACCGACCACGCGTTCGGACAGAGTGGCGGCGAGCCGCAGCGCCTTTTCGGTCTGGCTCGACAGCATCCGGCCAGTGGGGATGCCAGTCCAGTCCTGCACCACGGCAGCCACGGCGTTGCGGTCGACGGAAGGCAGGATCAGCGGCGTCTCGCCTTGCGCTTCTGCGAGTTCGGCCATCAGCTCCCGCAGCCGCGCGAGATCGGCAGCCGGATCGGGTGGAGAAGGATCGGCAGTGGCCGTTGCGTCCGCATCGGTTTCCGGCGCTTTGGTCTCAGGTACATCGGCGCCTGCGGTTTCGGCGACCGCCTCCGGAGGCTCCACGGCATCGAGCGGCACACCCTCGCCGCGCAGCCTGGCGCGCAATTCGAGTATCTCGCCTACCAGCGCCTTTTCCCGATCCCAACGCTCCTGCGCGGCAGCAAGCGTGAGTTCGGTCTCGGCAAGGCCGGTTTCGACCCGAGCCTGCCGGTCGGCCACGCCGATGCCGATCGCTGCCTCGCGGCCGATGATGGCGCGCTCGACCTCCAACGCCTGGCGGCGGCGCATAATGTCCTCGACCTCGGCCGGGGTGGCATGCTGCGAAATGGCGACACGGGCGCAGGCGGTGTCGAGAAGGCTCACGGCCTTGTCGGGCAGTTGCCGCGCCGGGATATAGCGGTGGGACAGGCCGACCGCCGCCTCGATCGCCTCATCGAGTATCTGCACCTTGTGGTGTTGCTCCAACACGCCGGCCACACCGCGCAACATGAGAACGGCCACCGCCTCAGACGGCTCGTCGATCTTGACCACCTGGAAGCGGCGTGTCAGCGCGGGGTCTTTCTCGATGTGCTGCTTATATTCGGCCCATGTCGTCGCCGCGATGGTGCGAAGTTCGCCGCGCGCCAGCGCCGGTTTCAGCAGATTGGCAGCATCGCCCGTTCCTGCCGCGCCGCCGGCGCCGATCAAGGTGTGAGCTTCGTCAATGAAGAGGATGACCGGCGTTTCGGAGGATTGGACCTCGTCAATGACCGCCTTCAGCCGTTTTTCGAATTCGCCCTTTACGCTTGCGCCCGCCTGCATCAATCCGACATCGAGCATGCGCACGCTGACGCCTTGCAGCGTCGGCGGCACGTCGCCCTCGGCAATGCGCAGGGCAAACCCCTCGACCACAGCTGTCTTGCCGACCCCGGCCTCACCCGTCAGGATCGGGTTGTTTTGACGGCGTCGCATCAGGATATCGACGATCTGCCTGATCTCGGGATCGCGCCCAACGACCGGATCGATCTTGCCGTCGAGCGCGCGCTGGGTCAGGTCGGTCGCATACTTCGCCAGCGCCGAATCCCCGCCCGCAGCCCGCCGCGGTGTTTCGGCGGCGGGAGTTGCCGCGGGGGAGCCGGCCTCGAGCGATCCCCCTGTCACCTCGGCGAAGCGCGCGATGACCGCATCGGCATCGATCTTGTCGAACTCGCCGCTGATTTGCGATAGCAGGCCGTCCAGCACTGGCGTCTTCCGGCAGGCCAGGATGATATGGGCGCTGCGGACCTCCTCCACGCGGAACTCAAGCGTCGCCAGAGTCCAAGCTTCCTGGATGGCGTGAAAGATATGATCGGAAAATTCCTTAATCGAAGTGGCGCCATAAGGCAGCTTGTCGACGGCGCGGGGCATGTCGGCCGATAGCCGGCTCAGATCCACTCCGGCGTCGGCCAGTATCAGTTGCAAATCCGAGCGCTCGGAAAGCACCAGTTGTTCGACGAAGTGAACGAGTTCGATGTAGGGATTGCCGCGCAGTTTGGCGGCGTCGGCCGCAGCCTTAAAGGCGCGCAAGCAGACAGGATTGAGTTTAGCGACCAGCTCCTTGCGTTTGACGCTCTGCGACGACCGGCGCTGTTCCATCGAACTTGCTCCTGCGATCTGCCAGTCAATAACCTGCCACATAAGCAGCAACTTGACAAAGCGCGTTATCGACGGGGCGAGTGGGTGTTCGATTCGGTGGACTTCTTCCGTCCCAGCAACAGCCCACGCCATCGGCTACAAACAGCTATGGAATGCCCACTTCTTTGCGATGCATCCAGATAAACGGTTCGATAACTGCGCCACCGATTTCGAGCTCAGGACCCGGCTTGCGAGCTCCCATTATGATTGAGCAGCAACTAAATTGTGGTAAAGTGTCGCAGTGTGATAACGTGGGCACGCACGGCCGAAAGAGCCGCTCGCTGGGGGTTGGTGTGATTGATCTCGCACTCTGGCTGAATCCGCTGGACGGTGAAAATCCGTCAGGGGAGGATTTGCGCAACGATCCAGCCTTTCATGAGCTGGAACGTCTCACGGAACCCCAGGTCAAGGTCGTCCATGACGGGCATAACAAGCCCTCGTCGCAAAGCACCATTCCGGTCGACTGGCCTGCCGTCCTCGACAAGGCAGAGGAGTTGCGTGCACACGGCCGGGATCTGCGCCTGCTTGTCATTGTCACACGTGCGCTGGCCAATGAGCAGGGGCTCGCCGGGCTCGCGCATGGTCTGACCCTTATTGCGCGGACCTTCGATCAGCATTGGGAGGCCATGCATCCGGCCCTGCGGCCCAATGCTGCACCACGCGACGCCGCCTTGCGTCGTATCAACGCACTGCTCGACCTCCAGAATGGCCAAGACGGGCTGTTAGCCAATTTGCGGCAAATGACGTTCTTCGCACCGCGCACGATCGGAGCGATCAGCGGGCGCGATCTGGAACAAGGCGCGCTCGACGAACGTGTCATGCTTCTGGAAGCGGCTTCAGGATTGAATGCAGCCGAAAAGGCAGCGCTGGTCAGCGCCCACGGTCAACTTCTGAACCGGGTGCATAGTGGATGCAAGGCGCAGGCCGATCAGGCCAATGCGGAGATGATGTCGCTCATCGCCGATGCCCAAGCGGCGATCTCGGCTCTTGATGCGGTCGAGACGGCTCTCAACGTTCGTCTAGAGGGCGGCGGCACCGCTGTCCCGGAATTGAAACGGTTTCTGCAGCGTTTGCTGTCGACCCTCGAACGGAATTCGGTAATCGAGGCTGCGACGAACGGCGCGGCGAACCCCGCCCCCACGACTGCCGATCCAGAAATGCCTGCCCGAAACGGTCATGCAGCCGAGGCTATGGCAGGCACGACAAGTTACGCGGAACCGAGCACCGGGCTCCCTGATCGGATTTCCTCGCGCGACGACGTCGTCAAATGCCTCGACCTCGTCGTCGCCTTCTACGACCGCACCGAACCGTCGAGCCCGATCCCGCACCTCGCCCGCCGCGTGCGCCGCATGGTGCATATGGATTTTGTTGAACTGATGGAAGATCTCGCCCCGTCGGGGCTGAAGGAATTCCGGCTTCTTGCCGGCGTTCCCGATGCCAAGAAGACGGCCCAGAAGGATGAAAGGTAACGAGCCATGGCAGCCGAAAGTAAAGCGAAGGTCATCGAACGGAATCGCGCACCGCGCGTGCAGATCGCCTATGACGTGGAAACCTACGGCAGCCCGACGACGATCGAATTGCCGTTCGTCATGGGCGTGATGGCCGACCTTTCCGGCGCTTCACAGACCAGGGAAGCGATGAAGTCGGTACTGGATCGCTCCTTTGTCGAGACCGACGCGAACCGCTTTCCCCGTTTCATGGAGGCGCTCGGACCGCGCGTCAAAGCCCGCGTGAAGAATACGCTGCCTCAGGCCGAGGGTGCCGAGCGCGACGAGGAACTGGCCCTTGATCTCACCTTCACCAAGATGGGCGATTTCGCCCCGGACAAGATTGCCGAGCAGGTTCCGCAATTGGCCGAAATCCTCAAGATGCGTCGTCAGCTCGAGGAACTGCTTGGCTTCATGGATGGCCGTGTCGACGCCGAAAAGCGCATCGCGCAACTTCTGAACAACGAGCCGCTGCTCGGCAAGATCGCCAACCAGGCATTATCCGACGACGATAAGGTTGAGGAGTAAGTCATGGCCGAACAGCAAAAGACCGCAGCCGTCACCGCCGAGGCGGAAGCCATCGACCTCGGAGAATTCAGCGGGCTCCTCGAGAAGGATTTCAAGGTCAAGAAGGACGACAGCGAGAAGCTGCAGCAACTCGTCCGCAATCTCGCGCTGGCGGCGCAGTCCCGTTCCGACACCACAACCATCTCGTCCAACGCGATCAAGTCGATCAAGTCGCTGATCGCAGGCATCGACAAGATGCTGACGACGCAGGTCAACGAGATCCTGCACGCGCCGGAAGTGCGCGAAATGGAAGGTACGTGGCGCGGCCTCTGGTATCTCGTCAACAACACCGAAACGGATCAGAAGCTGAAGATCCGGGTGATGAACATTTCCAAGGAGCAGCTCGCCGACACGCTTGAAGACTATGAAGGCCAGATGTGGGATCAAAGCCCGATCTTCAAGAAGGTCTACACGGACGAGTATTCGATGCTGGGCGGCGAGCCGATCGGCTGCCTGGTCGGCGCCTACGAATTCTCGAACCATCCGCGCGACGTCGGCCTGCTGCGCAATATGTCGGGTGTCTGCGCCTCCGCGCATACGCCGTTCATTGCCGCCGCTTCGCCGCGCCTGTTCCGCATGGACAGCTGGCAGGAACTGCCGAACCCGCAGGACCTGCAGATGATCGTATCGAACCCGGCCTATGCCTCGTGGCAATCGCTGCGCGAGAGCGAGGACGCGCGCTATATCGGCCTCACCATGCCGCGCGTGCTGGCCCGGCTGCCCTACGGCACCGACACCGTTCCGGTGAAGGGCTTCACCTTCGAGGAGGAGGTGGAGGGCGATCACAACAAATATGTCTGGATGAATGCCGCCTTCCCGATGGGCGTCAACATCAACCGCAGCCATAAGCTCTACGGCTGGGGCACGCAGATCCGCGGCGTCGAGAACGGCGGCACGGTGCTCAACCTGCCGGTGCACAGCTTCCCGACCGATGACGGATCGATCGCGATGAAATGCCCGACGGAGGTCGCCATCGACGACCGACGCGAGGCGGAGCTCGCCAAGCTCGGCCTGATGCCCATCCTGCACCGGAAAAATACGGATCTCGCGGCGTTCATCGGCGCGCATTCGTTGCAGGACGACGAGACACGTGCCGGGCGGCTGGTCGATCCAGACGCACAGTCAAACGAGCGGCTAAGCGCCAACCTGCCCTATCTGTTCCCGGTTTCGCGCTTTGCGCATTACCTCAAGGCCATTGCGCGCGACAAGATAGGGTCGTTCAAGGAGCGGTCGGACATGCAGATCTGGTTGACCGAGTGGATCAACCGATACGTGCTGGCCAACCCGGCCTTTGCCGACGACAAGGCGCGCGCCAAGCGCCCGCTCGCTGCCGCTGAGGTCCAGGTGGACAGCGTGGAGGGGCGGCCGGGCTACTACAATGCTCGCTTCTATCTGCGCCCGCATTACCAACTGGAGGGCATCAACGCGTCGCTCCGGCTGGTGTCGGAACTACCGTCCGTAAAGTCTTAATTTGCAGCAACATCATCTGTTTTGTTTGAAAGCGCTGGAGAAAGACAATGCCAACATCAGTGAAAATCGACGGCTTTCTAAAGGTTCCGGACATCAAAGGGCCAAGCGTTCGAGACGGCCACGAAGATGAAATCGAAGTCCATGGGGTCGATTACAAGATTGTCGCGCCATACGATCCGAATTCGCTCTCACGCCGCGGTCGTGTGTCCCTCGGCATGATCAAGTTCACCAAGCACTATGACAAGTCGTCGCCCTATCTGAAGAAGGCGCTATTCGACAACAAGGCGCTGGACGAAGTTGTGTTCTCCGCACGCCGGACCATCGATGGGGAAACCAGCGACTACCTAGTCGTTACCCTGACTGACGCCTCGATCATGGAGTACGACATGTCGCAGGCCGAGGACGAGGAAGACCTGATCCAGGAGGAGGTCAGCTTCGCCTACAAGAAGATCAAGTTCGTCTATGACAAGGATGACGAAATCGAAATGGATGTCTATGTCGGCAAGTGAGGCTCGGCGGCCCGGCGCGGACAAGCTGCAGGTTACCGGCAGTTCGCGAGCGAAACGCGAAGCGGTCCAGCCCTCTCTTTGGGACCGCCTCGTCAATGACCTGCCGGGCGTGGCCTCGGAAATAGACGGGCTGCGCCAGGTCTTGCTCGACGAGCTTGGCGCGGACCGGCTGGACATCCTCATCGCAAGTACCACGCGGATCATCGACGCCGACGCCGAGCTCACATCCGATCAGAAGCGGCGTCTGCACCGCCTGATCTTTCAAACCCAACACCGCGCGGAGATCGAAAGCCGCGGCGTGGTCGTATCGGCCCGCGTCCTCAGGGAGGCCGTGCGACGTGACATCGAAGCTCTCTTCAATACCGAGCGCTTCGAAGCCGTTCCGCTTCTTTCAGATCTTGAAAACGAACAGTCCGCGGACAATCCGCCGTCGCTTGCCGATTTTCCGGAAGTGCGTCGAAGTGTGGTCAATTACGGCGTGCCCTCCTTCTCGGGCCGTTCGTCCCGCGACTTTGATCGCGAAACCCTGGCGCGCGAGATCCGTTCCATCCTTGCCACGTTCGAGCCACGTCTCAAGGAAAGCGCAACAAAGGTAACGGTGACCCTTGGTGACAAAAGTGTGGGCCTGAAGATCGAGATAGACGCTGTGCTGATCATGACGCCGACGCCGGAACGCATGCGCCTGCGCACCACAATCAATCTCGATAACGGCTTGGCCCGGACCGAATTTAGGGAAAGCTGAGATGGATCGCGTCTTCGTAGAATATTACGAGGAGGAACTGTCCCATATTCGCGGACTCGCGGCAGAATTTGCCGACATGCATCCGGCGGTGGCGCGCAATCTCTCGCTCGATACGGTCCCCTGCCCGGATCCGTATGTGGAGCGGCTGCTTGACGGCGTCGCCTTTCTCGCTGCGCGCACCCGGTTGAAAGTCGATGCCGAGCGCTCGAGGTTTTCACGCAGCGTCCTGGATGTCCTTTATCCCGATCTGGTTACGCCGGCGCCGGCAACGGCGATGGCAGTGCTGAAACCCGGACAGCAGGTCCAGTCGATGGTTGCCGGCCATGTCGTCAGGCGGAACACGCGGCTGGTGTCCGGTCTGCAACCCGGCCTGTCGACGCGCTGCACCTTCACCACAGCGCAGGAAATGACGCTGTGGCCGATAACCATCAAGTCGGTTAGTTATTTCCAGGATCGCAGCGGGTTGGCAGCGGCCGGCATAACACCGATCGGCGGCGTAGGCGGCGAGGCGGCGCTGCGTATCACGCTTGGTCGGGCCGGAAAAGGCAAGCTCGACGAACTGGCGCTTGACCGGCTCGATTTCTATTTTGCTGGGCGCACCAAAGCGCCATTGCTGTTTGACGCAATTTTCGGCGTCTGCTCGGCCGTTGGTGCACGAGCCGAAGGCAAGGCCAACCCCCTATCGCCGTTGCCGGCACCCGAAATGGTCGGCATCAGCGACGACGAGGCGTTGATGCCTCGTACCCGGCCGACATTCGAAGGGTACCGTCTGCTGCGTGAATATTTCATGATGCCCGAGCGCTTTCACTACGTGCGGGTTTCAGGACTGCAACCGGTCGTGCGCAGATGCGACGCCGGGATCGAAATCATCTTCATGTTCCGGCGTCCAGCACCCGAACTTGCCGATGTGACGCCGGCGGATTTCGAACTTTTTGCGACGCCGATCATCAACCTCTTCGAGCGTGACTGCAACGTCATCGAGCTTGATCCCCGCAGAACGCGGCAAGTGCTGCATGCCGACCGCACGCGGGCGCGGGACTTCGAAATCTATCGGGTGACCCGCGTCGAGGACGCCGATTCCGAGGGCACCGACGCCGAAATTCCGGAGCTCTTCAGCCTGGGGCAAAATCGCAACAATGGCTGGGTCTTTTCCACCGAACGGCGCCCTCGCCGGGCCACCGAAGATGAACGGCGCGACGGGTTGACCCGCACCTCATACACTGGAGACGACGTTTTTCTATCGATTTCACGGCCGGTCGGAAGCCCGGCGAACCGACCGCTGAAGCGTGTCGACATCATGGCGCTTTGCACCAACCGCGATCTGCCGATCCTCGACGACAACCCTACCTTGACGCTGGAGACAGGCGATCCGGTCGAAACGGTCCGGCTTCTCGGTGCGCTGCGTCCGCCCCAGCCGGCTATCCCGGCCGCCCTGCCCGCGGGCGCCGAAGGCGAATCCCGAGCCGACAATCTCGCCTGGCGGCTCGTGGCGCAGCTGGCGCTCAACTTTCTCAGCCTTGCCAAGGAAGGTCGTGGTGTCGATCCGCTGCATGCGCTGCTCGATCTTTATGCCGACCGGGGAGATCCGAGCCTCGCACGCAATGTGCACTCGATCGTTCGTATAGACTCGCGGTCCGTCATCGAACGGCTGCAGATCGATGGGCCGATGTGCTTCGGAAGGGGCACGGAAGTGACATTGCATGTGGACCAGTCGGTCCTGGCAGGGCAAAGCACATTGCTGCTTTCAGCCTTGCTCGCGCGGCTGTTTGCCCGCCACGCAGGAATAAACGGCTTTGTGCGGACCCGCACGCGGCTGCTGCAGAAGCAGGAGGATGTGCCATGGCCGATGACGCCCGGCAATCGCCA
Source organism: Mesorhizobium sp. M6A.T.Ce.TU.016.01.1.1 (assembly GCF_003997065.1). Classification (NCBI taxonomy): domain Bacteria; kingdom Pseudomonadati; phylum Pseudomonadota; class Alphaproteobacteria; order Hyphomicrobiales; family Phyllobacteriaceae; genus Mesorhizobium; species Mesorhizobium sp. M6A.T.Ce.TU.016.01.1.1. The sequence goes on along the minus strand of NZ_RZTJ01000002.1, from coordinate 426,570 downwards.
CCTGATCTAGGCGAACTCGACCTGAACCGGGTCGAGGGGCTGTCTGATACGTTCGACTTTTTCGAGCTTTTGCGCCGGCTCGAACGCAGGGGTGGGCTGTTCGGCTATTCCGGCCACGCGGATCGCGAGCCGGCAAGGCTCGGGCAGCACGTGCGTCTGAGCTTTTCCGCCAAGGACGTGGTTGAATTCCGCGAAGCGAAGGACAAGACGCCGGCCCGGGTCACGATCGCGAATCTCGGGCTGATGGGACCGGAAGGCCCCATGCCGCTTCATTTGACACGCTGGGTACTCGATCGTCTGTCGCAGCGCTGGTTCACCGGCGCTGACGCACGGCAGACCAGCGACACGACGTTCGTGGACTTCGTCAATATTCTCCAGCACCGCATGATCGCCCTGTACTATCGGGCCTGGGCGGATGCGCATCCGGCGGTACAGGTCGAACGTGCGGTCGGCGGCCGGGTAAGGGCCATGCTTGAAGCCATGGCGGGAATCGGACTGCCCGGCACCCACAATCCCGATCTCGACGCCGTGAAGCTTCGCCAGGCAGCATCGCTCGCCGGCCAGGTCGACGGCCCGGAGCGGCTGACGCTGTTCCTGGCGGAAGCGTTCAAGGTGCCGGTGCAGATCAAGGAGTTCGTTGCCACCTGGATGACCATCCCAGCATCGCTCCAGACCCGCCTTGCACAAGCTTATGCAGTGCTGGGTCGCGGGGCGACGATCGGCCCGCGCGTTTTCAGCCGCCAAAGCAGGATCGAACTCCGCGTCGGCCCGCTCGGGTATGAGGAGTTCAAAACGTTCCTGCCGGGCGGTCAACGTCTGAAAATGTTCAAACAGGCCGTTCGCGACATGGTTGGGGAATCGCTCGACGTCGATCTGCGGATCGTGCTCGCGCGTGAAGCCGTGCCGCAGCCCCGCATCGGAGCGGTACAGCTCGGCCGAACCACCTGGCTTGTGCGGCCTGCTGAAAGGGGCGATGCTGACGATATGCGGCTGCGGACAATTGTCGGATGGCGGCCGGAAATGGCGGGGGTCGCGGCATGAGTCTGCTGCTGACTCTGGAGCAAGGACCACGGACCCAGGCGGTACGGCAGACCCGACTGGACGAGGGTGAGCTGGTGATCGGCCGCAGCGCGGACGCAGGCTGGCAGATCGACGATCCCGACATGTTCGTTTCACGCGCCCATTGCAAGATCACCGGCGGGCGGGATGGATATTTCGTCACCGACACATCAAGCAGCGGGTTGTTCATAAACGACTCTGACAGTCCGCTCGGCGCTGGCACGTCGGTCCGTCTTCAAAACGGCATGCGGCTGAGACTGGGCGATTACATCGTATGCGTCGATCTGCAGACGCCGGTCGCTCAAGCACCAGCAACCAGCCAATCGGTCCCGGAACGGTCGCCGCCAGCATCACGAGCGCCGGTAAGCATCGGCCGCGATGATTTCTTTTCAGCCACGGTCGAAGAAGAGCCGCGACGACCGCGTCCCGCCGATCTGCCGAACCCGTTCGAGCAGCCGATTCCAGGAGCGTTTGAGCGCGCCAACCAGCGCAGTTCGCAGGCCTTCGACGACCCGTTCAGCCTCGACCCGGTATCAACGCCCGCGCCGAATGGCGCCGTCTATTCTGAACCAAGTGGTGCGCCAGGCCCCGCAGACCCATTCAGCCTCGATTCGGTGCCGTCCGGCGCAACCGAGGCCGCTTCAAAAAGGTCATCCGAATTTGATGACGATTTCGGTTTCGGGCCGGCCGCGTCGCCCGATTTGAGAAACGGCGCCAGCTCGACCGGTCAACGCAAACATCTCGCCGGAAGACCGCAATCGGCCGATCCCTGGGATTTGCCTGGCCAGGCGGCAGATATCCCTTCTCCGCCACGTGCTGGCGTTGCTCCCAAACCCGCCCCCTCCCTGGCAGCGGCACAACAGGCGAATACGGCCCTTCGCACCGCGTTCTTGCGCGGCATGGGCATTGAGGAAGCCGATTTTCCCGGACGCGACAGCGTCGCGGAAATGGAGAAGTTCGGTCGCGAGTATCGGCTCATGATGGAAGGCCTGATGCAGCTGCTGCGCAAGCGGGCCGAGGAAAAGGGAAACGCTCGCGTCGCCCAGACGGTGGTGGGAGCCTCTGAAGTCAATCCGCTCAAGTTTCTGCCGACGGTCGACGACGCCATCGTGACCATCATAGCGGAGCGCAGCCCCGGATTTCTGGCCGGCGAAGCGGCAATCGCGGATGCGGTCCGCGATCTCGCGCAACATCACGTGCGCGCCTGGCGAGGCGTGCAGTCGGCCTTGCGGCGGATGATTGACCGTTTTGACCCGGCAGCGATCGAGGAAGAGTTGAAATCAAGTTCAGCGATCGGCACCCTGCTTTCTGGCGGGCGCAGCGCCAAGCTGTGGGAGCTATACCAGAAACGCCATCGTGAAATCGCCCAGAGTGCGGAATCGAGCTTCCTCGGCGAAATCGGCGCTGATTTTCGGGATGCATATGAGGAGGAGTGAAAAATGATCGATCGACGCGAATTTATCGTTGCCCTGGGCGCAACCGGGCTGCTTGCGGCTTGTCAGAGCGGTCCGCCAAAACCATCCGCGGTCACCGTCAACCTGACCGGCGCGGCCGGCATGAACCCGGGACCAGGTGGCGGCGACCGGCCCGTGACGGTCCTCGTGATGCGGCTGCGCAGCACCGGTAAATTCAACTCGGCCGATTATTTCGCGCTGCAGGGGGATGCCGGCTCCGCACTCGCAGGCGATCTCATTGGATCCGACCAGATCTCCGTCGGGCCGGGAAAGACCGCATCCAAAACCATCACCGTAGAGCCGGACGCGGCTGCGCTGGGCTTCGTTGCCCTCGTTCGCGAGCCCGGCGGCCGGAGCTGGCGCACAACCAAGTCGGTGTCGCCGGGATCAACAGTTACCGTCAACGTCACGCTTGGCAGTGGCGGCATTTCCGCCTAGCGGCCAAGGAAGGGGTGCTCAATGCAGGAAGTAGCGGCATGAGCGATGCAAACAGGGTGCTGTGGTCTGAAGGCCTGTTTCTTCGGACCCAGCATTTTCAGCAGCAGGATCGCTTTTTCGAAGCGACCGTGCGCGGCGCGTTGCAGGCCGGGCAGCTCCATACGTTCGGCTTTCAACAGCTGACACTGGACCAGGCAATGCTCGATGCCGGCCAGGTCTCCATCCTGTCGGCCAAGGGTATCTTTCCGGATGGTACCCCCTTCTCCATCCCAGACATGATGGACGCGCCACGACCGCTGCCGGTCACCGCCGACACTGGCGCCGGACCGGTGCTGGTCGCGCTGCCGCTCGAGCCTGCTGGCGGTGTCGGCTTCGATCCGGCACACGCCGCATCCACTGGAGCACGCTATCATGGGCGCATCGTTTCGGTCCGCGACGCCGTCCAAGGCGGTTCAGATCCTGAAGAAATCGAAATCGCCCGTCCGCAGGCGCTGCTGCTTGCACCGGGAAAATCGGTCGGTGGCTACACCGCCCTGCCCATAGCCGACATCAAAGGGGTTCGAGCCGACGGTGGCGTCTCCCTGGATGAGACGTTCCTGCCGCCGACACTGGTTACCGGAGCGGTGGCCTGGTACCGGCAGTTGCTTTTGGAAGTTGTCACCGGCCTCGACCAAATCGCCGAGGCGCATGGCAAAATGGTCATGGGCGGGCCAGGGCGCAGCGTCGAAGACCTGTTGATGCTCAATCTCGCCAATGCGGCGCGTCCGCGATTGGCGCACATGCTGGCGCAGGATGTTTTCCATCCGGCCGAGCTTTACCTGGAGCTTGCCGGTCTAGCCGGTTCGATGGCGACCTATGGCTCGAGCGCGCGACGGCTGAGCGAGTTGCCCGCCTACGATCACATGGCGCCCGGCCCCGCATATTCGGCGCTGGCCGACGCCTTGCGCTCGCTCATCCTGAGCCTGCGTTACATCGAGCCTAAATCACGCGCACTGCCCGTTATGCGGCATTCGACCAACGTCTGGAAAATCCGTATCGACAACCCGAAGCTGCTGGTGGCCAGCCGGATCGTCATCCGGGTCGGCTCCGAACTGTCGGAAGATGCCTTGCGAAAGATTTTCGTCAACCAGGCGACTGTCGGTTCGGCCGATCAGTTCGAGGGCCTATGGAAATCACGTCTACCTGGCATTCCACTGAAACCGCTTCATTCCCAGCCTCGCGAAATCCCCTACGATGGCGATCGGCTGTGCCTTGAGCTGGATCAGAAAAGCGAGCACTGGGCCTCGCTGCTCGATGCCCCCGGCTTCGTTATTGGCGTGTCGGGTGTGCTGCCGAGCGAGCCGCAGGTGGACTGCTATTCGGTAAACAGGTGAGATCATGAGCCGGGATGATCCTTTCGGACTGTCGGAGGATCGCGAACGCACTCGCATACGGCTGACCGGCGCGCCGATGCCGCGACCGATGACGCCACTCCTGTCGGGCGCGCCAATGAAACGGTCGCGTACGCATCCGAACACCCTTGTCAACGCATTCGCGCCCTTGCTCGAGTTCGCGCCGGAGCTTGAAAGCGCGCTGCCACCGGAAAACCCGGAGGCGATGCGCACCCGGTTGCTCGAAGAGCTGGTTCGGGCACGCGACGCGGCAATGTCGGCGGGATCCTCGCTGGAGCGCGCCGACCAGGCAGCCTGGGTGGTGGCGGCGTTGCTCGATGATCTGGCCTTGAACACGCCATGGGGCGGTGCCAGCGCATGGCCGCGCCAGCCGCTTGTGGTGATGCTTCGAGGCGATGTCGATGCCGGCACGCAGTTCTTCACGCGTCTCGACGAACTGGAGCGCCACCCGAACCGGGATCGTGAACTGCTGGAATTGCAATATCATTGCCTGGCGCTCGGCTTCCGCGGCAAATATCGTGTGCCCGGCCGGTCGGGCGACCGCTCGCTCAATGCCGTTCGCGTTGCTGCGGCGCGCTTCCTGCGCGATGCCGACGCCGACGGCGCGCCACTGTCGCCGAACTGGAAAGGCGTGATCGCATCCGACGAGCCGCAGCGCTTCATCGTTCCGATCTGGGTAATGGCGCTCGGTGCGGCGGTTATCGCCACGGCAATCTATCTCGGGCTGTCGATGGGACTGAGCAGTCAGGCAGTCGAGCTTTCTACGCTCGTTCGTGCTCTGCCGCCACCCACGCGCGGCGATATCAGCCGCACATCGCCTCAGGTCGAAGCGCCGCCGCCGGAGGCCGTGGATTTCGCGCTGGTGCCGGAGTTTCAGGCCGGAGCGCCGGCGAATCTCAGGGCCGCGCTAAGCGGCACCGAGAGCGTTTCGCTGGCCAGGCTGATCATTCAGGCCTCCAACCCCGAACTGTTCCAGTCGTCGCGGCCGACACTGACGGAAGGCTTCGAGCCGCTGATTGGTTCGATCGCCAAAGTGATCTTGGCCAATCAGGAACTGATCGGAAAAATCACCGTGGTCGGCCATACCGACAGTATTCCTTTGCAACGGTCCAATCCGCTTTCCACCAACCAGCGGCTGTCGGAAGCGCGCGCAGCAACCATTACCGAGATGCTGGTCCAGAACGGTGTGCCGCAGGACCGCATTCGCTTCGAAGGACGTGCAGCTACCGATCCAGTGGCCGACGACAGCACGCGCGCGGGACGGGCCTTGAACCGCCGCGTCGAGGTGCTGGTCGAAAAGAGGCTATGAGATGTTCATCCTGCGCTTCCTCTTGGCGGTTCTGACATCGCGCTGGCTGTGGACGCTGATCGGCATCACGCTGCTTTCCCTGGTTATCTGGGTGTTCGGCCCGATCGTGAAGGTTGGTGCTTACGAACCCTTCGCCTCGGAAAATGTGCGCATCGTCATCATTGCGCTGCTGGTCATCTTCTGGCTGATCTGGCTGATCGTCGCGCAGCGCCGGGCGATCCGAGCCAACCGCATGTTCGTCGCCGAAATCGCTGCGCCCGTGGTGGAAAAACCGCTGAGCCCCGGCGAAGAGAACGTCGCCGCAGTCGGCGCCAAGTTCGCCGAGGTGATGGCCGAATTGAAGCGTCGCAGGCTGGGCGGACGCAAGTTCCTGCGCGAGATGCCTTGGTACGTGATCGTTGGGCCACCGGCCACCGGCAAGACCACGGCTTTGCGCCAGTCCGGTCTGAACTTTCCGATCGATCTCACCGACGACCTGCAGGGGGTTGGCGGCACGCGCAACTGCGACTGGTTTTTCTCTGAGAACGCAGTTCTGATCGACACGGCGGGCCGCTACGTGCAGCAGGAGAGCCGGCCGGACGTCGATGCGGCGGAATGGCTAGGCTTCCTCGACCTCTTGAAAAAGCATCGCGGCCGCCGGGCGCTGAACGGCGTGATCGTCGCGCTGTCGATCGACGCGCTTTCAGAGGGCGACGAAGCCATCAAGGCACATGGCCGCAAGATCCGTCGGCGCTTGGCAGAGCTCAACGACCGGCTCGAAATCCGCCTCCCGGTCTATCTGATGCTGACCAAGGCCGATCTGATCAAGGGTTTCGAGGCCTTCTTCGGCGGCCTGTCGACGGCCTCGCGCGAGCAGGTGTGGGGGACGACCTTCGCACTGGATGCGCGTGTCGACGCAAAGACCATAGAGCGGGAAATCGCCACCCTTGCCACGGAACTCGAGCGGCGGCTGGTGCCACGCCTGGAGGACGAGGACAAACTTGCTGCCCGCGCCGAGATCTTCAGGTTTCCCGCCCAGCTCACAAGCCTGTCCGAGCCTATCCAGGTGCTGATCGAGGCGATGTTCGGCGAAAGCCGGTACGAAGAAGCCGCCTGGCTACGCGGCCTCTATCTGACGTCGGCGACCCAGGAAGGGGCGCCCATCGACCGGCTGACCGCGGCACTGTCTTCATCCTTCGGTCTTCCGCCGCGGCGTGCCATGCCGGCGCCGCGCGTTGAAAAACGCAGTTTTTTCCTGAAGAACCTGCTGACCGAGGTCATCTTCAGGGAGGCCGGCCTGGGGACGTTCGATCCGCTGGCGCAGCGCCGCCGCGCCTGGATCTGGCGCGGCGCCGCGGCAGCCTGTGCCGCCGCCGCCTTGTTGGCCGGTGCGATGTTCACCTGGTCCTACTATGACAACCGCAATGCGATCACAGCACAGGCGAGCCAGTTCGAAGCGCTGCAGGCGCCATTGACCGCAGCAGCCGCGAGCCCGGCATCGGTGGAGCAGCCCGCTATCGATGGCGCGCTCAACGCGATGGCCGAGGTCGCAAATGCCCGAACGGCACCGCCGAGCAGTGCCCAGGATCTACTGGGACCATCGGCATCGGCGGAGCTGCTGCGGGCGCAGACCGACACTTACGACCACGCACTGCGCAATGTTCTCGAGCCGCACATGGTCGCTTTGCTCGAGGCGACCATGTGGCGGCAGATCCGCGATCCGGATTTCATGCTGGGGGCGCTGAAAACCTATCGCATGATGACGGGCCTGTCGCAGATGGATGCCGATTTCGTCCAGAACTGGTGGGTCAGTGATTTGCCGGAATTCGCACCGGCAGCGCCCTTTCCGACCGCCGACGCGGAAGAGCACCAGCTTGCCGCGATCCGCCGCATGGCGGTCGATGACAGCTACATCGCCGCGGATCAGGCGCTGGTTGCCGAGGCGCTGAAAACCGTCTGCACGATTTCGCTGCCGGCGCGTGGCTACAGACAGTTGCTGGCCGATCCGGCGGTGGCCGGCCTCAAGGAATGGATCCCGGCGAATTTCGCCGGTCCCAACGGCGCCAAGGTCTTTGCACGGCGTTCCGACAAGACGCTGCGCGTCGGCATTTCAGGCGCGTTCACCTATTCCGGCTTCCACGATGCCATTCTCGACCGGATCGAGGATGTCGCCGCCCAGGCCGCACTCGATCGGGCGGTCTTTGCCGGCGGCTGTTCGGAAAATTCCGAAACCTCGGTCTCGGCGCTGTCCGAGGATATTCTAAAACTCTACTACGAAGACTACATCGCACAATGGGACAGCATCCTGCGCGATATCAGGCTCGCGCCATTGGCCGACCTGAATGTCGCCAGCGAGAACCTCAAGGACCTTTCGAGTGCTGACTCTGCGCTGAAGCGCCTGCTTACGGCGGTCGTTCAGGAGACCGAGCTTACCCGATCCGATGAAGCGCCGGCCGATAACAAGGCAGCAGCAAAGGGCGGCTCGAAACTGCTCAGCAAACTCGGCAAGCTTGGCAAACTGGCCAAGACAGGCGCAAAACTGCTGCCACGCGCAGGCTCCGCAGACGAGGTGGATCTTACCGGCAATCTCGTGGCCGAACACTTCAAGCCGCTCAAGGGCGCGATCGCCGAGGTCGACGGCCAGCCGCCGGCGCTCGACGCCGCGGTGGTGGCGCTGACCGCACTTTCGAACGTGCTGCAGACGGTCACGGCCAATCCCGATCCCCAGGACGCCATCAAGAAACAGGGCGGCCTCGCCGAGCTGACGGGAGCGGTCGCCAGGCAAGCGCAGATCCTGCCCGACCCGATCGACGACTGGCTCGGCGGCATCGCCGGCGACACCAGCGGCCTGACACAGAAGGCGGTCACCTCGGAGCTTAACGCCATTTGGCGCGCCGACATCCTGCCATTCTGCCAAGCGGCGCTGAACGACCGCTATCCGTTCAGCCCCGAAAGCGCCGTCGACGTCAATGTCCGCGATTTCGCTCGCCTGTTCGGGCCAGCCGGGATGATCGACGCCTTCATCAATGACCACCTGATCAGCTATGTCGATACCGCCAGCCAGCCTTGGAAATGGCGCGCCGATTTTGGGCTGGACCCGGCGGCTCTGGCGGCATTCGAACAGGCCAGGCGGATCCGCGACGATCTCTTTCCTGGCGGTACGGGCCCGGTGATGAGCTTCACGCTCGAACCGAAGGACCTGTCTCCCAACGTCACACGCGTGACGCTCAACCTCGATGGCCAGAACCTCGTCTACTACAACAACGCGACGCGACCGCAACCAATGACTTGGCCGGGCAAGGACGGCACCGGCGTCATCTCGCTCGCCTTCCAGCCGATCGACGGCTCGCCCGAAATCATGCTCAACGAGACCGGCAGCTGGGCGTGGCTGAGGATGCTGCGCAGCGGCCGTTTCACCGGCACCTCACTGTCCGATGTCTACAGCCTGCGATTGGGCACGCAAGGCATGTACGCGGATTTCGAGCTCAAGGCCGCCAGCGTCGAAAATCCTTACAATCTGGAGATGTTCAAGAAGTTCTCATGTCCGCCACAGATATGACCATCGGCTTCTTCGGCAAGTTACCGGCGACTGGAGATTTCGTCGCTTGGAACCTGCCGCGGACCTTCATCGACCGCTGGGATCGGTGGATGTCGATGGAATTGCGCGCGCGACCCGATGAAGGCGACCTCGACCCGCGCGCTTGGCGCTTTATTGTCCAGGCCGGGATTTTCGGTGACCAGCCCTGCGCCGGTGTCTGGCGCATGAGCGAGGACCGCGTCGGCCGCCGTTATCCGTTCGCCATCGTCCGGCTTGGGCCCCCGCCGGAGCCGGGCGACCCGTGGTACGATGCCGTGGCCTCGCTTCTTCAGAACTGCGTCGACAACTACTGGGCGCAGACCCGGCTGGCCGAAAGCCTTCAGATTTTGCCACCTCCGGGCGCCGCCGCCGCGACCGACAAGATCGCATTCTGGAGCGACGACTGGGAGGTCAGGGAGTTCGGCTTCGCCGACATCCACGACCTTGCTCAAAATGCCCTGCCCGCGATGCGCGCGGCACGGCCGGAGACGGCGGAGTCCTGAGCCATGGGTAACACGGTCTACGCCGAAAAGATGGGCTTCTTCCACCAGGCAAGCGGCGGCAAGGGCGTCGCGCCGGGCGACGTCTGCCTCAGCCCGCCGCCGCCGCCGGCGGGACCGGTGCCGGTTCCATATGTCAACATGCTTTCTGCCAGCGATCTCATCAAAGGCAGCAAGAGCGTCAAGGTGCAGGGAACACCGACGGCGCTGGAGAACTCTTCCGAAGTGGCGCTGAGTACGGGCAACGAAGCGGCCACGCCGGGACTGGGCGCCGGCGTGGTCACCCATCGCATCAAGGGCAAGGGTGTCTTCAAACTGTGGTCGTTCACGGTCAAGGCAGAAGGCAAGGGGGTCGACCGTCACGGCGACATGATGGCTCAGAACACGGCGAGCGATCTGCCCAACTGCATCGATGGGCAGGCCATGGTCGATTTCGAGGCTGAGTTGGGCGAGAACTACGGCAAGCCCTGCAAAAGCAAATATAAGGCGAGCGTCCATCGGCCAAAACGGGATCCTTCGCCGGCGCAAGTCAAGGAGGTCAAGGACAAGCCGTGTTGGGAATGCGAGCGGGATCACGGCGAGACCGAAGCGGCATGGCGCACCCAGAGCGATGAATCGAAGGGCGCTGGCGGCTGGCTGAGGGGCAAGCTTTTCGTCAAGCTGAAGAAGGTCAGGAAGCACGGCACCAAGCATTCGAGGGGCAAGGGTCATATGACCCACGACCATCAGCCACCTTTGGCCGTTGCTTGGGAGATGGGTGGTTGCCACATGGGTGCCGAGAAGTTTCGCAAGCGTTTCGAGAAGGACGATGTGGTGAAGTCGCATTGTAAAGCGCACTACAAGAGCCAGGGGTCACAGGTAGACGAGTACGCAAAGAAACTGCGTGCGCAATTCAAGGCAGCGGCATAGGTGCGGCATGGCGAATAAGATCGACAAGCTTCAAAAGAACTACATTCGAGACATGCGGGTAGTGCAGCCGGTGGTGCAGCACTGGTGGAGCGGTCTGGTCGAAAAGCTCGGCCTTGATGAAGCCACCAGACGCTGGCCGACAGGCCCTTCCGGACATCCGAGCGTCATAGAGGTTTTTCGCAGCTATTATTTCGAGATCGAGGAATTGAACCTGGAGGCCGAGGACGAATTCGAGGAAAGGCCGCCGAAACCGTGGGAAGAGATGTGGGGTGCCGAGGACGACGACGAGGCGCCGCGCGTGGAACGCGAGATCGATCGCCTGATCTATGATATGACTGAGAAGGCGCCGGACCTTGAGTTGCTGGTCTTCGGTCTGGTTTTTGTTCCCATTGGCCTCGACCAGGACGACGAGAGCTGCTGATGACCCTGATTACACTCCGCAGCACCGAAGACGGCATTGCCCGACTGCTGGCACAACCAGGCGACATCAAGCCGCGGCGCGACGATATCCGCCGCAGCACTCTGGAAGAGGCGTCGGCCGAACACCAGGAGGTTTTCGGCGACTATGTTGCTGACCTCACCACTGCTTGCGGCATCGCCGAAAAATGGTGGGAGGACACCGTCAACGCGCAGGTCAAGAAAGGCATGGACCGCGACGACGCGATCGCCGTCTCGTTCAACCGGCGTTGGGCCGGGCCCGCCGCCCATCCCAAAGTGGTGTGGATCGTAAGGTTGTATTGGTTGGCCTGCGACAAGATCAACACCGATTTCGTGCCCGGCAAACCGGTCTATCCTGAGACGTTTCTGCTGAAGTGGCTCGTCGACGCTGGTGAGAAGGAACTGGTCCAGCTGATCGCCTGCATGCCCTACTGGCCGGTCGGTCTCGACGAAAACGGCGATTGGTCCTGAGCCATGGCCTTTGCTGTATGGCTGGAGAACCGCACGCCATTTTCCGCAGCGACCCATGTGCAGGTCAACTCCGACGGGCAGGAGGTGCTGGTGGCGATGTTTTCCGCCAGTTTTCATGCACCGAAGGAAGGCAGCGACCTCGAGCCATCCGGCGAGCAGTTGCCAGTCATCTTTGGCGACACCCCCTTCGGCAATCCAGCTCTGTCTTCGACCCGTTATGAATCCGATATCGTGCCGCTCAAGCCGGCTTCGGAGATCATCGTCAACGGCACGGCTTACGCTCCAAATGGCAAGCCGATTCGTGAAACGCAGGTTGGCCTTCGTGTGGGCGGTATGCGCAAGGCGCTCAACGTCGTCGGCGATCGCACGTATGACATGGGTAGCTACAGCGCGCCGAACCCGTTCCTCACCATGCCGATCGTCTATGAGCGCGCCTATGGCGGCACCACGGCGGATGGCAACGCCGATCCGCGCAACCCGGTCGGCGTCGGTTTCCACCATGCGCCGTCGGCCGATACGCAGGTGCGCACTCAGGCGCCCAACATCACTTATCCAGGCGAGCCCTTTCTCAACCCTTCCGACCGGCCGAAGCCGGCTGGCTTTGGCGCGCTTGGTCGCGGCTGGCAGCCGCGAATCGGCTATGCAGGCACCTACGATCAGGCCTGGATCGAAACGCAGTGGCCGTTGCCGCCGAAGGATTTCGACCCGCGTTTCAACATGTGTGCGCCAGCCGACCAGCAGGTGCCGCGCCTTGTCGGTGGCGAGCAGGTGACGGTGATCGGCATGACGCCGTCCGGCCGTTGGGACTTCCGGCTGCCACGCATTGTTGCGCCGCTGCGTCTCATTTTTGCAGATCGCGTTGAAGAAGCCATTCTCCAGCCCGATACGCTCATCATCGAGCCGGACTTGAGACGTCTCACCCTGAAGGCCCGCCTTTCTTTCGTGACCCGGCGCAATGCTCCGCAGTTGCGCGAAATAGTCTTCGGCCATGTGTCGCCCGTCCTGTTGAGCGCCCACTTTAAGCGCAAGCAATATCTTAACCCACTCGGCACCGACGGCACGTTACATGACCAGCCGGTATTCCTGCCATGAAGCGTCCGCTCTACATAACAGGCGCAGGTGCGGTGACCGCAGCCGGGCTTGACGCGAGCCAGACCTTGGCGGCGATCCGGGCAAGCTTGTCGGCTTTCGAGGAAATTGACCTCATCGATCCCATGGGCGCCATCCAGATCGTTGCGCGCATCCCTGTCCATTGGCAATTGCGCGCCAACGACGGCGCATGGCTCGTCAATATGGCGTCGCGCGCCATTGTCGAGGCGTTGCGAACAAGTATGGCCGGCCCGGCGGCTACGGCGATCCTGCTTGCCCCACCCGAAAGCTTCCGCAATCATCCGGCATACAACGATATCCCGCCATCCGGCTTTCTTGCGGCCGTGATCAAGGCGACCGGCAATCGCTTCCACGCCGCCTCGCGTGCGATCGATGGTGGCGCGGCGGCAAGCGTCGGCCTTCTCGATCGAGCGGTGGAACTGCTGGAGCAGCCAGACGTCGGACAGGTCCTGCTTGGCGGAGTAGACAGCCTCGTCAACGAAACCGATCTTTCCCGACTTGGCAAAGCCGGTCGCCTCAAAGGTGCGGAAAACGCGCAAGGTCTCGTGCCTGGCGAGGCCGCCGCTTTCGTTCGGCTGACGCGGGAGCCGGAAGGAAAGGCTGCGGTGGTGGCTGCCATTCATAGCGTCGGGACAGCCCAGGAGACTGACAGCGTGCTTTCGGACCGCTATAGCCAGGGCCGCGCCATGCTCGGCGCCTTGCGCGATGCGGTGAGCGGATCGGGACCATCGGAACCAAACATCAATTTCGTCGTCAGCAACGGCAACGGTGAGCGGTACAGCGGCTGGGAACTGCTGATCGCCCGTCCCCGCTTCTACCGCACCCGCCGTGAAATCCTGCCCACCGCCTATCCGGCGATGACGATCGGCGATATCGGCGCTGCCGGAGGGGCGATGGCCCTGATGCTGGCGGCTGACAGTTTTGTGAACGACTATGCGCCGGGGCCGACCGCCATCTGCGAGGTGGCTTCCGAAGGCGGCCTGCGCGCCGCCGCGGTGATGGCCGGCATGACCCGCCGCTGAACTCAAAACGTTGTTCGTTCACATCCAGGCCGGGAACCGGCGCGTCCTGCGCCAATCGGTCAGCGGCGCGTCCGGCTCGGCGAGTGCTGCGCGCAACGCATCCAGCCGAAGTCTGCGCATCGAGTGGAAGAGTGCATGATTGCGCCCGCCGCGCCCCTCGTCCCACCATTCCGCTACGCGATCCGCGACCGGAAGCGGTGTTTCGTTGAGGGATTCGAAGTCCTTACCAAGCAAGGACGGGTCCGTCGTGAACAGGTCGGAGTCGTTGAAATCCACCTCGAACAGATCGCGAAGCGCAAGTCCGGCAGCGAATACGAGGTCGGGTTCCCGCATCTTGGCGATCAGCCAGGGCATGACCGACCGGTCGCCAAAGAGGCCGATTGCCGCTGTCGCGGTGGCGCGCAAGGCAGGCTGCTTCAGACGTTCCTGCAGCCACGCCTTGCCGGTCTTCAAGGGCGTCGTCAGCAGGCGCAACTCGATCGCCGCGGCGGCCAGATCGGGCTCGGCTAGCACGATCCGGTCGAGCACCGGGTTGGCCGAGCGCGTTTCGCCAAGAAGGCAAGCAGCAAGGGCCGCCGTCAGGCGTTCCCTCGACGTGTCGCCGTCAAGTCCGTCCAGCACCGCCGGAAGGAGGTCGCGCCGTTTGAGCCCGCCGGCAAGCCGAAACGCACGCCTGCGAACATCCGGGTCCGGATTGCTCAGCAAATCGCCGAGGCGGGCACCGGGATCGACGCGATGATGCCAGAGTGCCGCGAGGCCGAGGCCGCGCAGCCGCGCATCGCGCGCGTCCAGCCATTCCGCCACCAACGGACTCAGATTTTCGCGCGGCGTGCGCGCTATCGCGCCGGACAGGCCCGACACGCCAACCTCGCCCAGCGTCGCCGCGGCGTCGACCGCCGAGGCAACGGCTTCGGCCTCGCCCCAGCGCAACGCCAGCACGCCGAGCACGAAAAGCTCGCCGGGCTCGGCATAATCGGCGAAATGCGCCTGGGCCGCCTCCCAGCCGGCCTTTCCGGAAGCCATCAGCCCTTCGAGATTTGCATTCAGGCGCTGGTCGATGCGGCCGATATCGGTTTCGCCCAGGATCGGACCATCGATTTCACGGCGGCGACGAAACCAGAGGAAGGCCGCGTCGCTGGCGTGCTGGTCCACCATGGCAGCGATAGACGCGATCCGCTGCATCGTGAACGCCTCAGTTGAGATGGATGGCTCCGCCACGGATGCGGTTGGTGCCGCTGGCGTGGCTCGTTAGCTGGTTGCCGCGAATTGTGATGCGCCCATCCTTCTCCAGGATGATCGATGCCAGGCCGCAGCGCAGTTCTATACGTTCTTCTCCGGTGATGACGACACGATCGCCTTCGCGGACAACTGACAATTTCCTCTCCTTGTGAGGCGGATCGACGATGCGTCCGACGACCAGCGGCCGCGTCGGATCACCATCCTCGAACAGGAGAGCCAGTTCCGAACCGACCGCCGAGACGTCCAGCTCCGCCAGACTGCGCGCCGCAATCGCGGTCTCGCGCGGATTACCGACGAAGACAACCAGCGGCGCGCCGTCTTCGAAACCGATCAGCAGGCCGATCACGACGCCGTCGATACGATCCAGCACTTCCATGATGACGCCCTCAATTGTTGTGGATGTTGCTTCCCTTGACGACCACGTCGCCACCGGCCTTGATATTAATCTTGCCGCTGCCCTTGATGGTAATGTCCTTGCCGTCGGCAACAATGGTGCCATCCTTTTTCATAGTGATCGACGCGTCGCCGCATTTGAGCGTGATCGAGTCGCCCGCCTCGATCACCAGATTCTTGCCGACCTTGATCGAACTGTCTTCGGCGATTTGGATTCCGCTGCCCTTGCCGATCTTGAGCGCATGCCCGCCTCCGACATCGGTTGCGTCGTCAGCGCCGATCTTTGCTGACCTGGCTTTGCCGATCTGCGACGACTGCGCTCCGCCGATGGCGAAACTCTGGTCCGTGCCGATCTGAACACTCTGGGCGGCGGCGATTGTCCAGTTGTCCGCCGCTCCGATCGTGTGAGTCTGTCCGGCCCCCACCGTCATCGACCGCGATGCGCCGATCTGATTGGTCTGGACGGCTCCAACGCTTCGGGTTTCCGCTGCACCCACTGAATCGACACGCGCCGCGCCTACTGTGATCGTCTGGACTAACCCGACAGTCTGTGTGTGATTGGACCCGATCGTCTCAGTCGAGTTCGACCCGATACCGATCGTCTCGTTCGATCCGACGGTCAGCGAACGGTTCACGCCTACCGTCTCGGTGTCGTTGTTGCCGATATCCGTGGTCTGGTCGACGCCGACCTTGACCGTCTTGTTGTTGCCGACGTCCTCGTCGAGGTTGTGGCCGACTGAGTGCTTGGCGTCGTGGTCGATGCGGTCGGACTGGTCGTGTTGCACCAGCTTGGTGCGGTCGTTCTTGATCAGAAGGTTGTGGTCCTTCTGTGCCTGGAAATTGACCAGTTCGGAGCCGGCCTTATCCTCGAACATCAGCTCGTTGTAACCGCCGCCGCCTTTCGAAGAGTCGGATTTCCAGCCGGATTGCGTGGCGCTGCCCGGCAGTCCGTAGGGCGGCATCTGCGAGGCATTGTAGACCCGGCCGGTGATGATCGGCAGATCCGGATCGCCTTCAATGAAATCGACAATGACCTCCTGGCCGATGCGCGGTATCTGGATGAAACCCCAGCCGCTGCCGGCCCAGGTCTGCGAGACCCGCACGAAACAGGAGCTGTTCTGATCCTTCTTGCCCAGACGGTCCCAGTGGAACTGGACCTTCACCCGGGCATATTTGTCGGTGAATATCTCCTCGCCTGATGGACCGACCACCGTCGCCGTCTGTGGGCCGCGCATGATCGGTCGTGGCGTGATCCGTGGCGGGCGATAGGCCAAGGCGGTCGGCGCCACGCCGAGGATCACCTTGAAGTTCTCGCTTTCGACGTCGGCATGGGCTCTGTAGCCCGGATCAAACAGCCTGTATTCGGCGCTGACCACCAGATACTCCTGGTTCTGGTCTTCGCGCGGGAAGCCGTCAAGCTTGAACGTGCAGCCGGAATAGAGGCCACGCACGGTGCCGACAGCGGCGATGCGCTGGTGCACGGCCTGGATTTCCTCGCGCCGGATCGCGGCCAGGCTGTCGCCGCGACCGACTTCGAGATGCGCACCAGGCTGGCGGTAATTCTCGCCAGCGGCCAGCTTGTGGCCGAACGGCTGGGCCGACTTGGCCGTGAGGTCGGCGCCCGGCTTCTTGAAGTCATAGTCGGTATGGACATAGGCGCCCGGCCGCACCGAGCTGCCTGGAATCCATTCGGTGATGTATTCGACATCGCGCCGGGAGCCCTGCCCTTCGAAGTGATATGGCACCTTTTCGTAGCCCGGCGCGGGCTTCAGCTTGTTCATGGCATCGACCAGCACAAGCGTGTGTTTGCCCTCGTCATGTTCGAAAAAATACAAGATGCCTTCGTGCTCCAGCAGCCGCTGCACGAAATCGAGATCGGTCTCGTCGTACTGCACGCAGTACTCGCGCGGCGGATAAGAACCCTGCAGGCGTTTCTCGAATTTCGCCGTGCTGTATTTCGAGAAAACCTCTTCGACGATTTCGATGACGCTCATGTTCTGGAAAATGCGGCAGTCGGTCGTATTGCCGAGAAACCAGAGCCAGGGCCTGATGGCTGCTTCGTAGTACGCTAGGCGGTCCTCGATCCGGGTCAGCCGAAACTCGGACACAAGCCCGCTGAACCAGCGTTTCGGATCGGATTCACCTTCGATCGATACGGCACCGCCCAGCATCTTCAGCGGATCGATATCGGGGCTGCTGCTCACGAACCCGACCGTATAGGCCAAACAACGACTGATCTCATCGCGCCCGACAAGATGCGTGAAGGTCAACAGGTCAGCGCCAAGCGGCGTCTGCACAACCGTGGCGCGTTCGTCCGGCATGGGTCTTGCCCCTCCCGCCGCTCGTTTCTGCTTGAGCCTAGCACATGTCTTCCAGCGACCAAAGGGGACCGGACCGGTGGCTGCGGCGTGTCACCTCTCGAATCATCGACTTGAAAGCTTCGTAACGCCGCGCTCGTGATTTTGCTGGTATAATGGAAGTCCTGGGTGAGTGTCCCGACAGGCGATCGACGGCGATTTTTGAATGTTCATCAGGCTGCAGATCAACAATGCCGATTCCCTGCCGGCCGGTATTTCGACCGGCTACTCAGCTCGTGATCGCAGCTTCGAAATCGGGCGCGAGGCCTGCGACTGGACCTTGCCCGACCCCGACAAGTTCATCTCCGGCCGACACTGCGACGTTCGATACGAGGCAGGCGCGTTTTGGCTGCACGATGTCTCGCGCAATGGAACCTTCATAAACGGGTCGACCCATCGCATGGCCGGCCCGCATCGGCTTGACCATGGAGACCGGTTGCTGATCGGCCGCTACGTCATCTTGGTATCGATTGACGACGAGCGCACCACGGAGGGTCATCCTCAAAGCAGGCACGGTTCGACGCAACGAGAAATGCCGATCACGTCAGGTCGGCCGCTGGACTTCGGAGGCGAGCCCTTCTTCAATCCGGTAGAGCACCGAGCACCGGTGTCGACGTCTTCGCCGCCCGCGCCTCTCCCTTCGACGAGGGACGAGGTGCTGCGGGAAATCGCGATCGGAGCTGGCATCTCTGCGGAATTGCTCCAATCGCGTGATCCGCATGAAGTCGCTGCCGAAATCGGCGCGGTGCTGCGGACGGTTGTCGAGGAACTGGCCTTGTTGCTGAAGGCACGTGCGGCTGCGAAAATACTGGCCAAGAGCACACATCGGACGATGATCAGCGCTGCCGATAACAATCCCTTGAAGTTCGTCCCGGGAACCGACGACATCCTTGAAATCATGTTTGCACGACGCAGAGCCGGCTATCTTGATGCCAGGCACAGTATCGAAGACGCATTCCGCGATCTCAAGACGCATGAATTTGCTACCTACGCAGCCATGCAAGCTGCGCTCTCCCGGCTGCTTGACGACCTGTCGCCCGAGGCGATCGGCAAGAAACTTCCGCCTGCGTCATTCACATCGAAGAAGAGCCTGGCTTGGGACGCCTTCGTTGCCAAATGGCGGACCATGGAAGAAACACACGAAAACGGAATGCTGGACATATTCCTGGCCTATTTCAGCGAAGCCTATGCCAAAGCCGACAAGCAAAAATAGACCGGGAAGACTAAACCTGGCAGGTGCCCCGGAAATCGGATCGGTTTGCTGCGTTGACCTTCGGCTGCGGAACGCATCATGCGGCAAGCGGAAACTATTAGAGCGTCCTTTGCGAGCCCGAAGGACGCGGCGCTGTGATTGGCGAAGAAAATCCTTTCGCAGCCCTGCATCTGGTTCCAATCGACCGTTTCTGAGCTTACGATCACTTACGACAGTTCGCCAGCGGGTAAGGCTGATTAACCTGGGGGTCTGCGGCACATGTCATGTTACGGCGGGATAGAATTTTGTAGCCGATATCCCTCCAGACGCTGCCCTCGTCAGCAGCGCCTGCATTTCCTGCGCCTGACCAGGGACCGTTTTGCCACCCTGTGGCGCAAACGCAGGAACCGGGCGTGGACGGACGTCTGGCGATGAACTCGAAGGACAAGCCGTTCGGTCCAGCGGGCAAGACCGTCATTCGCGCGCCGCGCCGCGCGGAAGGATCAGCGCCAGCTCCTCAGGGGCCTGTTCCTGACAGTGGGCAGCCCGGTCCCTCGCGGGCTAAGGATTCAACTGTTTTCGATCCGGGTGTCGGTCAGCACACGCCGCCGGGCTGGACATCCGGAACCGTGATTTATCAGGGTGCAGATTCCGGCGCAGCGACGGGAACCGGTTCCTTTGCGGCGACGCCGAAGCCAGCCATCCAGCAGGAAATCCTGCTGAATGCTACGGACGGCGTCAGATATTCCGCAGCAAACCAGATCCTCGCAGCGGCCGCTCCTTTGCTGATGCTGTTTGGCCAGCTCAGGCTCATGCCCGTCGAAAGACAGGCGGAACAACTAGCGGAACATGTCGCCGAGGCGATCGAAAAATTCGACCGGACAATGCAGAAAGCCGGCGTTCCCGAAGAAGATGCGCGGATCGCAAAATTTGCCCTCTGCGAAACCGCTGACGACCTCATCGGCAACCTGCCTTGGCCCAAGAGAGACGCCTGGGCGCAGCACAGCATGCTGTCGCAGTTCTTTCACGTCGAGCCCACCGGCTCGGGCTTCTACCAAGCGCTGAACAAGATACTGGCGGCGCCGGAGGCACACTACGATTTGCTTGAACTGATGCATGCCTGCCTGTCGCTGGGGTTCGAAGGCCAGTATCGGGGCCTTGCGCGCGAGGACAACAATCTCGAACGGGTTCGGCGCGACGTCTACGAGATGCTTCGTTACTTCAGGGCGCGCGCCGACGACGACATCTCGCCCCACTGGCAAAGCCTGGCGGTGTCCAGCCCACAGTCGTCGGCCCGGTTGCCGCTCTGGGTAATTGCGGCGGCTGCGTCGGCGCTGCTGACGGCGGCATTCTTCGCGTTGCGGGTCTTCATCACCAATGAAGGCGATGCCATTGCCGGCGGGTTGCTGGCGCTCAATCCATCCACGCCGGTCACCATCGAACGCGCCGGCGTGGTGCCGTCGGCTGTGCCGATGACAGTCACTCCGCCCGCCGCCGCCAACCAGATCGATCGCATCCGCTCGGCACTGGCCAAGGATATCGCACGCGGTGGGCTGGCCGTCGGCACGCAGGGCATGTTCATTGTGGTGGAGATCAACAACGTCCTGTTGTTCCAGTCCGGCAGGGCCGAGGTGAACCCGGAGTTTGGGCCGATTGCCGCAGACATCGCCGCCGCGCTGGAACCCGAGCCCGGACCGATCAGGATCGTCGGCCATACGGACAATGTGAAGCCGCGAAAATCGAGCGCGTTCAAATCCAACTTCGACCTTTCGGTCGCCCGGGCGAAGGCTGTCGAAGCGATGATGGCGCCGCGGTTCAGCAAGCCTTCGCGGATCACGGCCGAGGGCAAGGGTGAGGACGAGCCGATCGCCGACAATGCGACGCCGGAAGGCCGCGCCCAGAATCGCCGTGTCGATGTGATGATCCCCAAGGAGGAGACATTGTGAGCACGGCCATTTGGAAGCGCCCATGACGCGTTGGCTGCTGCGGATATTCAGCGTCATCGCGTTGGCCGGTTTCGCGGCAGCCGTCTGGTTTGCCGGCCCATTGATCCGCTTTGCCGATACCCGCCCGCTGGCACCCGTCTGGCTGCGCGTGACGATCATCTGCGTAATCGTGGCGATCGTGGCGCTCTTCTATGGATTGCTTTTCTGGCAAAGGCGAAAGGCGCAAAAAGCGCTCGAGACGATAGTTGCCCGCAACGACGACAAGGATGACGACTCGCAGGTGCTTGAGGCTCGTATGAATGAGGCCATCGCTGCGCTCAAGCGGTCGAGCGGCAAGCGCAATTTCCTCTACGAGGTCCCCTGGTACGTCGTCATCGGCCCGCCTGGTGCCGGCAAAACAACGGCGTTGGTCAATTCGGGTCTGAATTTTCCGCTTGCCGGTTCGGGGGACGCCCAGCCGGTCGCCGGCGTTGGCGGCACGCGATCCTGCGACTGGTGGTTCACCGACCAGGCGGTGCTGATCGACACCGCCGGACGCTACACGACGCAGGATTCCAACGCGCAGAGCGACAAGAAGAGCTGGCTCGCCTTCTTGTCGGTGCTAAAGAGATACCGCGCCAGGCAACCGATAAACGGCGTTATTCTGGCCATCAGCCTTGCCGATCTCATGAGCCTCGATGATCAGCAGCTTGACGTCCATGTCGTTGAGATACGCAGCCGTCTGCGCGAAATTCACGAAACACTGAAAATCCAGTTCCCGGTGTACCTGCTCTTCACCAAAGCCGACCTTGTCTCCGGTTTCATGGATTATTTTGGCGATTTCGACGAGCAGCGCCGCCGCAAAGTGTGGGGCGCGACATTCCAGACCGCCGATCGCAGCAAGAACATGGTCGGTGAGGCACCGGCCGAATTCGACGCACTGGCAACACGCCTGGCAGACGAGATGGCAGACCGCCTGCAGGAAGAGGCCGATCCGGCCGTACGCATATCCATCTTTGGCTTTCCAGCCCAGTTTGGCGCGCTGAAAGGCCGTATTGCCAGTTTCATCGCCAGCATATTCGATCCGGCCCGCAGCCAGGTGAACGTCAGCCTGCGTGGACTCTATTTCTCGTCAGGCACGCAGGAGGGTACGCCGATCGATCAGGTGCTGGGCGTGATCGGTCGTAGTTTCGGCAGCGCTTCTCAAGCCCATCTTTCCGGCACCGGTAAAAGCTTCTTTTTGCATGATCTTCTGACCGGCGTCATTTTCGCGGAAGCCGGGTGGGTTTCATACGACAAATCGGCTGAAAGGCGTGCAGCGATCGCCAGATATGGTGGCTTTGGCGCAATAGCATTGATCGCTGCCGCGGCTCTGGGCACCTTGGCCCTGAGCTTTACGGCCAACAGGTCGCTGATCGCCTCTACAACACAAGCCGTAAGCCGGTATCGCGAGACGGCAGACCCGCTACTCAAAAGCACGACGGTCGCCGATGTCGACCTCGAAAACGTCATTGGCCCGCTCGACCAGTTGCGCGATCTGCCGGCTGGGTTCGACACCATTGGCTTGCCGACACCGATCGAGGAGACATTCGGCCTCAGTCAGCGGGAACGACTTCTTTCGGCATCAAAAACAGCTTACCGGCAGGCGCTGGAACGTATGTTCCGCTCGCGCCTGCTGCTTCAGGCCGAACGGACGATCCAGGCCAAGATGGCCGATCCCGCCGCGCTCTATGAACCGCTGAAGATCTACCTGATGCTGGGCGGCAAGGCGCCGAAGGTCGACGACGAGTTGATCGTTTCCTGGATGAGGCAGGATTGGGAGCAGAACCGGTATCCGGGCGAAAACAACCGCGAGGGACGGGCGCAACTCGAAAAGCATCTGCGGGCCATGCTTGCCTTGGACGACGCCTATGATCCGGTTTTCGAACGCAACCAGCCACTTGTCGAATCCGCTCAACGCTCGCTCGGACGCATGAGCCTTGCCGATCGTGCCTCGGCTTTGGTCAAGTCGGCGGTATACGCGGCAGCGCTGGACGATTTTTCCGTCTCCGTGAAAGGCGGCCCGGAAGCGCAGTTGTTGTTCGAGCGTGTCGATGGTGGCGATCTGTCAGGGCTTCGCGTTCCCGGTATCTACACCTATGGCGGCTTCAACAACTTCTATCTCGAACAACTCTCGCGCATTGCGCAGATGCTGGTCGACGACCAGTGGGTACTCGGCGGCGGCGGCGAGCAAGGCGGCATCGATCAGGAGTTGCTCAAGCTCGGTCCCGAACTTGTCGAGCGCTATGGGAGGGAGTTCGCCGCGGCGTGGAACGGCGTTCTCGACAAATTGAAGTTCAAGGCGATGCTGAAGGACAAGCCGCGCTATATCGCGCTGTCCGCCGCCGCGTCACCGACCTCGCCAATCGACCAGCTTTTTACAGCGATCGCCGACGAAACAGCTCTGACCCGAGAAGCTGGTTCCGGCAACGGCTTTGGCTCCGAGGCCGAAGCTGGCGTGCTTCAAAACCAGCCACAGAACGCTGCAGATGTCGCCAGGGGATTGGCCCGCATCGGCCTTCAAATCGCCAGCGGCAAATCGCAAAGCCGGGCCGGCACAGGGACAGCTAGCGCGCAAAACCAGAATCCTGGGGCGAATATCGAAGCGCAATTCAGATCATTCCAGGCTTTGGTGAACGGTCCCGCCGGACGCCGCCCAATCGATGCGTTGACCCAGAATTTCCGCGATATCTACCAGAGCCTGCAACTGGCGGCCGATGTCCCTTCGCAAACGGAACGCGTCAACATGAATCTGCAGCTGCAGATATCCACCCTGCGCGCCAATGTCTCGCGTCTGCCCAAGCAACTCGCCCGAATGGTCACTGCGACCGCCGACGAGTTTGACGGCAATGTCGCAGAAACCTCCTTAGCAAATTTGAATCAGATGCTCGACCAGACGGTCACGCGCACTTGCGAGGAGGTGGTTGCGGGCCGTTATCCTTTCGCCGGCAATGGCCCGGAGGATATTGCGATGGCGGATTTCGCGAAACTGTTCGGTCCAGGCGGGCTGATGGACCGGTTCTTTGCACAGAATCTCGCATCGTTGATCGACATGACCGGCCAGGACTGGAGCTGGAAACAGGATGCGCGGTTTGGGCGCGACCTGTCGAAGTCGACCTTGAAAAACTTCCAGCTGGCCGCGGAAATCCGCAACGCCTTTTTTCCTTCAGGTGGTTCGGTGCCGTTGGTCAACATCATCTTTACGCCGTTTTCACTGCATGGCGACGCCGATACGGCGGTCCTCGACGTCGATGGCCAGATTGTCCAAAGCAACCAGGCGGGTAACGCGCCAAGCACGGTGACCTGGCCGAGCGGCATGGCTTCCGCGTCCGCGAGCCTGAGCCTCATGCCGGAAATGCCGGGCCGTGAGTCCGCGATCAAGTTCGATGGTCCGTGGGCGCTGAAGCGTCTGCTGGACAAGGCTGATATCACCAGCACAGGCGGCAACACGGAAGCCCGCTTCGTGATCGGCGGACGCGATGTCGCCTATACGATCCAGACCAATTCGGACCCCAACCCGCTCTTCCTTCCTGCGCTTTCTGGGTTCAGCTGTCCAAAGGCGTTCTGAGATGAGCTTTGAGCTTTCCAATACGGTGAAGCTATCTAGCGGCAACAGACGTGCGGACGTTGATTTCGATACTCTAATGTTCGAGCCTGTGGCAAACTGGCGCGAGCGAGCTCCTGAGGGTGCGCCGCAGAGGACGCTTGAGAAGCGCTTGGTGGCAAATTGAACAATGTCGCCCTTCCCTTTGACAGTTTTGGCGTTAGCCACAGAGGCTGTGTCCGCGCGCTCAATGAAGACAGCTACCTGGTCGAGCCGGAAACTGGCCTTTGGGTGGTGGCCGATGGAATGGGTGGACATGATGCCGGGGAAGTCGCTTCGGCCAGCATCGTCGATCATCTGGCAACGATCGGCATTGCAAGCTCTGCACCGGATCTTCGCGCGCGCTTCGAGGACCGGCTGAGCCGGGCCAACGCCGAAATCCGCAGGATATCGGAATCCCGCGGCATAACCATCGGCTCCACTGTCGCCGCCCTGCTGGCGATGGATGGGCGGTTTGCCTGCCTGTGGGCGGGCGACAGCCGCGTCTATCTGATCCGCAACGCCTCAATCTCCCAGATTTCGAAGGACCACACCGAGGTTCAGGAACTTCTCGACAAAGGCATGATCAGCGCAGCCGAAGCGCTCACCTGGCCGCGCCGCAACGTTATCACGCATGCGGTCGGTGTCAGTGACGAGATCGTCATTGACTTCCAGCAAGGCGAAATCATGCCGGGCGACATATTCGTGTTGAGCACCGACGGGCTGACAGCGCATGTCACAGACGCCGAGATCGAGGCGGCGGCAGTGTCGGCGACACCTCAGGCAGCATGCGAAAACCTGCTACAAACGGTGCTGGCGCGCGGTGGAACTGACAACGTCACGATCGTACTCGTGAAGATCGGAGACGGGCGCAATGGGGCTCGTCCCGATCCTTCCGGAGCGGAAGGTTGAGGCTGATGAGCGCCGACGACAAGACGCGGATATCGCCCAACCTGGCCAACACCGCCGTGGGCACGCAACTCAGCGGCATCTATGAACTAGACGAGCGGATCGCATTCGGTGGTATGGGCGAAGTCTACCGTGGCCACAACATCCAGACCGGCGACCACGTTGCGATCAAGATCGTCTTGCCCGAGTTCGCCCGCGATCAGACAATCCTGTCCCTGTTCCGCAAGGAAGCGTCGATCCTCAATCACCTGTCGCATGACGCGGTCGTGCGGTATCACGTCTTCACGATCGATCCCGGCATCGGTCGCCCCTACCTTGCCATGGAATTCGTCGACGGCCAGTCGCTGTTCGATATCATGCGACGTGGCCCGATGCCGACGGAAAACGTGCGCAAGCTCTGCCATCGTCTGGCTTCCGGCTTGAGCGCCGTGCACCAGGCGGGAGCAATACACCGCGACCTCTCCCCGGATAACATCATCCTGCCAGGAGGCCGGGTCGAACGCGCAAAGATCATCGATTTTGGCATCGCGCGATCGGCGACCGTCGGCGGCGAGACCCTGATCGGCGGAAAATTCGCGGGAAAGTACAACTACGTTTCTCCCGAACAACTCGGGCTCTACAGTGGCGATGTCAGCGAGCAATCCGACATCTACAGCCTGGGGTTGGTGCTGGCTGCTGCTCTACGCGGCAAACCGATCGACATGGGCGGCTCCCAGTTCGAGATCGTGGAAAAACGCCGAACTGTCCCGGACCTATCCGACATCGACGCCGATTTTCGTGGAATTGTTGAAGCCATGCTGCAGCCGGATCCACAAGACCGGCCGATCAGCATGGCGGACATCGCCAGGATGACACGCGACGACACGGATGAGGAGACAACGCCGCCAGCGTCGATCACACCCCGAGACCGGACGCCGCGAACCGGGGGAACCGCCGCACCTGGCCCCAAGCTTGCCAGTCCCAGGCTTCCCGGTCCCAAGCTTCCCGGTCCCAAGCTGGCAAGTCAGCCTCCTGCGGCTGCCGGTGAGCAGCGCTTCGTTCCGCATGTCCGGCCGGCCCTTCTGTCCGAGCCAAGGCCTTCGCCAGTTGCCGGTCCTGCTCGGGCGGTCTTGCCAAAGGTCCCGGCAAAGTCCGCCAGGTCCCGATCGATCGCGATCGCTGCCCTGGCGACATTGGCTGTCGCGTCGGGTGCAGGCGTTTATCTCAGCGGCGTGATGACGCCTTCCACGCCAACCGCCGGCGACACAGCGTTGTTGTCGCCAAAAGCATCCAAACCGGCCCCGACGGACAGCGCTGCAAATTCGCCGAGCGATGAGCCGGCAAAGCCAGTTCCACCCGATCAGTCACGAACAGAAGCCAGTGCGCCGCCAGCCGAAAGCCAGGCAGGCGCCGCGGCGGATCAAAAGCTGGAGCCGGCACGGCCCGCCGAAGTCCTCTCGCCATCCGAGGAAAGCTCGGAGCCGGCGGCAGCCGCGGAAGTCTCGGAGCCGCCAGCACCCGAAGCGCAGCCGCCTGCTGAAAAACGGGCAGATGCCGCGGCGGATCAAAAGCTGGAGCCGACACGGCCCGCCGAAGTCCTCTCGCCTACCGAGGAAACTCCGGAGCCGGCGGCATCCGAGGACATTTCGGAGCCGGCGGCAGCCGAGGCGCCATCGCCATCTGAAGATCGGGCAGATGCCGCGGCGGATCAAAGGCTGGAGCCGACACGGCCCGCCGAAGTCCTTTCGCCAACCGAGGAAACCCCGGAGCCGGTTCCGCCGCGCATCCAGGTCGCGCCAAACCCGCCGGCCGACAAGGCCTCGCCGCCCGCAGCGGTCCAGCCCGAAATAATGGAGAGCCGGCAGCCCGATAATTCGGCCAGCCAGCACGCGCGGGCCGAAAACCAGACGGATGATGCGAACGCAAAACGGCAGCGGTACGAGCCGGCGCCAGGCAAACAGCCGGGCGAAGCCACTGTTGCCTTGAACGTGCCGAAACCGAACCTGGAACTGCCGCCGAAAAATGGCCTCGACCACGCTGCGCAACGGGTCTCCTGGGTGCGGGACTTCAACGGCGGCGACTGTTTCTATGCGACGTTGACGTCGGCAACCGAGGCCGCCGTCGCGATCGAAGGATTGGGCACAGAGGTCCCGCCGTTCGAACGAATGCTGTCCGACTTCCAGGCAAGATTCCGTGTCGAACCGGACATCAGCGTCCGCCTCATTGAACCGGCTCAATGCGAAGTCACCAACTTTCTGCGCTTTCTGGACCAGATGCCGGCTGACAAGCCGCAGCTTGTTCTCGATCGAACGACGGTGCCGAGCGGCTCGCCGATCGGCGGCTCGCTGGTGACGCATCGCGGCCTTATTTCCAGCGTGCTGCTGATCGACCACAGGGGCATGGCATTCAGCCTCGACGATCTTGTCCTGGCGCAAGCGGACAAGGCGACCTTCAACATTCCGATCGATCTCGGCGCCGCCGACAAGGCGGCCGGCAAGGTCGTGCCGCAGATCATAATGGTGATCACGGGTCCACAGGATATTCACGCTGCGGCGTTCTCCGAGCCGACACCAGCCGCGCTGCTGTTGCCCAGGATTCTCGAAGAGATCGACGCCAATCGAGCTGAGTTCTCCGCCACGGCAAAGTACTTCCGGCTCGGCGGGTAGCATGGACGCCGATGGACCTCCGCAGCTCGCGCTTTTCCTTCCTGGCCGCTGTCCCGCCCAACAATCAGCGTGACTGGCTTCGCGGCCTGATTGCCCTGACAGGCCGTATGAGACTTACGGTGGTATTGGGCGCGACGTTGCTGGCTCTCCTGTCGTCCCACGAAGCGCGCGCCGAATTCACCGTCTGCAATCAGACGCTCGACGTCGTCAATCTCGCTGTCGGCCAAAAGGTCGACAATGCGGACCAGACCGATGGCTGGTGGACCATCGGCGCAAATCAGTGCGTGAACGTCATCCGCGAGGAACTCACCAACCGCTACATCTACATCTATGCGACGGACGTTTTTGGCCATGCGACCCTGACCGGGTCGACCGAAATGTGCATCGACCGACGGCGTTTCTCGATACGCGGCATCGATGAATGCTGGCAGCGCGGCCATATCGCTGCACGATTTCTCGAAGTCGATACGCTTGAACAGGTGCGGTGGACCTTTTTCCTGACCGGAAGCAATCCGTGACGCACAGTATCGACACAAGCTTCAGGCAGAAAAAGCAGGCGCGCGCTGCCCTGCGCAGACGCAGGCTGTGGCGCAGGCTGCTTGGCGGTCTTGCAGTGGTTGTCCTGTTGTCGATCGCTGCCGGGTTCTATGTCACCGCGGATTATTGGTCGTTTGGCGATGAAGATGAGGAATTGCACGCCGTCGAGGGAACCGACGATGTGCCAGCCGACGCATCTGTCTATGTGCCTGCCATCATCGATCTCGCGGGCGATCCGATGTGGATCACCCTTGCGCCCGACACCGGCGGCGCAACAAAAAGCCAGGTGATCCCGCGCCCGGCAGAACTCGACCAGGCCGGCGTTTCTCCGCAGATCGAAATTCTGGCTGACGTGATGCTTAGCGCCAGCGAAAAGTTCATGACGACGATACCGTCCACGCAAGAAGATTTCGCTTTCTTCCAGGCGCAGCGACAGACCGCGCCGGCGCCATCCAACGAGCTGCAAAACGATGTTCAGCCACCGCCCGTTCCAAACGAGGCTCCGGTTGCTTCGGACCAGCATACCGATGATGCCGAAGCAGGTTGGGGCGAAACAATCGATTCAGGTGAGGCAGCCCTTCCCGCGTTCCAGAAAACCCAGATCGAAAACAACACAAGCGTTGCAAATGTCATCAGTGAACATCAACGATATGAGGCTACCGAGGACATTTTCGTAAAGATCCTCAACGACCGCAGCCTGGACAGTGTTGCGCTCGATGCGCATTTCTCCGCCGAGGATGCCAGGCTGGCAGGCGAGGCGCTGAAAGCGCTTTTCAATCGGGAAAGCCTTGAGTCAGGTCATGTCGTCGCCATGCGCGGTTTCAGACCGACGCGCGAGACGACAACCATGTCCCTCATGCAGGTCTCGATCTACGCCAGGAACGTATTTGTCGGTACGCTGACGCGCAATGCCGCCGGTGTGTTTGTGTCTGGTGTCGACCCGTGGGTCCGCGAAGATTTGTTCAACTACTCGGGCGCACAGGCGCAAGGCACGCACAAAAGGCAATACCGGCTGCTCGACGCGATCTACTCGACAGCAGCGCGCAACAAGGTTCCAACCGGCGTGATCGGAGAAGCGATCATGTATCTGTCGCGAGGACAGGATCTGGATGCCTTCGCCAGCGAAGACCAGCGTCTGGTCCTGATCTATTCGCAAAGGCCGCGTGGCAAGGAAGAGACGGCCGGACGGGTGCTATATGTTGGCGTCCAAGGCAACGAAAAAAGCCTCGACTGTTTCGTGTTCCAGCAGACCGATGGCCAGTTTGCATGCGTTAGCGGCGACGATCAGGTTCGCTCGCTGACAGTCACCAACGGCATGGTCACCCCGGTCAACGGGGTCATGACGTCCACCTTCGGCCCACGCAAGCACCCGATCCTCGGCACTGTTCGCATCCACAAGGGTGTGGATTGGGCGGCGCCTCTGGGTACGCCTATTGCAGCCGCCTTCGACGGCGAAATCGTCTTTCAGGGCGATGGCGGAGGTTACGGCAATCTGGTGAAGATTTCGCACGGAAGCGCGCGCGAGACGCGCTATGCGCATATGCAGAAATTCGCGGTCAAGGGCGGTGTCGGCGCGAAGGTGAAGGCAGGCGATATCATTGGTTACATCGGCACGACTGGTCTTTCGACTGGGCCGCACCTGCATTTCGAACTCTATCGCAATGGCGAGGCGATCAATCCCTTGGGTACGGTTACGGCAATCGCGACGGACGCTTCTGCTGTCGAAACACTGACCGACCGTATCGTTCAAGTCGAAAGTGGCGGCAGCGCCCGCGCCAAGAATCCAAATTCTTCGGCAACCGGCGCCGGTCAGTTCATAACGAAGACCTGGATCAGGATGATGAACACCTATCGCCCCGAACTTGCGCGGACACTGTCAACCGCCGACCTGCTCGCTCTGCGTTTCGACGCCACCATCTCGCGCGAGATGGTCAGCAATCTTGCGCGCGAGGGCGAAGCCTATCTTCGCGCGCGCGGCCACCAGATCACAGCCGGCCGGCTCTATCTCTGTCATTTCCTGGGAATGGAAGGCGCCCATCAAGTGTTGTCGTCGCCGGGTTCGGCGCAATTGAGCGCGGTGCTCGGGTCGGCCGTCATTCAAGCCAATCGGTTCCTCACTGGCAAGACTGCCAGCTATGTCGTGGGCTGGGCCGAAAGGAAAATGGGCAGGAAGCTGAGCCCGGCGACGACCGAGGTGAGTCAACAGACAACGACAACGACGGAAGTCCGGCAGACATCGCCGGAGTTCGAAAAGTACAAGCAGGCGATCACAGCCCTCCTAAGCCCGACGCAGAATACCCTTTGAACCTGCTTCTCGCGGCGTGCGAGTTCGCCGTTAGACCATTGGTGTTCCTGTTGCCAAGTGTTACTATGGCCAACTTTTTTAGGGCCCTTTGTGAACCAAAACTGTGGTCGAGATCACATACGCCCAAGAGCCATTTGGCAGATTATGTCGCTGATGAATTTAGCATGCGCAGACATCAATAGTGCGCCCATGCGGGGCGGAGGGCTGGTCGATGAAAGCATTTGCCGTCTTTCTGAGCGGGTTTATCCTGTTTATCATCGCGTCGCTTGGCGCCGAGGCTGCTGCGCCTGATGCCAAACGCGTAGCGCTGGTCATCGGCAACAGCAAATACGTGCATGCCGTTGCCTTGCCCAATCCCGCCAACGATGCGCACCTCATCGCATCTACACTGCGCAATGCCGGCTTCCAGGTGATCGAAGGGGTCGATCAAGATAATGCAGGCATGCACAGCCTCATCAGTCGGTTTACTGAGCAATCCTACGACGCCGACCTCGCCGTCATTTTTTATGCCGGCCACGGCATGCAGGTCGACGGCAGGAATTTTCTGATTCCGGTAGACGCCGAGCTGACATCGCCCGCTTATCTCAAGACCCGCACAATTCAGATCGATGACTTCATGGCGGCGTTACCGCCCGAGCCGGCGATCGGCGTCATTATCCTCGATGCCTGCCGCGACAATCCACTGGCAAGGACGCTGGCCGCCTCTATGCCGAAGAGCCGTTCCGCCTCGTTTGGCTCCGGTCTAGCGCCGATCGACGCAAAATCGGACGGCGTTGGAACCGGCGGAATCCTGATTGCGTATGCAACCGATCCAGGCGCCATCGCTTTCGACGGCAACGGCGTCAACAGTCCTTACTCCACCGCGCTCGCCAGGCACCTGACCGAACCCGGCGTTGAAATCCAGAGCGCGCTGACGCGCGTGCGCGGCCAGGTGACCGAAACGACACAGGGTCGCCAGAGACCTTGGCACAACGCATCACTGGGACGCGAGGTCTTCCTGGGACAGTCCGCAGTGGATGCGGCGCCTGCCACAAAACCTGTCGCTGGCGCATCCGGCAGCGCACCGGCTCCTGCCCCGGTGACCAGTGAGCCTCCTTCCTGGGAGGTGGAGCAGCGTCTGTGGGATGAAGCCTCGAAGCGCAATACCATTCCGTTCTACGAAGCCTATCTCGAACAGTTTCCAAATGGCCGCTTCGCCACGGTGGCACGGCTGAACATCGACCAGTTGAACCAACCGAAAGCCGAAGATCGGCAGGTGGCGGCAGTCGATGAGGACGAAGCGAACGCAAATTCCGGTTCAGCCGTTCGCACCTCGGTTGGCGTTTCGGATGAGGTGAAGCGGGCCCCGGGCACCGAGTTGACGGAAAGTGCGATCGGTCTCGATCGCCAGGGCCGTATCGATCTGCAGTTGCGCATCGAAGCCTTGGGCAACGAACTTGGCCGCATCGATGGAAACATAGGTCCAAAGACCCGCCAGGCGATCGGCATCTGGCAAGCGAAAAATGGTCTACCGCAGACCAATTTTTTGACACGCGAGCAACTGGCGTTCCTGGTGATCCAGACGGATCCAATGATGGAGTCGGTGCGCGCCAGATACGCTGCCGATCAGGCTCGTGCAGCACAGCCGAAAAAACAGGTGCAGCAGGTCCGCACACAAAAGCCGGTGGCACAGAAGGCCCGCACAAAAAAGTCGGTGGTGGCACAGAAGCCGCGCAGGCAGCAGGTCGTTCAGACGAGGCGCAACCGCGAGGTGGTTCGACAGGACAATCCACCGCCGCCGGACAACAACGACTTCCTGACCAAGGCGCTGATTTTCGGCACAGGTGTGGCCGTGGGCGGTGTGCTCAACAACAACAACTGACAAGCCACCGTTTCAAGCCTGTCGATGTGAGCGGTGCCTTGGCGTACCGGCCCCCTACTCAGTCCTTATCCGCATCTCCACCCGGCGGTTTACCGGATCGTATGGGTTGGGATTGCGCGGGTTCGTTTCGCCCAAGCCTGTCGCTTTGATGCGGGCAGCGTCGATGCCGTTGGAGGTCAGGAAGGTTGTTACCGATCGGGCTCTTCGTTCCGACAGTCCCTCGTTGTAGTGAGCCGAGCCGGACGCATCGGTGTAACCTTCAACAACGAAGTCGAGAGCGCTCAGTCGGCTGTCCTTCAGCGCCTTGGCGAACTCGTCGAGTTCAGCACGCGCAGTCGCGTCGAGTTCGGCAGAATCCAGGCCGAAATTGATCAGCATATCGAGGCTGGTTTTTTCGGCCGGCGCTTCTTTCTTCTTGCTCTTGCACTCGTCTTCGGTGCCGACGCAGATTCCACGCGCCGGGCCGAACTCGCTCGCCCCGGAAAAAAACTTCACGATGTCTTCTGACTTCTGAAGCGGATCAGCGGAAGCGTGGGTCGAAAAAAGCGCGACCGTCAACACCAAGGCTAAACTGCCCAACTGCATAACGGTTACTCCTGTCTTGAAACATCCGATTTCTTCGGCTGCGGAGTATACCAAATTCCGAAGCGATTGTCTGTCAATAAACGTCAAGCATACGGGGAGTGGACGGCAGTTCCATCTTGCTACGGACTGAGACTTGACCCGCGCCCTGTCCAGGGCTTCAGTGTCCATTGTTCCCTAAGTGAAAGCGTGGCGGCCATGGCCAATGAGCTTCGATTCAAAACGGCACGGGACCTTTTCATGGCCTACCCCGCTGTTGCCAGGGACATGGTGGCACGTCCGACCGAACAGCCTTCAATCGAATTTTGCCGCGCCCTCCTTGCCGGGCGCGTGCCCGAGGAGGCGATTACGTTCTGTGCCTATCTGCTTCCCGAGCGGGCTGCGGTGTGGTGGGCCCACGAGTGCCTGAGCCATCTCACCGTTCTGCTCGACCACAGGGATCAGGAGTTGCTCGCGCTTGTTCGTGACTGGGTCAGCGAACCGGATAGCCCTCACCATCGCCCAGAAGTGAGCAAGGCCGCGGCGATGCCGCCAACAACGCCGGCTGCCTGGATTGCCCTGGCTGCAGGACGGCATGGCAACGGTTCGGCTATAGACGCATCAGCGGTATCGGCCTTGCAGCCATCGCCTGCCGCCCGCGCGGTGAGTGCGGGGGTTCTGGCCGGACTGGCACGTGTTGCCTTGGAGGACCGCTTTTCAGTTCTTTCCGCGTTTGTCGAAATGGGCATCGAGATGGCACAGACAGAGGCATCGCGCCAATCAGCGGATGCGAATTAGACCCTAGCCCGCATCCGCGAGCGGGATACATTCAAATTGAACTGAGCATCCGGCTCTATCTGTTTGATTAAGCCGCATTCCTGCGGCGCCAAGTGATTCCACTGGGTGCAGAATGCTCTGAATCAGTTGCTTGGCTTAGCTGCAGCCGCCATTCAACGTTTATCCGGACCAGCCGCCGCCGCCTCCTCCGCCGCTCCCTCCCAAAGAAGGAATGATTACGGGAGGTGCGGCAGCAGGCTCGTCCGCGACCGGTTTGACCACTTTCTTGGCGGCCACCGGTTTGGGAGCCGGGTTGACGACCTTCCGCGGCGCCGCGGCTCTGCGAACGACCTTCGGCGCCGGTGCGGGCGTCGCCACCAGCGGCGTCGGTTGAAGGGGTTGCCAGGATGTGCAGCCCATGACCCCCGCCAAGGCGATGGACAGAGTTATCCCGATTGTTGCCTGCTTCCGATTTCTGCCCACCATTGCCTCCTTGTTGATCAGAACAAATCCCGACGCGGATTGGCTTGTTCCCAGACCGCCCTTGCCACTTTGACCAGTTGCTTGTCGACAGAGCCGCTCAACGGAATCTTCGACTTGAGTTCCCCACGCAGCTGCTTCAACGCCGCCGCTTTCGGCTTGGCCCCGAATTGCGCCAACGTCGCCCGGGCGTCAGGCAGTTCATTGCGAAGATCGAGCGCAACTGTGAATGCCAGGAAACGCACGGCGACGGCCTGGTCGGCCTTGTCGCCCTTTTGCATCTCGAGAGCCGCGCGATCGTAGGCGCCGGACTGGTCGCCGCGCGAGGTTGCCAATTCAAACAGACGTTGGGCTTCATCAAGGTTCTGCTCCACGCCAACGCCATCACGGTACATGCGCGCAAGACTGCCAGGCGCATAGGGCTGGCCGAGGTCAATGGCCTTCTGAAAAAGCGCCAGCGCAGCCTTCGGATCCTTCTCGACGCCCCGGCCGCTGAGGTAATTGCGACCGAGCAAGTTCATCGAATACATGTCCTGCCGCTGGACGCCAGCTTCCAGGAAGGCAACGGCGCGGGCCTGATCTGCGGTCACGCCGTTGCGGCCTTCGGTGAAGATCGCGCCGAGATCGTTCATGGCATATGTGTGCCCCATCGATGCCGCCTTGAGCAGCAGGTCCAACCCCTTTCCGGTGTCGCGCTCGACGCCGTAGCCGTGGAACAAGGCACGGCCCCATGACGTCATCCCGTAAGGATCGCCCTTGTCGGCTGCGGCCGCGTAGAAGGCGTTGGCCTTTTTCCGGTCGGCAGCCACGCCCGTTCCCGTCGCGTAGAGGTAGCCGAGCTCGAACACAGCGCGCACATGTCCCCTGTCGGCGGCCTGTTGTATGGCTTTCCTCGCCTGGTCCACCTTGCCGGCTGCAAGCAGCGCGCGACCCAGTTCATAGCGGAAGCGCGCGACATCGGGATACGCCTTCACCGCAGCCTCGCAGAGCTTCACCGCCTCGGCGCCGATTTCATTTGGCAGCAGGCCGGGGACGACGCCTTGAAGATCGAGAGGTTCGCCGGCAGCCGAGTCGCACGGATCGACGCTTGGCGACAGTGTCATTTTGGCTGGTTTGGATGCTCCGCTGTCCGCCCGAATTTCGAAGGCGACCTCGACCGGCGCGCTGGCTCCGATCTGGGGTTCATAGCGCAGCACCTCGACTTCACCGACGGTCAAGCTCGATTCGGGCGACAGGGCCCGATCCGGCAGGGAGAGCGTTCCCGTTGCCGGATAGTTCGCAACTCTCAAGCTGACCGCCGCATCGTCTGTCGGGAGATCCAGGCTCAGGGCAACCGCGCCCACGCCGACCGGAACATCGATCTCGCGGCTCTCGATCGCCTCGGCGGCACCGGTGACATGAATGCCGCGCTGGAGCACCTGCTGCTTCTGCTCGGCTTCGAGCGAAGCCATCACCTGTTCGCCCTGGGTTCCTTCGCCGCTTTTGACCCGGAACACCAGCATGCCCTTGGCTTCGCCGCCCCAATTGTCGCGTGCGGCGTAGGCCAGCATATCCATCTCTTCTGGCTCGCCAATTCCCTTGGGGACATCCATCTGCAAGCGCGGCAGATCCTTGCCCTGGATCAGTTCCCCCGCCTCGACAACCTTGCCGTCCAGCATCAGGCGCCCCAGGGTGGGCGGTCTGTCGATGCTGACGGTGATTGTCCCGCCGTCGACCTCGACCGGTTCCGGAAGATCCAGATCGACGGGGCCGGCGCCCGACAGCACGACCTTCTCCAGCACCGGCGGCAGCGATGGGCGGCTGCTGCGACGCATCAGAACGACTTCGTCGATAAGCGAAGAGTTCTCCCAGGGGACCTGCAAGCCCTTGGTAGCCTCAACCACATCCCGGCGGACCGCCGACATGACCGTGCGGATCTCCTGGTTGGGGGCCAGTGCGCGACGAGAAAACGCTGACGAAAAAGGACTGAGGTCGCCGGCGCCGTCATAGGCAACCGCGCCGGGTTCGGTGGCAAAAGCAATCAGCGTGTTCAGCGAGCTTCTTACTTGCGCAAGGCCGGTGCCGCTGGCGGCAAGAAGCTGGTCTCTGAGCCAATAGTCCTTGCGAGGGAATGGATTGTTGCGGCAGGCATCGAGGATGATCACCTGGATCTTCGATTTCGAACGCATCTGCTGCAGCACGTCGTTTAGCTTGATTGCCTGGACCTCCACGTCGGCCGCCTGTTTCAACGAGGCGTCTACTGGGATCAGGAAATTTTCGCCGCCGATCTGAAAGCCGTGGCCGGAATAGTAGACGACAGCGATATCGGCGCCATCCACGGCGGCAAGATAGTTGCGGAACTGATCTTCAAACTGCAGCTTTGTAAGATTGCTCGCGACGAAAACATCAAAACCAGCCTGCCGAAACGTATCGGATACGTCCACCACATCTTTAGCCGGGTTCTTGAGGGCCGAGATTTCCTGGTAATCGGAGTTGCCGATTACAAAAGCGACCCTTCGTTCGACGGCAGAAGCCTCGAAAGTCGTGAAGCTTGCGAGCATGACGGCTGCAACGAATCCGCAACGTCGGAGCATGGCAAATCCCTTAACCGCTGTTACCTGGCGACCACAAGAATCAGCTTGCAGTGTCAAGGTCCGTTAGAGAGCATGCTATCTGCCGAGACAGAAAAGAGAGAAAAGCCGTCGCGACAGCGGGCATATTCCTCACGTGATCAAGTTCTAAATTACATCAGAGGCCGAGTGTCCGCAATGATTGTCAGACGGTTTCTCAACCTGGCTATTCGGATCCGTGGTCGCTTTGGCCCCCCGGACCAGGCGCGGCCGGCATTCTGATCTTAGCAGGTTGGGCGGAGTTCTGGTCGGCGATGCCCCCGACAAAATAGCTCGTGCTGGGACACCTACATTTTGCCCCAGCGACGAATGTCTACTGCCGCCTGCCAGGCCCGACGGCGGCCCTGCACCCTTCAGTCCACGCACCACGCGGCAGAGCGCGCCTGAGTTTTCCACTACTAATGTTGGCCTACCCCTGATTTTTTCTACCTACCATTTCCGAGACTCAATTAGCGTGTGCTTATGGAGCACCGGCACGCCATTCGAAGAATCAAGGATGGGCTTTGGGAAGTCTACGATATAGACGACCACAAGGTTGTCTTCTCAGATGGGGTGGCTCTGACAAATTTGCTGGATGAGGACGCGCTCGACGCCCTGGAGTTGCTAAAGAGTGGATTCCTGGTCCCGAGCACCGCTCCCAAGGCCAGTTGACAGTTCCTTGAGGGATACGCTGAGGTCGCACTATCCGCAAGATGAAGCGCTGAAGGCGGATGGCTGACAGGCAAAAGCGTCGCCGGTTGGCGGGCTCCTTCTCCAAAGGGAAAATCAGGCGTCAGCCGAGCGTTCGCTCGTCGAGATCTGCCATCCTATTTCGGTGACCTTGCAGGCGCGGTGCGGAAAGTATGGATCGGACGCGCGGACAAGGAGCCGACACTGCAGGTTCTGAGATCGATTGTTCGAGAGCGACCTCAAGTCCGCATCGAACCGGCGCTGCCTGCGCCCAAAGGATCCCCGTTATTTCTGATCCGGCATCTCGGTATTCTCTTGAGGATTCTTCTTGATGCCCGCTGCAGGCGAGGTATCGGCTGGTGCGTTTCCACCTTGGTTTTGCTCAGGCGCTCTTTTGAGTGGCGAGGTGCGCCAGCCCATATCAGCGTACAGAAAGCCAATGAGAAAGCCGACGATAATGACCGCTGCTATCACCAGCGAAAGTATAGCGTTACGTCGCTCCATGTCCGGCTCCTTCCTGCGAGCCGAACAGCCAGTAGCGAAAATGGTTCCGGCCAGTCAGGTGGAAATCGGCGGTGCTGGACTCATTGCCGTGCACAAGGCTTAATCCTGCGCGGGGATGGCGGGATTGCCGGGGGCGATTATGAGATCACCACAGCAAATGACTGATGGCGGCGAGAGGCCGGCAGATCGTCAGCCGCCGCTTTGGGCCGCCACGTCTGGCGCATAGTTGCCGTGCCATCAAGGCTGCGATTCCTCGCCAGCATCCAATTTAAGATTTACTGTAAACGTGCGAGCGGTACACCGCTTACCCTGCAGCATACGTTGGCACCGAAGAGGACACCTGAAGCTCCAGGCCGTGGAACTTCGCACCTTGCCGGCGGTTGAGATGTACGAGCTGTGGGCTAAGAACGAAACCATCCGTTCTTTCCGCCGCAGCAGGAAGGAGATCCCATGGCAAACACCACATCGAAGCCGGCAATCCGGCAAGTGAATGCCGACGGCTTGCGGCATCCAAGACGCGATGCCAACGAAACGGACGCGGGAGCGAAACCGCCGACGCCAAAAACCGCGGGAACATCGAAGCCATCGACCGCTCCGCTGGATAATCCGGTGGTGAACCGCAATGCCGGCGGGCCGCGCCAGTCGGGCACCACGCCGCGGCCGACAGACAAACCGCTGGACTGAAGGCGATGGCAGGGGTCGAACGGGACGGCGGTTGTCTGTGCGGCGCCGTTCGCTTCAAGGTGAGCGGCCCACCGTTGCGGGTCGGAATTTGCCACTGCCAGGATTGCCGCCGCGCCAGCGGCAGCTTTTTCACGCCGTTTGGCGTCTGGCCCATGTCAGCCTATGAAGGCAGCGGACAAATGAACACGTTCGCCAGACGCAGTTTCTGCCCGCAATGCGGTTCGCACATCGCCTGGCTGCGGGACAACGAGGCCGAGATCATGCTCGGCTCGCTCGATATGGCTCCCAGCGACCTCATTCCCGACTACGAACTGTGGGTACCGCGCCGTGAGAACTGGCTCATGGCATTGCCTTGGGCGGAGCAATTTGCCGGTGATCGCTTTCCGCCCTTCGATCCATGACGAGTCTGCTGAAACAAGCTAGGCCACCCTGACCAATTCAGCCAAGGCGCCCAGAATGGCAGCCTGATCTGCCGGCTTGCGAACAAATTTGAAGTTGGCGAAGGCTGATGGAACATCGCGCGGCCCAAATCCGGTCAGACACGCGAACGGGATGTGGCGGGTTTGCAGTTCTTCTGCGATCGCCAGGCTTGTTTCGCCATGCAGCTGAACATCCAGCAGCGCCACGTCGACATGATTTTCGCCGATAAGACGCAGGGCCGCCGCCACCGAAGGGGCCGGGCCGATCACCTGATGTCCCGAAGCGCGCAGACACGCAGCGATGTCCTCGGCGATGAGCCATTCATCCTCGACCACCAGAACGCGCAGCGGATCGCTCACGGCGTCTCTTTGCCCATCATCGGAAATGTGATCTGGACCTCAAGGCCGTCACGATTGAAGGCGGTCTCGACGTTTCCGCCTAGCCTGTAGCCGATCTCGCCCTGCAACAGGGAAAGCCCGAAGCCGTTTACTTCTGGCTTTCTGACGGGCGGCCCGTTCTTCTCGCGCCAGGCAAGCCTGAAAACGTCGCCGTCTGCCGACCACTTCAGCGCCACCCTGCCCTGCTGCTTCGACAGCGCGCCATACTTGGCGGCGTTGGTTGCCAGCTCATGAATGGCCATGCTGAGGGAAAGGCCCTGTTGCGGGCTAAGTTTCTCTTCAGCGCCGTCAAGCTCGAACCGGTCACTGCTGAAAGGTTCGAGTTCCTGCCGCAGCAGTTCGCTGATCGAGGCTTCTTTCCAGCGCTCCTTCGACAGCAGACCGTAAGCCCGCGACATGGCGTGCAAGCGACCGATCAGCGCTTCGGCGAACTCTTCCTTCGATTCCGAATTTTCGCGGGTGCGGTTGGCGATGCTGGCGACGACCGCCAGCATGTTCTTGACGCGGTGATTCAGCTCCGAAATGAGCACCTGGTTTTGCGTTTCCGCCTCGGCCAAGGTGGTGACGTCGACCAATGTGACCACGACGCCCTGGATTCTATTGTCCTTGTCGCGATACGGATTGATACGAACCATGTGAAACCGGCCCTGGTCGTCACGCGCCAGATGATGTTTCAGGGTCTCTCCGGTTTCGAACACGGCATCGATGTGCTGTTTTAGCTCGGGATAGTCGAGCTGGCTCGAAAGCTCGGTCAGTGGCCGGCCGACGTCGGAGGGACGTAGGCTGAAGAAAGGTGAGGCCGCCGGAGTAAAGGTCCGCACCACCAGATTGCGGTCGAGGAAAATGGTTGCGATCTGCGTGCTCTCGAACAGATTCCGCAAATCGCTGTTGGCGCGATCGAGTTCCTCTATCTTGCTGGTCAGCTCTGAATTGATGGTGTTGAGCTCCTCGTTGAGCGAC
Source organism: Mesorhizobium sp. M6A.T.Ce.TU.016.01.1.1 (assembly GCF_003997065.1). Taxonomy (NCBI): domain Bacteria; kingdom Pseudomonadati; phylum Pseudomonadota; class Alphaproteobacteria; order Hyphomicrobiales; family Phyllobacteriaceae; genus Mesorhizobium; species Mesorhizobium sp. M6A.T.Ce.TU.016.01.1.1. Next base: position 385,866 of record NZ_RZTJ01000002.1, on the reverse strand, counting down.
TGCATCTCCTCCTTCGAAGCCTCAAGCTCCTCGTTGGTCGACTGCGCCTCCTCATTGACGGAGACGAGTTCCTCGTTCGACGATTTCACCTCTTCCAGCGCGGTTTCGTACTCCTCGATCGTCGATTGCAGTCGCTCGCGCGTCTCGCGCAGCTCCCGCTCGAGATCGGCAGCACCTTCGATATCACGGTCTTCGCGCCCCACATCCGACCGCGCCTGTGCTGGCCCGAACGGTTCGAACAGGACAAGATAAAGCTGTTCACGCTTGCCGAGTTCCGCCAGGGGCTCGACAGTGAGTTTGATCGACTGGACCGGTTCGTCGTCCTCATCGACGACGACATTCTCACGCACCACGGTGCGGCGAGTCGCGGCCGCTTCCCGCAAGGCCGCACGCAGGTCGAGCCTCAGCCCGCGGCGAGCCAAAGTCAGCACTTGCCGGCTCGGAATGCCCTGCGGCGCTTCGAGATATCTGCCTGTCCGGGCCGAATAGTAGACGACGTCGCCATCGCCATTGACCAGGACGTGCGGCGGCGCGAAACGCTCCAGCACCTGTGCCTCGACCGCCTGCCGAAGCGGGTAGCCGGCGGTTCCCTTCTTGGACCCCGTGCCTTCGGCCAGGAAGGCGCCCGAACGGGCGTCGCCGATCAGCGTCGGCAGCGTTATACGGGGCGAGGCATGTTCCCGCGCCTGAAAAATGCGCTGCTTCTTGTCGACCGTGGCGAAGAGGTTGTCGTGCTGACCCACGCTTTCGGACGTGCCGAGGAAAAGGTAACCGCCCGGCTTCAGCGCGTAGTGAAAGATCGGAATGACCCGGTTCTGGATGTTCGAGCCGAAATAGATCAGGAGGTTGCGGCATGAAACCATGTCCATGCGCGAAAAGGGCGGGTCGCGGACGACGCTGTGAGGCGAAAAGACGCACAGCTCCCGTACCTCGTTGGTAAGCACATAACTGTCGCCGTCGCTGCTGAAAAAACGCTGCTTGCGTTCGGGCGAGAGCCCCTGCAGCAATGCCGCCGGGTAACGCGCTGCGCGCGCCACCGCGAGCGCCGGCTCATCGATATCAGTCGCAAATATCTGGACGCGCGGCACAACCGAAAGTGTCTCCATGTGTTCGCGCATCAGCATGCCGATGGAGAACACCTCCTCGCCGGTGGCGCAGCCAGGCACCCAGATCCTGACCGCATCGCTGGCAGTCTTGCCCTCGAAAAGCTGCGGTACGATCTTCTCCTCAAGCAGCTTGAAAGCGTCGGGGTCACGGAAAAAATCGGTGACGTTGATCAAAAGATCGCGGAAGAGGTCCGTCACCTCGCGAGGGTCTTTCTTCAGCCATTCGACATAGTCAGCAATTGACTGAAGCTGTGCGATCTGCATGCGCCGTTTTACGCGACGCAGGAATGTCTTGGACTTGTACCCGGAGAAGTCGTGGCCGGAATGACCGCGCAGAATGCCGTAGATTTCCTCGCGCAGCCGACCGATGTCTCCCGTGCCGTGCTCGCCGCCGTCGTCGGCAATCCCGTTCAGCAGATCGAAGCTGCGGGCGAATCCCTCCAGCTTCGCACCGATGCGCTCCGCGGGCGCCGCTATATCGATCAGTCCGCTGGAAATCGCACTTTTCGGCATGTCGGGGTTGCGCGGACCGTAGCCGTTGGGGGCCTGGGCGACCGTCAGTCCGCCGCGTTCCTTGATCGCCTTTGCGCCCAGCGTGCCGTCCGAATCGCCGCCCGACAAAATGACCCCGACCGCATATTCGCCCTGGTCCTCGGCAAGCGCGCTGAAGAAGATGTCGATCGGCTTGCGCTCGCGGTTGAACACGTTCGACGGCCGCAGATGCAGCACCCCCTTCTCGATCGTGAGAACGACGTTTTGCGGCATCACGTAAATGTGGTCGGATAGGACGGTGGTGCCATCCTCTACGACGACAACCGGCAGCCGCGTATAACGCCCGACCACCTCGTGAAGCAGGCTTTCGCGCCCGGGACTGAGATGGGTCACGATGACGAACGCCATGCCGGGCTGGCCGCTGATGCCTTTGAACAGACCCTCCATTGCGGGAATGCCGCCGGCTGACGCGCCGACGCCCACAATGGGAAATCTCTTCATCTGGGATGTCACCGCAAGCCCTCGGTTGAACAGCCTAGACGACAAAGCCGCCAATCGACCCAAAACCCGCAACCGGGCTGAACGCCAGCATACAACGTGCAAGAGGGCCGGAACAAGTCCGTGCAGACGGCGTTAACGTCGGGACTTTTGTGGAAACTTCAATGTCAAAACGCACACCTGACCTAAAGCTGACAAAACAAACGCTGTTGCACTCTTCGGATTTGCTGGGTTTGCCGGGAAACGAATCCATTCCGCCGCGCATGCTGGTTTTGGCCAAACGATTGCAGGCAGCCTTGCAGCAACATTCTGAACAAGCCCCCACTGACAATCGGAAATCTCGCTCGAAGAAAGGTCGATGAGGTGCGCGACCTGCAAGGTTTGCACATCCTGATCGTCGAAGACGATTGGCTATTGGCCGGCGATCTTGCGAGATACTTCGGCAATATGGGCGCGGTCGTCCTCGGCCCTGCGGCGACAGTCGAGCAGGCGTCTACGCATACCGATACGGCTGAGGCCGCGATCCTTGACGTCAATCTCAACGGCCGGCGGGTGTTTCCGATCGCCGACGAACTGATGCGCCGCGGCGTGCCTTTCGTCTTTTTCAGCGGTGACGAGGACATCGTCATTCCGGAACGTCTGCGTCACGCCAGCAATCTTCGAAAATCGTCGGATAGCTACGCAATCTTTGACGCCTTGTTTCCTCCGGAACGATCCGCCTTGGCGGGTCGCCCTCCCGTGAACTTGTCCGACAATGTATTTTCACTTCTGCCGAAGCTCAGGCTCGCGGCGCGTCTGCTTCTTGGCGACGTGGGCGCTTCCGACCGGCTGGTCGAGCGAACGCTGGAGAGCGCCATCGGCGAGATCGACAGAAGGCGGGTCGGCGTGTCGACCGAAGATTGGCTGAACGGTATTATGCGAAGTGTCGCAAGATCGAGCGGAACGAGCCTGTTGCACTGAAGCGCGACCGATCGGCAACGACCGAGGCCCTGATCTCTCTGATTTGTACTGTTGAGTCCGAATAAGACCGCTCCATATTTGACAAACGGCTCCGAAAAAGCATGCAAACACAATGATCTGGAGTGAACCTCTCCATCAAAACGCAAGGTGACCTAAGAGCTACCGAGGGACCATTGACGTAGAAGCCCTATCAGCCGCTCTGGTTACGCTCGATGAACTTGTTGAACCGGCTTGTTTTTCCGCCGCCGGTTTCGTCCTGGTAGAGGAAGGCCAGATCGTTCTGGTCGAAAATCCGGAAGAACTCGTCCCATTCGATGGCTTCGAACTCCTCCTCGGGCTCGCCAAAATCGATCCGCAGGATGCCGCCCTCGCCTCTGGTTCGTACAACCGCAGGTCGGCCACCCCGATCTTGGGCCCACTGGCGGATCTCGTCGTGATTGGTGGTTGTCTTCGATTCAGACATTGAAATCTCCTTTCGATCCTGTGGGCGTCCCGGCCAGGCCTAGCTTGGTGTGCGCGTCTCGCTCGATGACAACTAACTACCTGTCTGCTGCTTCCGATTACGGCCAGATGAGCGCCTAACCCCAAACGAGCTGCAATGTTCCAGCGCAGGCCCAAGGCCTGTTCGCGATGCGTTCACCTCGGTGTGAGGGACCCCAAACCATCTTTGTTGAAGGAGAGGGAACAAACCTTTTGTCAAACAGTTCGGGGCGCCAAGGCCATCTGCACAAGGAGTTGTCGTGGAACGCATACTGGTTACCGGGGGTTGCGGTTTCATCGGCCGCCACGTCGTCCAGGAACTCGTCGAACATGGTTATGCCGTCTGCATTCTCGATGCGCTGCTGGAACAGGTGCACGGCGGCGAGGCGATCAGCCTGCCGGCGGGAGCCGAACTGATCAAGGGCGATGTTCGCGATCGCGACGCTGTCGCCGAGGCGCTCCAGGGCGTCGACGCCGTCATCCATCTGGCGGCCGAGGTCGGCGTCGGCCAGTCCATGTACGAGATCGCCCGCTATGTCGGCGCAAACGACCTCGGCACCGCCACACTGCTTGAAGCACTGATCAAACATCCGGTTGAGCGGATCGTTGTCGCCTCATCGATGAGCGTCTATGGCGAGGGCCTCTACGGCACGCCGGACGGTCGGCGCGTCGACAATGCACGGCGCCAGCCGAGCGACATCAAGAGCGGCCAATGGAACCCGCTGTCGGCGGCGAATGAAAGCCTGTCGCCGCTGCCGACGGACGAGGAAAAGCCGGTCGATCTCGCCTCGATCTATGCGCTGACGAAATATGCCCAGGAGCGCGCCGTGCTGATCTTCGGCGAGGCCTATGGCGTCGACGCAGTGGCGCTGCGCCTGTTCAACGTCTTCGGCGCCGGACAGGCGCTTTCAAACCCGTATACCGGCGTTTTGGCGAACTTCGCCTCACGGCTCGCCAACGGCCAGAGGCCGATGATCTTCGAAGATGGCGAGCAGAAACGGGATTTCGTCCATGTGCGCGACATTGCCCACGCCTTCCGCCTGGCATTGGAACAACGCCAGGCGCGCGGCCACGTCATCAACATCGGCAGCGGGCGTGCCTATGCCATCAGCGAGGTCGCGCGGCTGCTCGCCGACGCAATGGGTGTGCCGGACCGTCAGCCTGAAATCCTAGGCAAAGCGCGTGCCGGCGATATCCGCAACTGCTTCGCCGACATCTCCAAGGCGCGTGAATTGCTTGGATTTGAGCCGCGGCAGCTGTTGGAGCATTCACTCGATGAGTTCGTCGCGTGGGTGCGCAATACGGTCGCCATCGACCGCGGCGCCGACATGAGACGGGAACTCGAAGAGCGGGGACTGGTGTCATGAGACCCGATGGTTTTCGCGAAGCGCCGGTTACCATCGTCGGCGGCAGTGGCTTCATCGGTTCGAACCTCGCCGACAGCCTGTTGTCGGATGGAATGCCGGTACTGGTCATCGACAATCTCAGCCGTCCAGGCGTTGAGCAGAATCTGGCTTGGCTGGCCCAGAAGCACGGGAATCAACTTGCCGTGGAAACCGCCGATGTCCGGAATGCGGACGTTCTGGCGCCGCTTGTGGCGCATTCCAGGGCGATATTCCATCTAGCCGCCCAGACCGCCGTCACCACGAGCCTCGTCCAGCCAAGCGAAGATTTCGACATCAATCTTCGCGGGACATTCAACATCCTGGAAGCGGCCCGCCGGAGCGGCAAGCGCATCCCTGTGATCTTCGCCAGCACCAACAAGGTCTATGGCGGCCTGCCCGACGTCGCCGTGCGCGAAGAAGACGACCGGTGCGTGCCCTGCGATGCCGGCATCCGAGCCAACGGCATAGACGAGACCTGCGGCCTCGATTTCTGCACGCCCTATGGTTGCTCCAAAGGCGCGGCGGATCAATATGTGCTCGACTATGCCAAGTCGTACGACCTGCCTACGGCGGTCCTGCGCATGAGCTGCATCTATGGACCGCGCCAGTTCGGCACGGAAGACCAGGGCTGGGTCGCGCATTTTCTGCTCAGCGCGCTTTCCGGCCAGCCGATCACGATCTACGGCAACGGCAAGCAAGTGCGCGACATCCTTCATGTCTCCGATGCGGTTGCGGCCTATCGCGGGGCACTTGCCCGGATCGAGGACATCAGGGGCAAAGCATTCAATCTCGGCGGCGGACCGAACAACGCCGTCAGCCTGCGCATGCTGCTCAAGGAGATCGGCGAACTGACCGGTCGCAAGCTTTCGATCCTCTACGACCGGGAACGTACCGGCGACCAGCCCTTCTTTGTCGCCGATACCCGCAAGATAGAAGCGACGCTCGGCTGGAAAGCGCATGTCTCGTGGCGCGACGGTATCCGTGACCTCGCCGATTGGCTGCAGCATCATCGCCTCGAACCTGAAGCAGCGAGGTACGTGGCATGAAAGTCGCCCTGGTCAATCCGTTCTGGACATATGAGGACAGTATCTATTTCGGCTGCCGCCAGCCGCATCTGCCGCTGGAACTGGGCTACTCGAAAGCCCTGCTGGAGGCCGACGGCCATAAGGTGCTGATGCTGGACGGGCAAATCCAGAAGCTGGACAACGCGGCACTTGCCGATCGCGTCGCCGCCTTCGCACCGGCCATGACCGTCGTCAGCACGGCGCCGACCTATCTGTTCTGGCGTTGCGCGCCGCCCGAGCTGCGCGTGCCTGCCGAATTCCTCAACTGCCTCGCGGGGCGCGGCGGCCGCACCGTCGCTGTCGGACCGCACGGCTCGGCGACGCCGGCGCCGACGCTGCGCAAGCTCGGTGTCGACGTCGTCGTGCGCGGCGAATGCGAAGAAATCGTCGCGGAACTCGCCCGCCGTGACGATTGGAGCGCGGTGCCCCACACCGCTCATCTCCACGAGGGAAAACTCGTCGGCAATGGCGGCGTCCACGCCAGTTCCTTTGTCGGTCATCCGGCTCTCAAATGGCCGTCCGACTGGATTGCCGCCCATTCGCACCACCATCACCGGTTCGACGACAACCAGGTGGGTTTCGGAGCGGAGGTCGAGGCCTCGCGCGGCTGCCCCTACAATTGCAGCTTCTGCGCCAAGATCGATTTCCGCGACGCCTACCGCCGCAGGAACCACGATGCGGTCATGGCGGAGATCGACCGCCTGATCGGACAGGGCGTCGGCTACATCTACTTCATCGACGAGATCTTCCTGCCGCAGAAGGCACTGCTGGAGGCATTGGTCGACCGCAACGTCAAGTTCGGCGTGCAGACCCGCATCGATCTTTGGAAGCCGGAGCTCCTCGAATTGCTGGGTGCCGCCGGCTGTGTTTCGATCGAGGCCGGCCTCGAAAGCCTGACCGTGGAGGGCCGGGCCATGCTGGCGAAGCGTTGCCGGCTGGGCACCGAGGAACTGGCTGCGCTGCTGGTCAACGCACGACGTCACGTTCCGTTCGTCCAGGCCAATCTGATCGGCGTGGTCGAGGATGATCCCGCTCTGGTCGATCACTGGCGCAAGCACCTCATCGACCGCGGTGTGTGGGCCAATGAACCGGTGCCGCTCTATCCCTACCCCAGTTCGCCCAGCTATCGCGAGATCTGGGGCGAGCCCGACGATCTCGCCTGGGAGCGCGCCCATGAGCATTACCTGGCCTCGTTCCGGACATTCAGCGACATCCAGGAGAAGCGTCCTCGTGCACTGGCCGAGTTGGAGGCTACATGTTGCAGTCACTGATCCGGCGCTCGCGGCGAATCCTGATGACCGTCGACGCTGTCGGCGGTGTCTGGCGCTACGCGCTTGATCTGGCGCGGGAGCTGGCCCACGGCGGCGACAGCATCGTGCTCGCCGGATTAGGCCCGGAGCCGTCCGAGGAGCAGGCGAAGGAGGCGCAGGCTTTCGCGGCCCTGGCGTGGCTCAAGACACCGCCGGACTGGATGACCCGGAATGAGCACGATCTGGAAATGTTGCCGCAGGAACTGCGCGCACTTGTTCGTGATTACGCAATCGACCTCGTCCATGTCAATGCGCCGACGCAGGCCGTGGGACTTGATGTGCCGTGCCCGGTCGTAGCGGTCTCGCATTCATGCGTTGTGACGTGGCTCCACGCCGTCAGGGGACAGACGGTGGACGGCGAATGGGGCTGGCAGAAGGATCGCAACAGACGCGGTTTCGATTGGGCAAATGCGGTAATCGCCCCCAGCCGCAGCCATGCCAACATGCTCGAAGCCTGCTACGGGCCGATCGCCGGCCTGAGCGTTGTCAGCAATGGCACGCGGCAGGGTCCAAAAGCAGAGAGGCGGGAAGCGGTGGTTCTCGCCGCCGCGCGCTGGTGGGATGAAGGAAAGAACGCAGCTACGCTGGACCAAGCGGCATCGCTGACGAAATGGCCGGTCTTCGCTGCCGGGCCGCTGCAGAGCGCCGATGGGCAACGCGCCAATTTCAGCAGCGTCATCCCTCTGGGCTCTGTCTGCCACGATGAGGTGCGTCTGTTGATGGCGCGGGCCGGCATCTTCGTGTCGCCGTCCGTCTACGAACCCTTCGGCCTTGCCGCGCTGGAGGCATCCACATCGGCTACACCTCTGGTGCTTGCCGACATCCCAACCTATCGCGAATTGTGGGACGGCGTGGCCATGTTCTACGACGCCCACGATCCACGCGATCTCGCCAGATGCATCGATTATCTCTCATACGACGCCCAGTATAGGCGCCGGCTCGGCGAAGCCGCCGCACGCCGGGCGCGCAAGTTTTCACCGGCAAGACAAGCGGCCGCCATGCACGACATCTACGATCGGGCCGCCCTGGCCGTTGCGGAACGCTGATGATGCGGTTTGTGTTCTATACCCATTCCGTCGTTTCCGACTGGAACCACGGCAACGCACATTTCCTGCGCGGCATCATGCGGGAGCTCGTTGCACGCGGGCACCAGGCGATCGCGCTGGAGCCGGCGGACGGCTGGAGCCGTTCGAACCTGCTGGCAGAGAAAGGGCCCTTCGCGATCGAGCGCTTCAGGAAGGATTTTCCGGAGCTGATGCCGGTAACCTACGACGCCTCCTTCGATCATGAAACCTGGATTGCCGACGCCGATGTGGTGATCGTGCACGAATGGACGGACCCGGCGCTCGTCGCGCGCATCGGCAGGGCCAAGGCCAACGGAGGCGGCTTCACGCTTCTGTTCCATGACACCCACCATCGCGCCGTCTCGGCGACGCAGGCGATCTCGGCTCTGCGGCTGGAGCATTATGACGGCGTGCTCGCCTTCGGCGAAGCGTTGCGGGAAAGCTATCTTCGCGCCGGCTGGGGCAAACGTGCCTTCACCTGGCACGAAGCGGCGGATGCATGCCTGTTCAAACCGCACCCGGAGATCGACCCTACATCCGACGTGATCTGGATCGGCAACTGGGGCGACGACGAGCGCAGTGCCGAAATCAAGGAATTCCTGATCGATCCGGTGGAACAACTTGGCCTGAGCGGCACTGTCCATGGCGTGCGCTATCCACGCGAAGCGCTCGCCGATCTTGCCGCCGCCGGCCTGGGTTACGAAGGCTGGATTGCCAATGCCGACGTGCCCAAGGCATTCGCGGCGCATCGCGTTACCGTCCATATTCCGCGGCGTCCCTATCGGGAGAGCCTGCCCGGAATCCCGACGATCCGCATGTTCGAAGCGCTCGCCTGCGGCATCCCGCTCGTTTCGGCGCCTTGGGCCGACGTCGAACAACTCTTCAGGCCAGGTATCGACTTCCTTTTCGCGCGCGACGGAGCCGAGATGGGCCGTCATCTTCGCGACGTGCTGGACGATGCTGACCTGGCCGCCTCCCTCGTGAAATCCGGCCTCGAAACCATCCGGACGCGACACACGTGCCGGCACCGGGCGGACGAGTTGTTCGACGTACTCGCCGAATGCGGCAGCCGCCAAGCCATCGATTCCATCGCCGTAGAGGAGACAGTCGTATGAAGATTGCATTTTATGGATCGAGCCTGCTGTCGTCCTATTGGAACGGCGCGGCGACCTATTATCGCGGATTGCTCAAGGCTCTTTCCCAGCTCGGTTACGAGATCACCTTCTATGAACCGGACGTCTACGACAGGCAGAAGAACCGCGATATCGAGGCACCGGACTGGTGCCATGTCGTCATCTACGAGGCGACCCCGCATGCGCTGATGCAGGTGGCAGCAAGCGCCGGCGAAGCCGACATCGTCGTCAAGGCGAGCGGGGTAGGCTTCGAGGACGAGGCGCTGCTGCGCGCGGTGCTCGACCATGCCCGCTCCGATGCGCTGACAGTGTTCTGGGATGTCGACGCACCGGCCACTCTGGGCCAGTTGCGCGACGAGCCGGACCATCCCCTGCACCGCGCGTTGCGGGAGATCGACCTTGTCCTCACCTATGGCGGCGGAGATCCGGTCGTATGGGCCTATCGTGCGCTGGGGGCGGCCGAGTGCGTGCCGATCTACAATGCGCTCGATCCCGAAACGCATCATCCTGTCGCGAAGGATGCGCGGTTCGCTTGCGACCTCGCCTTTCTCGGCAACCGCCTGCCGGACCGTGAAGCGCGCGTCGAAGCCTTCTTCCTCGATCCGGCCAGCCGTTCGCGCGATCAGCGTTTCCTGCTCGGCGGATCGGGTTGGGGTGACAAGCAGCTTCCGGCAAATGTTGCATGGCTCGGCCACGTCGGCACGCGCGATCACAATGCGTTCAACGTCACATCCAAGGCGGTGCTGAACATCAGCCGCGACAGCATGGCCGCCAATGGTTTTTCACCTGCCACACGCGTCTTCGAGGCTGCGGGTGCCGGCGCATGCCTCATCACCGACGCCTGGCTCGGCGTCGAATTGTTCCTGGTCCCTGGCGAAGAGATCCTGGTGGCGCGCGACGGCGACGATGTCGCCGAAATCATGCGGACCCTCACACCCCGGCGGGCAAAGGCGATCGGCGCAGCTGCGCTTCGGCGTGTTCTCGCCGAGCATACCTACGCGTTAAGGGCAGCTGTGGCCGACGCTGTCTTCAGGCGCCATTTCGAGCGCCCCACCGTGGAGGCAGCGGAATGACCAAGCGGCTCGATATCGTCTTTCTTGGCCTGTCTTTGTCCTCTTCATGGGGAAACGGCCACGCCACGACCTTTCGCGGGTTGCTGAAGGGCCTGCACGAGCTCGGCCATCGCGTCACCTTCCTCGAGCGCGACGTACCGTGGTACGCAAGCCATCGCGATCTGCGCGACCCGGACTTCTGCACGTTGCGCTACTACGAAACGACGAACGATCTTCGTCGCACCTATGCTCGCTGCCTGCAGCAGGCCGATATCGTGGTGGTTGGGTCCTTCGTCCCGGAGGGGCGCGCAGTCGTCGACATCGTTGCGTCCCTGTGCACGGGCCAGTTCTGCTTTTACGACATCGACACGCCAGTCACGTTGGCAAAGCTCGCCGCGGATGATTGCGACTACATATGCCGACGGCAGATTCCGTATTTCGACGTCTATTTCTCATTCGCCGGCGGGCCAACGCTCGCCCGTTTGGCGGCGGACTTCGGTGCACGGCGCGCCGAGCCGCTCTACTGCTCCGTCGACCCGGAGCGGCATCGCCGAACGGCCGATCCGATCTGCTGGGACCTTGGTTATCTCGGCACCTACAGCTCGGACCGGCAGGCGACCCTGGATGCACTCCTGCTTGAACCGGCAAGACGCATGCCGGACCGCCGCTTCGTCGTGGCCGGCTCGCAATTCCCGTCCGAGACCGTCTGGCCGAGCAATGTCGATCGCATCGAGCACTTGCCGCCGGCGGACCACGCCGCCTTCTACAGCCGCCAGCGCTACACGTTGAACGTCACGCGCAGCTCCATGATAGCGGCTGGATGGTCTCCCAGCGTACGTCTCTTCGAGGCGGCTGCCTGTGGCACGGCCATCATCAGCGATCGCTGGACAGGTCTGGATAGCTTCTTTCCGACAGCCACGATCAACACGGCCAGCCAAGCCGAAGACGTGATCGACATCCTATCCAGGCAGTCCGACCGCGCCAGGCTGGCTATGGCCAAGCGGGCACGCGAAACGATCCTGGCAGCACATACCGGCGCCGCGAGAGCCCGTGAATTCGTTTCGCTGCTGGCGCGGCCAAGATCGGCACGTCCGGCCCTCGATCTGGACATTGAAAGTGCAGCATGACTGGCAGACAGGAGAAAATAGAGATGCGGCAATCAAGAAGGACGCAACGGACCAGGACGGCGCTTGTCGCCGGCGGCGCGGGTTTCCTCGGTTCGCATCTTTGCGAAACACTGCTTCAGGCCGGGTATCGTGTGATCTGTGTGGACAATTTCCTTACCGGTCGGATGGAAAACATCATCTCGATCGTGGACCGTCCTCGTTTCCGCTTGATCGAGCAGGATATCTGCCGACCATTGGATCTTACTGAGCCTGTGGACCGCATTTTCAACCTTGCGTGCGCCGCGTCACCGCCGCGCTACCAAGCCGATCCGGTTCACACCACGCGAACCTGCGTGATCGGAACGCTAAATCTGCTTGAGCTCGCCGCCCAAAACAGTGCGCGCTTTCTGCAGGCATCGACAAGCGAAGTGTATGGCGATCCCGAACAGCACCCGCAAAGGGAAGACTATGTCGGTCACGTGAACTGCACCGGTCCGCGCGCCTGTTATGATGAGGGCAAACGAACCGCAGAAACCTTGTGCTTCGACTATTTGAGAACCGAAATGGCCGACATCCGGGTCGCCCGCATCTTCAACACCTATGGTCCGCGGATGGATCCTGCCGACGGCCGGATCGTCTCGAACCTGGTGATGCAGGCCCTCGAGAGGAGACCACTGACGATATTCGGCGACGGGCTGCAGACCAGATCGTTCTGCTACGTCTCCGATCTGGTTGACGGTCTGGTCCGCCTTATGAATATCGATTCGAATCCGCGCCAACCGGTCAATTTGGGCAATCCCGGGGAATTCACCGTCCTTCAACTGGCCGGATTGGTGAGAGATATGACCCATAGCAAGTCGGCCTTCAAATTCCTGCCACTGCCGCAAGACGACCCTCGCCGGCGGCAACCGGACATTTCCCGAGCAGAAACCCTTCTCAATTGGTCGCCAAAGGTGCCGCTCAGGCAAGGCCTGATGCAGACGATCAGCTACTTTACGGAGCTTGAAGCCAGCCGGAGCGAGGATCGAATTTCCCCGATTGCAACAAGCGTGAGGTCCGCTTCGGGCCGACTGCAAAACCTGCCCGCCTGAAGTCAGGAAGGGCTGTGCGCTCGGGTATGGTCGTGGTGATACCGCGACCAACACGGGCTTCATTTTTTCTCATTGGGGGAACATCCAGCCGAGCTCGCCGTTGGGCGATGATACCGGCATGGAGAACGGACCCGTGCATCGAAAACGATCCGCCAAGGACATCGAGCAAATGGCCGCAAGGGAAACGGCTGCCTTTCTGAGACGTGCCTCAATCACCTACCTTGAATGCTGTGTGAGCCTGATGATGACGCATCTTGAACGCGAGGAGGTGGTCACCATCCTGGAAAAAGAAGCGGATATGCTGCGAAGGCTCGACTGAGGCTTGCGGCGCCCAGGCATCGATCGGCTCAGCCTCAAACACAGCGCGCAGTTGTCATCTCGCCGTCACGTTCGTGATTTTTCCAGGTCGCAAGGAACATTCCTGGCAACTGGCAGTTCGGCGCGAGGAACTTACCTTCAACAGCGATGGCGGCAGTTTCGTGGGATCGAAAAAGGTACGGATTGGAATAGCCGGCGTCGGCAATTGCGCGTCTTCCCTTGTCCAGGGCCTCTCATATTATCGGGACGCCAGAGGTAATGAGCCGATACCCGGCCTTATGCATGCCGATCTCGGCGGCTATCACGTCGATGACATCGAAGTGGTCTGTGCTTTCGACGTCGCTAAGGGCAAAGTTGGGCGAGATGTGGCGGAAGCCATATACAATCCACCCAATAATACCTTCCGCTTTGCCGATGTCGCAGCAACCGGCGTTCGCGTCGAGCGCGGACCAACGCTCGACGGCATCGGCAAGTATCTGCGCGATGAGATCGAGGAGGCAGAAGAGCCGGTCGCGAATATCAGCGCGCTGCTTCGGGAAAGCGGCGCTGACGTATTGGTCTCATATCTGCCGGTCGGCTCGGAAGAGGCTACGCGTTTTTATGCCGAGTGCGCGCTCGAGGCCGGCTGCGCCTTCGTCAACTGCATTCCGGTTTTTATTGCGTCGCGGCCGGAATGGCGCCAACTCTTCGAACAGCGTGGCCTGCCATTGATCGGCGACGACATCAAAAGCCAGGTCGGCGCGACAATCGTGCACCGGTTGCTCGCCAATCTGTTCCGCGAGCGCGGCGTCCGCATCGACCGCACCTATCAGCTGAATTTCGGCGGCAACACCGACTTCCTCAACATGCTGGAACGCGAGCGGCTGGAATCGAAGAAGATCTCGAAGACACAATCCGTAACCAGCCAGCTCGACGTTCCCCTGGAGGCCGGCAACATCCATGTCGGCCCCAGCGACCATGTGCCTTGGCTCACCGATCGAAAATGGGCCTACATCCGCGTCGAAGGCACGACGTTCGGCGGCGTGCCGCTGAATGCAGAGCTCAAGCTGGAAGTGTGGGATTCGCCCAACTCGGCCGGAGTCGTGATCGACGCTGTGCGCTGCGCCAAGCTGGCGCTTGACCGCGGCATCGCGGGAGCGCTGACCGGCCCCTGCAGCTATTTCATGAAGTCGCCGCCCGAGCAATTCACCGATGCCGAGGCACGCCTGCGCACGCTCTCTTTCATCGCCGGAAGGGACGAGCCGATGCTCGATGCCGCGGAATGACGACGACGTTCTTCTTGATCCGCCATGCGGCGCACGACAATGTCGGCGACTATCTTGCCGGACGTATGGCCGGAGTTTGCCTTGGCGAAACCGGCAAGGCACAAGCCTCGCGCCTGGCCAGCCATATGGCGTCAGAGCCACTCGCAGCCATCTGTTGCAGCCCGCGCGAACGAACACTGGAAACCGCAAAACCGATCGCAATCGCCTGCAGTCCCGACAAGATCACAATCTGCCAAGAGCTCGATGAGATCGACTTCGGCGCGTGGTCGGGAAAGACGTTCGAAGAGTTGAACCAGGACGCCGACTGGCGGGTGTGGAACAGTCAACGTCAGCAGGCGAGGACGCCGGGCGGCGAGACCATGCTGGACGTCCAGCAACGTGTCATCTCGCTGATGCAGCAGCTTCGCAAACGCTATCAGAACCAGTCCGTGGCGCTGGTCAGCCATGCCGACGTGATCAAGGCCGCCGTCTGCAAGGTGCTCGGCTTGCCGCTGGGAGATTGTTTTCGCTTCGACATCGACCCCGCTTCGATCACCACGATCGTATCCGGTGACTGGGGCTCCAAGCTGATCCGATTAAACGAAGCCGCCTGACGAGGACTGCCGGATGCGAATGGTCATTTTCGGTCTCACCGTCACCTCCTCGTGGGGAAACGGACACGCGACTCTGTGGCGTGGGCTTATCCGGGCGCTCGGCGGGCTGGGCTGGTCCGTCACCTTCTTCGAACGCAACACTCCCTATTATGCCGGGGCGCGCGACCTTGACCATCTCGATGGCGGCAATGTCGTTCTCTATCCGGACTGGGAAGACATCCGCCATGTCGCGGAACAGGCGATCGGGCAATCGGACGTCGTCATCGTCACATCTTATTGCCCCGACGCCGTGGAGGCATCGCGCCTGGCGCAGCAGGCCTCTCGCGGACTGAGGGTTTTCTACGATCTGGACACCCCGGTCACACTCGCCCGGATCGAGCAAGGTCAACGGCCGGCATATTACGGGCCCGAAGGCCTTCGCGATTTCGATCTTGTCCTGAGCTATACCGGGGGAACCGCAATCGACGCGCTCAAAACGTTGTTGGGTGCCCGCCGTGTCCTGCCTCTCTACGGCCATGTCGATCCCGAGCGACACCGACCGGCACAGCCCCGGGCCGAATTTGCCGGGGACCTGTCCTATCTCGGAACTTATGCCGCAGATCGCCAGGCCGGCGTCGAAAAGCTGCTGGTGCGCACGGCAGCGGGCCTGCCGGACCATCGCTTCGTCATCGGCGGCGCCCAATACCCGCACGAATTCCCATGGAGCGACAACATCTTCTTTGTCAGGCACCTTCCGCCTGCGGATCATCCGGCCTTCTTCTGCTCATCGCGTCTGACGCTGAACGTGACCCGCGAGGCGATGGCCAAGAGGGGCTGGTGCCCTTCGGGCAGGCTGTTCGAGGCGGCAGCCTGCGGCGCAGCTATCGTGAGCGACACCTGGCCCGGGCTGAGCAGTTTTTTCCAACCTGGCAGCGAGATCCTCCCGGCGGACACCACCGACGACGTGGTTGCGGCAGTCTGCTTGTCGGACAGCGAAATTGACGCAATCCGGCGCCGTGCGCGCGAGCGGGTGTTGGACGAGCATACCTCTGCGCAGCGCGCCAGGGAGCTGGACCGCCTCCTGTCAGATTTATTGCAGACGGCGAGCGAGCCGTTGAAGGAAGCAATCTGATGTTGGGCATCGTGCCTGCTGCCGGCCGCGGCAGCCGCATTCAGCCACTCGGCTTCTCGAAGGAACTCCTGCCGGTCGGCAGCCGCATCGACGGCCAGACCGAGCGTCCCTGCGCGGTGAGCGAATATCTGGTGCGTCGCATGGTGCGCAACGGCGTCGACAAGATCTGCTTCGTCATCGGATCGGGAAAATCGGACATCCTCGAATATTATGCCGCCGGCTATGGCGATGCCGCAGCACTGTTTGTCGTGCAGCCCACCCCTGTCGGTCTTTGCGATGCGATCTTCCGCGCTGCGCCGCTCGTCGCACCGGACGAGACAGTCCTGATCGGCCTGCCCGATACGATCTGGCTTCCCGAAGACGGTTTCTGCGCCCTGCGGAACGATTGCCTGTCTTTCCTGCTGTTCCCCGTCGACCGTCCGGAATTTTTCGATGCCGTCATTCTAGACAACGACAGCCGGGTGAAGGAAATCCAGGTCAAGCAACAAGACGCCGAATCGAACTGGATTTGGGGTGCGTTCAAGATGCCTGGCCGCATCTTTCATCAGCTTGCGATGCTCTGGCGCGAGCGGGATCGCCATGACGAATACGTCGGCACGCTGATCAACGCCTATCTGGCGGCCGGCGGCGAGGCTTACGGCGTCAAGGCAGGCACCGCTTATGTCGACGTCGGCACGTTCAACGGCTACCGCACGGCACTTCGGCTGCTTGAGAACAACAACCCCACGTTGGAGAATCCGAAAGACCTCATGTTCGTGCTGCCAGGGCAGTCGCAAAAACCAAGCCATCCAGGCGAAGGAGGCTAGCCATGCTGCATTCGAACGCCGAAATCCGCCGCCGCATCGATGCCCTTGGCCCCTGGTTCCACAACATGGAGTTGGCGGGCGTCGAAACCGCCCCCGACCATTTCCTCGGCAACTACCCGCTGATCAAATGGCGCAAGTTCGCCGACGCCATTCCTGCCGATCTGTCCGGCAAGGCCGTGCTCGACATAGGCTGCAACGCCGGCTTCTACTCGATCGAGATGAAGCGCCGCGGCGCCCGCCGTGTCCTCGGCATCGATTTCGATGAAGCCTATCTGGCGCAGGCGCGCTTCGCCGCCGAAATCGCGGACTGCGACATCGAATTCCAGCAGCTGTCGGTCTACGAGGTGGGCGTCCTGCGGGAGAAATTCGACATCGTCCTGTTCATGGGCGTGCTGTACCACCTGCGCCACCCCCTGCTCGCTCTCGATCTGATCCGTGAGCACGTTGCCGGCGACCTCATGATCTTCCAGTCCATGCAGCGCGGCAGCGCCGACCTGCCTGCACTCGATGAGAATTATCCTTTCTGGACCCACGATCTGTTCGACCGACCGGAGTTTCCGAAGCTGCATTTCGTCGAGCATCGCTATGCCGACGACCCGACCAACTGGTGGATTCCCAATCGCGCCTGCACCGAAGCGATGCTGCGCAGCGCCGGCTTCGAGATCGTGCTGCACCCGGAGCAGGAGGTCTATTTCTGCCGCACCGCCGGTGAGCCGGCCGGCGGCGGCGCCGTTTACCCGTCGAGAGGACAACTTCATGATTGAAGCTGCAATGATCTGGAACGAACCAAACAACAAGTCCCATTGGGATCCCGAACTCGACCCCGACTGGAGCCGCTTCGCCAATATGGCAATACTGGCCGCCGATGCGATCGCAGCTGAAACCCCCGCCGTGACCAAGATCCTCGGCGGCATTTCGCCGATCGATGCCGATTTCATGGCGCTCATGAAGCAGTATGGTGTGCTCGATCACGTCGATGCCGTCGGCGTGCATGGTTTCCCGCTCGACTGGAACCTTTGGCAGATTCAGGAATGGCCGCAGAAGATCGGCGAGATTTCGACCGTCACCGATCTGCCCGTATGGGTCAGCGAAGTCGGTGTGTCGAGCTTCGGTGCCGAGGAGGTGCAGCGCTGGGGCTTGCGCCGGACCGCCGAACTGCTGCTCGGCAATGCGCCGCGCATACAATGGTACAGCCTCTACGACCTTCCGCGCGAATGGGGGGCAACGACGCGTCACCGCGAAGCGGAAGGCTCCTCCTACTATCGCCACTTCTACATGGGCCTGCTGCGCGAAGACGGTACGCCCAAACCAGCGCTCGAGGAATTCCTGCGTTATGCCCCGGCCATGGGACTGGCGCAGTGGTTCCATTTTGAAGATCCCCGGCTGGACGACGCCGTCGCCTGGATGAAGCGGCTGGGCGTCACCAGTCTGCGCACCGGGCTTTCCTGGGCCGACAGTTTCAGGCCGAATGCGCTGGATTGGTACGACCGGCAGATGGAAGCACTGGCCGATTTCGACGTGACCGTCACCTTCTGCTTCACTCCAGAGCATCGCGGAGTTATGCCGCATCACACCAGTCCGCCGCTGGTGCCGGAGGAGTTCGCGGAGTTTTGTGCGACGATGATCCGTCGCTATGCTCCCGGCATGGCCGTCTCGCCGGTCAGGTCCGTGCGAGCTTCGGCAGCATGAGTGTGTCATGCAACACCAACCTGACGGGTCCGGAACGCTTGCCGAATTCGCGGCCCTGTTGCTAGTAGGTACCGCACCATACTCATCGGACGGTGCTGAAATCATGATCGTTGTCGCGCATCCGGACGACGAGACCATCGGCATCGGCGGGCATCTTGCCGGATTGCGCCGATCTCGCATCGTTCATGTCACTGACGGTGCGCCGCGAGATCTTGATGACGCGCGAGCATACGGTTTCGAGACGTGGCAGGACTACGCCAAGGCCCGCCATAGGGAGTTGGAGACGGCGGTGGCGGCAGCGGGTTTGCCGTCGACGGCCCTGATCAGTCTCGGTTATCCCGACAAGCAAGCCGCCGGAAATCTTAGCTCGCTCGCACGGGAGCTGACCGGCCTTTTGGCCGATCGCGATGTCAGCTTCGTCTGCACGCATCCTTATGAAGGTGGTCACCCTGATCATGACGCGACCGCCTTTGCCGTCCATGCGGCCTGCCATTTGCTGCGCCGCGACGGACGCCAGGCGCCGGTCATCGTCGAAATGGCATTCTATTGCGCCGGGCCTGAGGGCGCGGTCCTTCAGGATTTCAACAGCGGACCCGGCAGTGGGTGCATCGAACTGCACCTTACGGAAGCGGCTTTCGAACGGAAGCAGTGCATGCTGGCCTGCCATCGGACCCAGCAACGGACGCTGGCGCCGTTCACGGCGCGCGTCGAACGTTTCCGGGTGGCGCCTGCTTATGATTTCCTGGCGCTGCCGAACAACGGCAAGCTCTATTACGAGGCGCTGCCGCTCGGCTTCGAGCCGGCGGTTTGGCTTCACGCGGCGGCGGCTGCGCATGAGGAGCTTGGGCTCGACCGGCCATGACCCTCACCGTCCTGAACGTCGCCTACCCTCTCGCGCCAGTCGGTCCGGATGCGGTTGGCGGTGCCGAGCAAGTGCTCTCGATGCTCGACCAGGCACTCGCGCGCGCAGGGCACATTTCTATCGTGATCGGTTGCCAGGGCTCCAAAGCGGCGGGCGTCCTCATCGAGACACCGGCTGAACCAGGTGTGCTCGACGATGCGGCGAAAAAAAGGGCACAGCGCTCCCATCGCACCGCGATAGAAGCCGCACGTGCCCGTTGGCCGATCGACGTGATCCATCTGCACGGCATCGATTTTCATGCCTATCTGCCTGACCATGGCCCGACATTGGTAAGCCTGCACCTGCCGCTGGATTGGTATCCGGCCGATGCTCTGCGCCCGCTGCGCAACGATCTATGGCTTCACGCCGTCTCAGAGGCCCAACAAAGAACCGCACCGCCAGGCGCCCGGCTGGTTGCGCCCATTCCAAACGGCGTCGATATCGATGCGCTGAGCGGCCCGCAGTCCAAGCGCACCTTCGCGTTGGTGCTCAGCCGCATCTGCCCGGAAAAGGGCATCCATCTGGCGCTGGACGCCGCCAAACAGGCTGGCGTGCCGCTGGTCATCGGCGGCAAGGTCTATCCCTATGAAACGCATACGCTGTACCTTCGTGACGAAGTCCAGCCTCGCCTCGACAAGCACCGCCGCTTCCTCGGTCCGCTCGGCTTCACCTCCAAACGGCGCTTTCTCAACGCCGCCCGTTGCCTGGTCATTCCCAGCCTTGCCGCGGAAACCAGTTCGCTTGTCGCGATGGAGGCCCTCGCCTGCGGCACACCGGTCGTCGCCTTTCCAAACGGCGCGCTGCCGGACGTGGTCGAACACGGCAAGACGGGCTTTCTGGTGAATGACGTCGACGAGATGGCGGAGGCCATTGTCGCATCATCCGGCCTGGATGCCGAGACATGCCGGGCCGAGGCGCGGCGGCGCTTTTCGCTCGACCTCATGATTTCGTCTTACATGGACGCCTACCATGCGCTGGCGGGGCTTGGTGGCGGCCGCAGGCGCCTCGCGGCGGCGCAGTGAGCGGCTTCCATGCTCCGCTCGGAGATCATCGACGATCCGGCCGCCCTTGAGGCCCTGGCGCCGCGTTGGTGGGAGCTCTGGACGCATAGCCGGACGGCGACGCCGTTCCAATGCCCCGCCTGGCTCGTGCCGTGGTGGCGCACGTTCGCGCCCGGAGAGCTGGCTACGATCGCCGTCTGGCGTGGCGGCGATCTGGTGGGACTGGCGCCGTTTTACCTGGAACACACACCTTCCGGGCCGAGACTGCTTCCGGTCGGGATTTCGTTGAGCGACTATCTGGATGTCCTGTGTTCCCCCGGCATCGAAGCGGCGGTCGCCGCAGTCATCGCCGACCGGGCTCTCGCGATCAATTGGTCGCAATGGATTTTACCGGACCTACCGGCCGGTGCTGCAGGTCTCACTATTACACACCCTGCGCTGGAGGCGGGTGAACTCGTCGATCATGCGGCTTGTCCCGTGCTCCCGATCGCTGGTGACGATGCGCTTGCGGTCTGCGTTCCTGCGCGGCGAAGACGCCAGCTGCGCCGCGCGCATAGAGCCGCATGCAGGCGCGGCTGCGTCTCCCTCACGCCAGCGCAAGATAGTCCCAAAGCATTCTTCGATCACTTGATCCGCCTCCATGGCGCGCGTTGGGCCGGGCATGGTGACGGCGTGCTGGCCGATCCGGCTGCCGAAGAATTCCACCGGCAGGCGCTTGCCCTGCTTGCCGCACAGGGTCTTGTCCGATGCTGGCTTGTCGCTATCGATGACGCGGTCGTCGGCGCCTACTATGGATTTCACCATCGCCACCGCGCGTACGCCTACCTTGGCGGTTTTGATCCGGCCTATGCCGAGGAAAGTCCCGGCGCAATCCTGATCGGTCACGCGATTTCCGAGGCGGCCCGCGAAGGGGCGCGGGAGTTCGATTTCCTGCGCGGCCAGGAGACTTACAAATATGGCTGGGGTGCCGTCGACCAATGGACGACGCGAAAGGTCTGGACGCGGAGCATGGCTCAATGAGCACAGCTGGACGAAAACCATCTTTACAGGCGTCGACAGCAAGAATGGTGATCGAGGAGTGCATGGCCGACGGCGCCTGCGTCGAAGCCGTCGTTGCCAGGCTGGCGCTTCGCTTCGAGACGGGGATCGATGCCGCGGAGCTCGCTGATGTGGCGCTGGATATGTGTTCAGCCGACCTGCGGAACGGGGACAGACTGGAGCGGATCGCCGAGCTGCTTCGTCGCAGGCCTGACATCTTTGCCATGCTGCGCGAAACAGGCGCGGCCGTTCGCCACGAACGCAGTGAATGGGAAACGGATGCCGCTGTCGTCAGGCGGCTGGCCGCCGGCTTCGATGCGGCGGCGGCGATTTCCCTGGCGGCGAGCGTTCAGCTGTCTTCGTTGGGAGACGAGGAGAAGCTCACCGCCACTACCGACGAGATCGTCGCGTGGCTGGAAACACAAGGCTTCACCGGCGCCCACCGGGACATACTGGACATTGGTTGTGGCATCGGGCGTTTCGAAAGCGCGCTTTCCAGCGCGGCGCACCGGATCGTCGGCATCGACATATCCTCAAAGATGATTTCGATCGCTCGTCAGCGATGTGCCAGTCTGCGCAATGTAGAAGTGCGGCCGACCTCCGGACTCGATCTTGCCGATTTCGGCAATGCAAGTTTCGATTGCGTGCTGGCTGTCGACAGCTTCCCCTATCTGGTGCTGGCCGGCTTGGCGGAGCGGTATTTCAAGGAAATCGCGCGTGTTCTGAAGACGTCGGGCATGGCAGCACTTCTGAACTACTCCTACCGCGGAACGCCGGCGCTGGATCGTGCCGATGTTCACCGCCTCGCCGGAGCCCATGGCATGCAGGTCGTTGTCGACAGCGAGAAGCCGTTCCGGCTGTGGGATGGCAATGCCTTTCTTCTTGCTGCATCCGAGGGAACATTACGGCTCAATAACTGTTCGGGCGTCACATAGAAAAGGCGCCTGTGAGTGCCCACAATCCTAAGGAGGACTAGGTGGCATACGGCGGCAAGGGACATCACCTCGGCCGCCAGAACAAAGGATCCGGCGACGGCGCGATGACCGGGTTGCTCAAGGACTAGGCCGAGGAAAGCGGTTGCGTCCACCAGAGCCTAGAAGCAGCACACCGAGCAACGCAGGTTCGATGGCAATCGGATCAACTCCGATCAGTATCATGCCGCAGATCGGCTCGCCTAAGGCCGAATGTTGCAATCGCAGACGCGATTATGACCGGCGACCAGCTGAGGTCGCGAGAGTCGAATTTGTCGAGCGCGCCCGGGAATATTGCCCGGGGAGATTGGAGGGAAGGCACAGGCTTTCCTGACGATACCAGCGGCTTCGAAACAATGCTGTGCAAGGGTCAGCGCTGACTGTGAGAACGGCGCGTGAATCCTTGCAAACTCTGATTGCTGACACCACACTGGTGAAGGGACCAATTCGTTAAGAGAACACGATGTCTCGCTCGAGCGACGATACGATCAGCCCGCGACTCCGGCTGGCAATAGACCGGAAAATCGCATCTCTGCTGACTGCCATCGAGCAGGAGAAGGTCCCCGACCGGTTGACCAACCTTGCGGTTCAATTGCAGAACGCGCTTGTCGACAAGCGTCGATGCAAGGCAAAGAAAGAGGACTAGCTATCGACGCCTGTCGACTGCCAAGTTTCCTTGTACCTCGGACAGGTGATTGCGTCTTTCCACCAACGTCTGCAGCGAACATTCGCCGAGGTATTCCAGGACGCCGGCGCGCGCTCGGTTAAGGCGGCTCTTTACCGTCCCCACCGCGCAACCGCATATTTCGGCAGTTTCTTCATAGCTGACGCCAAGAACCCCGATCAGCATCAGGACCTCGCGCTGATGTTCCGGCAGCTTCTGGACCGCGCCATAGACTTCCTTGCTCTGAACGGACCACTCCTGTGTAGCTTCCGAAATCGGGATCAAAGAGGCACAGTCAAGCAGGCCGGGTTTTTCCCGGTCGGCGGCCTTGGCACGCGTGTAGTGGGTATTGCGCATGATGGTGAAGAGCCATGACTTCATGCGTGTCCCAGGCTCGAATTTATCGATGTTGGCGAGCCCTTTGGTCAACGTCTCCTGGACCAGGTCATCGGCGTCGTCAGGAACACGGCAGAAGGTGCGGGCGAAGGCTCGCAAGGCAGGTATCAGGTCAACGATGGAAACTTCATCCGTTTCCTGGTTGGCCAAGGCATAGCCCCTGGAGGACAATGGTCCAGCTCCCAGCAAGAACGAGTTGATGAACAAAGACCTAGCTAAATGCATGAAGGTTTGGATCGTTCCGGACATCGAAATGAGTCGCTAGAAAATCTCGGATTGCGCGGACGCACATCGCGTAACTGCGCGGCTGAACTCCTGTTGCGGGTGAGTGCCGCCCGCCCGGAACACGGCCAAGGTCGCTCCATTGGACAGACAGCGACGTCAATTCGCCATTGTTCCGCAAGCAAAGGCGCCAGTCCTTTTGCGGGAACAAAGCGGCGCGCCGGAAGTTCGACGCCCTGAGCCGGTGGTTCCGGCCTTCATTCATCGAGGAGCAACAGTCATGGCGCAGTCCCGGCAGCGTTCAGAAAGACGGCCCGCAAACGGTCGCAACCAGAATGTCGAGCGGGGAAACGGCGGTGAGCTTCACCAACTGGCGGAAGGCGAGACGCCTGTCCTCACCACTGCGCTCGGAACGCCTGTCTCCGACGATCAGAACACTCTGAAGATCGGCGAGCGTGGCCCGTCGCTGATCGAGGATTCCCACTTTCGTGACAAGATTTTCCATTTCGATCACGAGCGGATTCCCGAACGGGTCGTTCATGCTCGCGGCTACGGCGCACACGGCTATTTCGAAACCTATGAATCGCTAGCCAAATACACGCGCGCCGACATTTTCCAGCGTGCTGGCGAAAAGACGCCGGTTTTCGTGCGCTTCTCGACAGTCGCCGGCAACAAGGGCTCGTTCGACCTGGCCCGCGACGTGCGCGGTTTCGCCGTAAAGCTTTACAGCAAGGAAGGCAATTGGGATCTGGTCGGCAACAACATCCCGGTTTTCTTTATCCAGGACGCGATCAAGTTTCCCGATCTGATCCATGCCGCCAAGCAGGAACCGGACCGCGACTTCCCGCAGGCCCAGACCGCGCATGACAATTTCTGGGATTTCATCAGCCTGATGCCGGAATCGATGCACATGATCATGTGGATCATGTCGGATCGTGCGATCCCGCGCTCCTTCCGCTTCATGCAGGGCTTCGGCGTCCACACCTTCCGCTTCGTCAACGCCGACGACGAATCCACCTTCGTCAAATTCATCTGGAAACCAAAACTCGGCATGCAGTCGGTGGTCTGGAACGAAGCGGTCAAGATCAATGGCGCCGATCCGGATTTTCATCGCCGCGACCTGTGGGAGGCGATCCACTCCGGCAACTTCCCGGAATGGGAACTTACCGTGCAGCTCTTCGATCAGGATTTTGCGGACAGCTTCGACTTCGACGTCCTCGACGCCACCAAGATCATTCCCGAAGAAATCCTCAAGCCGATCCCGGTAGGACGATTGGTCCTGGATCGTATGCCCGACAATTTCTTCGCCGAGACCGAACAGGTGGCATTCATGACGCAAAACGTGCCGCCCGGCATTGATTTTTCCAATGACCCGCTGCTGCAGGGACGCAACTTTTCCTATCTCGATACCCAGCTGAAGCGGCTCGGCAGCCCGAATTTTACCCACCTTCCAATCAACGCACCGAAGTGCCCGTTTGCTCATTTTCAGCAGGACGGACACATGGCTATGCGCAATCCGGTAGGCCGTGCAAATTATGAGCCAAATTCGTGGGGCATGGGTCCGCGCGAGGATCCCCAGCGCGGCTATCGTTCCTTTGCCGATGCCGAGCAGGGCCAGAAAGTGCGGCTGCGGGCGGAAAGCTTCGCCGACCACTACAGCCAAGCGCGGCTGTTCTTCAACAGCCAGACGCCTCCGGAACAACGCCACATCGTCATGGCTTTGACATTCGAATTGAGCAAGGTCCAGACACCGGCAATCCGCGAGCGAATGGTCTCCCATCTGCTCAACATCGACGAGGCGCTGGCGGCCACCGTTGCCGACAAGCTTGGCATTCGAAAGATGCCAAGTCCGGCGGACGCTGCGGTGCCGCCGCGAGACGACCTGGAGCCCTCGCCGGCGCTCAGCATCATCAAAAACGGGCCGGAGAGCTTCGGAGGCCGTAAGGTCGGCGTGCTGGTCAGCGACGGCGTGGATGCTGCGCTGTTCGAGCAACTCCGAACCGCGGTCGAAAAGGAAGGCGCGGTGATGGAGGTCGTCGCCGCAAAGGTCGGCGGCGTAAGTGCGGCCGATGGCACGCAGATCGAAGCGAGACACATGATCGACGGCGGTCCGTCGGTCCTGTTCGACGCGGTCGTGCTTATGCTCTCGGAGCCGGGCGCCGAACTGCTGGCCATGGAAGCCGCCGCAAAGGACTTCGTTTCCGATGCGTTCGCGCATTGCAAATTCATCGGTTTCACGTCGGGAGCCGAGGCGCTGCTGGCCAAGGCAGGCGTTGATGCGGATGCGGATGAAGGGCTGATAAGGCTGGAATCAAACAAGACGGCTGAGAAGTTCGTCCAAGCCTGCCGGAAGTTGCGGCTGTGGGCGCGGGAGGCGGCCGTCAAGCTCTGACGCCGGTGCATGCTGGCCGTCTGTTCGCATGCTTGACTGGAGCCGTAGAACCAAGTGGGCGAAAGCATCCGTCACTAGGACCGGCTGTCTATGAGCGGCTGTTATTCTTAGCCGCCTCCTCTCGCTGCTTTTTCAGGACTTCATCAGTCCCGACCAGCTTCTTCGATCCGCCGGGGATCGCTGTGGACACCACGGCAGGCGGGTCGCTTGCGGGGAAAGAATCCTCAAGGCCGGCCTGCAACTGGTCTTCCAAGGTTTCCGGCTTTTGCGACCGACCAGGTGTCCTTCGGGATTCTGCTTCTTCCAGCGGCTGTTTCATGTCTGGTGAAGACTTGACCTCTCGAACGCAGGCGTAAAGTTGTTCGATGGCAAATTCCTTCATTGTCTCGAAATCGGCTCTCTCCTCGTGTGTTGCCTCGATTTGATCGACCATGGCCTTCTCGAACCGGGCAAGGCTATCGCTTCCGCAAGCCTGGCAAAAGCGCAATAGTGCTTCTTTGAGCAGTCTCGGGCCAAAGTAAGCCGACGCCTCGAGCTTGAGCCGTTGCAAATCCTCCGGAGTTGCCGCCTGAAGTTTTGACATATGCAGCCCTTTCACCTGATGAGCATATCAACGGCGATTGTCAGCAGATGTTCCATTCACCGGCTCCGATCCATCGCTCTCGTTCAACGAACCGCCGCCTGTCGAGCGAGACACTTCGTGCGGTCGAACATGAAGCCATGGATGAACAATATCGCCGGGCCTTCGCCCAGGTCTTCGTAGCGAGACGACGCCGTTCACTTCGACATGACAAAGATCTAGGGTAGCGGCGTCACCACATAGGCGGTTGATGTTCGGACGCTTGCTCTGGTTGGCGGGCTCCTGTGCGAAGGATGTCGACTGAAAAAAGCCAACGGGCGAGATCAGCGCGAGTTCCGCTGCACCCAGCCGATCTGTTTCAGCCGTTGCGTTCAGCGATCGCGCGAAGCCGACGTATCGCTAGATGAACCAGGTCGCCACTAGCCCGACTGACGCAGCAAAGATCGCCAATGTCGTCACGCCGCCAAGGACGTTTGTGACGGGGCTGTTCACCTTGTCGCCCATGATCTTGCGGTTGTTGGTCATGATGAGGATCAGCAGCAGCAGAGGCGGAGTAGAAAAACCCTGCACAATACCGGACCAGACCAGGGCTTTCATCGGGTTGAAGCCGATGAAATTGAGCCCCACCGCCAACAGTGTGATCACTCCGGTCGCGATGTAGAATTTGGGAGCCTGGCGAGGTTTGTCGTTCATGCCGTGCTTCCAACCCATCGCCTGCGCAAGATCAAAGGCGGCGCCGGTCGTCATGACTGGAACGGCCAGAAAGCCGACGCCGATCACGCCGGCTGCGAAGACAATTCCTGCCGCATCACCGGCAAGCGGCCGCAGCGCTTCGGCTGCCTGGGCGGCTGTCTCAATCTGGGTCTGACCTGCCTCGTAGAGGGTTGATCCCGTCGAAAGAATGATGAAATACATGATCAAATTGGAAAACGTCATACCGATCAAGATGTCGCGGCGAGACCGGCGAAGTTCGCCTTCCGTCGCTCCCTTCCGCTCTTTGAGAGTCGTCCTGCCCTCTGCAATCTCTTCCTCGACCTCCTGGTTGGACTGCCAGGTATAGAGATATGCCGAAAGCGTCGTGCCGATGATGGCAACGAGGATGGACAGGTACTCACGGCTGAACTCGATTTTTGGGATCAGGGTGCCGTACAGAACAGACAATGCGTCCGGTTTCGCGAGGACGGCGGAAACCACATAGGCAAGCAGCGTCAGCGCCAGCCACCGGAAGGCGTTTCGGATCAGTTTGTAGGAGCCGAAAACCTGCAGAGCGAAAATAATGGCGGCGACGCCAACCACGATCAACGGAACCGGCAGCGGGACGAACAGATTGAGAGCCGCAGACATCGCCCCGAGATCCGCGGCAGCCTCGATGGTGTTGCCGATCAGCACGCCCACCAACACCGACCACAAGAGCCATCGCGGGTAAAAGTCGGAAATGACCTGGAAGAGCCCGCGTCCGGAGACCTGGCCCAGCTTCGATGAGAGATACACGACAGTGTACATCATCGGCAGGGTAAGTGGCGCGGTCCAGAGCAGGTCGGGACCGAACCTGGCCCCGGCGCTGGCGTAGGTTCCGATGGCCGAGCAGTCGTCGTCGGCCGCGCCGGTGATCAGCCCGAGCCCAAGGGCCCGGCCGATGCCGCTACCCTCCCGTCGCGGCTTTTTTCGGCCGGGGTCCTTGCGAGCCAGTTCGCTCATTGGGCACGCACTGCCGCTGGCGTGACGTGGAGGCCAATGGAGACATCCATCGGATTAATCATCCTCTATGGCAACAAGCTGCAGCAGGCGATCATCGGACGGCTCTCGTGTTTGGAATCGAACAGTCAAGCAGGCGCTTTGTTCCGTTGGCAGGCATGCCGCATTAATGGTGGCGGGCAGAGCCGGATGCACAGGACGCCTCGCTGATTGTAGAAAGCGCCGATCGGGCGGCCTGCCAGCAGGTGGGATAGGAACCTTTTCTGAAACACGCCGTTTGCCAGCAGGCGGTTGCATTAGCGACCTTTAAACAACGGAAAGGGTCTTGCCATGAACTACAAGATGATCTGTTTAGGCGCGATGGCGCTTTCTTTGGTAAGCGGCGTTTCTCTCGCGGCAGGCGCCGACACAGGCACGTCTGCTTTGGATGACCCTGCAAAGATGGAGCCGTTCTACACGGACTCCAGCATGAAGACTCTGCGGTCGGACGACGCGTTCACGACGGCGTGGAAAGCGCTGACGGACGAGGACCGCATGGCAATGACAAAAGTCTGCGATGAGGAGATGGCAAACCCCAACGCCGCCAACACCCACCCTGAATTCTGCAGCAATGTCAAAAAGCTCGGCGGCGAGTCGAAGAACTGAACCATGGGAAGGCGGGCAATCGCCCGCCTTTTGGTTAGCGACTGTGAAGGCAAGAGGGATACGATAGCCGCGGGGGTCGGCTAGTTTAACGGGTCGCTCCGCCACTCACGGCCATGCGAATGCCCAGGCCTATGATAAAACAGCCGGCGATGCGCTGCTGCCAGAGCCGTATCTTTGGCTGCTTCAGGATCCACTCGCCAACCGCACCGGACGCGAGCGCGTACGCGCCTAGCACCAATACACCTGTGACTTTCTGTGTCCCACCCAGCAACAGCAATTGCAGCGTCACCGATCCTCGAGCCGGGTCAACGAATTGCGGCAGGAACGCAACCATGAACATCATTGGCCAGGGATTTATGAGGTTGGCGATCATTCCTTCTCGTGCAGCCGCTAGCGGACCAAGATTTCTATGCTCTTCGATGGCAACTTCCGTGGCTGACGAGAGCAATAGGCTTATTCCGAGCCAACACAGGTAAGCGGCGCCGGACCATCGGAGCAGACTGAATGCGAGGGGCGACGCCCCAACCAATGAAGACACGCCTAACGCGAGGAGAGGCAATTGAACAAGCCCCGCTCCGACGGTCATGCCCAGCACCGTGAAAAACGCCGTACCTCGTCCGTGAGCAATTCCGCGTGCTGTCACAAGCATGCTGTCGGGGCCGGGCGGGGCCTGCATCGAGATTACGGTCCCCAGGAAAGCTATCCACAACACGGGATCCATGATCCTGCTCTCTCCGCCTGACAACTGCGCAGTGCCTTTCCTGCAACTGACGGTCAGTCAGGCCGGTTCAAGAATTCCGGATGGCAAGCCCGATACCCGCCTCTTCGGAGCGGAGCCCTGGCGATCCCTGCCGGGGCTCCGCAACCCGGTGGCACAAGCAATTATGCGGCCGCTTGAAGAGCGCGTTGGTTGACACCCCCCTCGCCTAGACCCGTCAGCGCTTCGTCCGTTGCGACCTCTTCCTTGAGCGTCGCTTTGAGAAGGGCGGCAACGTCGGCCTTTCCCATCTGTTCTGCCCAGGCGATCAGAGTGCCGTACCGGGCGATCTCGTAATGCTCGACGGCTTGCGCCGCTGCGACCAGTCCGGCGTCGAGCGCAGGAGCACCTTCATAGTCTTCGAGGATCTCGGAGCCCTCTTCAATGATGCCGTCGATCGCCGGGCAGGTCTTGCCGCGTGCTGCCTTGCCGAATTTCTCGAACACTTCCTCGAGGCGGTCGACGTGACCTTCCGTTTCCATGCGATGTTTTTCGAAGGCAGCAGTCACCTTTTCCGACTCGGCACCTTTCGCCATTTTCGGCAGGGCCCTTAGTATCTTCTTTTCGGCGTAGTAAAGATCTTTGAGTCCGTCGAGGAACAGGTCCTCAAGACCCTTGGTTGTCGCTTTTGCGGCTTTCTTCGCAGTGGCCATGGTCTTCTCCCGCTGGGGTTGGAGCTAGCCTTCCTAAACGTGAAGGCGTCCGATAACCCCACCGGCCAGCAACAAGTTCCACATCAATTCAGCATCGCCAGAAATTTTCCGGCGACTCGCGTCGCATGGTCAGGCGCTGCAAGCGTTACGCTGGTGAGCAGAGGCCGCCGAGGCGATGGTTGCCTCGCTTGCGGCTCAATCGATCCGCCTGATGCGGCCCTTGTCGAGACGGAATACCCCATCCTGCCCGCCCTGCCTCTCAAAATCGGTAAGCAGATCGTCCCAGGTTCCCAGGAACTCGCCACAGTCGTCGCAAAAGATCCGGTCGTCAGGACCGGCGTCGGCCGGAATCCTCAGCCTTATTGTCAGGCAATAAGGGCACTCCAACTGATGGTTGAGATACTGCTTGGTCATGGACGATGGCGAGAATGCACTGGAAATGTGGTCCCTGCAACCTCGCTCGTGCTGGCCCGACGAACTCGGCAAGCAACGTACAGCGATGGGGGCATTACGGCGATTGTTGCGATCCTCCGGGAATAACGAGCGCGCCTGCATTAGGAGCCGAATATTCAAAGCCTATGAAAAACGCAGCAAGAATTAGCGCGCAGATAAGTGCGATTGCTGCCAGTGCGGTTCTGGACAACGGCTTACGCGGTTCGCGATTTTGCAACACTGAATCGGTCCGCTCTCTGTTCGAAGACGACGGAGGGATCAAGACACCTGAACCCATTATATGCCGTCTTTAGCCGGAGGCCACCCGGACTGAGCCGTCGGGGGAATATTGTCGGACGTCAGTTCGCCCCGCTTGAGCCTTCTAATGGCTTCGTTGGCTTCAACTTCATCCAGCCCGGAAAGCGGCATGCCGTCAACTATGACGGCTTCCTCGCTCTCGCCGTCATAGACTTCCCACAGGCCTTCCGAATCCTGCCGCTTGTTGTAGGTGGTTGGCATGGCGACTCCCTAAGGCGGTCTGAAGATCAGCTAGATGCTGCTATTGGACACCTGCTACCCACTCCAGAGCCTGGGCCTTTTCGTCCTTCGGGAACACCCTCGCCTCGATCTGCGGGAAAAGCGCGCCCGTCATCTCCGTAGCTGCCTTGATCCACTGTTTTTCGGACACCACTGCGGCACGCTGGAAGCGGTGGAATTCGCCAAGTTTGCTCAAGCCGTACTGCAGATCGCGGCGCAAAGCGTCGCCCGTCATGTCCTCCAAATCCGTAAGGTCCGCCAGGACGCCGATCTCCTCATGTTCGCTCAGCTTCTCCTCGATGGCCGGGATGACTTTGTCGTAATCCTGCGCGGTCACGGTACCGGCAACGCGAAATGCGGCGACATTCTCAGGAGCAGAAATAACCTCGATCACTTTTTCCTCCTTTCGAATTGGCTTCACGGGTTATCCCGAACAACTCAAGCCGCCCATGGATGTTCCCTGATTTAAGCGTTTTGCGATCTAGTTTGACACTCATGAGCCGGCGCAATTGGCCGGCTCCCGGATCGCTTGCGTGATGACAGTATAGCGCGTGATGGG
Organism: Mesorhizobium sp. M6A.T.Ce.TU.016.01.1.1; assembly: GCF_003997065.1. NCBI lineage: Bacteria > Pseudomonadati > Pseudomonadota > Alphaproteobacteria > Hyphomicrobiales > Phyllobacteriaceae > Mesorhizobium > Mesorhizobium sp. M6A.T.Ce.TU.016.01.1.1. The sequence goes on along the minus strand of NZ_RZTJ01000002.1, from coordinate 353,900 downwards.
GCCCTCATCGGGATCTTCTCCTTGAAAGTGAACGTCCGCGTTTGCCGGTAGCCGGCTGGTATGGCCGAACTCCTTAACTGCGGACGCGCGGACGAGTTGGATGTCCGGGTCCTGATTCATGACTTTTATTGCCGCAAGCTCGGCAGTACTGCTGCCGCCAATGCGCCAGCTGGCTTCGAGCACACCGGATCGCCAGATACCCGACGAATCGAGGCCCTGGCCGATATCGTAATTGCGCCGCGAGGCGAAAAATCGGGGATAGTCAGCCATCGCCGCGTCATAGGTCCTCGCCTGCGCGGTTGCCAAAACTAGTGCGCGAGGAAGCTGAAGGTCTTCGAGAGCTTCCCATCCGCCGCGCACTACAATGAGATCGGATCCGCCATAAACGGATTGTCCCGCATTATCGATCGTCGTCCTTTGAGTGCCGTAATAGGCGACCATGGTTTCATCGATTTCCGTTCTGCCAACGCTCAGCGTGACGATGTCACGGAGGTCCGCTTCGAGCACCAGACCGCACTCGTCCAAATCGGAGGAGCGGTATCGCTCAAGCAGCCTCTCGACGTCAGCAACGGTCCGAACAATGTGCGGGTCTTGGCCTCGCGAGGAAAGCGGCGGCTTAAGCCGGGCCAGCCCGAGCCGCAGTAGACGTTCCGCGGCCCGCAGCGCATCGTGACGCGAAAACACGGTGTAACCAGGCAACACTGCTGCGCTGACAGTTCTGCCGAAGCTGGTTGACCATTCTTTCGGTCGCTTGGCCAAGCCGTCCACCAGTTCATGGGTTATGGCCTTGGTCATTGCGAAGCGCCAAGGCACCACGCCGCCGAAGAGGTCTTGCGGCCCGTTGATACCCAGCCGTGCCGCATCAGTGGCAAGCAAGCTGTCGTCCGGCACGAAATACAAGCCCTCGCCGTTGCCGCTGCTGTTGACTAGACCCTGCTGGAAGGCAAATCCCTTGAGGCTCGCAATCGTGCGGGCAACGGCAGCCATGGCTTCCCGTTCGTGTGCGTAGAGAGGCTCGCAGCCCGGCGCTGAGAATGCGATCACCGTCCCCTTTGCCTCACTCGGCTGCGTGCCTCTGTGCTCGGTCATCGTTCTGGTGCTACCTCGTTGTGACCGCGGGTTGCCCGCGTTGCGGTCTGCTCCTTCGCTCCGAACCGAGACAACGCAGAAGATGGCAGAAACGTTCAGTCCGGCTTGGCCGGCCCGCGCCATCTTCCGCGTAACGGTATCCATGGGAACCGCTAACCGGCGCGCACGATTAGAGAGGATAGACCTCAGGTTCAGGTCGTGTCTGAAGGTGAGCGCCTAATGGCGAAATTCGAAAACAGTATCGGGTGAATTCGGTGACGTTGCTGGTTCAGCCGCGCCTCGTCAACGATCCCTTCTCGGATGCGGGGCTTCTTCTGGATTTCAGATTCGGCAACCGGGCGATGCTCTTCGACATTGGTGATCTGTCGCCACTTTCGCCGCGCGAAATCCTGCGCGTCAGCCACGTATTCGTATCACACATGCACATGGATCACTTCGCCGGCTTCGATCGGCTCCTGCGATTATTTCTATACCGGAATAGAACAGTGCATTTCTTCGGCCCGCCTGGGTTGACCGAGGCCGTGCAAGCCAAGCTCAACGGATACACGTGGAATCTCCTCGACGAACAGTCCCACGACTTCATGATAGCGGCCTGCGACTGGGCGCCGGCCGGATTTCGCCATTCCCGCCTCTTTCGGGCGCGATCGGGCTTCGCACGGCAGGACACGGCTTCAGCCCCAGCTGAGGGAAATATCCTGCTCGATGATCCCGACTTCCGTGTCGAAGCAGCAATGCTCGACCACGGCGTTCCATGCCTTGCATTCGCGTTTCAGGAAAAGATCCGGGTCAATGTGCAAAAACCGCAGCTGGAAGCACTTGGTTTGCCTGTCGGACCTTGGTTGAACGAAGCCAAGCGTGCGGTCCGGCGCGGCGCTGATCCCGAAACGACGCTCGCCCCAACCGCGGATCGGAATATCTCGGTCGGCGAACTCCTCGGTGCCGGAGCCCTTAGAACCGGTCCCGGACAGAGGATTGTCTATGCGACCGATCTCGCATTCAACGAGGCGAATCTTGCGCGTGTCGTTGCGCTTGCGCATGGCGCGAGCCAGTTGTTTATCGAGGCGGGCTTCCTGCAGGAAGATCGCGAGTTGGCTGCCGCGAAGCGGCACCTCACGGCGGCCGAAGCCGGCATTATCGCGCGGCTTGCGGGTGTTGAGCATGCCGTGCCGATGCACTTTTCGCCCCGCTATCTCGGACACGAAGATGAACTCCATGCGGAGTTCGCGGCAAATCTAGCCGCCGGAAACGCCTCTCAACCAGGAATGAATACCGACATGTAACAACAGCAGGATGATCCGCGTTTTTGATCACTTGCGTCGAATACCGCTGCGGGCCGTTCGCCGACGTCTGCGGGCAAGGATGACGGGAAGGGTGACCGGTCGAAAATCCCAGCTGTCGACGCCTGCGTCGTACTGGCGTGTAACCGGGGTCAATTTGCCGTGGGAATGGCCATGCAGATCGATCGATTTCTTGCCGATCTGATTCCAGGTGCGAAAAGGATAGTGGCAAAGGATCAGCAACCTGCCGTCTATCGTCAGCTCCTTATAATGTTGCGTGCTGGCCCAACCTGCGGCGCCAATGGTCGCTGCGCCATCGTTGTTGCCGATAATCAAATGCTTCCGGCCATGAAGAGACGACAGCAGCGACGAAACGAATTCGGCCGATCCCCTCGCGAAGTCGCCGAGATGCCAAATCTCGTCGTCCAGGCCGACGGTTTCGTTCCAGAGCGAAATCAGCGTTCTATCGTGTTCTGCCAGCGAGCCGAACGGGCGACGATCGATACGCAGGATGCGGGGATCGCTGAAATGTGTGTCGGCCGTGAAATAGATCATAGTCGTTCACAGCCTTTGCGGACGATATCGACCAACGAGCCTCGGCGTGCAGTCGTCGAGCCAGTCGAGCGGGTTGAGATAGCGCGCCATCGCGCTCTGGCCAGCTCTGCTTGTGCTGGCAGAGGCCGGCAGCTTCCATCAAGCGGACAATCCTCAGCAGAATTTGCCTCCAGCAGAATTTGAACGAAGAAGAGTCAGGGCGGAGTGGCTGAGGCAGAACCCTCGTGGCGTCACCTTGCATTTACGCCAACTGCGCGAGGTGGGTGAGATCGCAAAACCTAGCATGGACAGGGTAGTGGCAAGCCCGGCAGCATTTAACATTTGAAGGTGGCGAAAAAAATCAGACGCGGCTAACATATCCTTGCTTTGGAGAGTGTCGTGCGTACGAGACGTTTCAGAAAGCCGATAGTCGTTCAACCTGGCCGGATCGATCGGGACAGGGTTGTTGTGTCGGTATCCGATGCAGCTGAAGTGCTGCTGAGAGATTGGCCGGCGCCAACCTCCAAGACACGGCTCGCTGCAATCGAAGCCTGCCTTGCTGTCATCCGCGGCGAAAAGCCGCCAAGGGTCGCGCGCCAGGCGTTCATCATCGCGGCCAAGGATGCGAGGATCCTGCTCGGCGAACAAATCTAGACCGGCGCCGTCAGGGCAGAGCCTCGTTCAGGCAACTCGATCTCCTCCTTGATCTGCTTCTGCAGATCGTCACGCGCGCGCTTCGCCTCGTCGCGAGGTGTCTCCGAACCCGATTGTTTCTGTCTGTTCAGTTCGTGCTCCACCGTATCGCGAGAACTCGGGGTCAAAGCCTCGTCGTGACGGACCTGGTCCCTGGACCCGTGACGATATCGGCCAAGATCGCCAGGTGCTGAATTCGAGTTGCTCAGACAATCGCTCGATCCCAACCGCCATAATGTTGGTCGCTGCGCGTGCCGCGCGGCAGGCTGAGCACGATCAGCGCCACGCCGATCACAACGTCCGCCGCGATCGCGGTAGTTCCACCGCCGGCAAACACGAAGGGTGACACCGCGATCCATGCACCAAGCACTACATTGAGGAAGCGCACCGGCCGGACGACTTCGGCCATGGCCGTGACTGCGACCATGACAATGAGACAGCCGACGACGTGATCGCTGAAATAGAGCGGCGGTTGCGTGCCAAAGATCAACGGCGTCGTCATCAGCAAGGCGCCGAGCAGTGTGCTCGCGACCAGCGTCCACGGGAAGTTCACGCCGCCGGTGACAAATTCCTTCAGCAACGCGGAAGCTGGACGGTCTAGGTCGGTGTCAGGCGTCTGGTTCTCCGACAGCGCTGGTCCGCCCATCCAGAAGGTACGCCAGAACGGCTCGCCCGCCCTCGTGGCGCCCCAGAGATACTGGATGGTAGCCAGCACCTCATCGATCGAGTAGGGGATCAGCACCACCGTGACGGCGGCCTGGAGGATGCAGAGCGTGCACAGCGCACCAATCAGCGGTGGCTGGATGATGATGAAGGAGACGCTGACCACGCCGAGCGGAACGATCAGCAAGCCGAAGAGGAGCACCATCCACGGCATGGTGCGCCAGCGCCGGCGGTCGCCGATCGCGCCAGCGAGAATATCGAGGCTATAGGCGAAGGCGCCGAGCCCGGCATCGGCTATTGGAAAACCTTGCGAGACCCATGACGTCACCACCGCTTCGCTGCCGTTGCGCACCGGTGCGCCGCCGGGGCCGAAGAACGGATCCCATAGCCCATCTATGTGGCCCATCTGGTAGGCGGCGAGATAACGCGAAACGAATAGGCCGACGAAGGCCAGCGCCACGATGGGAATCCGCTGCGTGAAGGTGGATGGCGAATAGGTCCAGCCCAGCGGGCGGTCGTCGTCGGCCGCCAGCGCGCGGCGGCTGATGCCTGGGGTCGGCGGGATCATCACCGCAAAGGCGACGATCAGCATGCCGACAAGCGTGTCGATAGCATAGGCGGCAGGGCTGGTCGTCCAGAACAGCAACGGCGCAAGCATCACCCAAAGACCGAGCGACGCCGTGATCCACTGCACCCAGCGCCAGCGTTGGAGCATGCCCAGCAACGCAAAGACCGTCACGAGCAGGCCGGAAACGATTTCGCTAACACCGAGACCGGCGTTGCGGAATTCGGGCTCCGCAATAGCATGTCCCAGAGCGGGAGGTATTGCGGCTGCGACGGGATCGAACAGGCCAACCGTCATCGGCGACGTGACCAGCCACAGTCCGAGCGCAGCGTTGGTCATCGGCGCCCAGAGCGTTCTGAACCGATGCCGTTTTGTGGCCACTTCGACGTCTTCCTTGCTTCGTTCGAGCGGTCCCTTGAGGCGCCTTTCGGCCTGCTCGATCTCGGGATCCGAAGCCGCGACAACGGGCGGATTGAGCTTGTTGGCCGCGTACCAATCCGTTGGGTCCTGTTTCAGCCGCCGGATCATCTCCGGCAGTGTGTCCAGCAGGCTGTGTCGTGGTGCCCAACCCAGCAGAGCCTCGGCCCGCGAGATATCGATCTCGTAGTGATCGTCCGAGTTCTCGATCATCCACGGCTTGATGTCGGTGTCCTGATCGAGCACCTCCGTCTGCAACCAGGCGCCCAGCTTCGTCAGCTCCTTCGGCAGCGCCAAGGTTCGCCAGTCCTCGCCATGGATGAGCCGGCCGATGCGCTTCTGCATCTCCTCGTATGAGGGTGTGTCTTCTTCGCCGATCAGAAGCACGGTCTCGACTGGAAGTTCGGCGCGCCGGTCGACGGTGCGCACCACCGCATCGACGAGATCGTCCTTATGCAGATAGGGCTGGCCGGCGGTGATATCGCCGGCGAACAAATACGCGGTCGGCAAGCGCTCGAATATGCGAGCGATCTGCTGGGCAATGAAGGCCGCCCGGCAGTCTTCGTCATAGACGCCGGCGAGCCGCAGGATCACCGTCTTGATTTCGCCGCGCTCCCTCGAGATCAGCGCCTCGGTTTCGGCTTTCGATTGGGGGTAGGCCCAGGCCGGGTCAAGCGGCGAGTCTTCATTTATTTTCGTGCCCTTCCCCGGACTTGGCGCATGAACGAGAAGCGTGCTGGAAAACACGAACTGCTCGGTCTTGATCGCCGTCAGCGCATTCAGGAGCCGGCGCGTGCCCTGCACGGTGACGGCATCATATTTCGGATTGTCCTTGCCGGTCGTGTCGTAATAGGCAGCAAGATGAATGACTGACGCGATGCGACCGCCGCTGCGCTCTCGTGCCGCCTCCACAGCCCTGCTCACGCCCTCATCGGAGGTGAGATCGATCTCGATCGTTTCCATGTTGGCGGGGGGATGTTTCGGCATTGCTACGTCGAGGCCGATGATGCGGTAGCGGTCAATCAAGCCTCGCGCAATCGCCTGCCCGAGGAAGCCGCTGCTACCGGTGATAAGAACCGTCGGAAGGGTCGTGCCGTCATTTGCCATAGGTCAGGCCCGTTTCGTGTTTTAAACAAGACCCGATGGCCCGATGCGCTTTGGCCATGGTGCAGCATCGCACTCGCTGGGCTCGCGATTTCAGCTAGCCCCTCTTATGGGTGGCTTGTCCGTGTCGTTCCATTCCGCCTTGCGTGCCCGCGCTTCTTCGGCGATCAGCTTGAACTCCCGCATCATCGCGCTCTCAATGGCGAATGCACTGCTTGGCAAGGCGCCGGGGTCTTCCTGATTATTCTGGAATTGAAAACGGGCCTCCAGTTCTGCCCATATTCGCTCGGAAGTGGCGTCGGGGCCGGCAAGCAGCGCGACGACTAGCGACAAAGTCTCCCGCTGGGCATTCAGCCGCCCCTCGATCTCTTCATTCGTCAACTCGGACATGTGGGATCGCTTCCAGTTTCAGGCCAAACGGCAAAATCGCGCCCTTGTTCCGGAATTTAGCTCGTCGGCTCGCCCAGAGACGCAGCCTACTCTTCCCTGAATGCCCGTTGGACTTGGTCCGCCAAAGGTTTCACGAGATAGGACAGCATGGTGCGGCTGCCGGTGGAAAAGAACACCTCGACGGGCATTCCAGGCGCCAAAGTCAGGCCGTTGAGCCTGGTAAGCTCGGTGCGCGGCAAAACAACATGCACGGTGTAAAAGCCGGCGCCTGTTTTCTCATCGAAATTCAGGTCGGCGGAAATCTTGCCCACGGCACCGTTCAGCTCCGGTGTTGTTTGCTGATTGAATGCCGACAGCCGCAAGGTCGCGCTTTGCCCTGGCGTCAATTGATCGATATCTTGGGGTGCCACGTGCGCCTCGACAGTCAGGTCGTCGCTCACCGGGACTATCAGCATGATGAGTTCTCCGGGAGAAATCACACCACCGACCGTGTGCACGCCGAGCTGATGAACGACGCCGGTCTGCGGACTGCGAACATCGATACGCTTGAGCTGATCTTCAGCCGAGACCTTGCGCTCGACGAATTCAGAGATCCTTGCCTGGACGTCACGCAGTTCGGTCGCCACCTCGCTGCGCAAATCCTGGTCGATCTGAATGATCTGCAAACGGATCTCCGACGTACGACCCTTCGATTGCGCTATGGCCGCAGTCAGTTGCCCGTGCTCACCTTTAAGCCGCACGGCATCGCGTTCAAGCGCAGTTATGCGATCAATTGAAACCAGCTTGCGTTGCCAAAGTCCGCGCATGCCTTCGAGCTCAAACCCGATCAACTTGATTTCCTGGCTCTTGGCATCTCTTTGCTCGGTCAGGCCGGAAACTTCTTCGGCAAGCTGCGCAATGCGCTCTTCCAACTGAGCCTTCTGACCGGCGCGTGCCTGTCGGCGAAATTCGAATAGAGATTGCTCGCCGGCCATCGCCCGACCAACCTCAGGGGCATCCTGCCGTGACACAAGCGAAGCTGGAAAGGTGATGATTCCTTTGCCGTCGCGTTCGGCCTCAAGGCGAGCCAGTCGCGCTTCGAATTCGTCCAAGCTCTTGGTAACGATTGCCAAATTGGCCCGAGTGATCGTCTCATCGAGGCGGATCAAAACCTTGCCCGATTGCACGGCATCGCCTTCCCGGACGAAGATTTGACCGACCACGCCACCAGTTGGATGCTGGACTTTCTTGACGCTGGAATCGACGACCAATTTTCCCGAAGCGATAACGGCTCCGGAGAGCGTGGTGACCGCAGCCAAACTCCCCGCCCCGCCGACCAGCAGGATGCAGGTTGCGACACCGCCAAGCAGATAGCGTCGAATAGTGCGATCCGCGGCGAATATCGTGCGTTGCGCCATCAGGATGCCGTCTCTTCAAGCCCGGAAACGATCTTCAAGGGAACGCCTGCTGGGCGAGTTATCTTGTTCAAGATCTCATTCTTCGGGCCAAAGACCTGGATCCGGCCGTTCGCCATCACAAGAATCCGATCCAGGCTTGCCAGCGCGCTCGGCCGGTGTGCGACTACGATGGCAACGCCGCCTCGAGCGCGGACACTTTGAATTGCTTCCGTCAACGCGGCCTCGCCTTCCGCATCGAGGTTGGAGTTAGGCTCGTCGAGAATAACAAGAAACGGGTCACCATAGAGAGCCCGTGCAAGCGCAACCCGCTGTCTCTGGCCAGCCGAAAGTGCCGACCCAGCCTCGCCGATCCGCGTCTCGTAGCCTTCCGGAAGGTGGATGACGAGATCATGGACGCCGGCCACGCGCGCAGCCGCCAGTATTTTGTCCGAGGGGGCTTGCGGTTCGAAGCGCGCGATATTCTCGGCAATGGTGCCGTCGAACAATTGCACATCCTGCGGCAGATAGCCGACATGGTTGCCCAGCTCTTCCGGCGACCACTGGTCGAGCGTTGCGCCATCCAGCCTGACGGTTCCACGAACCGGGAGCCATATACCGGCAATAGCGCGCACGAGCGATGACTTGCCAGAAGCGCTCGGCCCGACAATGCCGAGGCCGACGCCCCTTTCCAGTGCAAAGGTGGCGTCCTGAACGACCAAACGGCGCTCTCCCGGCGGCGTGACACTGATATTTTCGACCGAAAGAGCAGATCTCGGTGCAGGCAGCGAGACGCTTATCGCAGTTTCGGGCAGCAGGGCCAAAAGCTGTGTCAGCCGCGCCCAGGCCTGGCGGGCGGTGACGAAACCCCTCCAGTGCGCGATAGCCAGTTCGATTGGTGCAAGCGCCCGGCTCATCATGATCGAACTGGCGATCATGATGCCGCCAGTCGCTTCCTGATGGATGACCAGATAAGCGCCTATGGCCAGGATACCCGATTGCAGCATCATGCGCAGGATCTTCGAGATCGTTCCGAGCGTCCCGGCAAGGTCACTCGCCGTGGCATTGGTGTCGAGATAGTCAGCATTGATCCCTGACCAGCGCTCGGCGATGCGTGATCCAAAGCCCATGGCCTGCAGAACCTCGACATTGCGACGTGTCGCTTCGGCAAGCGTATTGCGCGCTGCCGCTTGACTGTTTGCCTTTCTGGCGGGCTCTCTCGTGCGAATTTCGGCAAGCAATGTCAGGCTGAAGAGAACCACCACGCCGGCCAGCGCCGTCATGCCGATCCAGAAATGGAACAGGAAGCAAATTGCGAGGTAGAGCGGCATCCAGGGAAGGTCGAAAAGCGCGGTCGGACCGGCGCTCGACATAAACGATCGCACTTGGTCAAGATCGCGCAAGGATTGAAGGCCGTCGCCTGCGAGCTTGGTGCGCAACGGCAAACGCATGAGAGCGGCATAGACCTGTCCGCTCAAGCGCGCGTCCAGCGCCATTCCGATGCGCACCAGCAAACGCGACCGGATGAGTTCGAGAACGCCCTGAAAGACGAAAAGTGTGCCGGCAAACACGGCAAGCCCGACGAGCGTCGGCACGCTGCGGCCGGGTATGACGCGATCATAGACCTGCAGCATGAAGAACGAGCCGGTCAGCGCCAGGACATTGACGACGCCGCTCATCAAGGCAATTCCCGCCAACGCTCGCCGGAAGGAAGCCAGAACCGCCGCGAGGGTCGTTCGCGGCGGCTCGGATGGATGGGGATGCGACATCGCCTTCACATCAGTCCCGGTTCAGTCTCAGGCGGCAATGCCCGCGCCCGAAATCAGGCCTGATGACGACCGTGTCCGTGCCGAGCCCACCGTCAGGTGTTACGCCTAGATAATCCAATCGTTCAACGCATAGGCATGGATGTAGTCGATCTGCATTTCCGCGGGCGTCGCAAGCCCGTCGGCAGGCGCTCCCGCGATGCCACCAACCGCCAGATCGACCAGCATATACATCGGCTCGTGCATATCGGCAGGCGTTGCGGCACGAGCAACTTCGACGTCATCGAAATACCAAACGAGTTCGTCTTCTGTCCACAGCACGCCATATGTGTGGAACCCTTCGGTATCCGCGGCATACGCCGTCGAGGTCACTGTCGTCTGAGTCCCCGTCTCGTTCGAGTGGCTTGTCAGAATGAGCTTGTTTGGATCCTGACCGACCATCTCCACGACGTCCAGTTCCGGTGGCCAGGAGCCGTCCACCGGGAGAAGCCAGAAGGCCGGCCATACACCCTGTTTTTCGGGCATGTCGGCCCGAATTTCGAAATAGCCGTAGGTCTGCGCGAAGGATTCGTAGGTCGTCAGCAAACCTGACGTGTATTGGTAGTTGTTTATCTCGGGCCGGATCGCCGCAGGGGCCTTGGCGGCGGTAATCGTAAGAATACCGTCATCAACGCTGAACGGGTTGACGGAACGCGTCGGGGCGTAGTTGGTATCGATATACCATTGAAGCTCTTTGTTGCTCGTGAGCGAGCTGCCGTTTGCGGCTCCCCACCAGAAATTCGAGTCCCAGGTGCCGCTCGAGCCATTCCACAGGTCCAGCGTGTCGAACTCGTCCGAAAAGGTGAGTTCCAGAGCCGACCTGTCCACGGCCATCTTGAACTGACTTGCGGTAAACTCGCCGATGGTCTTGTTGGCGAAGACGAGAAACTCGTTGTCGGACAGATTGAGTCGGACGTTCGCTCCCGACTGGACCATGTTGGCGCGCACCTCCTCGAAGGAGGTGAAGCCGTAGCTCCCGACACGGACGGTATCCTGAGCGCCAAAGTCCAGGATCAGATCACTGCCGTTGCCGGGGGTCACGATGAAAATGTCCGCCCCTGATCCGCCCTTCAAAACGTCATCGCCCTGTAAGCCGTCAAGCGTCTGTTGGCCGGAGCCGCCGGTAATGATGTTGTTTAGCTCGTTTCCGAAAGCATAGCGTTTGTCGCCCGTGACCGTCAGGTTCTCGAAATTCTCTGGGAGCTTATAGCTCATCCAGGTCGAGATGGTGTCGACACCCTCGCCGGGCCGCTCGACCGCCTTGTTTTTCGAGGAATACAGATAGTAAATGTCATCGCCCTTGCCGCCATACATCGTGACGGTGACGCTGCCGTCCCCGTACATCGAGTCGTTGGACGTGCTGCCATAAAGCGTTGGGCCGGAATTCGTCGCCGAATACCACTTTACGGAGGACCCGCTGTAGGGAAGTGGAACGCCCTTGGCGTTCAGTACCGTGGCCATCCCGGTCTTTTCTCCTTTATCTCGCCTCGATGGCAGCCCTAACATCTATCGAGGGCAAAAGGAGCCAGTACGTTTTGGCTTTCGACTTAGGAGAGTTACCAAAAGCTTAACACGTCGTGGGACCGGTGTGGGAAATCCGGATCCCAGTCCCAAGTACCAGGTTGCAATGCTCGGCCTCGACATCCGGAGGAACCGACCTTGCCGCGCAATACCTGAGGAGCGCGGCAAGGTCAGCAGCGACCTATTTAGCTGAACCCAATAGGACGTCGAGATCGACCGCGTCTGCCATCGCCTTGTATCCCGCGTCGTTGGGATGAAGGTTGTCGCCGCAGTCGTAGTCGTCGCGCAGATACCCCGGTTTGGCCGGGTCTTCCATCACCTTTTCGAAGTCGATCACGCCATCGAAGCCGCCACCGGTGCGTATCCATTCGTTCACTGCGACGCGTATCTTTTCCTTCTCGGGTGTGTAGTAACCCTCGGTGGGAAGTCCTTTGAAGGTGTCGGCGAAGGGGGTCAACGTCGCGCCTACAATGCGTATGCCATGGGCGTGCGCGCGGTCGATGAGCTGTTTGTATCCGGTGATGATGTCTTCGGCGGTCGGTTCCTTGTCGTCCGGCGTGATTGCATTTTCGCCGGGCCATCCGATATCGTTGATGCCCATCATTACGAGGACGGTCGAGACTTTTGGATGGCTCAGGATATCAGAATCGAAACGCGCCAGCGCATTGACACCCATACCGTCGGTCAACACGCGATTGCCCGAAAAAGCTTCGTTGATCACCGCGACCTTGTGGGCGGTTTCCTGCAATCGCTTGGCGATATGGTCTGGCCAGCGGTTATTGGCGTCGGGGGTCGAGCAATTCCCATCCGTGATGGAATCCCCGAAAAACACGATCGCGTGGGATTCCGGCGCGGCGTCAACCCATATATCGCTCAGAAAAATGCGTGATTTGAGTGTGCTGTCAGCCTTGAACGCCGCCTCGTTTGTGAAGTTCCCCGGGCCGGAAATGTAGGCGGTTTGCACACCATCCCAATGCACCGATGAGAGCGCCGTCTTCTTCGGCAGGAAGATGCTGACCGAGATTTCGGAAAGCGCTTCTGCCGGGAGGTCGACGGGGTCGCTGAGGATCGGGGCTCCCGGCGGAACGACCACAGAACTCTTGCCGCCCCAGGTCAGGGGCTTCAGGGTCGCCTGATCGACGTCGCCGTTCTTGCCTGCTACTCCGACGCTGCCGGCCCCGATAGTCAGCGGCCTAGCGCCGAAAGCATTCGATAGGACCACCCGGACGGTATTGCCGCCAACGCTGATGCGGGCAACTTGGCGGACGGTCTGATTCTCCAATACCTCCGGCACTCCAAAAGGCGCAGGAAGATCATCCAACCAGCGCGGAGCAGGTGTGGCAGCCCAAGTGGTGATCCAGGCTCCCGTTTCGGCGCTTTGTGCCCCGAAACCAACCGTCGCGGAACCGGCGGCCACAGCTGCACATATCAGGATAGTCTGACGCAGACGCCGTTTCCTCCCTGCTGCGGGAGAAAGCACCGATGAAACCTTACCTGCAAAATTGAAACACCTATTGAGCCGCATTTTCATCTCCTCCTCGAGACATGCTGGTAATGCCGCCGCCGGCCTAATTATGACGGGCATCAGAGGAAATGAAATTGAACTTCCGTTGCGATCTTGGACCAGCGCCAGGAGCAAGATGTCCAACCGTGGCAGAGAGATGCCGCCTGCCTGTTTCCGGCGAGCGGCGGACTGAGCAGGCTCTCGATCGTGACCGCGGTACTATATCAAAGTCATCGCTGCGGTTCGAGTGAAGGCCCCCAGAACCAGACTTGGCGTGCGGAAGGCATCAGCTTTGCCCCAAAAGTGCACGCGCTAACTCTTGCCATTCCTCACCAAGCGTCAAGGTCGACGGCGCGGCGCCGCAGCGACGATACCAATATTCCGCATTCGATTGATCGCCTTCCTTGCGATGGAGGTAGGCATGAACGCGCATACCCGCCGTATCGTCGCGCGCCTGCGCGCGCTCGTGCGCCTTATCCCAATCGCCCTTTGCATCCCACCACAGCGCCTGCAGGGCGGGGTTCAAGCCGGCGGGCGGCTGTGATTGCGCAATCGAATCTCTGAAGGCTTGCAGATCCATTTTTGCTACCGACGTGATGTGTATGGGCGGCGCCGATAGTGTAGCCCCGGATTCTCCAACAGTGAAGTCGCACGGTGCACAGCAGAGAGGCGGTCCTCTTTGTGCGTGCCACGATCAACTGATCGTTATCTCCGTGCCGAGATGGTGACGAGGCCTGTCACAAGCCGCTCGTATTGATGGCCATAATTCTCGCCGAGAATTACAGAGAGGACTTTCATGCGCATTCCAGCCAGCGCCGCCATCTTCATCACCATAACGACATCGGCTCTCGCCCAGGACCCCGGCGCGACCGCCTCCGGTGCCGTCTATGGCCCTCGACTGGAGGGCTTCAGCTATGCCCATCCGGTCAAGATCCACAGCTTCACGTCGCAGCGCCAGCCCATCGAAATGGCTTATCTCGATGTTCCGGCGCGCGGGAAGGCGAACGGCAAGACCGTCGTGCTATTGCACGGCAAGAATTTCTGCGCCGGAACCTGGGAAGTGACCATCGACGTGCTGACGACAGCGGGTTACCGCGTCATTGCGCCGGATCAGGTCGGCTTCTGCAAGTCGACCAAGCCGCCGAAATATCAATTCTCGTTTCAGCAACTGACCAATAACACCGCTGAGCTCATCGAATCCCTCGATGTATCCGACGTCATCCTTGTCGGCCATTCCATGGGCGGCATGCTGGCAGCACGCTACGCTCTGCAGTTTCCTCAAACCGTGGAGCGCCTGGTGCTGGTGAATCCGATCGGTCTCGAGGACTGGCAGGCGAAAGGTGTTCCCTATGCCACCCTCGACACGGCATACGCCAGCGAACTGAAAACCAGCTTCGCCAGCATCAAGGCCTACCAGCAGCGCGTCTATTACAATGGCGACTGGAAGCCGGAATACGACCGTTGGGTGAGCATGCTGGCTGGCATGTACGCTGGCGAGGGCAAGGAGATAGTGGCGTGGAATCAGGCCCAAACCTCGGACATGATCTTCACCCAACCTGTCATCCATGAGTTTGGCAATATCTCCGTACCGACAACGCTGATCATCGGAGGCAAGGATCGCACCGCCCCGGGCAGCAATCGCGCCAGCGCGGAGGTCGCGAAGACGCTCGGCCAATATCCAAAACTCGGACGCGCTGCAGCCGCGGCCATTCCAAACGCGACGCTCGTCGAGTTCCCAGAGCTTGGACATTCACCACAGATAGAGGCACCCGGCGAGTTCCACTCAGCACTCGTGGAAGCGATAAAGTAGCGGCATCCCCGGGGCTTTGGCTCGACGTTGTGGGAACGCCCGTCGTGGCATTCCGCTGCCCGAAGCCATGCAGCAGTCGCAGCATCGCTCGGTGAAACCGGCGTCCACTACTACAACGACGACGTCCCGATGGAGATCGCCGGCTGCCCACGCATGCGGCAATTCAGCCGTTCGTCGTTCGATCACCGCGAGCTAGGACATACCGTTATGGTGACATGGCACCGGATCTCCAGGGCTGCCGCCGGTATATACCAGACGCAACGCTAAAATTGCCTCCGGTCGCGGTGGCCACCCGCAACTGGAAACCATGACGGGCATTGCTGTGACGAACAGGATATAAGCCTATTTGGCAGCAAGCTGGTTGAGGAAAGCCCCACCGTCATGAAGCCAATGAACGAACAACATCTCGCAGTTTTACGCCGACACATGGTTGAGATGATTGCGATCCATACCGACCTTGCAAGCGACGAACTCGGCAAGGCGGCGCTCGATGAACGGGTGATGGCAGCGATGCAGCGTGTGCCGCGCCATCTCTTCGTGCCAAGCTCAGTCGCTGCTTATGCTTATCAGGACATGCCACTGCCGATCGGCTTCGACAAAACCGTCTCGCAGCCGTTCATCGTCGCTCTCATGACCGATCTCCTTGCTCTTCAACCGCACGAGGCGGTGCTCGAGATCGGCACTGGCCTGGGCTACCAAACCGCAATCCTCGCGGAACTCGCCGGGCACGTTTGGAGCGTCGAAATCATTGAGGAGTTCGCGAGCCATGCCGAGGCTCTCCTGCAGGGCCTCGGTCTATCCAATATCAGCATTCGTGTCGGAGACGGGTCTCGCGGCTGGCCCGAGCACGCCCCGTTCGACAAGATCCTAGTCACCGTGGCGGCTGGGCGGGTGCCGTCGGCTTTGCTTGAGCAGCTCAAGCCGGGGGGCCGCCTGGTTATGCCTATGGGACCCGAACAAGGGCAGTTGCTGACGGTCATCGACAAGGGTTCGGTAGGGCAACTGAAGACCCGCAAACTCATCCCAGTTCGGTTCAGCCGGCTCGAAACGGTCTAACGAGGGTGCGGATATCGGGCCACAGGGGTCAGCAATTTCGCTATGCCAGAGGACGCAGGTCGCGCGTGGATCGTTTTTAACCCGACTGCGCCCGTGCCAGCGCCTCACGTTTTCCAACGGCCAAACCGTTGTCATGACCACCTTTTCTGGGTCAGGGCGCGGGAGCAGGTCGACCGGACGGGTCCCCCCAGGTGAGGCGGCCGTCATCGATGCTTGCGTTATGGATTTCACCGTCTCACGGCTGCTTCGCGTCCGCTCGTTTGAGCATCGCAAATGCGCGATTGGTCCGTTGCAGCGCTGTGGCGTTTGCCAGCAGCGCGTAAAACGCGAACCCGCCCGTGAGAATCCAGGGCGAAGTGGCGCCCATGGCGATCGCGATTCCGTCGGCGACCAATAGCACGCAAATGAACACCAGACGTTCCATCCGTTCGAAGAAATCCGGCCACGCCTGATTTTCTATGGGAATTTCGATCGCCGTCCGCGCCTTGGCGTAGCTGGTGAGGATTCCGCCGGCGAACGCGATCATTGCGATCGCCCACAGATCGGCGACCCAGCCTATTGCCGCAAACACGGCAAGTTCCTGATACCGGTCGGCCATCGCGTCGAAATAGCCACCGGCCTTGGTGCTCATATGTCTCCGACGGGCAACCGCGCCGTCCAGCGCGTCGAAGGTAAACGCCAACGCGAGGCAAAGGCCAAAGGCAAGGGTTGACTGGTGGTACACATAGGCGGCGCACGACAAGGCGACGAGCACCAGCCCGCCTGATGTAACCTGGTTCGGGGTCATGCCGATCCCGATCAGCGGGGAAGCGGCGTGCTCCCATAGCGGGTCGATGCGACGTTTCATGAGACCGGCGATCATGATGACTTGGCTCCTCTGATGATGTCGCTTTGCGAAGCTTAACCGGCAAATTGTGGGTTCGTTCCAGCCCGTCGGCGCAGATCGAGGTGGTCAGCGCGGTCGAGACCGGATCAGGCTCTTCCCCGGCTCAAGTCTTGGCGAATGCGCCCATGGATTGAGGCAGTCAGAGAACTGTCAAGCCGACGGCGAAACACAAAAGCTCCGGTCGCTGCGATAACATCCGATGTTGTTTCGAAGTTTCTGCAATGCCCCTTGTGTCCGCCGTCGCAAATCGACCGGCGGTCTAGCGGCAGTAATCGGAAAGATGTGAATATAATGCCTATTTACAATTCACGGGGAAGCCGCCCGAAACTCGATGCGTAAATTTCTGCCTAAGTTCGCTTACCTGCTCGCGACCTCGGCCGGCGCAGGATTATCCCCGTTATGGCCGGGCACGGGCGGCGCGGCTGTTGGAGTGGTTCTTGCCGCGATCCTGATACCTGCATCGCCTTGGCTGGTCGTGGTTGCCTACATGGCCGTATTCGCCGTGGGAGTATGGGCGTCGTCGCATGTCGTCTCCCGTACCGGAACGGAGGATCCGCAGATCGTCGTCATTGACGAGACCTTCGGTACCGCCGCAACACTTTCCATGCTGCCGCTCGACCCGGTCTGGTGGGCAGCAGGTTTCCTTGCATTCCGGTTTTTCGATGTCGTCAAACCCTGGCCCATCCGCGTCATGCATGACAAGGTAAGGGGTGGTCTCGGCATCATGCTGGACGACGCGGCTGCGGCTGTGTTCGCCGGGGCGTCGCTGCTCTTGCTGAACGATTTGATTCAACGTTTGTCATAAGGGCGACATTCAGTCTTCACCTGCCACAGTCGAGCTCAAGGCGGCGATTGGGATAAAGCGAGAACGATTGGCAGGCGATCCCTCAGCCTCGCACAGCCGCCGCCAGTCCGCTGCCCACGCGGCCTCAGGCATCTCTCCACTAAAAATCTGCCAAAGCCGTGCTAGGCCGCAGCACCGCGCGGCCGCGCCAAATCGTTCGTTCCCTCCGGATCCGGCGCTTGGCCATAGCTCATCTTCTTCATCTGCTCGATCACCCGCGCCATCTCCTCGTCGGAAAGGACCGGCGGCTCGCCAAGGGTAAGCGCCTGGACATACATGCGCGACAGGGTTTCGACCTCGTTCGCCAGCCACAACGCAGCTTCCATGGTCTTGCCGAGCGAAATCTGACCGTGCTGGCCGAGCAGGCAGGCGCGGCGATCCTTGAGTGCAACCAAGGCATTGTCGGACAAGGCCTGCGTGCCAAAGGTTGCGTAGCCCGCGCAGCGAATGGTCGTACCGCCCGCCACTCCTGTCATATAGTGGAAGCTCGGGATCGTCTTATGATGGCAGGCCAGCGTCGTAGCATAGAGCGAGTGGCAATGCAGCACGACGTTGATCTCCTGCCGCTCCCTCAAGATGTCACGGTGGAAGCGCCACTCCGAGGAGGGTCGTCGGCCGACATAGGTGCCATCAAAGCCCATCTCGACGATGTCTTCGGGCGTCATCGTTTCGTAGGGTAGCGATGAGGGCGTGATCAGGAAACCGTCGCTGGAGCGCACCGACAGGTTGCCGGCATTGCCCTGGTTGATACCGCTGGAGTTCATCCGGCGGCAAACATCCACCATCTCGCGGCGCAGAGCGCTGTCATCAGTCATCGGTCAGTCCTTCTGTCTTGTCTCGGAAGAATGTGTCTGTTTGCCAGTTCGCGCCACCGCTGCGCATAGGCCGCGAGCGCCGCACGATCGCCGGCAAAGGCGGCCGGCAGGCTGAGCGCGATCGGAGCCGGCGTGTCACGAGCTTCATGTTTGCCAAGTAATGCCGCACCCGAAGCGGTGCCGTAGGAGTCGAGGTTGTAAACCGTTTCGGCGTTTGGCCGCAGCGCGGCAACCAGCATGGCGTAGAGCGGGTCCCGCAGGAAGGTGCCATGCAACCAACCCGTTTTCCTTCAGCGCATCGATACATTCCGCTGTCAGCAGCGCGGCATAGAGCACCGCGAGCGCCTTGCGCTCCTCAGGGGTTTCTGCAGGCGGCCCTTCAAACCGGCCGCGCCCAGCGCTGCCGGGAAACAGTCCGTCATCGTCGCCGAACGACGGCAATGCGAAGGTGCCTCGCCCAATCAACGAACTGACCAGCGCGGCGTCGGCCGCATTTCCTTCTTGCCCCTGCCCTGCCACATGACTGAACTCTCGTCCGCCCATGGTCAAAACACCGCCAACCGGGCGTCCTGTCACGTCGCTGTTTAGCACCATTCCGCGATTTTCATCGAGTTGGTCGAGAGGTGTCGCGGCGCACATTCCGACAATCCAGGTTCCGGTGGAGATCACGCAGGCATCGCGCATGCCTGCCGCCTGATAGCGGTAGAGGTTCAGGCTGCTGTCGTGGCCGCCGGTCAGAACAGACAGCTTTTCCGATATGCCGTGCCGGCGCGCTAGATCCTGCCGGATTGGCCCCAACGTCTCCCATGCCGGATGGAATGGTGGCATGAGGCGCTTCCAGCCCTGCCCCGCCACAATGGGCGACCACTCCTTGCGCACGTTGTTCCATAGATGTGATTGCGCCGAAAGAACCGTCGTTTCGGCCGATGGCACGCCT
This sequence comes from Mesorhizobium sp. M6A.T.Ce.TU.016.01.1.1, assembly GCF_003997065.1. NCBI lineage: Bacteria > Pseudomonadati > Pseudomonadota > Alphaproteobacteria > Hyphomicrobiales > Phyllobacteriaceae > Mesorhizobium > Mesorhizobium sp. M6A.T.Ce.TU.016.01.1.1. The sequence goes on along the minus strand of NZ_RZTJ01000002.1, from coordinate 334,617 downwards.
GACAGCCGCCAGGCCCAATATTGGGGCAAGCCCAGATACCAACGAGCTTGAGCGACGCGCTCCGGATCAACCTGCTGCATCCAATACAGCTGGCGCGCCTGGTGGGCGGCCTTCAGCATGATCGAGCTGCCGCGATCGAAGAAATCGCCCGAAAGCGGCGCGTAGCCATCGCGAATTGCAGGCGGCAGGTCCTGCTCGTAGTCAATCATCGGCAGGGCGGAAGTGTCGTCGGGATCTGCGTTCACCAGAACCCCCGCGGAGCCATGTCCGGTGCCGACCATTTTTTCCAACGGATGACGACCGCACAAAGTGGCGAGCGAGCCGAACAGCCAGTCGCTAATGCCATTGAGATCGTGGTGCCGCCAAGGTGGACCGGGGCGCACTTCGTTGCGGACGCAGAGGCTCTCCGCGAGCATGCCGTCGAATGTCATCGCGGAGAGCTTTATATTGGTCTTGCCGACATCGAGGACGGCGATCCTTGCGCCGTCCACCTTCTGCGCGTCACCCATCGTTTCAGATCAGACCGTATTGGCGAGCCTTGTTGCGCAGGAACGGCAAGCCATTGCCCATCACTTCGGCCTCGTCCTTCGCGACTGGCCGCCAGACTGAGAGACCGTAGGAGACTTCCGGCGGCATGTTGATGAAGCTTTCCATGGCAAGTCCGCCCTTGAAGCCGATCGCCGCCAGCGTCGCGTAGATCTCGTCCCAGGGGCAGTTGCCGGTGCCTGGTGTGCCGCGATCGCTCTCAGACAAGTGGATGTACTTCAGATAGTCGCGTGCGGCCAGAATGCCATTGGCGGCCCCCTTCTCCTCGATGTTCATGTGGTAGGTGTCGAGATGAACAAAGATGTTGTCGGCCCCGACCTTCTCGACCATCCAGACGGCCTGCGCGCCGGTATTGATCAAATGGTTCTCGTAGCGGTTCACCGCCTCGATTCCGAGCTCTATGCCGCGCTTTTTGGCGTGCTTGGCGGCGACGGTCAGCACATGCGCAATATTGTCGTATTCCTTCTCGGTCGGTGGCAGGCCGGTGCGTTCGCCGATACCGCCGAAAATCACGCCGGAAAGCGCCAGCGCGCCCATCTCGGCGGTCTTGTCGATCGCCACTTCGAGATGTTCGATGGCAGCATCCGGCCGCACCGAGGCCCAGGCGCGCTCCGGCAGGCCAAGCGAGCAAACGGCAGGAAGATTGTGCTGTTCGAGCAAGGCGCGCGTATGCGCGGCATCGACCGCCGGCGCGTTCAGAAGCGCGATCTCGATAAAGTCCATCCCGTATTTGACCGAAGCCGCGATCGCCTTCTCAGCGCCGGCCCGATCCCAGTTCATCGTCCACATCGAGGTGTGGACCCCAAAACCATGCATCTCAACTCACCCTCTGTTTGTGTTTAGGAATTTGAGGCGCCCGGCAAGCCAGCGCAGGATCATCACCGTGATCATCAAAATGCCCCAGACTGCCGTCGCAAGATGCTGGTTTGCGCCCATCAGATTGAGCCCTGAGGACAGAAGCTGGAGCACGACCAGCGCAACGAAGACTGGGATCACCCGACCGAAGCCGCCGAACGGATTGACCCCGCCAAGAAAGCAGGCAAGCACGGTGATCAGCAAGTAAGACTCGCCGTGGCCGACACGCACCGAATTGAAGCGCGCCAGCATGATGATACCGGCGACCGCGCACATCGCGCCGGACAGTGTGTAGACGAGAACCTGTACCTTGCGCGTATTGATACCGGAATAGCGCGTGGCTTCGATGTTGGAGCCGATCATGTAGGTGTTGAAGCCTAGCTTCATGCGTGTCAGCAGGATGTGCCAGATCAGCACGCTAGCGATGAAGATGAGCAACGGCACCGGAATGCCAATAATCGAACTATAGCCGATCCGCGCCAGGAACCCGGGAATGCCGGACACGTCGCCGCCCCGCGTCAGGAATTCGCCGAGACCGCGCAGGAAGATCATCATCGACAGCGAGACCAGGATCGGGTGAGCCTTGGTGTAGGCGATGACGAGCCCCATGATCAGCCCACTCAGTGCTCCGACCGCGACGGCAAGGACCGAGCCAAGGACAAAGGCGCCGATGCCCGCGTCGACGCCTCCCTGGCTTTGCAGTACCCAAGCCAGCGTCAGGCCGGCCATGTTGGCCGTGAAGGTGATGGCCAGGTTTAGGCCGCCGGTCAGGATCGGCAGCAGCATAGCGAGTGTGAGGAGGCCGAGCTCCGGCAGCTGGAAGGCGACGGATCCAAAGGTGGCGCGGGAAAGGAAGTTCGGCGCGGCAATGCCGAACACGACCATGACCACCGCGAACGCGGCAAGCGGACCTGCCAGTTCGGGGCCAAGCGCATTGCGGGCGCGGTCAATCAAAACCGTCATGAAGGCACCCGTCGGCTTTTCAGGAACGGCAGCAGGCGTTCGATGCTCGTGTTCGACAGGGTGATGGCGGCAAGAATGATGGCGCCGACGATCATCTTGAACGCGAAAGGCGACACACCCATCAAATTGAGTCCGTTCTGGGTGATCGAGACCAACAGAACGCCCAGAATGCAGCCAAGCACGCTGCCTTTGCCGCCGCCGAGCCGCGCACCGCCAAGGACTGCCGCTGCCAGGACGTCGAGTTCGCGCCCATAAAGGGCGTTCGGCACGACTTCCTGCGCGTAATGCGCTTGGACGAGACCGGCGATGCCCGCCATCAGGCCAAGCCAGCCGAAGGCGATAAATTGCATGGCACCGATATTGATGCCGAAGCGGCGCGCGCCCTCCGGATTATCGCCAAATGCGTAGAGCTGGCGACCTGTGGTGGTGCGCGTGATCAACGCCCAGGTAGCGAACACGCATATCGCCATAATGAGCACAGGTAGGGTGATCTCGGCCCAGCTGCCGTCAGCCATCTCTCGCTCGAACAGCACGACGCGGGTGGTGAGCCAGTCTGGCAGATTGTAGATCGACACGCCGCCTGTGAAGAACATCAGCAAGCCGAAGAAAATGTTGAAGGTCGAAATCGTGGCGACGATCGAGATGATCCTGAACCCGTGGATCAAGAAGGTGTTGACGCAGCCCAACGCGACGCCCAAAGCGCCAGCGATGATGAGGCCGACAATCCAATTCCCGCCGCCGACCCAACCGAGGACAGTCGCCGTCAGATATTGCACAACGGAGGCAGCAACCGCGAAGGAGATGTCAATTCCGCCGGCAATCAGCACGACGAGCAGGCCGACAGCGAAGATGATGTTGACCGAGCTGGTGTTGAGAAGGTCAAAGGCGTTGCCGAGGGTGAAGAACCGGTCTGTCGCAAGCGAGAGGAAGACGCAGATGACTGCGATCACGGCGAGCAAAGCCAGTTCCGTTGCGTGGGAGCGGACAAACCTACGCATAGACCGCCTCCTCGATCGCCTGGAGGGTCGTGCAGCCCGGTGCATATTCGCCGACAATGCGCCCCTGAGCCATGTGCAGCACACGGTCCGCATTGAAATAGACTTCAGGGACCTCATCCGAGATCAGGATAATAGCCAGGCCGCTGTCCGCCAGTTTGGAAACGATGTCGAAAATGCCGGCGCGCGCGCCGACATCGACGCCGACTGTCGGTGCGTCGAGGATAAGCAGCTTTGGATCGGTCGCCAGCCATTTTGCAATGGCGACACGTTGCTGATTTCCCCCTGACAGCGTCGAGATCGCGTCGTTCTGGTTTCCGATCTTGACGCCGAGATCCCTTATCCAGCGATTGACCAGAGATCGCTTGCGATCGCTCGAAATCAAACCGCGCGAAAGGATCTTGTCTAGCGACGCGATCACCATGTTATCGGCGATTGCCTGGGGCTGAATGAGACCGAGCGACAGCCGGTCTTCCGAAAGATAGGCGACGCCGGCGGCGATCGCGTCACGGTTGGAACCGAAGCGAACGGGGTTGCCCTCCAGGACGACAGAGCCCGACTTCGGCTTGCGCATGCCAAACAACGTCAGCGCGAGCTCGGTGCGCCCTGCCCCGAGAAGCCCGGTGATGCCGAGCGTCTCGCCGCGCCGGACCGTCAAGGACACATCCTGGAATTCGCCGGGCCGCGACAGCCCCTTGACCTCAAGCATGACCGGGCTCGTGCCTAAATCCCGGTGCAGGACGGAATAGCCGAAGGTCTTGCCCGTCATCAGTTCGGTGATGCGCGATTGGGTCAGGCCTTTGGTTGGATAGACGCCAACGAGCGCGCCGTCGCGCAGCACGGTCACGCGGCTGGAGATTTCAAGAACCTCCGCCAGGCGATGGCTGACGAACACAACGGCGACGCCCGACGCCGACAGATTGCGCACGATATCGAGCAGATAGTCGGTTTCGGATTGAGTGAGCGACGCCGTCGGCTCGTCCATGAAGACGAGCTTCGCCTGGCCGACGAGGGCGCGCGCGATTGCTACGATCTGCCGCTGTGCGATGGGAAAATGGTGTAGTGCGAGATCGACATCGAGATAAACACCAAGACGTTGCAAGGCGTTGGTCGCGACACGGCGCATTTCGGCATAGTTCACCAGCCGCGGCCAACGGCCGATGACAGTCTGGAACGCGATATTCTCGGCGACAGTCATCTCGGGAAACAGGGCGAGGTCCTGCCAGATGACCTGAATCCCGCCGGCTTGCGCGGTTACCGGCGACATATGGGAGTAGCTCTGGCCGTCATAGTCGATCACGGCGCCCGCCTCGGGCTTGTACACGCCTGTGATGACCTTGATCAGCGTGCTCTTGCCGGAGCCGTTCTCGCCGGCGAGGCAATGCACCTCGCCCGGCAGCACCTCAAAGCTGACATTCTTCAGCGCCTTCACGCCGCCGAACGTCATGTTGACGTTGCGGAGCGACAGCAACGGCCGTGATGCGGCGCCATCGAGTGCCTGATCAGCCATCGAGTTGAACCCTGGATCCAATCGGTTGCAATCCTGCAGCCGGGCGGCTCGAGGCCAGCCCGGCTGCCATAGCCTTGGGAGGCTTTACAGGCCCATCGCCGCGAGATCGTCGACAGTATCCTTGTTGATTGGGACCAGCTGATCGACGATGATGTTACGGTTTTCGAAGTCGGGCTTAACTGTCCCTAGTCCTTCGATCGTATCACCATCCTTGATCTCGTTGCCCTTCATGAGATGGTCGGCCAGCGTGACGAAAACCTCGCCCGCCTGCTTCGGATTCCACATGAAACCGCCGGAGATCGCGTCGTTTTTGATGAGCTTCTGGCCCTGGCCTGGCGAGAATGGCCCGAGCACGAAAATTTCGCCCACCTTCCGGCGCTCTTCGATTGCGCGGCCAGCGCCGATTGGCCCTTGGCTGCCGAAGGCGAGAAAGCCCTTCAAGCCGGGATTGGCGGAGATCAAGTCAAGTGCAGTGCTGCGGCTCTTGTCCACATCCTCGGCGACGCCATAACGTTCGCCGACAAGTTTCATGTCGGGATTGTTCTTCTTCAGATACTCGATTGCCGCATCGGCCCAGGCATTGTGTAGCGGCACCGTCAGCGAGCCGACGAACACTGCATACTCACCCTTGCCGCCCATCTTCTCCGCCAGGAGCTTGGCATGAGCTTCGCCGAAGCCGGTGGCGGACGCGAGTTCGAAGTCCCAGTCGGCGCCCTTCTGGCCAGGCGATTCATGCGTGATGACGATGATGCCGGCGTCCTTCGCCTTCTGCAGCACTGGTTCGAGCACTTTTGCATCATTCGGCACGACACCGATGACTTTGACGCCCTGAGCGATCAGATCCTCGATTGCGCGAACTTGCAGTGCCGGATCAGCGCTGGTCGGGCCGACCATGAATGCGTCGATCCCGAGCTTCTGGCCGCGCTCCTTGATTCCCGCCTCCATAGCGTTGAACCACGGAATGCCGCCGATCTTGACGACGACGCCGACCTTGCCGGCCTGCTGTGCCATCGCAGCGAATGAACCGCCAAGCATAAGGGTCGCGGCAAGCGCCGCGATCATGAGCTTTTTCATCTGTACTCCTCCCATAACGTTCCTAGTGGAAACACACTCGAGCCGTCGAACGACGGCGGCCGTTAGAAACCTCCCCGAAAAGACGGGACACTCCCCCATCGATCATGCAGCGGTTTTCGCTTGCACAATCGATGGTGCAGAAACTATTGTGCATCGAGAAGCTCTCGTCAAGCGGGATGTTGCTCTAAAAAGACGCGCCGGAGGCGCCAGATGGATCAGCGGGTCAAGAAGAAGGCGACGATCTATGATCTGTCCGTGCTATCGGGTAGTTCGCCGTCGACCGTGAGTGCCGTGCTGAACGGCACCTGGCGCAAGCGCCGTATCAAGGAAAGTACGGCGGAAACAATTCTCGGCCTCGCCGAACGCCACCAGTACACCACCAACCTGCAGGCGCGGGGTTTGCGACGCTCGCGATCGGGCCTGGTCGGCCTTATGCTGCCCGTCCACGACAATCGCTACTTCTCCTCCATGGCGCAGACGTTTGAGGGGCATGTGCGTAGCCGCGGTCAATGCCCGGTGGTGGTCAGCGCCAGTCGCGACCCGGAAGAGGAACGGCGGACCGCGGAGACGCTGATCTCTTATTCAATCGACCAACTCTTCATCGTCGGCGCCACCGATCCGGACGGCGTGCATGAGGTCTGCGAACCGGCGGGGCTGAAGCATATCAACATCGACCTGCCGGGAGCGAAGGCGCACTCGGTGATCAGCGACAATTATGAGGGCGCGCGGATGCTGACGGAAGCAATCATCCGCCACTTCGGCAATGACGATCCCCTACGGCCGGACGAGCTGTTTCTGTTTGGCGGCCGCAACGACCACGCCAGCCGCGAACGCATCGCCGCATTCCATGCGACCAAGAAGGCACTGCTGGGCGCCGACCCTGACGACGGTGTGCAGTCCTCCGGGTATTCGCCCGATATAACTTTGCGTGCCTTCGAGGCGTTTTACCAACGCCATGGCAAGCTGCCGCGCGCGCTGTTCGTCAATTCGTCGATCAACATGGAAGGTCTGCTGCGTTTCATGGCAGGCCGTCCGGCGGAGATGTTTAGCGAGCTTGTTGTCGGTTGCTACGACTATGATCCGTTCGGCTCATTCCTGCCCTTCCCGGTAATCATGGTGCGGCAGAATGTTGAGGCGATGATTACGAAGGCGTTCGAGCTTATCGATGAACCAACGACGCCGCCGCAGACATTCCTGATTACGCCAGAGTTGATCCAGCCCAGGTCTGCGCTGAAAGGGCCGCTGGACACGCTCAAGGATATGGCCTGAGTGTGAACGGCGCTACAGGGTGACCCCGCCCGCCCTGAAATTATCGTGCCGGTCGGCATTGAGATCCCTTGCCCAACCACATCTTGCCGCAGAAGACGCAGAATCTGTTCTCCGGAAGTGCCATCGCCCCTTTCTCCTGGCGGCTTCGGCCCACAATGATCCTACATTGGAGCCACGCTCGCCATCTCCCGTGCAAAGCGTTCACGAGAGTGTCGCCGTTCCCAATACGGGAGCACGTGGGCGCCTGAAAAAGGTCTACAGCACCGGGCGCTAGAAGCGATAACGGATTCCAAGAGTGTTCGCATTAGAACCCTCTTTCATATTTCCGAATGTACCGTCGGCGCCGGATCTATGGTGGAGTTGGTAGACGAGTTCGACATTGGGTGCTTGCCTGACTCTGAAAGAAAGCTCCGCACCAACGAAGCCGAGGAATGATGCATCGCCATCGTCGCGGATTTCGCGATTGCGCTCGATCTCGGTGGGGCCCGTAACGGCACTAAATCCAGCCGTCACTGCGGGCGCGATCGCCAGATCACCAATGACAAGGCCCTGATGGCGAAGTCGCGCTCCGGCCCAAAGTTCGCCAGACGTATCATCGTCCTCGCCAAATCTTATGGCCGCGCCGGTGACGCCACCAAGAACAAAACCAGCGCCTATATCGACGAGATCGCGACCATATGCGGCCCCGATTATGTAGTTGTCTGTGTAGTTGGCATCAAAAAGGTCGATCGTATCCCCGAAGGACCCGCGAGCAAAGACGCCACCAAAGACATAAACATCGTTCTTCGTCGGCAGACCGTCTGTGAAAGGATCCTGGGTCGCTAAATAGATAAAGGGAGAGCTGTCATCGGCGCGTCCAGAACTGACTGAAGTGCTCAAGATCACCGCAGCCAGGGCCGCTTGCAGTCCGCGCATAGACAAGCTCCGAATCGATCCCTCAGTCGACCATCCATCCTTCGTGAATTTCACGAGGAAGAACAAGGTGCGAATTGGTTTATCGCCAGAATGCTGAATGCGGGTACGTTCTGGTAGCTCGAACCCTTTGCCAGCCGGCGCGCAACGACAATGGCCGCAGTCAGACGGCCGGTCCGGCGAAACGGGCTTTCTTGAGAAGGGCGGAGCGAACTCGAAACGCCGCCCATCTTCTGTTCTTATTGCGACGGCCAAGGAACCCGCCGCCGACCAGTTCGTTTCGCGATATCTGACGCAGACTAACCGGAGGCAAACATGCTCGACATGCCGCATGCTCGCAATCGCAGCGTCGACGCGCATATAACCCGGCGGGACTTCGCTCGGGCCGGAACATGCCAAGACCGGAGCACCCGTACTTATCCGTTAGAGCTTTAGATCGCGGCTATGCTGCGCGACGTTGACTATGTCTTGCGAAAGCTCGACTGGATGCGCGCCGAAGGCATCTGGCCCAACGGTCTGCGCTACCTTTGGACCGATGCTTTCGGGGTCGTACTCTATGTCTCGCTTTACAAGGAGCTCGGCGAGGAACGTTGGCTGGGTGAGGCCGAGCGACTGGTGGCGGAGGTCGAGCGTGTGCTCGGTCGTCTGCGCGGAGTGAGGATCGGCGAAGCGGCAGATCGCGACGGACAGTATTTCCATTACCTGGCGATGTGGCTGTTTGCCTTGGCGCGTCTCGGTGATCTGAAGCCGCGATACCGCACGCGCGGCATCGCGCTGGCGCGGGACATTCATCCGGCCTTCGTGATCCCCGGCCGCGGCGTTATCTGGAAGATGCAGGAGGATTTGAGCAGACCTTATCCCGGCTACGGCCTCGGCAGCATGGACGCCTATGATGGCTACGTCTCCTACCGGATGCTCGACGAAGACGCACTTGCGCCCGAGATCGCGCAGATGCGTGACCTGATGGAGCGCGACTGGCGCACCCTCGACATCGAACAGGATCTCGGCCTCGGCATGATGCTGTGGCTCGCGCACTTCTTTCCTACCGAGCCATGGGCTGAGGCGCAGACGAAACGTTCGCTGGCAACGTTGGAAACGATGTGGGTCGACCCGCCGGGTTGTTTCAGCCGCGCGCCGTGGCTGCGCGATACGAAGTTCGCCTTCACCAATTACGGCGTGTCGCTGGGCCTTCAAGCCGCCGGCGTCTGGCCGGAGCGTGTCGAGAGGCTGAACCCTTTCTTCGAGAACTGGCGCTCCGGCGACGAATACGATCGCGAGGCGATCACCTGGGTGATGGCTTGCACCTCGCATCTTCCCGGTGCGTTTGTAGCTTCCGGACGGCCAAGGACCGATTGAAGACGGTAAATCCCGGGAACGTTCTCGCGCCGGCGCGGGTTGTCGATGACAAGTGCATCGAAAACGCAAAGGATGCAGGTGAAATGGCCATTCTTTCGGGAAAACCGGGAAGCTGTTGGGTGGCTGCCGCCACCGCTACAAACTATCCCCCGCTCGATGGCTCGATCCATGCGGAGGTGGTTATCGTGGGCGCTGGGATTGTCGGGCTGACGACGGCGCTTCGCCTTTGCGAGGCCGGTCGGTCGGTAATCGTCGTCGAAGGCTTGCGGACAGGCGGCCAGGTGACCGGCCGCTCGACGGCCAAGATCACGACGCAGCACGCGCTGATCTATCGCCATCTCATCGACACATTCGGCCGGGACATGGCGCAAGCCTATGCCGATGCGAATTCCGCCGGCGCCGTCCAGATCCGGGAATGGGTTCGCAACTATGCCATCGCCTGCGATCTCGAGACCAAGGACGCCTATACCTACACCTGCGACACAAGCCGGGGCGCGGAGATCGCAGCCGAGGCAGAGGCCGCGCGCCAGGTTGGGCTGGACGCCGATGTTCTCGAGCGCGCGCCGCTGCCTTTCGAAACGGCCGCCGCTTTGCGTTTTTCCGACCAGGCGCAGTTCAATCCGGCGGCGTATCTGGTTGGCCTGGCTCAGGCGGTGACGGCCCGTGGCGGACGGATTTTCGAAAACAGCCGCGCGATCTCGATTGGCGAGGCAAGCCGCTGGCGCGTCGTCACCGAGGGCGGCACCGTTCACGCCGAATATGTGGTCGTCGCCACCAACATGACAGTGAAGAGCCCCATCGGCATGGCGAACCGGACCCAGCCGCGCTGCCACACTGCCATGGCGTTTCGGGTCGATGACCCTCTTGCTGTCGACGGCATGTTCATCGGCATCGACGATCCGACGCACTCCATCCGCACGGGCCGCGATGCCGAAGGCCCGCTGCTGGTCACGCTCGGCCCCAAGTTCGATACAGGCCAGGACGGCGACGTCGCGAAACGGTTTGTCGAGCTGGAGCAATGGGCAAGAATTAGTCTTCCAGTTGGAGACATTGCGTGGCGCTGGTGCAACGAGGACTATGACACGGCCGACAGAGTTCTGTATGCCGGCGAGCCCGATCCGGACAAAGCCTCCGGTTTTCATATCGCCACGGGATTCAACGCCTGGGGCATCACCAACGGAACGGCCGCAGGCACGATGATTGCGGATTTGATCTGCGCTCGGCCGAGCCCATGGCAAAAACTCTACGATCCGGCGCGGTCTTATCCTGAGGACTTTCACAAGAATGGCCGCAGCCAATCCATTGTCTCAAGCGTCGACGACATAGCGCCGGGCATGGGCGGTGTGATCGTCAGGAGTGACGAAAAGATCGCGGCGTGGAGAGACGCTGAAGGGGTGCTCCATCCCGTTTCCGCGGCATGCACCCACAAGGGCTGCACCGTGACCTGGAACAACGCTGACAACACCTGGGACTGTCCTTGCCATGGCTCGATCTTCGCTGCCGACGGTTCGGTCATCCACGGCCCGGCTCGAAAACCGCTATCCCCGGCCGCGCTGTGGAAAGGCGACGACTGACATGGCCCGGCGTCACGGCCGGGATCGTCGAGATTCCCGAGTCATCTCACGCCGCTTGCTGCGCTTCCGCGACGCGCCTGATTTCTGCTGGCAAGGATTCCCAAACCTTGATCATCTGCCCCTCTCCCACGTGGTGAGCGAGAACCTTGGATACGACCTTGAATGCATCCTTGGAATCGACCGGTCGGGTGAACTCCAGCTCCGCCTTGATTTTGGCTAGAAACTCATCGAGCGATCGCAACTTCTCTGGCGTCTTGGAGGGCTGATATTGGTCATAATAGGCACCGCGCACGAGGATCGGCAGCTGCGAACCGAGATGGGCAGCAAGATCCGGCTGCATGCGATCCCGCAGGGCGTGGAGCACCGCCCCAAGAACGTGCCATGCGATCTGCCGATCCGGTCCGATCTCGGCCATGATCTCGTCAAGCCAGATGTTTGTGGTCTGCAGCGTCTTGCCGAATACGTCGAGTCCGGTGGCGCTCATCGAAGCCTCCTTTTTCTGCCAACTGTTCGAACAACTCATTGGACGAAACGACCTTGGTCGGCTGTTGTTCCCGTTGCCAAGCGTAAAGACCCTGGCCCGCAAAAGCGTGTGATCCGTCCGGCCAAGCTTACGCTCATGCGTTCCTATCAAGATTTGCCCGTCAAGATTTGGCCATAGCCACGGCAACGAAAAGCGTTTGCCCTTGCCTGTTGATGCGGAACAAGATGGGCTTGTTCTGTTGACGGGATTTCGTCCACTCCGCTTCGATGTCGGACGGCTGGCTTACGTTCTGATTGTTGGCCGAAACGATCACGTCGCCCGCGCGGAGGCCGCTTTGGTCGGCGAGGCTGTTCGGCGCCACTTCTTGCACGAACAGCCCGGTGGTGCCCGGCGGGAGTCCGAGTTGCTGGCGCGCCTCATCGGGGATGGGACTGAGCGACAGCCCGAGACGTTGGTCCGCCGCTTCCGGTCCGGGAATGGCGCCGGTCTGTTGCTCTTCATCGTCACGCTGACCGATGGTCAGAGCTATTTCCTGCTGGCTGCCCCCGCGGTTTCTTGTGAGCGTCGTCCTTGTCCCCGGCTTTTGGCTCGCAGCCGCGAGCGTCAGGTCGTGAACGCTCTGGATGTCCTTGCCGTTAAAGCGCGTTATCACGTCTCCCGCCTGTATGCCTGCCTTCTCCGCCGGACTGCCGGGCTCGACCGAGGCGACGAGCGCTCCCTTGCTGCCCGGTATTCCAAGCGCCTCGGCAATCGAGGGCGTGATCTCCTGGAGACGCACTCCGATGAAACCGCGCTCGATCCGACCAGTGCGGATCAACTGGTCGACGATCCTCTGCGCGGTCCGGGATGGCACGGCGAAACCAATGCCTATGCTACCGCCCGAAGGCGAGACGATGGCTGTATTGACTCCGATCACTTCGCCGCGTGCATTGAACAGGGGACCGCCGGAATTGCCCTGATTGACGGAGGCATCCGTCTGGAGAAAGTCGTCATAGGGTCCAGCCTGAATGTCGCGCGAACGGGCTGAAAGCACGCCGACGGTAACGGTCCCACCAAGCCCGAACGGACTGCCGATCGCGATCGTCCAGGCGCCGGGCTGCACTGCATCGGAGTCACCCCAGGCGGTCGTTGTCATATTGGGCCGCGGATCGACCTTCAGCACCGCGATGTCGGTCGCCGGATCCCGGCCGACGAGCCGCGCAGGCGAAATCTGCTTGTCGGAGAATACGACATGGATTTCGTTTGCATCGGCAACGACATGGTTGTTCGTGACGATGTACCCCTCAGGGCTGATCACAAAGCCGGAACCAAGGGCCTCTCGCACCTGTGGTTGCGCCGGTTCGAGGCCGGGACTACGGAAAGGACTAAAAAAATCGTCCAGCGTCGTCTGGCCCTGGATAATCTGTTTGGTCGTTATGGCGACCACGGCCGGAATTTTCTCGCGCACGATCGCCGTGAAGTCGTTCGGGATTTCCTGGGCTGCGAGCGAAGCAAGGCCGCCGGCTGGCAATATCAGAATTGCGGCAATCAGGCCGGCGCAGAGTCTTTTGTACAACACCGGAAACATGGTCTGAGACTCCTTCAGCGTTCAGTGATCAAGCATATGGCCGCTCCAGCAGGCGCAAGCCGCTCACCAGCGGATTACGACGACCTTGTCGTTCCCATTGGTGAGTTCGACAGCTTCGGTGCCGTCCGGCTTGTGGCTTTCGATCCGGGCGCTTTCTACTGTTTCTATGCCAGCAATGTTGGCCGCAAAGGCCTCGTCAATCTCGGCAGTACAGACCAGGGTATCCGGTGGCAGATCCTTCACTTGGTCCATCAATTCGCGAAGCTTCATGGCGAATCTCCTTGGGACAGCTACAGGCCCGGATTCTTTCGGCCGCCATTCCAACCATGTCCCTCCAGAAAAGTTCCCAGACGAGATTGCGGGGATGTCACAGAATGATCTCTGCGCCAGGCCTCTCGTAGAGCGCCAGAGAACGGTCTTTGAATGCCACGATCGACCTCGGAAGTTCATTGGAACTTCCGGCCCGCAATCCGGTTAGGTGGGCAAGGATTTGAAGCGGATTGAGTGGAAGATGATGTCCTCAGTACTTGGTGAGAATCCGCGCTCGACTGCCAGGATCGCAGGCTATCCCATTCACCCGATGCTCGTCCTTTTTCCGGACCTGCGCTGGACCCCGAAACGAGGAGGAAACCCATGGCGACCATGAAAGCAGTTCGTATTCATACTTTTGGCGGGCCAGAGGTCCTTTCGCTGGACGAGGTTCCCTTGCCTCAGCCCCGTGACGACGAGGTCACGCTCAAGGTCTGCGCAGCAAGCGTCAATCCTGTTGACTACAAGACCCGAGAAGGATCGGCGGGCGGGGATCTGCCCGTTACGCTCGGCCGCGACGTGTCCGGCGTGGTGGAGCTGTGCGGCACGCGGGCTCATACGTTGAAGAAGGGCGATCCGATGTTTGCCATGCTTGGCCCCAACCGCGGCGGGAATGCCGAATACGTCGTCGTCAAGGCGACGGAGGCGGCAGCAAAACCGGAACGGTTAAGCCACGTGGAAGCCGCCGCCGTGCCGCTTGCCGGCATTACAGCGTGGCAGGGCCTTTTCGACCATGGCGACCTCAAATCCGGGCAGCGGGTTCTCATCCATGGCGGCGCCGGCGGTGTCGGCCATCTGGCGATCCAGTTTGCCAAGGCTGCGGGCGCGTTTGTCGCGACGACCGTTGCTGCCGAGGATTTCGATTTCGTCCGCAAGCTTGGCGCCGACCAGGCCGTCGACTACAAGAACCAGCGCTTCGAGGACGAGGTCGAGGACATCGATATGGTTTTCGATCTGGTCGCGGGCGACACACAGGATCGCTCCTGGAACGTGCTGAAGCCCGGTGGGATACTTGTTTCCACCGTTTCTGAGCCCTCGGCCGAACAGGCACGCCTGCATCAGGCGCGTGGCGTTTCCTATCTGGCTGAGCCAAACGCGGCGCAGCTTGCGAGGATCAGCCGCCTCATCGACGCCGGCAAGGTAACTCCGTTCGTGCAGGCAACTTATCCTTTGGAGGAGATCGCCAAGGCCGAGGAACGGCTGGAGAGGGAACATACGCGCGGCAAGATCGTGGTTGAGGTGGCCGCCTGAGCCCGGAATGCTCAAGTTCAAAGTGAACCAGTTCTGCTGGCAAGCCATTCGGGAGGTGATCGGTGCGTGGCCGACAGGCAGCCCGCCTGCAGGACTTGGCGCTGATTCATCCGTAAGTGCCGATTAATTCCGCCTCACCCAGCATGTTTTCACGGGCAGCCTGCCACACGACCAGGGCATCGGGTTCCGGGCCGATGGGAAGGTTGGCAATGCCAAGGGCGGCGAGCCTGAAGCGGTAGGTGTGTGGTTTATAACCCGGATGCAGGTCGGGTCCATCATAGTGAAGATTGCCGAAATCATTGAAGCCATGAGGCAGGTCCTCGGTTCGCGCTTTGGAACTGCGCCCTTCGGCCAAATGACGCCGGTCGCCGCCGATGTCGTAGACGACCCAATGCCGGGACGCCTGTGACGGTGCATCCGTATCTTCCATGACGAGCACGTAGCTCCGAGTGCCCGGCGGCGGATCGCTCCATTCCAGAAACGGGGAGAGATTGTCGCCGCGCCGGGCATGACGATCTGGAATAGGCTGGCCGTTCTGAAAGGCGGGACTGGTCAAAGTGAACGCCATCATTCTCCTCCTTGCTCGGCTAGACTCGTCGAAATAGACGCTTTGGGGCGCGCCCGTCGCGGCCTTCTCTCCATCAGACGACCCCAACAACCACAACCGGCTATGGATCGTATCGGCGCGGGCCGTGCTCACTTGAAATTGGCGCCCCGATTGCTCCTCAATGTGCTCGCCGAAAAAAGAACCGCGCCCGGGCGAGCATGAGGTCTTCACCCGGCTGCTTTGAAGCAGTGCGTTGGCTCCACCATCCATGGCGTTGCCGGCGATGCCGCCGGCAGTTGGCGGCCAGTCGCTAACGAGAACGAGCAAGACTTTTCGTCACCGTCCTGCGCGGGCCTCAATGCACAAACTTCGCCCTCAGCCAAGCCAGAAGTCTGTTCCCGACAATTGTCCGGCGGACTCTGGCGGCAGCCCATCGCGCTTGCATCGTAGCACCAACGTGGCAGTGACAGACGATGTTGTGCAACTGCCAGTCACTTAGCTCGAAGAAGCGCTTTGCCTCACCGTAGGTGTCATCTTTCAGACCCATGGCGCGCAGCACCGGATCCTCATAGGCAACGGTGATCGGCGATCCCGCGCCACGCGCTACAGCACGGGCTTCAGGACTGAGATATTCGGTGCCTGAAAGCGCTCCGAGGCAGCGCCGTGGATTTTGTTCGAGAAGATCTGCCCAACGCTCGATCCGCTGCGTCCGAGTCATGACAGGGTATGTCGCCGAGGGCTCAACTTTTGCAATTGTCTGCAGTTGGTCGAGTGTTTGGTGTCTCATGGTCGGCTCCTTTTGATAGGTGCACCCACGCCCTAACAAAAAATTATTGCGCTGCGACGCGCCGACAAGGCCGGGAATTGGCAATGTGAGGAGTTCACCCCTCGCACGGCTCGTATCAGGAACCTTCTCGGGGGCCTGCTTGTTTTGGCTAGTGAAAGGAGACCGCCATGAGCACAAAGCCACCACCCGTTCCGGCAGAGAACCAGAGCCCTAAGGGTCCGGGCGATAAGAAGTCGGTTCCTGTCGACCAAACGCAGCACAGCCATTCCGCCCCAAATCCCGACAAACAGGGCCAGCAGGGCAACACGAGGGTCAATACGACCCACCAAGGCTACCAGCAGGACCGTTAGGTGATTTTCATGTCCACGTCGAAGAAGAACCGCGCCAGCATCCGCCACGGCGGTCCTGGCGCATCGCACGAGAATGCGAAGGAGCCGCTGGTGATAGAAAAGCCGCCAGCCGATTCCGACCTGCGCAGCCGCAGCAAGATCTCAGGCGGCGGAGGCGAACGCGACAGCCACCATACTCATGACCCCGAAAAGAAGGGCGGCAGCACCCGACCGGCACGAGAAGGAAGGTGAATGGTCGCTGAAGCCTGGGGCGTAGCGCCTCGCATTCTTTGCTGAAAATGCGGGGCGCGAACAGACCGTCTGATTGTGAGCACCGCCTGACGGCGCTGTGGTCTAGGCAGCACTTTGGTCCGGGGGGACGATCCGTTCTTCGGCCAAGCGCCACATGGTGCGCAGCTTTTCCGGTAAAGTGGCTTGGACCTTGGCGACCTGACCACGCGAGACATGCCGCGACAGCGTGGCAAAGACAGAACGCACCGCATCGTTGGCATCCATGAGCCGTGCATCGGACACGCGATCCGTGACTTCGATGACGAACTCGTCCCAGTCACAATCGCTCGGCTGCCTTGCCGGCTCGAACTGATCGTAGTAGGCGCCACGCACCAAAACTGGCAGTTCTGCGCCGAGATGCGCCGCTAGCCCCAAAGGCAGCCGGTCACGCAGCATCTGCAGGACTGTCGACAACACCTTCCAGCAGAGCTGCCTGTCTGGGCCGAGCTCTTCCATCAAGTCATTGAGCCAGACGTTGGTTGTCTGAAGCGTCTTGTCGAACACGTCGAGGCCTGTCGCGCTCACTATACCGTCCTCCCGGTCACGTCCGCCGCGCACAGTTATTCGTGAACGGATTACGTCCATATGAGTTCCCTCAGGTCTTCAGATTCCAGATGCGGGACATATCACCGGCTCGGCAATGGCTGTGGGCTTTTTTGGCTTACCGTCGCAACTTCAACCTACGTCATGCATTCTTGCTTTAGATCGCCCGTCCCTCCAGGCGGTCCGAGGCTGAAAAAGCCTGTTGCCCGCTGGCTCCCGGCCGGCGGGCTTTCTCGTGGGCCCACCGGCTTTTCCCGCTAGACGAGCCACAACGATGCTACTTCCGGTGGAACAGGAAGCCCCTCTGGGAGTTCATACCGTCATCAACAGGCGCATGGACGTGCCCTTGTATGGCGCGGCAGCGCAAGAATGGGAGAACCACCATGAGCCTCGGAACCATACTCATCATCATTTTGATCCTTGTCTTGCTTGGCGGGTTCAGCGGTCTGGGTGGCGGGCCGTTCTATGGCACCGGCTATTACGGCGGTGGCGGCCTCGGTCTCGTGCTGTTGATCGTGATTATCCTGGTCCTTCTCGGGCGCATTTAGGGCCCGCACGATTTAGCCGATAACTTCACCGGTGATCCTGTGTCGGCCTGGTACCTCGTCCAGGAATGTCGCCGCAGCCGGCGGGGCAAAGGGGGGATTGTCCCGACGGGGAACCGAAATTGCTCAAGCGCATTATAGCCGCTGCAGAAATCCACTGGAATGGCGCAATACGTGAACTTCGTGGAACAAGCCGATATCGGCCTCGGAGTTCCGGGCCTTCCCTCTGCCGACCTGCTGCAGGCACTGCCCGTCGCCGTCTACACCACCGACGAACAGGGACGCATCACCTTCTTCAACGAAGCCGCAGCTGAGCTCTGGGGCCATCGTCCGGTTATCGGTCGGGACCTATGGTGCGGCTCGTGGAAGCTTCGTCATCTAGACGGTCGGAATATGGCGCATGGCGAGTGTCCGATGGCCGTGGCGCTGCGCGAAGGGCGGGACGTCTCATGGGACCAGGCGATTGCGGAGCGGCCGGATGGTGAACTCGTACCGTTCAGGGCTCACCCACGGCTGCTTCGCGACGAAGCGGGCAACATTGTTGGTGCCATAAACACGCTGCTCGACCTGCGCACGCAGGCGCTGGGCGATGAAGCCCGCATGCGTCTTGCCGCCATTGTCGAGTCGTCGATGGACGCCATCGTCTCGAAGGACATCAACGGCATCATCACCAGTTGGAACGATGCGGCAGAACGCTTGTTCGGCTACACGCCTGCCGAGGCGATTGGCCGGCCGGTGACGATCCTCATTCCGCCTGATCGTCTGGACGAGGAAGTCTCGATCATCAGCCGCATCCGCGCCGGCGAACGCGTCCCCTCCTATGAGACGATGCGCCTGCGCAAAGACGGCACGCACGTCTCGGTCTCGCTCACCGTCTCGCCGATCCGCGATGCCATCGGGCGGGTCGTCGGCGCCTCCAAGATCGCGCGCGACATCAGCTCCCACAAGGAGAACGAACGGCGCATCCGACTGCTCATGCGCGAGGTCAACCATCGGGTGAAGAACCAGTATTCGGTGATCATTTCGATGATCCGCGAGACCAGCAAACTGACAAGCACACCCGAGGCTTTCCTCGGGCAGGTTCGGGAGCGTATCGCGGCGCTTTCGGAATCCCATGATCTCCTGGTCAATGCCGAGTGGCGCGGCGCGACGGTCGGCGAGCTCATCCAGGCACAGCTCAAGGCCTTCGCAGCGCAGTCCCGCGTGTCGATGGCCGGGCCAATGGTTATACTGCAGCCGAACGCAGTGCAGTATCTCGGCATAGCCTTTCACGAACTCGCTACCAATTCGGCAAAACATGGAGCGCTGTCCTGCAGCGGTGGACGCGTCGAAATCGATTGGAATGTGATCTCTGCCGGCGACGGCGCGGGAACCTTTCGACTGGTCTGGCGTGAATTGGGCGGGCCGATCCTGGACGCCGTCAGGG
The DNA here is from genome assembly GCF_003997065.1 of Mesorhizobium sp. M6A.T.Ce.TU.016.01.1.1. Lineage (NCBI taxonomy): Bacteria > Pseudomonadati > Pseudomonadota > Alphaproteobacteria > Hyphomicrobiales > Phyllobacteriaceae > Mesorhizobium > Mesorhizobium sp. M6A.T.Ce.TU.016.01.1.1. The sequence continues at coordinate 315,484 of NZ_RZTJ01000002.1, read as the reverse complement.
GGCGCGGTTTCGGAACGGTCGTCCTGGAGCGAGTGGCGCCGCAGGCTTTCAGCGGCAGCGGCCGGCTGGACTTCCATGAGCAAGGCGTCACCTGGACGCTCGAGGCACCACTGCACTTCGTCCAGGCGTCAGTGGCGGACAACACGGCGGTTTGAAAGCGCCTGTGAAGATGAACCCTTCCCCTCCGACCGACTGTGCTGACGGCTCGGCCGGACCTATTGCGTTCGGTCCGGCTGGCGATGATAGAGCGAAACAGTCCTGCCCTCCAGAACATCGAAGCCGCCGCTGCCAGGCAGAGCATCACAATTCACTGAGTGCCGATGGACGTCATGTGATTCAAGAACTGTGAGGCTGTCGAATTCCATGGCCGCCCCGCAGAACTGGGCCGCTTGCAGCACAAGGCGTTCAATGTCTTCAAGCGCAACGTTTTCTGCGAGGTTTCGCAGCCGCACGGCCTCGGCCACCGTAGTGACATTGACTATTCCCTTATACCGGGCGGCTGCCCGAACTTGCAGGTTAACGTCTTGACACAAATGAGCCGAATAACTGTATCTCATGGAAAACCCTCTTTTTCAGGAGCGGTTTGTCCCTCGTGGTAAGCATGTGCCATATCGATCCGAATGGCAAGGGAAATCAATAAAATTATACCGCAAAATCAATAAGTTAGCCTATTACACAGACTGCGCGGGCGACGCCTCACAGTAACTGTCAGCCTTTCACGCCGAGGGCCTATTAACCGATCTTGACGTTCTGCGAGGCTTTTCCTAATTCTTAGGTAAATACTAACTTTGAGCGGCTGGAGGCGAAAATGGCCGACCTGGAAAGACCCGAACGACTGCAGATCATGCTAACTGCCGACGAATTGGCTGCATTGGAAAATTGGCGCTTTGAAAGGCGCATGCCAAGCCGGTCGGCGGCCGTGAGAGAGTTGCTGCGGCGCGGTCTCCATGCAGACGGGTTTTTGACGGCAGCACAGGGTGCCAAGTCACAGGATTTTGGAATTCTGCCCAGTTCCGGGATTGTCGATGGACCGTCCGACGGCGGCTAGCCGCCTCACACCGCGCATCTGGCCTGTCGCTCAAGGCTAGCAACCTATCCCGGTGTTCCCAAAGATCGGCGACGGCACGCTATACGGCAGGTTCGGTGACGCGAAGCTGGAGACCCTTCGGCAACATTCGGCAACAGTGTGTCGGAGCCCTGCCTGCGCTCTGGAACCTCAGGCAATCGTCGCGCGTTCGGTGACACGGGCTACGGTGCCACACGCTTTTTTTGAGGCACGTTCCGGTTGCATCACCACACACAGGCCAGCAAGGATCGAAGCAATGAGCGTGCTTTACCGCGCGGCAAAAATAGCCGAACAGGCTCATGCCGGGCAGACAGACAAGACCGGGCGGCCCTATATCGAACATTGCCGCCGGGTCGTTGACGCCGTCGAAACGCTCGACCAGAAGGCCGTTGCCTATCTTCACGACGTTCTAGAGAAAAGCGACGATTGGGATCGCGATCGGCTCGAGGCGGCTGGTTTCGGAACCTCCGTCGTGTCGGCAGTCGATGCCATGACACGCAGGCCGGACGAGGACGACCCCGCTTTCGTGCGCAGAGCAGCAGCCAACCCATTGGCGCTGCCGGTGAAGCGCGCGGATCTCGCCGACAATCTGTGGCAGGCACGGCAGGTCGGCACCTCGACATCGAAATATGAAGCCGGCCTGCGGATCCTCGACGAAGAATTCACCGATTGACGGAAAAGATCGCCGTCTGCGGCGTGACCGCCCCGATGTGGAAAATTCAAGCGCCGCGCTACTCGGGGATGTGAGGCGTATGTCGCTTATCCTCGGCAGGATCGGCATCGATCCGCGCCTTGTCGGGATCGAAGGCGCCATGGCGGGCGATGGCCAATGCTGGCGCGTCGGGCGTCTCGTAGGCCCACATGAAATCATCAGCCGCTCCGCCGACCGCGTGAACCCGCCAGTAATTCGCCGTGCCCTTCAGCGGGGAGCGCGTTGTGGTATTCGTCTTCTCCAGAAGGTCGAAATAGATGTCCTCGAAAGGGATATAGAAGACAGGATCATGTCCTTCTTCGTGAAGCACTTTTGCCCGCTCGGTTGAGGCAATGATCGCGTCGGAAAACCTGACCGTCACCGTCCCATTGAACGGGGTAATCGCAAGCGCGCTGGGGCGGCGTGTGGATTTTGCGGCTACGGGCTGCATTCGACTTCTCCGTTGGCTGCGCTGTCTCCCTGAAACGTCGTATCGCCCATCAGGGTTCCAGTCTGGCCGGTCATTGGCGTTGCTGCGGCAGTTACGGCGATGGGCGCATTGGAGCGCGCGACCATTGGGTGGTTCGACTTCGCGCCAAAGACATACCGCAAGATCCCGGCGATGTGAGCTTTCCCAGCCCTTCCGGCTGCAGGTGAGAAACCTGCTGCGGGCCATTCAGGGGCCATTCAGATTCAAGGGAACGTTACCGCCGGAGAGTTCGTTTCCTAGAGCAACACCAAAACCGGCGGCGGGCTTTGCAAGTAGAAGGGAGATTGCCATGAAAATCGGCAACTGCATGACGAGGAATGTCCAGGTCGCGAACCCCCAACAGTCCATTCGCGAGGTAGCGCAGATTATGGAAAGGCTCGACGCTGGAGTGATGCCTGTGGGCGACCACGACCGGCTGGTCGGGATGATCACCGACCGTGATATCGCGATCCGCGGCGTAGCATTGGGTAAGGGACCTGACGCCAAGGTGCGAGATGTCATGAGCCCGGAGGTCAAATATTGCTTCGATGACGAAGACGTCGAGCATGTGCTCGAGAACATGGGCGACCTGCAGGTGCGTCGGCTTCCGGTTCTGAACCGCGACAAGAGGCTCGTCGGGATCATCTCTCTTGGCGATCTCGCGACGAATGGCGAAGCGGCAGAAGCGGGAGAGGCTTTAAGCGGCATCTCGAAGCCGGGCGGCGAGCACTCGCAAACTACCCACTGACTGACGCCGCGATACGTCGGTGCCAGCGCCTGATGTTCTCGTACGATTGCAAGCGCCCTGCCAAGCCTATGGTGAAGGCGGGGCCTCTTGGAGTGGATAAATTTGGGTTGGTCGCTGAACCTCGGGACGATCGCCGGCACCACCGTGCGCGTTCACTTTACCTTCCTGCTTCTGCTCGTCTGGATTTGGCTAACGCACTATCGGATCGGCGGCACGCCAGCGGCCTGGGAAGGCGTAGCATTCATCATTGCCGTCTTTGCCTGCGTGGTCCTGCATGAATTCGGCCACATCGCCGCCGCACGGTATTTCGGCATCAGCACGCCGGACATCACGCTTTTCCCGATCGGCGGCGTGGCCAGGCTGGAACGCATGCCCGAAGAGCCGGGGCAGGAGTTCGTGATCGCGGTGGCGGGGCCGCTGGTCAATGTCGCGATCGCCGCGCTGATCTTCGCTTTGCTCGGCGGGTCGGCAGGTGTCGAACAGATGGCCGGGATCGAGGATCCGCGTACGAATTTTCTCGCCAGGCTTGCAGGGGTCAATGTCTTCCTGGTCCTTTTCAACATGATCCCAGCCTTCCCGATGGATGGCGGCCGTATCCTGCGCGCCGCCCTCGCCGCCCGCCTTTCCTGGTCGCGCGCGACCCAGATCGCCGCCACGATCGGGCAAGGATTGGCCTTCGTCTTCGGTTTCCTTGGGCTGTTCTACAACCCGCTGCTGATCTTCATCGGCATCTTCGTTTATCTCGCCGCGGCTGCGGAAGCCCAGAACGCACAGATCCGCGAGGTCGCCACAAGCGTGCTTGTCGGGGACGTGATGATCACCGAGTTCGCCCGGCTGGACCGGTCGGCGACGCTCGACGAGGCAATCGAGATGCTGCTCGCGACCACGCAGCATGAATTCCCGGTCATCGATTCCGCTGGCCATCTTGAAGGACTGGTGACACGCAACGACATGATCCGGACATTGAAGGAAAAGGGCCCCGCTGAACCGGTCGCGAGCGCAATGCGCAACGATATCCCGAAAATACATTACCGCAAAAGTCTCGAGGAAAGCCTGCGCCTCATGCAGCGGGCAGATGTGCCTGCCGTTGCGGTCGTGGACAATTCCGATCGACTGGTCGGGCTCATGACACACGAAACCATAGGCGAGATGCTTATGGTCCGCTCAGCCGTTTCAGATGGCTTCCGATTTGGTCGTTTGCGTGGGGGCAAGCCGCGACTTACGCAAATCTGAGCACCAGGATATTCTTTCTCTATCGCCGGATCGAGCGGGTCCGCTCTAAATCGTAAGGGAGCGGGTCGAGGGAGGAATAACTTTCGATCAAGCTTGCTTAGGAACAGACCGGCCGGAACGATGCGGTTCCGGCCGATCCACTTTTTGCGTCTTAAGAGCCCGCGACGTGAGGCATAAGTTCAAGAGTACCGCGATAGATCATGTCGCCAGCTACGTAGAGGATGACCACCAGGCCGACATAGGCAATCCAGCGATGCTTCTGAAGCAGATTGGCAATGAAGTTTGCGGCAATGCCCATCAGCGCGACGGAGAGGACAAGGCCGAAGATCAATACGTTCGGATGTTCGCGCGCAGCACCCGCTACCGCCAGAACATTGTCGAGCGACATAGAGACATCGGCGATGATGATCTGCCAGGTTGCCTGCGCCAGCGTCTTGCGTGAGGCTTTGCCAGCTACGACGCCATCGTAGTCAACGTCGCTTTCCGAAAGCGCTTCGATCGCCTGTGTTTCCTGTGCATGGTTTTGCCGAAGTTCGCGCCACATCTTCCAGCAGACCCACAACAGCAATATCCCGCCGGCAAACAGCAAGCCGACGATCTGCAGGAGCTGGGTTGTGGCGGCCGCAAAGCCGATGCGCAGAACGGCCGCTGCGACGATACCAATGACGATGGCGTTTCTGCGCTGCTCTTTGGGTAGCCCGGCCGCGGCAAGGCCGATAACGATGGCATTGTCGCCGGCCAGCACCAGGTCGATCATGATGACCTGCAAGAGAGCGGTCATTGCTTCAGGACTGAAAAATTCTGTCATACGGCACCCTTGCGTTCAGCTAGGGGTGACGAGGCTTGCGAGCATAACCGTAGAGCAACGCGGACACCGCGTATGATGAGAGAAATGCCGCTACAGCTGAAGAAATCTCAAAGCCAGGCCACCCGGATTGGAATTCCAGTCCGACATCACAGTCCTGATGGACTGCCAGAGGGGCCCGGCCTGGTAGCACCTAGCTATTGCCGGAAGCGTGAAAACTCAAGGCTTAATTGTGATCCGGCCTATGCGGCATCGAGTTCGGCCAATTTCGTTACGCCAAGTCGGTCGAGCACGCGGCCATTGAACGGGCCGGCAGCCGCAAGTAGACTGACACCATGGGCTTCGGTCAGTCTCTGTAATACCCAGTCTGCGACCGTCGATGCGATGAAGGAAATCCGTCTTGGCTGTTCATCGACGACCGATCGGCCAATATCTGTTCCCAATCGGCTCCTTGGGCCTGGCCGCATTAATTCATTTCGGCGGCGCGTCGATCGAGCATTCGCTGCTTTCGATCAAGATCCTGGCGTTGATCGTGGTCGCCATCTTCATCTTCGCGACCGTGTTTGTGGTTTTGCATCATGCAGAAGCCGTCGCACGGCGGCTCGGTGAACCTTACGGCACGCTGCTGTTGACATTTTCGGTCACGGCCATCGAAGCTTCGGTCATCGTTTCGATGATGCTGCACGGCGCGAACAATCCGACGCTGGCACGCGAGTCCGTATTTTCGACGGTCATGATCGTGTGCACTGGTGTGGTCGGGGTCTGCCTCACCCTGGGTGGGCTGAAGCATCGATATCAGGACATCAAACGACAGGGCACCAACGCTTCCCTTGCCGTTATTATGGCGCTGACGGTTCTTACACTGATCCTTCCAAACTACACTCTTGCAACAGTCCCCGGTGCGTTCTCCGCATCGCAACTCGCATTCGTGAGCGTCCTTTCAGTTCTCCTCTATGGTGCGTTCGTCTTTGCACAGATGGTGCGCCAACGGGGCGATTTTATCGAGGATCTGACGTCCAGAGCCGAACATGAGGAGCATGTATCTGAGGGTGGGAAAGTGACTACCAACGTGCTCCTTTTATTTGTCGGGCTGGCAGGGATCGTTCTTCTGACCGAGCAGGTGGCCGGCAGCATCGAGGATGGGCTCGCGTTTCTTCAAATTACCCAGGCGGACGCAATCGTGGGCTTCTTCGTCGCTGCGCTTGTGCTTATGCCGGAGGCGGCATCGGCCGTTCGGGCTGCGCTTAACAACGAACTTCAGCGAGGGCTGAATGTCGCCCTCGGCTCCGCTTGCGCCACGATCGGCCTAACAATCCCGGCAATCGGGGCAGCGAGCCTGCTCACGGGACGAAGCCTGATGCTTGGTCTGGGTCCGGGGGATACTGTGCTTCTCCTGCTCGCGCTCGCCATCAGCATCGTGAGCTTTGGGACGGGCCGAACAACGATGCTGACGGGGCTCGTTCATCTCGTCGTGTTTGTCGCCTATCTGTTCCTTATCTTCGTGCCCTAGGATGCGGGACCGTGTCGTGTCGATTTTGCACGCATATGGCCGCAGCTACTGGATCTTCGAGCGCAAGCGATCCGTCGCGAACTCCATCAACACCACGACGACGAAGATCACGAGAATGATGGTCGAGGCGTTCTTGTATTGGAGAAGATCGAACGGTCTTTCCCGCTCATCTCTTTCCCGACTTCGAGCAGAGATACGATGTGTGTCAGTCGGTGACTGATGTTTTCCGCACGTATGGCGCTACCGGCAACCGGTTAGTGTACGGGACCGGTTCGCTAGAGAAAGGTTTCTGGAATGGGTCTCCAGCCGTCCTTGCCTAATGCGAATTGCGGGATATGCGCAAGGCTGTGGATCAGTGCCTGGTCCGGCCCAAGCGTTTCTTGCCAATCCCGCGCCTCGGTGAGGATCACACCGATGCCGACCACTTCCGCGCCCGCGCTGCGCGCCAACTCGACCGAGCCCTTTAGGCTTGAGCCGGACGCCACGACATCGTCAACCACCACGACGCGTTTGCCTGCTAGGAACGGTATCGCGCGGCGGTCGAGAAGCAGGCGCTGCTCGCCCTTCGAGGTGATGGAGGAGATGTGCTGGACGAGCGCGTCGCCCAGATGGATCTTTGGCGATTTCTGCAAGATCACGTAGTTATCGAGGCTCAAGGCGCGGCTCACTTCGATGGCGACGGGAATGCCAAGCGTGGCCGCGCCCACGATCACGTCGGGTTTGAGCGGTCGCAGTTTCTCGGCCAACTTGCGGCCGACATGCTCGCCGAACCTTACTCCGAGATCGATGACCATCATCAGCGAGATGGCGAAATCCGGCCTGATCGCGACGATCGGCAAGTCGACCTGCAAGCCGGCGACGTCGACAGGCCAGTTTTGCCCGGTTATCGGCGAAAAGGCGGTTTCCTGGGTCATTTTGTTTGTCCTTGATGAGCGAGTCGGGGTTCGATCAGCAGGCCCACATTGCGCCACGTTGTGCGCTTTCGGTTCATGTCGAACCCGTAGATGGAAAGCGAAAGCGAGATGGCGTGCGCCAAGCGGATGGCCTGCACTAGAAGCGGCACACCGCGTGCGAGCGCAAAGCGCAATCGAGTGGGTAGCGAGACGTCGTCGATCTCCATGCCGCGTGCGCGCTGCGCGTCGGCGATGCGCTCGAAATCCTCGCGCAGCATCGGGATGATGCCGAAGGTGAGCGACAGGATCAGAGTGACAATGGGCGGGAGACGAGCTGCACTGGCCGCTGCCAGAATAGAGCCTGGAGTGCTTGTCTCCATGACGAAATAGAATGCCGCGGTCGTCGTGATGAGGCGTGCAGCCATCCCGGCGGCGATCGGCAGGGCATCGGCAGGCGAAAGCCCCTGCAGCAGGAGATTGCCGATCCAACTCGCCATGACCAGAAGCACGAGAAGCGCCGCACCCTTGAGATAGCCGCGCAAGCCGGGCACCTGCATCACGCTCAGGAAAACGAGAGAAAGCAGGGCCAGGGGCACGCCAAAGCGCCAGTCCGGCGCAAGCCAAGCCACCAGCATGATCGTGAATGCACCCGTCAATTTCACGAAAAAGTTGAGCTCATAGATCCGTTTCATGCCGCTGCTCCGGTCGATAGAGCCGTCGGTGCGGGCCAACCGAGCTGGGAGAACGCGCTCGACGCCCAGGCTTGCTGCGGCGCGCCGTCGAAGACGATCTGCCCTTCGTCCAGTATCAGCGTGCGCGAGGCGACATCTTGGACGAGGTCGAGATCATGCGAGATGAGCATGATCGCGCGCCCCGACGACAGCATGGACCCGATGAACAGGTCCAGCATGCGTCTGCCCTGCAGGTCGCGCGCAAGCAGCGGCTCGTCCAGGATCGCTATCGATGCCTGCGCCGCATCGGCGCAGGCAAGCCCCAGCAATGCCTGCTGCCTCGTCGAAAGCGCGAAGGGGTTGGCTTCGGCCAACGCTTTAATTTCGTATTTCTCTAGCGCGGCATGCGCCTCCCTCCTTACTAAATCGTCGGCTGCCGCGCCTGCGGTCATGGAGAAAATGACTTCCTCGAGCACAGTCATGTTGAACAGGATGCGGCGCATGTTCTGCGGAAGATACGCGATCGCGCGGGCGCGGCGCGCAACGGTCCAGCCGTCGGCCGGTTCGCCGCCAATACGGATCGATCCTGCGGCGAGCTTCGCCAAGCCGAGGATCGACTGGAACAGCGTCGTCTTGCCTGCGCCGTTGCGCCCTATCAGCGCCACGTGCTCCCCGGCGCGAATCTGGAGCGAGACATCACGCAATACCGGGACGCCGTCGGGGCGCGCAAGCCGGGTGCGGATGCCGGAAACCGAAAGCAGCACGTCGCCGACAGGGAAGGACGGAGTGCAGGTCGCCCGATGATTGGGCGGCAGGATGCCCGCCTCCAGCCATGGCTCTTGCTGTGTCATTATCGTGCGCGCGGCGACGGCCTCCGAAAGCCTGCCCGACACGAGCAGGCGCACATTTTCAGCGACAGATTTGAATGCACCCGGATCCTGCTCGGCGACAAGCAACGAGGGCACCTCGTCGGCAAGCTTCGCGAGAATTCGAACCAGCCGTGCACGGGCAGCTGGATCGAGCCCTGTCGTGGGCTCGTCGAGCACAAGCAGCACAGGCGTAGCCGCAAGGGCAGCTGCGATTGCCACCATCCGCCGTTCGCCGCCGGAGAGAGTGAGTACTCGCCTCCCCCGCAGCGGATTGAGTTCAAGCTCATCAAGCAGAATCTGCAGCCTGCGGCGGATAAGTTTCTTTTCCACGCCCCGGTTTTCCAGCGGGAACGCGATCAGGTCCTCGACACCGAGGTCCCAAAGCTGGTCCTCGACATTCTGAGTGACGATGCCGATCTTGGTAAAAAGGGCATCCTTCGACAAGGTCGACAGCGGCTGGCCATCGAATGAAACCGAGCCGGAGAAGTGGCGAGGGGCAACGAGGCGGGGGATGATCCCTCCCGCCACGTTGAGCAACGTGGTCTTGGCCCCGCCTGCCGCCCCGCACACGAGCAGGCGCTCGCCACGTGCAACGGTCATCGTGGCTTCGGTGACTGCCATCGGCGCATCGCCGAAGCCCACCGTCACATCGTTCAGTTCAAGCACTTTTCAAATCTTACCTGCGCTCAAAAGCGCGTGAAACCGGCCGGATGCGCGCTCTTGAGTATCTTCAGCGCTGGGACAACAAGAAGCGGCGTGCCTATGATCATCGGCACGATGTCCGACAGGCCCAGATACATCACCGCCCACCAGAAGGGGAAAATGCCGAGATAAGCGAGACTGGCCGAGACCGCGACGACCATCACAAGGCCAACGATGAGGCACACTGCCGCAATTTTGATCAGCGTGTTGCGATCGAATTTCGTCCTTGCTGGGTCGAATATCAGCCCGGGCAAGAGGCCGGTGAGGCCTACCATGATGCCGTCGACGATGAGCGAATGAGCGGGGATGAAGGTACCGGCCAGCAGCGACCAGACTATGGTGCCGAGATAGCCGCAGATGAAACCGCTCTTCCAGCCGAGCAGAATGCCCACCAGCGGGGGCAGAAAGGCGAAGATGCGCCACTGGATGACGCCGGGAACGAGTTGGATCGGGTTCGCATAGGCCCAGAGCACTCCGGTCGCCGCTGCAGCGACGATCGAAAGCACGATCGGGAAGAGGGTATTGCCCTCAGGATGAGTTGCAGTTGCTTCTTGCATGACGAAATTCCCCTGATGTGTCTCCCGTAATTGATAAGCAAGTTATATGCCGACCTTGGCGGGCACATCGGACTGGGCCGCGGTTGCCGCTTCTCACGGACTGCACACCAACTCCGCCAAACGTTGCCTTTGCCTCGCGTAAATGCCCGGGAACAAATTCGGTCCCTGAATGTTCGGCTTTCCGCGGACCGGCGGCTTATCCGTTCCGCACCTAAAACCAGAGAGACAGGAAATTCTTCGACGTATACGGTCTTTCTCACTGCAAGTTGAAGCCGTTGCTGAGGGAGCTGATTTCGCGTCGATGCGCATAGTTTCGGCCCGTGGCCGGTGGCCACGAACGAACCGGAGCCGGGTGACTATGTGATCACCTACCATAGGGACGAACATGAAGCGGGCTGGCTCGTCAGGCCTTACCATTCTCTTGTTGGGCACGGCCGAGCTCGCCGGCTGCGCAGGCGGCGTGCTCGACCCACAAGGGCCGGTCGGCGCCGGCAATCGGACAATCCTGCTCAACTCGCTGGCCGTCATGTTGGTGATCGTCGTCCCGACCATCGTCGCCGCGCTATGGTTTGCATGGTGGTTTCGCGCTTCCAACATCCGCGCCAAATACCATCCAGGATTCACCTATTCAGGCCGGATAGAGCTCATCGTCTGGTCAATTCCGACGCTGACGATCCTTTTTCTTGGGGGTCTGATTTATTACGGATCCCATCAGCTCGACCCTCGCAAGCCTCTATCGTCGACCAATTCGCCGCTTGAGGTGCAAGTCGTCGCGCTCGACTGGAAATGGCTGTTCATCTACCCCGACCAGCAAATCGCGAGCGTCAACGAACTGGTCATGCCTGCAGGGACGCCGGTGCGGTTCCGCCTGACCTCGGCGAGCGTAATGAACACATTTTTCGTTCCGCAGCTCGGGAGCATGATTTACGCGATGAACGGCATGGAAAGCGAGCTCAACCTCCTGGCCGACAAGCCTGGCGTCCTTTATGGCCAGTCGGCCCACTACAGCGGCGACGGTTTCTCGGACATGAATTTTCGGGTGCGGATCGTGCCGCCCGAAGCGTTCGCCCAGTGGACGGCGGGCCTCCGTGGCGGCGGCCAGACCCTGAATGCGGGGGCGTACCGCGAACTCGCCCGACAAAGCCAGGACGTGGCGCCGTTTGCGTTCTCGCATGTTCAGCCAGGGCTGTTTGATGCCGTGGTGCGTCAATACCTGCCGCCAGCACCCGGCTCAAACGAAGGCCGCGGCGGCAATCCACGGGTCCACCCCGATCCTTTGGGTCCGGCCACTCCGGCGGACCCGAATGCCAGACATGAACGACACGGAGGCGGTTGAACCATGCTGGGAAAGCTCGACTGGTCCGCGATTCCCTTCGATGAGCCGATCCCCCTCATCGCCGCTCTCGTCGTCTTCCTTGCGGCTATCGGCGTGTTGGCCTGGATCACCGTCAAAGGCTTCTGGCCCTACCTGTGGCGCGAGTGGATCACCTCGGTGGACCACAAGCGGATCGGCGTCATGTACGTACTTTTGGCGGTGCTTATGCTGCTGCGCGGTTTCATCGACGCGATCATGATGCGCACCCAGCAGATCGCCGCCATACATGGGCCAGGCTATCTGCCGCCCGACCACTATGACCAGATATTTTCCGCGCACGGCACCATCATGATCTTCTTCGGCGCAATGCCGTTCATGATCGGCCTCATGAATCTCGTGGTGCCGTTGCAACTCGGCGTGCGCGATGTGGCCTTTCCGACGCTCAATTCCGTCAGCTTCTGGCTGACTGCGTCGGGTGCACTGCTTGTCAACATTTCACTGGTGATTGGCGAATTCGCCCGCACCGGGTGGCTCCCCTACGCGCCGCTATCGGAGCTCGACTACTCCCCGGGCGTCGGCGTCGATTACTATCTCTGGGCGATCCAGATCTCGGGCGTCGGCACGCTGATGACCGGCGTCAATCTGGTTACCACGATTCTGAAGATGCGCGCTCCGGGCATGGGCTATCTGCGCATGCCCATGTTCTGCTGGACCTCGCTCGCCGCCAACCTCCTCATAGTCGCAGCGTTTCCCATCCTGACGGCAACTTTGGCGATGCTGACGCTCGATCGTTATCTAGGGTTCCACTTCTTCACGAACGAGGCTGGCGGCAACCCTATGATGTTCGTGAACCTCATCTGGGCCTGGGGCCATCCGGAAGTCTATATCCTCGTGCTGCCCGCCTTCGGCATCTTTTCGGAAGTGTTCTCCACCTTCTCGTCAAAGCCGCTATTCGGTTATCGTTCGATGGTGGCCGCTACGCTCTTCATCTGTATCGTCTCGTTCATGGTGTGGCTGCATCACTTCTTCACCATGGGCGCCGGCGCAGATGTGAATGCCGCCTTCGGCATCGCCACCTCGATCATTGCAGTCGGCACGGGCGTGAAGATCTACAACTGGCTCTTCACCATGTATGGCGGACGCATCCGCTTCGACACGCCGATGCTGTGGGCCATCGGCTTCATCACCACCTTCACCGTCGGCGGCATGACCGGCGTGCTGCTGGCCGTTCCGCCTGCCGATTTCATGCTGCACAACTCGATGTTCCTGGTCGCGCATTTCCACAATGTCATCATCGCGGGCGTGCTGTTTGGGGCTTTCGCAGGCTTCACCTATTGGTTCCCGAAGGCGTTCGGCTTCCGGCTGCATGAGGGCTGGGGCAAGGCAGCGTTCTGGTTCACGCTGCTGGGGTTCATTCTCGTCTTCCTGCCACTGTATATCGTCGGCCTGCAGGGCATGACGCGCCGCCTTCAGCACATCGAAATCGACCCTTGGGTGCCTTGGCTGATCGTTGCGGCCTGCGGTATTCTTGTGATGATCCTTGGAGCGGCCTGTCAGATCACACAGCTTGTTGTATCGATCAGGCACCGTGATGAGTTGCGCGACAAAACCGGCGATCCATGGGACGGCCGCTCGCTGGAGTGGTCCACATCGTCTCCGCCGCCAAGCTTCAATTTTGCCAGACTTCCGCATGTGGGAGGCGAGGAAGCCTACTGGACCATGAAGCAGCGCAGGATCGAAATGCAAGATTCGGGCGAGGAGCCGGCCTATGAACCGATCGAGATGCCGAAGAACAGTCCTACCGGATTCGTCGCCGCCTTCTTCGCGACCCTCGTTGGATTCGCGCTCATATGGCACATCTGGTGGCTAGCCATTGTCGGTCTTGTCGGCGCCTACGCCACCTTCGTGGTCTTTGCCTGGCGTGACGTCGCCGAATATGAGGTGTCCGCCGAAGAGCTCGAGCGCATTGAACGCGCCGGTCAGCCTGCTTGGTCTAAGCACGGGGAGGAACTCGCATGAGCGCGGTTTCGGGAGCGCTGCCAGGCGCCATTTCGCCTGGCAGGCCAGATCCACATCGGCTCGGCCACGGCTCCGGCCATAGTCATGGTGCGACGGGGCACGGCGAAGGTGGACCGGCTTCGAAATTCGTGACCGTCGCCTACGGCTTCTGGATTTTCCTGCTGTCCGACATCATCATGTTCTCGGCCTTCTTCGCGGCCTACGCCGTGCTGGCGAAGGAGATCGCCGGGGGCCCGTCCGGCCGCGATCTGTTCGAGCTCCCCAGGGTCGCGATCCAGACCGGGCTGCTTCTCATCTCCAGCTTCACTTGCGGTCTGGGAAGTCTTGCCAGCCACCGGCGCGATATGGTCTGGACACAGATCTGGCTGCTTGTGACAGGGATCCTGGGCGCCGCATTTCTTGTCCTCGAGGTGCAGGAATTCGCCGGAATGATCGAGGAAGGTGCCGGTCCTTCGCGCAGCGCCTTCCTTTCTGCCTTCTTTGCGCTGGTTGGATGCCATGGCCTGCACGTGGGAATGGGCCTGCTCTGGCTGGGCACGATGATCGCGCAGCTTTGGGTGAAGGGTTTTCGCGCCGACATCTTGCGTCGCCTTCAGTGTTTCAACCTGTTCTGGCATGCGCTGGACATCATCTGGATCGCGATCTTCACTCTCGTGTATCTTCTGGGAGCCAGCGCATGAGCGATCGTGACCACCGCCCCGAAGAATTCGCCGACCTTGACGATTCCGCGCCTGGCGAAGAGCGCATCAACGAGCAGGAGGTGGCCGGCGGCCTGCTGGGCTACGTGACAGGGTTTGGCCTGGCCATCCTGCTGACCATCGCCTCTTTCGTCGCGGCGCAGAGCGGTCTCATCTACCAGCCGGCGATCATCTCCGCGCTCGTTGTGCTCGCCATTGCGCAGATGGGCGTGCACCTCGTCTTTTTCATTCATCTCACCACAGGCCCGGACAACACGAACAACGTCCTGGCGCTGGCCTTCGGCGTATTCATTGTCGTGCTTGTCGTGCTCGGTTCCGTCTGGATCATGACGCACCTCAATCACAACATGATGCCGATGAACGGAATCCAAATGCAGTAGTGCAGCAAACGAGAACTGGGCTATCTGCCTTCTCCGTCTGGGCGCCTGGCTATCTCCAAAGGTTCGGGGCGCCGATACATCCTCGCGAATTTGTGGCTCGTCGAATGCTGAGCAACAGAAGCATGAACGGCTTCAAATCTATCTATTTCTTCTCAAACTATTCCGCGGCCAATGCCGTGATCTCTCGACGGAAGGGCAGTGCGTCGCCAATATCGGCTTCATCCAGCTCGCGAGCAAAGCGGTGCCCCGCATAAGTTGCCCACGCGATCGGCCCCGGCGCCTCGGCATCGCCGATGACCTTGATCGAGCGAATGCCGTTATCGGCCCATTCGTCCCTCCGCGCCTTCAAGCCCTGCCAGACGCCATCGTCCTGTTGGCGCGACGTCACCAGCACCACAGCGTCTGCGGCGATGTCACGTCGGTTGCCAGTATATGCACAGGCGGTGGCAACACCTCCCGGCACAATGCGCGTCACGATCCGGTTCAACACGATCTCAACGCCGAGGTCAGCCAGCCGGCGATGGATGGCGCCCTGCTCCAGCGTGTTGCGGGTCCAGTCGGATACATAGGCGGATGGCGTCACCAGCGTCACCTTCGCGCCCTGGCGCGCCATAAGCTCCGCCAGAACGCCACCCATGTAGTAGTGGTCGTCGTCGAACAGCACGACATTGCCTTTCGGCACATTGCCGCCCATCAGATCGTCCGGCGTGTAGACCGGCATGGCCGGATCGATCGGCATCGGCACGACATGCGCGCGCGCCACGCCGTCGCTGCGCCATGTCGAGCCGGTGGCGATGGCAACGTTTTGAAAGCCGAAGGCCAATATGTCCTCGGCAGACAACCGGCTTTCGAAATAGACGTCGACATTCGACATTTGGCTGAGCTGATACTGGCGATAGTCACGCACGCGGCCCCATGCGGAGAGGCCAGGCAAGCGGCACTCGCGCGCCACGCGGCCGCCGAGTTCGGTGCCGGCTTCGGCAACGGCCACCTGATAGCCACGCAGGCCGAGTGCGCGAGCGGCCTCCAGCCCGGCAGGGCCGGCGCCGACGATCAGCACGCTCTCGCTGTCGCCCTTGGCCTGCATGCGCTCCGGATGCCAGCCCTTACGCCACTCCTCCATGAACGTTGGATTTTGCGTGCACCGCGAGATGGACATCGTCATGTCGCCGGTAATGCAGATGTTGCAGCCGATGCATTCGCGAATATCCTCGATCCGCCCCTCCTCCACCTTCTTCGGCAGGAAGGGATCGGCAATCGATGGCCGCGCGCAGCCGATGAAATCAAGCGTGCCGGACCTGATCATCTTCACCATCACATCGGGCGACGTGAAGCGACCGACACCGACGACCGGCTTCGAGGTCAGCTTCTTGATGCCGGACACGAGGCTCTCCTGCGCGGCCTCCTCCTTGAACCGCGACGGCCCGGAGCAGTCCTCCCAGGCGCCATGAGCCAGATCCCAGAGATCGGGCAGGTCGGCGTGCATCTCGATCATGTCACGCACTTCGGAATTGGCGAAGCCAAGCTCGCCGATCATCTCGTCCAGCGACAGCCGCAGCGTCAGGCCGCAGGTGTCGCCGATGGCATCCCGGCCCTCTTCGATCAGCTCACGCATCAGCCGCGAGCGGTTTTCCAGCGAGCCGCCATATTCGTCGCTGCGCTGGTTGGTGGCGGTAGACAGGAAGTGCTGGATGATGCCGAAGCCATGCGCGCCGTAGAGACAAACCAGGTCGAAGCCCGCCCGCCTGGCACGCTTGAAGGCATTGCGGTGCCAGCGGCGCAGGTCGCGGATATCTTGCTTGTCCATGGCACGCGCCTGAACCGGATCGTTGGTGAAGGTCCGGATGGGCAGGGCCGACGGTCCGCGTGGCACTTCCTTGGTGTAGAGGTTCTGGCCGTTGATGCCTGAATAGGCCAGCTGGATGCCGGCCAGCGCGCCATGCTGATGCATGGCGCTGGCCATCTTGGCCAGTGCTGGGATATCGGCGTCGTCCCACAGCCTGAGCTCGATGAAGGGCGTGATCTCCGAGGTATGGTGCATCTCGGTCTGCTCGGTGAAGATGACGCCCCAGCCGCCTTCCGACTTGATGCGGCGCATCTCGGCGGCGGCGGAAGGATCGCGGTAGCCGCCGCCATTGCAATGCGGAACCTGATAGAAGCGGTTCTTGGCGGTCACTGGACCGATCTTCATGGGCTCGAACAGAATGTCGTAGCGTGGATCGCGCATGGAACTTTCCTCGAGCCGTGGCGCAAGCCGGTCTGCCAAGCGCCATTGGGTTGATGCCGAGAGACTACTCATAAGTTGAGGCAGGCGCCGGAAAACTACAGATTTCTTCCGTGCCGATTAGGACCCGCCTAATCGGCACGGCCTGGATTAGCATCCGGTGAATCCCGGCTGAGCCAAATGCGACTTCAAGGCCGTGGCCACGCGATGCTAGATAGCTCGCACGGGCAACGAGATTTAGACGCATGGACAGCATCCGGATCCTTGAAAAGCTGATCGCATTCCCGACGGTGAGCCGTGACCCGAATCTCGACCTCATCGGCTACGTAGCGGACTTGCTGGACGCACATGGCATTGCCTGCCAGATCATTCAAAGCGGGGATGGCCATAAAGCCAACCTCTTTGCCACCATCGGACCGGCCGGCACTTCCGGCATCATGCTGTCCGGCCACACCGACGTCGTTCCCATCGACGGCCAGAACTGGACGCTGCCGCCCTTCGAGATGAGCGAGCGCGACGGCAAGCTTTACGGACGCGGGGCGGCCGACATGAAGGGCTTCGTCGCCAGCGCGCTCGCTGCATGTGTCACGGCCTCGAAAATGACACTGCAGACCCCGTTGCACCTGTCACTCTCCTACGACGAGGAGATCGGCTGCATCGGCGTGCGCAGCCTGATTGACATGCTGCGAGGAGCCCCGCAACGGCCGTTGCTATGCATCGTCGGCGAGCCGACCGGCATGAAGGTGGCGACGGGTCACAAGGGCAAGCTTGCCGCACGCGCCATCTGCAAGGGACGCGAAGGCCATTCGGCGCTGGCTCCACTGGCGCTCAACGCAATCCATCTCGGCTGCGACTTCGTCGCCGCCTTGCGCCGGGAGCAGGACCGGCTGGCGCGTGTTGGCGCCCGCGATGGCGACTACGACATTCCCTACACAACCGTCCACGTCGGCAAGATGAACGCCGGCGTGGCGCTGAACATCGTGCCGAACCTCTGTCAGATCGACTTCGAGATCCGCAATATTGCAGCCGACAACCCTCAGGAGATCCTCGACGGTCTGCGCGCGGAGGCAGCGCGCATTGCCGTCGAAGCTTCGGCCATCGCGCCCGAGGCGGCGATCGACATCGACATCACCAACACCTATCCCGGCCTGGATACGCCGCTCAGTTCGCAAGCCGTCGCTTTCGTCAAATCGCTGACCGGCGCCAACGACACCATCAAGGTTGCCTTCGGCACGGAAGGTGGCCTGTTCAGCAGCGATCTCGGCACGCCGACGGTCGTATGCGGACCGGGGTCGATGGCGCAAGGGCACAACCCGGACGAATTCGTCAGCGTCGAGCAGATGCGCCGCTGCGACAACATGCTGGACGAATTGCTGCGGCGGCTTGCCGACGACCAACTTCGAGCTTAGCAACAGAGCAGTTCGGATTTGATTGGGTAGCTGATCTAGCCAATCGACTGGTGTTCCACCGCCCGCCCGGCGCCGAATACGCCTTGCTCAACCACAAAATGCCGGCAGTGATCGATGAACGCCTGGACGGTTTGCGTGCGATGTTCGGAGTTGGGCAAGGCGACGCCCATGGTCAGAGGTCGCAGGTCACCATCCAGCGGCACAAAGACAAGTGGCTTGCCGTCCGGCGCCAGGGTGTTGAGCGGCCGCATATTGGCGATGCCGTAGCCGAAGCCATTGGCCACCATGGTGCGCATAACCGCAATGTCGCCTGTGCGCTCGGCGATGTTCGGTCGGATTCCCCGCTGGTGGAACGCCGACAGGAAATATTCGCGACTGAAAGGCAGGTCGAGCAACACCATCGGCTCGTCGGCCAATTCTTCCGTCGTGATCGACGCCTTTCCCGCAAAGCGGTGCCCCGCTGGCAGCATGACATAGGCCGGCACCAGGATCAGCGGCTCGAAGGTCATGTCCTGCGACAGTTCGAGATCGTATGTCAGGGCAAGGTCGATTTCGCCGCGCTGCAGCATCTCGAGCAACTGCCCTTGATTGCGCTCGAACTGCCGCACACGCACATCAGGATAGGCGCGCTCGAACTTCATGCGCAGAGCCGGCAGAACGATCTGCGCGAACGTCAGCAAGCATCCTACTGCCAGCGGGCCGCGCACCTTTTCTGCAATGTCGCCAGCGACGTCATGCAAGGCGTCGGCGTCGTTGAGCAGGCGGGCGGCTTCCTTCAGGAAGACGCGACCGCCGGCGGTGAGCGACAGGCCGTGCGAATGCTTGCGGACAAAAAGCTGGACGCCGAACTCAGTTTCCAGTTGCGCGATGGAGGCCGAAATCGATGGCGGCGACACGTTGACCTGTTCGGCCGCCTTCGCAATGGAGCCCGCCTCGCCAACGGCGACGAAATATTCCAACTGTCTGAGCGTAAAGCGTAGCGGCATGGCTGGCTATGTTGCCGGTTTAGGTGCTTCGATCAAGCCTTTGCCATCCATCAGTATTTGATCCACGTCGTCTTGAGCGCGGTGTACTTGTCGAGCGCATGCAGCGACAGGTCGCGGCCGAAGCCGGATTGCTTGAAGCCACCGAACGGCGTCATCGGGCTCAGCGCGTCGACCGTGTTGACGGAAACCGTGCCGGCATGGAGCCGGCCGGCGATGCGGTGTGCACGCGACAGGCTGTCGGTCCACAGCGATGCGGCCAGCCCGTATGGACTGTCATTGGCCATACGGATTGCCTCGGCCTCGTCATCGAAGGCGATGACAGAAAGCACCGGCCCGAATATCTCGTCCCGGGCAATCGGATCGGTATGTGCGACATCGTCGAAAATGGTGGGTTGGATGAAGCTGCCGCGCCCGTTGACCGTGACCAGATCGCCGCCCGCAACCAAGCGCGCGGTTTTCTTGCCGGCCTCGACAAACCACATGACATTGGCCGCGTGACGGGCATCGACCATCGCGCCCATTTTCGAAGCCGGATCGAGGGGATCGCCCGGCTGCGTGGCCGCCGCACGCTGCACGAGCCTTTCCACGAGAGCATCCTTGATGCCGCGCTGCACGAGCAAGCGTGAATTGGCGGAGCAGACTTCGCCCTGATTGAAGAAGATGCCGAAGGCCGCCATATCGGCCGCTGCATCGAGGTCGCTGCAATCGGCAAAGACAAGATTGGGGCTCTTGCCGCCGGTCTCCAGCCAGACCTGCTTCATGTTCGACTGACCGGAATACTGCAGGAACATCTTGCCCACGGCAGTCGAACCGGTGAAGGCAAGGCAATCCACATCCATGTGGCGGCCAAGCGCCTGGCCGGCGGTTTCGCCGAGGCCGGGCACCACATTGAGCACGCCAGCCGGCAGGCCCGCTTCCATCGCCAGTTCCGCCAGCCGCAGGGCCGACAAGGGCGACTGCTCGGCGGGTTTGAGCACCACCGAATTGCCCGCCGCCAGCGCCGGCGCGCACTTCCAGGTCGCCATCTCGAGCGGAAAATTCCACGGCACCACTGCGCCGATCACACCAAGCGGCTCGCGCCGCACCAACACCAGATCGCCTTCGCCGGTTGGCGCCACTTCGTCATAGATCTTGTCGATGGCTTCGCCATACCATTGGAAGATCCCTGCCGAGCCGGGGACGTCGACCGAGGCCGCATCATTGACGAGTTTGCCCATGTCGAGCGATTCAAGCAGGGCCAGTTCATGCAGGTTTTCGCGCAGCAACTGCGCCAGCCGCAACAACACCTCCTTGCGGTGTGCCGGACTGGTCCGTGACCAGACGCCGGCGTTGAAGCTGCGCCGTGCCGCGGCAACAGCCAGATCAATATCTTCTTCGCCACAAGACGCCACTTCGGCCAGCACTTCGCCGGTTGCCGGATTGACGCTGGCGAAGGTTCGGCCGGAACGGGCTGCAACCGGCTTGCCGTCGATGAACGCCTTGTCGCGAAAACGGATTGCGGACGCCTTGCCGATCCAATCCTTGTGGCTGAGTTCGCTCATCGCAGATGTCCCGTGGCTGTCTCTTGACTATTCATCGCCGGGCACGCCGTAGCTCGGCGCATCGGATGGATTTATCGCGCGGGTCACATAGGCATCGAGCTGTGGCTTGTAGAGTTCCCACAGTGTCGCCAGTTGCTCGATCGGGCAGTCGTCGGTCCAGTCGCAGCGCAGATCGGCGACCGGCCACGCAACCTCGCGCACCAGCTTCATTCCGGCGGAATGGACCGGGCCTGCCTCGCCACCTGCTTTCAGCGCGGCGCGCATGGTCGCGATGAGGCGGTCGCCCAGATGCCCTTCCGACACCAGAAAGGCCTCGACCATGGCTTGCGGCACTCCGTCATGGGCCAGCATGTTTCCGCCGCAAGCAACATTTTCCGCGCGCGCTTCCGCCCAGATGCCAAGCGCCTTGGGGCCTGAATGAATTGCGGTCGTCCCAGTGGCATCGACAGCCAGCACCTGCCGGTATTCGCTATAGGCGCCAGTGCGCTTCAATATGGCGACCGCCTCGGCCGCCGAAGCGCCGCGCGCCAGCAGTTCGAGGCCTCGCAGACCAAGCGTCGGATCGGTGACGTTCTGGCTTGCAATGGCGCCGACACCGGCCTGCGCGTAGGCGCAGCGCGCTGCTACCGCCGGCGACGAGGATGACACCGCGACCCCGAACATGCCGGTGCGGCTGCACCGCGCGACAATGGAGAATGTCATCGCCGTTAATCCGGAATGACGGCGGTGCCGTCGATCTCGACCAGCCAGTCCGGCCGCGCCAGGGCCTGCACGACAAGGCCGGTTGAGACGGGATGCACGCCTTTGATGTATTCGCCCATGGTGCGGTAGACCGCCTCGCGATGGCGCACGTCGGTGATGTAGACCACCACCTTGACCAGGTGTTCCATGGTGCCGCCGCACTCCTCGATCAGTTGGCGGATGTTCTGCATGACCTTGTGCGTCTGCTCGACGGGATCGTGGCTATCGATGTTCTTGGCCGTGTCGAGGTCCTGCGGACACTGGCCACGCAGATAGACGGTTCTGCCGCCCCGCGTAACAACCGCCTGACACAGATCGTTGTCGAGTTTTTGCTCGGGATAGGTGTCTTTCGTGTTGAACTTGCGAATTCGGGTATGCGCCATCTTGGTCTCCGTCAGATCAGGCTCGAGGTCAGGACATCCGTTTCAGTTGCCGTCGGCTATGCCACCTTGGTCTCGCGCTTCGCGGACGCATGATAGGCCAGGTACTTGCGCTGCGTGGAAATATGGTCAGCCAGATGCTTGGCATCGTGCCAGACGCCCCAGATGAAGCTGGATCCCCTCCGCGATTGCCACGGCAACCCGAGGAAATAGATCCCGGGCTCGGTCGACACACCGCGCTGATGCTTCGGCTTGCCCTTTTCGTCGAACACATCGACCTCAAGCCAGCTGTAATCGACGGTAAATCCCGTTGCCCAGATGATCGAGCTTATTCCCGCCTCGGCCAGGTTCAACTCAAGAATGGGATCGGTCACGCATTGCGGGTCCGGTCCGATCTTGCGGGCACCGGGCTCTTCCGGAAGGTCAAGACCGTTGCGGGCAACATAGGCGTCGGCCTCGTCCAGCACCGACATGTAGTTCGCATCGCCGCGGGCAATGTTCTTGCCAAGATCCGGCGCGAAGATCATCACACCGGCCCTGTACAATTCCGTCCGGCCAACCAGCGTCATCCCTTGCGCGGCAAGACGCCGGAAGTCGATCGTCTCGCCGCCACGCGCACCGCTCACCGCGATAGTGACATGTTCCGTGCCAGGCGCCGGAGCCTGGGCGTCCCATTTGCCGAGAACCCCCAGCCACCAGCAGAAATCACGCTCGCGATAGGCCCGCGGAGGGCGATCGTGCGGCCCGACCGAGAGGTAGACGCGCCTTCCCGCACGCAAGAGTTCGTCCGCGATCTGCACCCCCGAGGATCCCGAACCGACCACCAGCACCGCACCTTCGGGCAGTTGGTCGGGATTACGATAGGCGCTGGAATGGATCTGCATGAGTCCTGCATCTTCGGGAACGATGGCCGGGACGACGGGATGTTGGAAAGCGCCGGTGGCGGCAACCAAATTGCTGGCCTCGATCACGCCATCCGAGGTTTCGACCTGGAAACCGGGGCGGCCGACGAGCCTGCGGACTTTTTTTACCTCCACGCCGCAGCGGATAGGGGCTGCGATCATTTCCGCGTAAGCGGCAAAATAGTCCGCAACCTTCTCCTTCGGGACAAAGGCATCGGGATGGGTATCAGGAAACTCCATGCCCGGAAAACGATCGTGCCAGGCGGGACCATTGGCAACCAAGGAGTCCCATCTTTCGGAGCGCCAGCGTTCGGCGATGCGGCGGCGCTCGAGGACGAGATGAGGCACGCCGCACTTGCTCAGATGCTCGCTCATAGCCAATCCCGCCTGGCCGCCGCCAACAACGAGCGTGTCTACTTTTTCAACTGACATTTCAGCGGCCCTTTCTGGCTCTCCCCGAGAATTTCTGCGGATGCGGCGGAGGTCTGATCGTTGGTTTACTGGAGGGACCGAGCAGCGAAAATTACGATTTCATGTGGCACTGGTTAGCTTGTCCCTAAATGCCGGGAAGCATGGCCGAAGATGTGGACCGCAGGGCACGGATCATCGCCATTGAGACGGACGAAAGGACGGCGGGATTCAGAGATAAAGGCTTCTCGCCGCCTTGGACGAGAGCAGCTCCTTTGCCGGTCCTTCCTGGGCGACCTTGCCCTTGACTAGGACATAGCCGCGATCGGCGATGCCTAGCCCCATTTCTGCATTCTGTTCGATCAACAGGATGGTCGTGCCGCGGCGATGGATCTCCCGGGTGATCTCGAAATACTCGCCGATGAGTTTGGGCGACAGGCCAAGCGACGGTTCGTCCATGATCACCAGCCTGGGTTCGCCGACCAGCGCGCGCGCCAGCGCCACCATCGCCTGTTCGCCGCCGGACAGAGTGCCGGCCACCTGGCGCAAACGCTCCTGGATACGCGGAAACAGATTACCCATTTTGTTCAGCTGCGCCTCGAAATTGGGACCCCGGCCGGACACCGCATCGTAGCCCAGGCGCAGGTTCTCGATCACGGTCAGGCTGGGAAACAACCGGCGCCCTTCCGGAACAAGGCCGACACCGAGCGACGCGAGGTTTTCCGTGCCAAGCGTCGCCATGTCCCGGCCCATCACCTCGACCTTGCCGCGCTGGGCGCGCACAACGCCGCATACGGTCATGAAGGTTGTCGTCTTGCCGGCACCATTCGGCCCGAGCAGGCAGACCAGTTCGCCGGGACGAACGCTCATCGCCACGCCGCGCAGCATCGGAACCGCCCCGTAGCTGGTATCGACACGCTTCAGCTCAAGCATGGGCGACCGCCTTCCCGAGATAGGCTTCCTGGACGCGCGGGTCGGCCCGCACCGCCGCAAAGTCGCCCTCGGCGATCTTGCTGCCGTAGTCGATGCACGCGACGTGGTGCGGGAATGCCTCGACCACCCGCATGTCGTGCTCGATCAAGACCACCGACAGCTCGGGGTTTTCCGCGCGCAGCCTTACGATGTCGGCCACCAGTGCGTCGGTTTCCGTATCGTCCATGCCGACCGACGGCTCGTCGAGCAGCAAGAGCTTGGGCTGCGAGGCCAGTGCGCGGGCGATCTCCAGCCGGCGCCGGTCAGCCTGCGCTAGCGTTCCCGCTGGCCGATAACGCTGTTCGAAAAGACCGCCGGATCCAAGCTTGAGCAGGGTTTCGGCCTTTTCCACGCAGGCCGCCATCTCGCGGCGCGACGCGCCCGGCCGGAACAGCGCATCCAGCACGCCGGTCTTCGTGCGGGTGTGCATGCCGATGATGACGTTGTCGAGGACGCTGAGGTCCGAGAACAGCCGCGACGACTGAAATGTGCGGGCGATGCCGCGATCGACGACTTCATAGGACGGGCGGCTGGTGATCTCGGCGCCGTCGAACGTCACCCGGCCGGAGGTCGGCCGGTAGACGCCAGTCACGACGTTGAACAGCGTCGACTTGCCGGCGCCATTCGGGCCGATGACGGCGAGCACCGCGCCCTTGTCGATCGAAAGGCTGACATCGTTGAGCGCGACCAACCCGCCGAAGCGCATCGTCAAATTCTCGACTTTGAGAAGCGCGCTCACAGATCGCCCCCGTATCGCCGCATGCGTTGCGGGAACAACCCCTGCGGCCGGATCATCAGGAAGCCGATGATGACGACGCCGAAGAACAGCAGGCGGTAGTCGGCGAAGGCGCGCAGTTTCTCGGGCAGGATGGTCAGCAGGAACGCACCGACGATGACGCCGAAAATGTTGTCCATGCCGCCGACGATGACCATGGTCATGATGGTGACGGAGACGAGGAAGGTGAAATTGTCGGGGGAAATGTAGGACACGTAGAAGGCGTAGATCGTGCCGGCGAAGGCGGCGAGAAAGGCATCGACCGCGAACGCCAGCACCTTGAACCACGCCACATTGATGCCTTGCGCCTTGGCGGCGATCTCGTCGGCGCGCAATGCGTTCCAGGCCAGCCCGATGCGCGAGCCGTGCAACCGATGCGCCGTGACGATGGCGACGACGACCAGCGCCGCCGACAGATAGTAGAAGTTCGCCTGGCTCGGCAGCTTCCAGCCGAAGATCACCAGCGGGTCGGCGAAGGAATGACCGAACAGGCTGGGTGCCGGAATGCCGACCAGTCCGTTGGGCCCGCCGGTCCAGCCGAAATTGTTCAGCAGTTGCTGGACCACGACACCAAAGGCGATCGTGACAAGCGCCAGATAGGTGTCGCGCGTGCGCATAGACGGAATGCCGATGATGAAACCGAACAGTGTTGCAGCCAGCGCCGCGACCGGCAGTGTCAGCCAGAAGCTGACGCCGAAATTGATCGCCAGCAACGCCGACACATAGGCGCCGATGCCGTAGGAAGCGCCGGTGGCGAAGTTCGGAATGTTGGCGCTGCCGAGCTGGAAATTGAGCGCCAGCGCGAGCACGGCGTAGAGCTCGGCGACGATCAGAAGATGCAGCATATAGGTGTTCGAGCCGACGAAGAATGGAAAAGCCAGAACGATGAGCGCTGCGGTGACCAGCGCCACGAGGGGAACCCGGGCAAAGCTGGCCAGCGCGTAGTCCGCGATCCACGGCAACCTCTCCAGCAGGTAGAAGCCCAGTCCGAGCAAAGCCAGCAGGCCGATCACCTGCCAGCCGCCGTCAACCTTCAAGATGAGGTACAGAAAAGTCGCCCCGCATAGTTGCGAGGCGACGGTGAAGGCTGCGGCCGCCGTTTTGCCCGGCGTAGCAAGTAAAGTCCGAGCCTGCATGCTAGACTTTCTCCATGACGGTGCGCCCAAGCAGGCCGGCGGGGCGGAAGATGAGCACGGCAATGACCAGCAGGAAGACGAAGACCAGCCGGTAGGAAGCGCCGTCGGTCACGAAGGTCTGGGCAAGCACCTCGATGCCGGCGATGATCAGTCCGCCCAGTATGGCGCCCGGCATCGAGCCGAGGCCGCCGATTACGGCGGCGGAAAAGCCGAGCAGGCCGGCCATGACACCGAAGTCGAACCGTGTCACGCCGGCATAGCTTGCGAACAAAAGGCCGGCAGTGGCGCCGATCGCTGAGGCGATGAAGAAAGTCGCCCGGAAGACACGTGCATCACGGATGCCCATCATCCGCGCCACGATCCGGTCCTCCGAGGCCGCCCGGATGCGCAGGCCGAGCGGGGTCAGGCGCAGGAAGACGAACAGCATGGCCACCAACGCGATGGTCAGCACGACCACAAGCAGCGCGAACCAGCTGATGGCAACGCCGGAGAATTCGAAAGCCATGCCCGACACCAGGCGCGGGAAGGCATGCGGGTTCGATCCTTGCGGATAGAGATGACGGATCAGTTCGCGGATGACGATACCCAGCGCCACCGTCGCCACCAGCGCCATCATGGCAGGGGCGTCGCGAAAGCGCCTGATAACCAGCTTGTCCAGCAAGACGCCGATCGATCCGACGGCGAACACGGCTGCCGGAACCGCAACCACCAGCCAAGCGGGGCTCGAGGCCCCAACTGCCGTCGCCAACGCCTGGGCGAGCGCCAGCGAGATGAACGGCGCCGTCGTTGCGACATCGCCGTGAGAGAAATGAATGACGTTCAGGACACCGAAGATCAGGCTGAATCCGATAGCCAGCAAGGCATAAATGCAGCCAAGGGTTATCCAGTTCACCAGCTGCTGGACAAGCAGTGCCGTCATCGTGCTCGCCTCCGTCGGGAGCAGACGGGTATCAACCACCGTGCCGGGCGGACAGAACGAATCTCCGAACTCACGAGTCACAATTTCCGAATTTCATCACCGAATACGCGCCAATACACTGATGATCAGCCGACGATCACGATCGGCCGGGTCGCTACGACGGCGGCAGATAATTCTATTGAGGTGGAACCATGCAAAACAGGCGCAGCGCGCTTATCCGCGTATCGTCAATTCTGGCTGGGTCTCTGTTCGCCATTGCACTGGGTGCCGCCCAGGCTCAGGCCGACCAGATCAAACTCGGTTTCATTGGACCGTTGTCCGGCGGAAACGCCCAGCAGGGCCTTGGCGCCCGCAACGGTTTCCTGCTCGCGATCGAGCAAGCCAATGCCAGCGGCTATCCGCACCAGGTGGAAGGCATCGTCCTCGATGACGCCTCCGATCCGGCCGTCGGCGTCTCGGCGGCCCAAAAGCTGGTCAACGATCCGTCGGTGATTGCCGCGACCGGACATTGGAACAGCTCGGTCGCGCTGGCGACGATCCCGGTCTTCAATCGCGCGCAGATGCCGTTCATCGTCTGGGGCGCGGTCAGCCCGAAGATCACCGAGCAGAATTTCGCGAACGTGACCCGCGTCACGCCAACATTGGTCAACGAAAACAAGCCGTTGGCCGAAGTCATTGCCAAGCAAGGCAAGGTCAAGAAGATCGCCATCATCTCCGATACGACCGACTACGGCGCGGCCAACACCAAGTGGTTCGGCGATTTCTTCAAGGCCGCCGGCGGAGAGATCGTCTCGTCGGACGCAGCCGCGGTCGGCACCACCGATTTCCGCGCCATGTTGACCACGGCGAAGGCGGCGGCGCCTGATGCGGTCTACTTCGGTGGTGTTGTCACCGAAGCAGCGCTTGTGCGCAGCCAGATGGCCGATCTTGGAATGGGCAGTCTGCCCATGTACGGAATTTCGGGCATCTACGATCCGAAGTTCATCGAGATCGCAGCCGCAGCCTCCGAGGGCACCATTGCGGGAACCCCGGCCGTACAGTCGAACCCGAAGCTCGACGAATTCAGCAAGGCCTATGAAACCAAGGGCTACACCGATCCTGCCGGTTCCTACGCCAAGTATGCCTATGAGGCCACGCAGATCCTGCTCGATGTCATCAAGGAAAAGGGCGTCGACGACAAGGAGGCGCTGAGCAAAGCCATTCGTGACATCCATCACGACGGCATTCTGGGAGACGTCTCGTTCGACGCGAACGGACAGACCAACATGGCAATCGACGTCGACATGTTCGTGGTCCGCAGCGGCAAATGGGAGAAGATGTAATCACCTGATCAACGCCGCGCCCACCCTTGGTGGCGCGGCGTTGAAAATCCTTCATCGCCCTAGCTCGCAAAGACTTACCGGAGCGCCCAGACCATGAATGATGAGGCCGGCCTGCGCGCACCTCGAAAGGCTGTCGAGATCAAGGGCGTGTCCAAGGTATTCGGCACCTATCAGGCGTTGAAGCCCGTTTCCTTCGACATCTACGACAACGAGTTCTTTACGCTGCTTGGCCCGAGCGGCTGCGGCAAGACCACCCTGTTGCGCATGATCGCCGGCTTCGAGCAGCCAACGACGGGTCAAATTTTCCTGCACGGCTCGAACATACAGGGACTGCCGCCGCATAAGCGGCGGGTCAACACTGTGTTCCAGAGTTACGCCCTGTTTCCGCACATGAGCGTTGAACAGAACATCGGCTTCGGGCTTGAAAACCTGGGCTGGTCAAAAGACCGCCGTGAAGCGCGCGTCGCCGATATGCTGCGTCTGGTCCATATGGAGGCATTTGCCGGGCGCAAGCCGCAGCAATTGTCGGGCGGCCAGCGCCAGCGCGTCGCGCTCGCCCGCGCATTGGCGCCGGAACCGGAAGTCCTTTTGCTCGACGAACCCCTCTCGGCACTCGACCTGAAGCTACGCCAGGCCATGCGCGACGAGCTGCGCATCCTGCAGCGCAAGACCGGTATCACCTTCGTCTTCGTCACCCATGACCAGGAAGAAGCTCTCGACCTGTCGGATCGCATCTGCGTTCTCGGCGATGGCGAAATCCAACAGCTTGGCACGCCCGCTGCGATCTACGAGGAGCCGTCAAACCGCTTCGTCGCCGACTTCATCGGCGAGACCAATTTCCTCGACGCCGAGGTGATTGCCGTCGACGGCGAGCAGGCGACCGTGACAACGCAGCTCGGCATGACCTTGACGGCTTCTCACAAGAAAGCAGTCGCCGGCCAGAAGGCCTTCATGTCGATACGCCCGGAGAAAATCAGCCTGCCTGCCCAGGACAACCCGATAGCTGTCGATGGCACGATCATGGGCACCAATTATCTCGGCGGCTACACATACTATCTCGTTGAAACGGGCGGCACCAGGCTGCGCATTTCCAAGCGCAACAGTGTCAGCCGCGGCCAGATGTTCGAGATCGGGCAGTCGGTGAAAGTCGGCTTTGCCGCCGAATCCGTGCGGATCCTCGGTGCATGACGCGGCATATCAAGAGCCCGGGCTGGAACGTGCTGGGGCTTTTGCCGACGCATCTGATCATGTTCCTCACATTGATCATACCGGTCGGCATCATCGTTCTCGTCTCGTTCTCTACCCGTGGACCGTATGGTGGTTTCGAATATGTTTTCACCACCGCACCCTACAAGCAGATACTGTTCAATGAAGGCTGGGCGGGCGAGCTCGAATTTAATCCACAATATCTGATCGTCGTTGCGAGAACTCTCCTGCTTTCGGCCGGGACGACGCTGATCTGCTTGGTCCTCAGCTTCCCGGTCGCCCATTTCATCTCGTTGCAAAAGCCGTCGCTCAAGGTCGCTCTGATCTATCTCGTAACCTTGCCGTTCTGGGTCTCGATGATCGTGCGCGTCTACTCCTGGATCATCATTCTCGGCAATGAAGGCGTGATCGAAAAGACGTTGCGCGCGCTCGGGTTGATCGATGATATGGACAGTTTGCTGTTCGGTGACACCGCCATGCTGATCGGCCTCGTTTACAGCTACATCCCGCTGATGATTTTGCCGATTTTCGCCTCCATCGAGAAACTCGACCCGGCGCTTATCGAGGCATCGCACGATCTTTACGGAAGCCGCCTCATCACGCTACACCGTGTCATCCTGCCTCTCTGTCAGCCGGGAATGCTGGCTGGCGCTATTCTGGTCTTCGTTCCGTGCCTCGGCGCAGTGCTGGAGCCGACGCTGCTCGGCGGCGGCAAGTCGATGATGATGGGAAATCTGATCCAACTGCAATTCGGCGCGGCGCGCAATTGGCCGTTGGGCGCTGCCATATCCATCGTTCTGATGACGGCAGTTCTGATATTCCTTGTTGCCAGAGGATTGCGGGCCGTACGGAGGGAAACGACGGAGCTCGCACTATGACAAACGGTTCCGATGTCAGGCGCTACCCCGGTTTCGGGCTCTTCAGCCTGCTTTTCTTCGTCTATCTCTATCTGCCCATATCGGTGGTGGTATTCTACTCGTTCAACGCCAATCGCATCGTTTCCAATTGGGGCGGTTTTTCGCTTCATTGGTATACGGCGGCGCTATCCAACTCAGCGCTGGTTTCCGCTGTGAAGGTGTCACTCATCGTCGCCGTCATCGCTACCACGATCTCGACAATCGTGGCTCTAATGGCCGCATTGGTAATCGTGCGCGGAAGGGACGTTCGTTTCCGCGGCCTTTCCGAGACAGTCGTCAATCTGCCTCTGCTGCTGCCGGAAATTGTCGTTGCCGTTGCCACGCTGATCCTGTTTTCCCAGATCGGCCTCGCGAATGGCATCGTAAAGCTGATCATCGCGCATACGACTTTCTGCATCCCGTTCGCATTCCTGCCCATACGTGCCCGCCTGCAGGGCATGGATGCTGATCTGGAAGAAGCCGCGCGCGATCTTTACGCGTCGGCATGGATCGCTTTCCGACGCGTAACTCTGCCGCTCATTCTACCGGGAGTGCTCAGCGGCGCGATGCTTGCGTTCGTCATCTCGATGGACGATTTCATCACCAGCAATCTCTTGAATTCCGGCGGCGCGACCACTCTGCCCGTTTACGTCTTCTCGCTGATCAAGCAAGGCGTGTCGCCGCAGCTCAACGCAATATCGACATTGATAATGCTGGCCTCTATCGCGCTGGCGACGGTCGCTTTTCTGCTGCAGCGGCAGAGATAGCGAAGCAAGTTTTTACCTAACCACCACATCGGCGAATTCAAATTTATTGCTGGCGCATGTGGGCTATCGTTGCCTTGGAGAACAAGAAATTAAGGGGAACGACATGTTCAAAAATCCGCGCGTCACATCACTCGTCGTCGCCAGCGCGCTAGGACTGGCCTTCAGCGTCTCGGCTCATGCTGAAGGCAAGCTTTCGATCTACGCTTGGGCCGACTCCATCGCTCCGGACGTCGTCGCAAAATTCGAAAAGGAAACGGGTATCGACGTCACCGTCGACGCCTTCTCCTCCAACGAGGACCTGCTGACCAAGCTGCAAGCCGGCTCCTCCGGCTACGACATCGTGACGCCCTCGCAGCATTTTGTGAAGATCATGATAGACAGCGGGCTGCTCGAGGACATCGGAGCCAGCAGCATGTCTGCCTATCAGCAAATCCTGCCGGAATGGCAGAAGCCATGGTGGGATCCGACCGGCAATCATTCGATCCCGCTTGCCTTCGGCAACGCCGGCTACACGGTCAACCGCGACGTCTACAAGGGTCCGGTCGATAGTTGGAAGACCTATTTTGAGCCGCCGGCCGAACTGCAAGGTAAAATCGCCAGCCTTGCGCAGCCAGACGAAGTCGTTTCGGCTGCGCAGAATTATCTCGGCATCAAATACTGCAGCGAAGATCCTCAGGAAATGAAGCGCGTTCTCGATCTCCTACAAGCGCAAAAGCCCTACGTCGCGGCCTACTCCAGCGACAATATCGAGAACCGGATCGGTGGCGGCGAGGTTGGCGCCCACTTCTGGTGGGACGGCAATACCATGCGCGTTCGCCGCAACGACAAGGCCAACGTTGAGTACGCGATGCCTAAGGAAGGCCTGGTCGGCTGGCTGGACTCCTATGTCGTGCCGAAGGGTGCGGCCAATATCGACAATGCCAAGAAGTTCATCGACTTTATGGCTGAGATCGACAACGCGACGGCCGAGTACAACTACTACGGTCATTCCTCCCCGGTGAAGATCGACGAGACGAAAGCGCTCTACTCCAAGGAAAACGCTCCCGAACTTTTCCCAACCGTTCCGGTGAAAATGGGCGAAGCGTGTTCGCCTGCAGCGCAGGAACTTGTCACGAAAGTCTGGACGCAACTCCTCCAGTAAGGTCGGCGGGCCGGTTACCAAGATTTCCGGCCCGTTCCATTTTCTTTGAAGGCGCGGTGAATGTCGGCCGATACTTATGATTATGTCGTGGTTGGCGCAGGTTCGGCAGGCTGCGTCCTCGCCAATCGCCTGAGCGCGAACCCATCCGTGCGGGTCTGCCTCGTCGAGGGCGGCGGAAGCGACAACAGCGTGCGGGTGAGAGTGCCGGCGGGAATCCTCTCGCTCTACGGCAATCCGAATTATGACTATTGCTTTGTCGGCGTGCCTCAGCCGCACCTCGATAACCGCAGGATTCCGGTCAATCGTGGCAAGGCGCTGGGCGGTTCGAGCTCGATCAACTCGATGGTCTATATCAGGGGCGCCGCCCAAGATTATGACGAGTGGTCGCGGCTCGGCTGCACAGGTTGGGCGTATAGCGACGTGCTTCCCGTCTTCAAGAAGCTCGAGCGCAATCTGCTTGGCCAAAACCCCCAGTACCACGGCACAAGCGGAGAGCTGCTGGTCGACAGCCCACGCGATCCGAACGTGCTTTCAAAGATGTTCGTCAAAGCCGGGAACGATTCGGGCCTCCCTGTCAACGACGATTTCAATGCCGAAAGCCAGTTCGGCCTCGGGATATACAATGTCACGCAAGATC
The DNA here is from genome assembly GCF_003997065.1 of Mesorhizobium sp. M6A.T.Ce.TU.016.01.1.1. Lineage (NCBI taxonomy): Bacteria > Pseudomonadati > Pseudomonadota > Alphaproteobacteria > Hyphomicrobiales > Phyllobacteriaceae > Mesorhizobium > Mesorhizobium sp. M6A.T.Ce.TU.016.01.1.1. Next base: position 282,496 of record NZ_RZTJ01000002.1, on the reverse strand, counting down.
GCGGTCAGCGCTTCAGCAGTTTCACCGCTTTCGTGCGCCCGGTGCTCGATCGCAAAAATCTCACCGTTCTGAGCGAATGCGAAGTTATCGACCTCAAAATAACGGAGGCGCGTGCAGCGGGCGTAAGGGTGCGGCACCAGGGCGAGCAGAAGACGCTATCTGCTAACCGCGAGATCGTGCTCTCGGCCGGCGCGATCAGCTCACCGAAGATTTTGCTAGCTTCCGGGATCGGCCCGGCGGCCGAGCTCCGAGAGATCGGCATAGATCCGATCCTTAATCTGGCGGGAGTGGGCAAGAACCTGCAGGACCATGTGGACGGCATGATCACAGTCCGCTCCTCAAGCACCAAGACGCTGGGCCTGTCGCTGCTGAATCTCCCCCGCATGTTAGCAGCGCCTTTTCAGTATTTCGTCGGCCGAAAGGGCATGCTCAGCACGAACTATGTCGAGGCCGGCGGCTTTGCCAAAACGAAGTACGCAGATGGCATTCCCGACATTCAGTTCCACTTTGTGCCCGGCTATCGCAGCCATCGCGGCAGACTGCTGGAGTATGGGCATGGGTACGCAATTCACACCTGCGTCCTTAGGCCCAAAAGCGTTGGCGAACTCAAATTGTCCGGCCATGCATCGAGCCGGGATGTCTTGATCGACCACCGGTTCTTCTCCGACGAGAAGGACGCCAAGGTGCTGGTCGAAGGCATCAAGATTGCGCGTCAGATCTTTGCTGCACCCGAGTTCGACGAGATCAGAGGCAGGGAGATGCTGCCGGGCAAGGATGTGCGTAGCGACGACGAAATCCTGGCCTATCTGCGCGCCGAAGCGCTGACCGTCTATCACCCAGTTGGAACCTGCAAGATGGGGACGGATGCGATGGCTGTCGTCGATCCGGCAACGCTCAAGGTGCGCGGCATCGCAGGCTTGCGGGTCGCGGATGCGTCTGTCATGCCGAAATTGATCGGCGGCAACACCAATGCGCCCAGTATGATGATCGGACAGAGAGCTTCAGACATGATCTTGGGCCAGTAAACGCCGCTTTTGGTCTCAGCGTTAGAAAATACAACGCATCGGACTTGGCGCCTGCCGCGCCGCGCAGGTGCTAGCGTGCGCACAATGTGTGGTCCCATGCTGAACGGCAAAGCTGCCGACAGTAGTTGCGTATCTTGTTCTTGGGGGTGGTAAGAGTCAGAATTAGCGCGTATTAATAAGTTAGGGTTAACAAAGGCTTTCTCGGTGATGCTGTTTCAAATCACCTCTATCGCAGTCGAACTCGCGGTCTCCTACGTCACGATTGCACTCACCTATCTGGCCGCTGTGTACGCGATTTGCTCCCGCTACGGGTGAGCGCGGCCCACCAGACGCGGCAGAGGGTCCCGTTGCAACGCTGCCGGGAATCGTAGCGTCGAGCGGAATCGGCACAAATATCAGCCGGACACTAAAGTGCGTCGCGTTTGAACGGATTCATGCGACGCGCTTTAAGTTCTTGTTTTTATGCATGTCGTTATCGCAAAACCGCTGCGCACTTTTGCGCGACATGCATTAGGCAGCCAGGATTCATGATGCCCAGCGGATCGAAGGCGGCCTTGATCGCCGCAACAGCCTTCCGCTCTTCCGGCGTCAGCCATTCCCAGTAGACCGCACGTCCGCCCGACTCCGACGATCCACCTTTTCAGCGGCGCACTGACCAATAGAGATCAAAGACGATTGGGTCGTTGCGGCAGGGGAGCACCCGTGCAGAGCTTACGCGGCTTGATAGTCCCGCTCATCTGTCTCGCCATTGATCTCGCAGAGCAGTCTTTCGATGTCGGCTTTCGGAAAACTGCGGCGAAACCGGCGGTCGAAGGTCGTGAATATGCCGAAAAAGGAATTGGCGCAGTGCTCCAGCATCGTATCCGCCTCCTGCGCTGAGATGCCGAGCTGGCCTTGCAGAAAGGCGACGAATTTTCGACGTGCGATCGGATTTCGAAGCACGAAGACCGGCTGTGTGTCCCATTCGATGGGCCGATGTTCCGAGACGGAAGAAATGGTTCGCAGAGGCGCCACCAGCCGGATATCCCTCGATGACGAACCGACCTCGATCCCGATCGTATCGCTATCGAGCGTCCAGTCTCCGCGCGCCGGGTCGAAGGCGCAGAGATCCTGCGCTGTCAACTCGATGCTGACCCTGCGGCTTTCGCCGGGGCGCAGCGCAACCTTGCAGAAGCCCTTCAGTTCGCGGATTGGCCGTTTGAGGCGGGGCTTGCCGTAACGGGCGTAGAGCTGGCAGATTTCCTTGCCTTCCACCGCTCCGGTGTTGGTAACGGTAAAGCTCGCGGAAACGCGTTCACCACGCCGGATTTCCGACCGGTCCAGCGAGAGATCGGAGTAGGCGAACTCGGTAAAACTCAATCCGAAGCCGAACGGAAAAAGCGGCTCGATGTCGCGGGCATCGTACCACCGATAGCCGACATGGATGCCTTCGCTGTAAAGGTGGCGCCCATTCTCGCCCGGATAGGTGAGATAGGCCGGCATGTCCTCCATTCGTTTCGGGAAGGTCGTGGTAAGCTTGCCGCACGGGTTAACCCGGCCGAACAGGATATCGGCGAGGCCGCCGCCCATGGCCTGACCGGAAAAGAAGGTTTCGACCACGGCCTGCACCTTGTCGATCCACGGCATGACAACGGCGTCGGGGCTGGCAATGACGACAACCAGATTTGGATTGGCGGCGGCCAGCCGTTCGATCAATTCGTCATGGCCGTGCGCGAGATCAAGCGTGCGGCGGTCGGAGCCCTCGCCGTCATAGCCGCTCTCGACATTGACGAACACGATGACCATGTCGGCCCCGGCGGCGCCCGTCTCGGCTTCAGCAATCAGCGTCTCGCGGTCCTCGGCGATCCCGCTCGTGCCCCGGAAGATTTCGATCTGGATATCGGCGCCGGCGAGTTTGCGGATTTCGTCCAACGGCACGTCCACCGAGGTCGGTGGCGTCGTGGCGCAGCCGGAGCCCTGGATAACGGGGGTGCGGGCTCCCTCACCCACGATCGCAATACGCTTCACCTTCGCTGGCGAGATCGGCAGGAGTGCGCCCTCGTTTTTCAGCAAAACGATGGATTCGGCCGCCATCCGGCGGGCCAGCGAATGATGCTCGGCACGATCGAAAACCCGCCCCCGGGCTTCCCCGCGCTTGGCGCGCCGGATCAGACCGAGCATGCGTGCGCAGGCCTTGTCGAGCACGGCGCAGTCTATCCTGCCCGCCTTGATCGACCCCAGCAGGTCGGCCTTGCGCGTTTCGCTTTCCGGCATATCCAGGTCGTTGCCGGCCGCCAGCGAGGCCGGTCGATCCTTGATGCCGTGCCAGTCGGAGACAACCACGCCGTCATAGCCCCACTCGCCTCGCAACACCTCGTCGAGGAGCCAACGGTTCTCGGCAGCCTGGACACCGTTCAGACGATTGTAAGAACTCATCACGGTCCAGGGATTGCTCCTGGCGATCGCACGCTCGAAGCCGCTCAAATATATCTCCCGCAGCGCGCGCTCCTCGACCACGGAATCCATGGTCGTTCGCTCGACTTCGGAATTGTTGCAGGCGAAATGCTTCAGCGATGCGCCAACGCCGTTCTCCTGCAGCCCGCCGATGACGCCGGCCGCGAAATCCCCCGTAAGGATCGGATCTTCGGAATAATATTCGTAGGAGCGGCCGCCGAGCGGGGTGCGACGGATGTTGATCCCCGGTCCGAGCAGCAGATGAACGCCGGCTTCTTGACATTCGCGGGCGAGAGCCTCGCCCAACCCACGCGCAAGGTCTGTGTCCCACGAACAGGCGATGCTGCATCCGTTTGGAAAGCAGGTCGCGGGTCTGACCTGTCCCCAGGCAATCTGCACGTCATCGGCCTTCTGGTCGACGACGGAGAGAAACGCCGCGAAATCCTGGCCCCCGGCTTCATCCTGATCGATCTGCGGGATGGAGTAACGCACCCCGTAGGTGCCGTCGGTCATGACGATCTGCGGGATGCCCAGACGCTCGATCGCTGCCGTCTTCCACATGCGGTGGCCCGAAACAAGCGACACCTTCTCCGCATCCGTCATCTCTTCGATCAGCGCATCGAACGCGCCATCCATCAGCTTTTCATACGACAACCGAAGTCTCCATGGATGCCTCGGCGGCGTTTGTGCCGCCGGTTGATTGAGCTCTCGTGTCCCTCACAGCCGCCGTTCGGTCGACGCTGAAAAGAAGGAAGCCTTCGCCATGTCGAACCGAAGGCCGACCTCCTTCCGCATCGAGCGGGCGGCATCAACACCGAGCCTGACGCTCATGCGTTTGCCCAGGCAGTCGAACCAGCCGAGGGCATCGGCGCCCAGAAGTTCGGTGAAGGCGAGCTTGGCGGGAATGCTGTCAGGCGAACCCGGCTCGACGACGTCGATGTCCTCGCACCGAATGCCGAGCACCGCCTCGCCCGCGGTTGACGGATCTTCGAAAGGATAGGCGGAGGAACTGATGCTGCGCTGACCGACCAGAAAGCGCGCCGCGCCGTCCAGGCTGCCCTCGAGAAGATTCATAGCAGGCGATCCCACGAAGCCGGCGACGAAGAGGCTTGCCGGCTTCTCGTAGATGGACTGCGGAGGAGCGAACTGCTCGACCCTACCCCTGTGCATCACGGCCACGCGATCGGCCATTGTCATGGCTTCGATCTGGTCGTGCGTCACATAGATCATGGTGGACTTCAGCGTCTCGTGCAGTTGCTTGAGCTCGACGCGCGTCTCGGCGCGCAGCTTGGCGTCGAGGTTCGACAGCGGCTCGTCGAAAAGGCAGATGCTGGACGAGCGCACGAGCGCTCGGCCGATCGCGACCCGCTGGCGCTGACCGCCTGACAACTGGCCCGGCTTGCGGTCGAGCAGCGCCTCGATTTGCAGGAGCTTCGCCACCCAGTCTACCTTTTGCACGATCGTCGGCTTGGGCGTGCCAGCGACTTCCATGCCGAAGGAGAGATTGCGCCGCACGGTCATGGCAGGGAAAAGCGCATAGGATTGAAACACCATCGCCAGTCCCCGCTGGCTTGGCTCCAGGCCGCTGACATCGACTGCGTCGATCACGATCTGGCCGGAGTCGCAATCGTCAAGTCCGGCGATCACGTTGAGCAGGGTCGACTTTCCGCACCCCGAGGGACCTAAAATGACAATGAATTCGCCGGGAGCGATCTCCATGTCGACCGAATCCAGGACGGTCAGACCGGCGAAGGATTTCCTGATTTTCCGGATGGATACACTGGACATGGCTAACCCTTCACAGCACCGGCGGCGATGCCGCGCACGAAATAGCGGCCGGAGAGGAAATAGACGATGAGCGTCGGAATGGCGGTGATGACCGCGGCGGCCATGTTGACATTGGGCGAGGCCGAACCCCGAGCATTGTTGACGATGTTGGTGAGCTGAACCGTCATCGGCAAATTGTCGTTGCCGGCGAAGATCAGCCCGAGCAGATAATCGTTCCATATGCCGGTGAATTGCAGGATCGCCACGACGACCAGGATGTTGGTCGACAGCGGGAGAATGACGGACCGGAACGTCCTGAGAAAACTGGCGCCTTCCATGCGCGCGGCCCGGCTGATCTCCTCCGGCACGCCAACGTAGAAGTTTCGGAACAGCAGCGTCGTATAAGGCAAGCCGTAGACGACATGGACAAGAATGATACCGCTATAGGTGCGGAACAGACTGAGGCTGCTCAGGATCTTCACCGTCGGATAGAGCATCGCCTGATAGGGGATGAATAGGCCGACCATGACGAGAAGCATGATCAGGTTGGCGTGGCGTGACTTCCACTGCGCCAGCGCATAGCCGTTGAGCGCGCCTGCCAGCGTCGAGATCACGACGGCTGGAACGGTGATCTTGATCGAGTTCCACAGGCCTGGGCGCACCCCGCCGCATTCGAGCCCGGTGCAAGCACTTTTCCATGCCGTCAGCCACGCATCGAAAGTCGGCTTGACGGGGAGAGCGAGAAGATTGCCCTGGCGGATTTCCTCCATCGGCTTCAGCGAGTTGCTGATCACCAGCAGCAGCGGCAGGAGAAAGAAGGCGGCCGAAGCGAAGAGAAACGCATAGAGACCGAGACGCGCCGCGCGTGGGCCGAACACGGAGCGTTCGCCAGGAAGGCTTCGCGTCACGTGCGCCTCCTGAACTCACTGTAGAAATAAGGTGCCAACAGCAAGAGCGAGAGGACCAGCATCGCGATCGAGGCGGCGGAAGCCAGGCCGAGATTGACCCGTGCGAAATAATAGTCGACAGCGAACTTCGCCGGCATTTCCGTGGCAATGCCGGGCCCTCCCTTGGTCATGGCGATGACAAGGTCGTAGCCTCGAATAACGTCCGACATCAAAAGCACGACGCAGGAAGCCACGACCGGCCGCATACCGGGAAAAATGACTTGCAGATAGGCACGCCAGAGGGGAATGCCCTCCATGCGGATCGCCTTCCAGAGGTCTTCGTCCACGCCGCGCAAGCCGGCGAGAATGATGACCATGATCAACCCGGCCGAATGCCAGATGCCGGCAATCACCAGCGTGTAGATCGCCCGGTCGGGATCGGTGAGCCAGTCGAAGCTGAAATTCTCCCAACCCATGCCGCGCACAAGCCCCTGCAAGCCGTTCACAGGGTCGAGCACCCAACGCCAGGAAAGACCGGTGACGATCAGCGATACGGCGAGCGGATAGAGGAATATGGTTCGAAACAGCGACTCGGCCCTGATGCGGCGGTCGGCGAAAACGGCAAGCAGCGTGCCGAAGGCGAGCGTGCCAACGATGTAGAGCACGCCGAAAATCACCATGTTCAGGCAAGACACCAGCCAGCGGTGGTTCGTGAAGAGCTTGATATATTGGTCGAAGCCCACGAAATTGTAATTGGGCATCAGCGTCGACCGCGTCAGGGACATGTAGCCGGTCCAGAAGATCGATCCGTAGAAAAACACCGCCACGATGCCGAAGAAGAAGACGACCGTCATGTCCGGCCTGAACGTCTGCCGATGCAACCAGGTTCTCATGAAACCGCTTTCAGGATCATAGGTGCGTCATGCCGAGCGACCCGCGAGTGCAAGGGTTGGCAACCAGCCAGCGATGCCGCCAGCCGGTTGCGTGATTCTTACTCGCTCTGCAGAATGTTGCTAAAGCTCTCGACGGCCGCTTGCGTGGTCATGGACTTGTCGGTCCAAAACTGCCCGGCCAGATCCGTCACCTGGCCGTTAAGGTCGCCTGCGAGCGCATCATAGGCTGCCTGGACCGCGGCGCCCGGCGTGGCAAGCGCCTTGGATCCGATTTGCGCGCAGGTGTCGAGCTTGGACGTATCCACATCCGTCCGCGACGGGACAGAGCCTTTGACCTCGGCGATCGTTTCCTGGACAGCGGGCTCCATGATCGAGTCCGCGAGCAGCGTCTGGCCCTTGATTCGGTCGTCGTCGGTGTTCACCGGGAATGCAAAGACATCGATCAGGATCGCGTATCCTGGCTTTTCAGCCGGCGTCAGGAAGCACCCGAAGTCCTTACCCGCGACCTTGCCGGCAGCGAGGAACTCGCCCCGTGCCCAGTCGCCCATGAACTGGAAACCGGCCTTGTCCGTCACGACGAGGTTCGTCGTGTCGTTCCAGGAGCGGCCGGGGCTCGCCGGATCCGCATAGGTCGATACCTTGCGAAAGATATCGAAAGCCTGGGTCAGGACAGGCGATTTGAGCGCCTCGGGGGATCGCTTGACGATCAATTCATTCCAGTACTCGGGACCGCCGAGAGCGAGAAACACGCTGTAGAGGATGCCGACTTGCTGCCAGGGTTCGCCGCCGGTAGCGATGCCAATGCCGCCCGACGCCTTGATCTTATCGGCGGCCGCGAAAAGCTCGTCGAAGGTCTTCGGTTCGCTGATTTTGAGTTTCTCCAGAACGGGCTTGGAATACCAGACCCAGTTCTGCGCATGCACCCCGACGGGTAAGGCAACAAGGTGGCCGTCGACATTGAGCTTGTCCCACACAATCGGCGCCATCACCTTTTGCCAACCGCCCTTGGCGGCGAGATCGTCGAAATCTCGAAGCTGACCGGAGCTGGCAAGGTCGCGCAGCGCCGAGCTTGGCGTCATCAGGATCGCCGATGGCGGCTGCCCGCCGGCAATCCGGCTGGTTGCCGCCGCAAGCGCCGCGTCGAAATCGGCCGACGGGCTGTCGATCCATTTTCCGCCGCGCTGCTTGAAGCTGTCGGCGATCGTGTTCATCGCCTTGGATTCACTCGAACTCGTCCAGTAGTGCTGCACGTCGACGGTCTGGGCGAGCACGGGACTAGAGGCAGCGAACGCGCCCAGGATGCTCATCGTGGACAATAGGTGGCGAAATTTCATGGCAGTTCCCCTTGGTTGGCATTGATTGCACGGTCTCTGTTCCCGAGACGCTCGGTCCGGCACCGCGCAAGGCGGCGCCCAGGTGTCTATGCAGCCTTGGTGAGCGTCATTCCCATCTCCTTGTTGAGGCTGTCGAGGAATGCGGCCATTTCGGCCTTGGAGATTGTCTCGCCCGCGACCCAGGCGACGGTCTTGTGGATTCCGAGGAAGGAGCCGGCGCAGTATTCGAGCATCTTGTCGGCCTCCTGATCGCTGAGATCGAGCCGCTGCTTGAGGAAGGCACGGAAGCGCTGGCGGGCGAATTCGTGCTCGAAGACCAGGAAGGGCTGGCTTTCGACATTGAGGACGGTGGAGGCGAGTGCCGCGGCTTCGACCTCGACCGTCCGCTCCAGACGGATGTCGCGAGAGGACGCGCCGACCTCGAAGGTCAGGCTGCCGGCATCGAGCAGCCACCGGCGATACTGCGGGTCATAATACCGCAAATCGCGGCTCTCGATCTTGATCTCGACGCGCTTGGTTTCGCCCGGCTCGAGAGAGACTTTCGCGAAGCCCTTGAGTTCGCGGATCGGGCGGATCAGCCGCGGTTGGTGCGGGCGCGCATAAACCTGCGCGATCTCGTTGCCGGCCACACTGCCGGTGTTGGTGATATCGAACGCGAGCGTGATCGAGCTCGACGCATCAATCCGATCGGCATCGACCGACAGGTTGGAATATTCGAAGCTGGTGTAGCTCAGCCCGAAACCGAAAGGAAACAGCGGCGTGAGCTTGCGCTTGTCGTAGAAGCGATAGCCGACGTGGATGCCCTCCGAATAGATGTGGCGGTTGCCCTCGCCGGGATAAGTGAGGTAGCCCGGTATGTCCTCGACCTGGACGGGGAATGTCACGGTCAGCTTGCCGCACGGATTCTGGCTGCCGAACAGAACATCGGCGATCGCGCTGCCAGCACCTTGCCCGCCGAAGAAAGCCGCAAGCACGGCTGCAACATGATCGGCCCAGGGCATGACCACGGCGTCCGGCGTCGCGAGAATGACCACGACTTTACTTTTACGTGCGGATAGTCGCTCGATCAGGGCGTCCTGGCCGTCATGCAGATTGAGATGCTTGCGGTCAGAGCCCTCGCCGTCATAACCGACCTCGGTGTTGGCGAAAAACAGGACAGCGTCGGCGGCGTCGACCGCCGCAAGCGCCACCGCCTCGGAGCTGCCACCGGCCTCGAAATCCGCGACCGTGTGATAGTCGATGTCCACGCCGGGTGCGCGTTTGCGGATTTCCTCCAGCGGGATGTCGACCTCGGTCGGCCTCGTCGTGGCGCAACCAGAACCCTGGATGACCGGTTCCACGGCGGCGGCTCCAAGGACCGTGATCCTTTTGAGCTTCTCGGGGAGCAAGGGAAGGCTGGCGTTCTCGTTTTTCAGGAGCACGATCGACTCGGCCGCCATGCGCCGGGACAAGGCATGATGCTTTTGGAAGTCGGCCTCGGCATTCGGCTTCACACCGTTTCGGGCCAGACGCACAAGCTTCAAGATGCGCAGGCACGAGCGATCAAGCGTCTCCATTGACACCTGGCCGTCTTCGACCGCTGTCAGAAGTTCCTGCTTGCGGGAGCCGCTTTCGGGCATGTCGAGGTCGTTGCCCGCATTCATCGAAGCAGGCCGGTCCTTGATGCCGTGCCAGTCGGACACCACGACGCCATCATATCCCCACTCGTCGCGCAGCACTTCGGTCAGCAGCCAGTGATCTTCGGCGGTTTGAACATCGTTGAGCCGGTTATAGGAGCTCATGACGGTCCAGGGATCGCTCTTGCGGATCGCCCGTTCGAAGCCGGCGAGATAGATCTCGCGCAGGGCACGTTCCTCGACGACCGAGCTCATCGTCGTGCGCTGGACCTCGGAATTGTTGCACGCGAAATGCTTGAGCGAAGCCCCTACCCCGTTGTGCTGAAGGCCGTTGATGACCGCGGCGGCAATATCACCCGTCAGCAGAGGATCCTCCGCGTAATATTCATAGCTTCGCCCTGCCAGCGGCGTACGCCGGATATTGACACCTGGGCCGAGCAATATGTTGACGCCGAACGCCTGGCATTCGGCAGCGAGCGCTTCGCCAAGTTCATATGCGAGATTGAGATCCCACGAACAGGCCAACGACGAACCATTCGGAAAGCATGTTGCTGGACGGGTGGAGCCGAATGCACTGTCGACCCCTGTCGAGAGATCGGTGTTGACGACACTCAGGAATGAGGCGAGCTGGTTGTCTGCGTCATGCGCTCCGTCGATCTGTTCTATCGAATAGCGAACACCGTATGTGCCATCCGTCATCAGCAGTTCGGGAATGTTAAGACGGTAGTTGGCGACCGTCCGCCAGAGGCCGTGGCCGCTGACCATCGCGACCTTTTCCTCGATGCTCATCTGCGCCAGCAGACCAGTCAGCTCCTTGTCGGAAATATTCCAGGTCATCGTCATTCCATATGCTGTTGCGGACGCGCGCCGGTCATCCCTGGTGGTTCGCCTCACCATTGCGGCATCGCCGCTGCGCCAAGAGATGATCTATTGATGACACGAGGCCACGGCTCTCTTCTAGCCGCGAAACTTGCGCTGGAACTACGACAGTTTTTGATGTCTAGTAAGCAGGTTGGCCTGGGAACCATGATGAATATCGCTTATCTCAAAACCGACGGCGAACTGCAAATCCGCGACAGTAGCTTCGAGGATCATGCGCCTGCGGAGGATTTTCACTGCCGTGCCTTCATGCATGGCCGTGCCAATGTGCCCTATCATTGGCATCGTGAAATGGAGATACTTTTCGTGCTGCGAGGCAGCTTCCGCCTAGTCGTCGACGAGCAGGCTTGCGAGATGAAGCAGGATGACGTGATCATCATAAATAGCGACGTCCCGCACAATTCGACTTCGATTTCGCGCGATGCTCTGATCTGCGGCGCGCATCTCGATGTTGGATATTTCGAGCGCATGGGCCTGCCCGGTTTTGCATCCCGGCATTACCTTTGCCGCACCTTCCTCCATAGCCGTCCGTTCATGAATCGGATCGCGCCGATAAAGGCTTTCATGGCCCGGTTGATCCTTGATCAGACGAGTCGCCCCGAGGAGGTCATAGTTCGGCAGACTGTTGCCAATCTTCTTGCCTGTTTCATCTATCGGCAGATCCCGCATCTGAAAGCAGATAGCGATGCAGCGCCCCTGCGGTCCGACAGTCGAGACCGAATCCTGAGGATCATGGGTGCAGTCGAAGGGCAATTAGACAATCAGCGACTGAGTGCGATTGCCGCGGCTGAAGGACTGACGCTGAGCCACCTTTCCCGCCTGTTCAAGCGCCATTTGGGCATAGGCTACCGCGACTATTGCCAAAGCCTGCGCTTGGACACCGCAGCGGACGAACTCCACCGGACAGATCATACCGTTGGTGTGATCATGGAGCGAAACGGTTTCGGCAATCCTGCTGTGTTCTACAATAAGTTCAGGGGCCGTTTCGGGTGCAGCCCCGCGGAGTTTCGACGCGCGCGCCATCTGCCGGGGGTACAAAGCGTACTCACGGAAGAAGATACCGTGGAGGCACAAAGGATTCTCCTCCGCTATGCAGCCGATCTTGGCAAGGCCGCCGAAATTGCGGTTGGCATCAATGTAGCGGGACGCAAACAAATCGCGCTTCGTGCGCCACATAGTGCAAGTTTGGATTGAATTCCCATCTCCGCTTATACGAGTTGTGGCATGAGGTCTGCGCCGGTCGACTGCAGCGCCCATCGTCTGAAACCCGAGCCATGCTAGCGAGCGGAGGCCGTCTAGGCCTGTCACGCAAATCGCGTTTCACACGACCTCTGTCCAACTCTGCTATTCTCGGACATGGCATGGGAGGTGCCAAGTGTAGTCCAGGCGCGATTCTCAAGGCTTAGTCGACTGCCCCGACCAGGACATCGGGGTGTTCAAGTATCGCAACCCAGCGCCCTGTGTCTGTGGACGATTGCCTTTTTAGAAATCTATATCCAGTTTCCGACCAAAGCTTCACATCGTCGTTGAGGTTGTCGAGCACATAGTCGCCTTTGTCGGTCTTGACCGTCAGCACCGCGTGCCCCTCGCCGTCCTTCTTTTTGACGACAGTGATCAGAAGGTTCGAGAGCGATACGCCCGCCAAATTGAGCATCTGGCGCTTAAGCAGGACGTAGTCCTCGCAGTCGCCGACCGCGCTGTCAGGATAGGACCAGAATTCCATCGTTCCGTGAACGGCAAGATCGCTCGCAGGCTTGATCGATCTGTTCACGAGCTTGGTGACGGACGCGAGCTTGTCTTCCATTCCTCTGCTCATAAGGATTGGCGGAGCCTTGCCTGATCGTATTCTGCATTCTGCGGCCTGCCGTCGGCAGAATTCGATATAGCCGACCGGGACGGAGGTCCGCTGCCCGATGGCCATGGCACCATGCACCGCATCGGCCGAAGCTTGCTCGATCGGCGTCGCGGACATCATCAAGCCCATCAGGAGGCCGGCACACAGCCATGCCCGCGGTATCACCAATCCCATTCGCCCCGCCAAAGGTAACGACCCGAAACACTATTTAATATTGCGTTACCATCTTTTCATGAGCACATCAACGCAGCCGACGCGCGGCTTAAAGCCGCGATCGCGAGCCACCAGCGGCCTGACGCTGGGCGCCGCGCGGTCAACGCTGGAGAACTTCCACAGCCACTGGAAGGTCATGACCTTCGCGTGTTGTCGCATGGCCGCATCGGCGAAGTTCGGTCATAGGCGGCCCAAACGCGGACAAGCGACCGAATAAAAATTGTAGCCAAATTTATCGAAGCGACGGAAATCCGGGGAGCCACGAGGCTCTTGCATACATTCGGTTACATTTCGATGGAGCTCGGGCAAACCTCTGCGACAGGCGTAGCGTAAATTCAATCGTGAGCAGGAAGTCTCGTCATGGTGACGAGACAGAAAGCCGACCGCGGTTTCGCAAGCAGGAGTCAATACGGCACCGCGCGCGAGGCGCCGATTGGCAAGTCTGCTCATTCTAAGAAAGGAAAAATACGATGAACAAGCTTGTAACAGTCTTGGCCCTCCTCGCCTTGTCGACAGGGGTCTCTCTCGCTGCCAATCAAAACCCAGACCGCGACCCGACCCGCGGATTCGCTACTGGTGTCGACAACAGCGAAATGACCGTAGATACCAATCATGCGGCTTCCTTGCCTCTGTCTGTGGTAGCCCCGAAAGAAGAACAGCCACAGTCCGGCAAGGCTCTTAAGCGTCGTGCACCATGGGCGGGCCGCTAACATACTGAACTTGTCTCCCGCCATTTTCCGCATGGCGATCCAACAAATGTCCAATCACCCGCCGTACAACGAGGGTGGTTGGACAGGCGGCGCAAGAAAATCGTGCCGCCTTGGATGAATTGAACGTCTCGGACGACAGCATTGAGTGGGTCAGGTCGCGAACGATTAGAGCTCAGGTCCCTCATGAACCTGCCGATCATCCCGGATCACTGCTTCAAGGTCGACTTCGGTGCCATAGGCGCTAGCAATACGAGCGTAGAACGTCGATGCCGGCTCGCGACCTGCTTCCCGGACCTCATAGTATTCCAGCGCACGTTCAACTACCTCGGTGATCGAGCGGTTCTCGCGTCGAGCAAGCCGGCGTGCAAGATCACGCGCTTTGGCGCTGCGTACGGAAAGCTGAGGTTCGGCCACATGGAACTCCTTTGCCGTAAATATTGACCGTCCTCGCCTTGCCAGCAAGATGGCGGGATGATGGCTTGCCATCCGGATTTCACCGTCAACTGATCGTTTGCTGATCTTCTGTGTTTGTGCGACGGCCCTGCCGGAAGCGTGAGCTGGTCGAGGTCATCTTCGGCCCGCATCGCCAAGCGGCCTCGGTTTATCGGAAAGAGCTGACCGAGCAGGATTGCTACAGGAGACGAAGGCTGGCCCCGAAAACCTTTACATCAATCCCGCACCGGCGCTGGTCAGTGATCGGCCGGCAGCGAAGATCGCAAGATGTATAGACAACCGGCCGCAACTGGTGTTCGTTTCCCGCATGCAATTTTCGCGAATGCAGGAACCGTGACGCCATGGACGCCGGCCGCTTGTTCGATCTGACGGGAAAAAAGGCACTGGTGACGGGCGCCAGCCGCGGCATCGGCCAGGCTATTGCGGAGGCGCTCTGTGCGGCTGGTGCCGACGTCGCGGTGACCGCCCGCGACGAAACATCCCTTCGTGAGACGGCGGACCGAATTGGCGCACTCGGGCGTAGGTCGCTTTGCCGGTCTCTCGACGTGCTCGACACAGAACGCATCCGCGTGGTGGTCGACGAGGTCGCGGAAGCCTTTGGCGGGCTCGACATTCTGGTCAACAACGCCGGCTATGAGCAAGTCCAGCCCTCGCTCGACGTAGACGAGGCGGTGTGGGATCGCATCGTATCAACCAACCTGAAGGGCGCCTTCTTCTGCGCGCAGGCTGCGGCGCGACGGATGGCTGCCGACAAGAGCGGCGGCGCGATCATCAATCTTTGCTCGCTGACCTCCTATGTCGGTATTCCGACCGCCGTACCTTACGGCTCATCCAAGTCTGGCCTTCTAGGCATGACGCGCGCCCTCGCCGCGGAATGGGCATCGCTCGGTATTCGCGTCAACGCCATCGCTCCGGGTTATTTCCATACGGCGATGACGGATGTCTTCTATGAGGATCCCGACTGGCAGACGGCGATGCTGGCCAAGATCCCGCAGCGGCGCTTCGGCACGATGCAGGATTTGGCCGGGGCCGTGGTGTTCCTGGCGAGCGGGGCATCGGCCTATATCACCGGGCATTGCATCCCCGTCGACGGAGGCTATCTCGCATCTATCTGAGCGATATAGGTGCGGTGCAAAAAGGATCGTGTAGACCCCTTGTATATGGTTGTATATACTACCTGATACGCTGATCGTTCTTGCATGCGACCGGCGACAAAAAGGGGAACCACAATGCAGGAGGCTTTCCGGGCCATAGCTTCACACGAAGCAGAAGGCGGCAGGGAAATCGCAGTCGCGGTCCGCAACGTCGGGATGGACTTCGATGGGGTTCATGCCGTCAAGAATGCGTCCTTCGATCTGCCGAAGGGCCGGTTTCTCACCATTCTGGGACCTTCAGGGTCCGGCAAGACAACCCTCCTGCGAATGATCGCCGGGTTCCAGACCCCGAGCAGCGGCGAGATCTTCATCAATGGCGAAGCGGTGAGCGCAGTACCACCGCACAAGCGGTCGATCGGCATGGTCTTTCAGAGGCTTGCGTTGTTTCCACATATGACGGCGGCCGAGAATGTCGCCTTCCCGCTGAAGATGCGCCGGCGCGACGCACGCACCATTCCCGAACGCGTCGAGCGATATCTCGCGCTGGTCCGGCTCGGGGGCTATGGCGGTAGGCGCATTCACGAACTTTCCGGCGGGCAGCAGCAGCGCGTCGCGATCGCGCGTGCGCTGGTGTTCGAGCCCGACCTGCTGCTTCTCGACGAGCCGCTGGCTGCGCTCGACCGAAAACTGCGTGAGGAAATGCAACTCGAATTCCGTCGCATCCAGCGCGAACTCGGCGTCACCACGATCAACGTCACCCACGACCAGCGCGAGGCGTTGGTGGTTTCCGACGACATTGTCGTCATGGATCAGGGCGAGATCCAGCAGAAGGCGCAACCGATCCAGACCTACCGCCAGCCCCGCAACGCCTTCGTCGCCAACTTCATCGGCGTCACCAACTTCATTGCCGGTACGGTACGGTCCGTCTCTGAAGCCGGCGACGTCTCCATCCTTCGGGGTGATCTGATGCTTGCCGGCAAGGTCGGCGATCCGGTCAATCCACCTGCGGAGGGTGGCAATGCATCGGGAGCAATCCGCGCCGAACAGATCCGTCTCGCCGGCGATGCTGCTCAGCTGTCGAAGCTCGATTGCGTGCTGGCTGGGACTGTGACCGACACGATCTTCGAAGGCGAGCGCATGGTTTACGAGGTAGCCTGCGCCGCGATTGGCGACGAGATCATTCGCGTTTTCGACCATGATGCCGCCGCGCACACGCAGTTCGACATAGGCGAAAGCGTGTTCCTGGGGTGGAACGCCAGGGATATGCTTGTTTTTCGATAGAACCGGAAACCGGTCAAACCCAGAGGAGAATGCAGATGAAGCGTTTCAAGCCGACATTATCCCATCTTTCCCGCAGAACCTTCCTTCAGGCCACTGCCGCGCTTGGCGGCGCCTCAGCGCTCGGCCTGCGCGGCGCCTATGCGCAGGAACCGGAAAAGCCGGCGGAGATCATCGTGCGCGCCTGGGGCGGCAGCTGGGTGGATAGCCTGAAGGCCGGCGTGTCCGACAGCTTCACCAAAATGACGGGGATTGCCGTCCGTCACGACCTGACCGAAGACAACGAGATCCAGCCCAAGGTCTGGGCCGCCGTTGCGCAGAACCGGGTCCCGCCGATCCACATCAACTGGGACACCACCACCAATGCCACGAAGTCAGCATTGCGCGGCGTGACCGAAGACCTCTCCGACCTGCCGAACCTCGCCAATGTGACGGACCTTGCCAAGCCGGCCGGCCTGGAAGGCTTCCCGATCGTCAATACCTACGGCTATGTCTATGTGCTTGCCTATCGGCCTGCGGCATTCCCGGACGGACCGCCCAAGTCCTGGAAAGATCTGCTCGACCCGATGTTCAAGGGCCGGCTTGCCTTCTACAATGACGGCATCGGCTTCCATTTCCCGGCGCAGGTCGCCGGTGGTGGCAAGCTGGCGGACATCCCCGGCAATATGCAGCCGGCCTGGGATTTCATCACCAAGATGAAGGCGCAGCAACCGCTGCTCGGCGAGGATCCCGACTTCACCACCTGGTTCCAGAACGGTGAGATCGACGCTGCCTGCACCATTTCGACCAACGCCCGGGAGGCCCGCAAGAACGGTGTGAAAATCGAATGGGTCGTGCCGGAAGAGGGTGCGAAGTTCGACACGGACGGTTTGTGGATTCCAAAAGGCCTGCCGGAAAACGAACTCTACTGGGCCAAGCAGTACATCAACCATGCGCTGACCAAGGAAGCGCAGCAGGTCTGGTTGGATGGCCTCGGCTTGCCGGGCGTGGTGCCGGGCCTCACACCACCGAAAGATCTGGTGGGCGATCCGTCCTATCCGACCACCGAAGCGGATTTCAAGCGCCTCATCCGCATCTCGTCGAAGATCCAGGTCGAGAATGAGAGCGAGTGGTTTTCCAAGTTCAAGGCGATCATGCAGGGTTGACGCCAGATTGGCCGGTGCCCTCGTGCGGCACCGGCTCCTTCACGACGTCGGATACGGATTTTTTCATGCGGGCAGCCAGGACAGCCTATCCCCTGAAATGGCGCATCATGGATGCGCTGGAAGGCATTGCCGCCGCCGTCTGGCCGGCGCGGTTCCGGCGCGCTACGCCCTATCTGATGCTGCTTCCGGCGGTGTTGCTCGTCGGACTGCTCGTGCTTGGTCTCATCCAGATCGCAGATGCGAGCCTGCGCACGCTCGACACCACCACCTTCCAGTTCTCGGAGGACTATTCCATCGCCAATTTCCGGCGGGCGCTGACGGAGCCGCTGTTCCTGGTTGTCGCGCAGCGCAGCCTCATCGCCGCCCTGATCGTCACGGCGGTGACGCTCGTCTTCGCCTTTCCCTATGCGTATCTGATGGTGCGCACGCGTTCGCCAGGATTGCGCAAGTTCCTGCTGATTGCATTGTTCCTGCCCTTCTTCATCGGGCAGGTGGTGCGTGCTTATGGCTGGCTGATCATCCTTGGCAACCAGGGCATGGTCAACGAGGCGCTTGGTCTTGTCGGGATCGCGCCGATGCGGCTCATCTACAACTATCCCGCCGTGCTGTTCGGCCTCGTCCAGTACATGCTGCCGTTTGCCGTACTGATGCTCGCGCCAGCACTCACAGCCATTCCCGAAGAGCTGGAGGCGGCCGCCGGGTCGCTCGGCGCAAACTGGGTTCGCACATTCATCCATGTCGTGTTGCCGCTCGCTCGTCCGGGCTTCATCGGCGCCGGTGTGGTGGTGCTGACGCTTTCTCTCACCGATTTTGCAGTCCCCGCGATCCTTGGCGGCGGCTCTCAGGACTTCATCGCCAACGCCATCTACGACCAGTTCTTCCGAACCTCCGACCAGGGCCTCGGCGCGACGCTGGCGCTTATGTTGGTCGCGCTCGGGTCAATCCTTGTCGGCCTCGTGTTCGCGCTGTTCGGAGCGGGAACGCTCGCCATGGGGAGGTCCCGGGCGTGAGCGGCTCGCGCAGCAAATCGATTGTCCTGTGGACCCTGGTGACGATCGCCTTGATCACGCTTTCGGCGCCGACGGTCGTGGTGCTTGGCGCCTCCTTCACCGGCGGCAACATCATCACGTTTCCGCCGGATGGGCTGTCGCTGCGGTGGTACGCGCGTATCTCGCAGGCCTCCGACCTGCGCAACGCTTTCCTGCGCACGCTCCAAGTCGCGACGGTCTGCACGCTCGTTGCCATTCCCGTGGGCACGCTGGCCGGGATCGCGCTGGCGAAATATGCGGTGCGTTTCGAGAAGTCGATCCAGATCTATCTGCTGCTGCCCTTCACCATCCCGCTGATCGGATCGGGCATCGGTCTCATGCTGGTCTTCGGCAACGCCGGCATTCTCGGCCAGCTTTGGCCGGTCGGCATCGCCTGCTGCGTCATCAACCTTCCCTTCATGATCTGGGCGGTCACGGCGAGTGCCACCGGACTTGACCCGGACCTGGAACTGGCCGCTGCCAATTGCGGCGCGCCGCCGCTCCAGGTGTTCTTCTCCGTCACCTTGCCGGCGGTGATGCCGGGGGTGATCACCGGCTCGCTGCTGATGTTCATCCTGGCGCTCAATGAGTTCCTGGTCAGCCTGCTGCTCGTCGATGCGCGTATCGTGACGCTGCCGGTGCTGATCTACAATTCCATCCGCTCGATCATCACGCCGGACCTTGCCGCGATCTCCGTGGTCTTCATCGCCTGCTCGGCTGTCGCCATCTTCCTGCTCGACAGGCTGGTCGGGCTCGACATCTTCCTGAAATCGAAATGAGGAATGCCGGCCCGCCGGGGCCGCAAAGGAAATCCTATGCCAAACGTATCATTCCATGACTTGAGCCAGCTCGACGCCGCTGGTCGTGCGGCATTAATGCGGCGCTCCGAGACCGATCTCTCCAGCTTTATGGAGAAGGCCGCACCGATCATCGAGGCAGTGCGAACAGAAGGCGACGCAGCGCTCGTTCGCTTCGCCCGCGACTTGGACAAGGCAGGTCTCGATGCCGCGCGGCTGAAGGTCAGCCCCGCCGAGTTCGACGCCGCCTTCGACATGGTGGACGAGGACGTGGTCGCCGCCATTCGCTTCGGCATCGACAACATCCGGCATTTCCACGAGGAGCAGAAGCCGGAAGCCATGTGGCTTAAGGAAATGCGGCCCGGCGCCTATGCCGGGGACCGCTTCACGCCGATCCGCTCGGTGGCACTCTATGTCCCGCGCGGCAAGGGGGCGTTCCCTTCGGTCACAATGATGACCGCAGTGCCCGCCGTGGTGGCGGGCGTCCCGGAGCTTGCTATCGTCACGCCGCCAGCGCCCGATGGTTCGGTGGACGCAGCAACACTGGTTGCGGCGCGCCTCGCCGGCGTCGAAACGATCTACAAATGCGGTGGCGCACAGGCGGTCGCCGCGGTTGCCTATGGCACTGAGACGATCAGGCCCGCACTCAAGATCGTCGGTCCAGGCAGCCCCTGGGTCGTTGCGGCCAAGCGGCTGCTTGCAGGGGTCATCGATCCAGGCCTTCCCGCCGGTCCGTCGGAGGCGATCATCCTCGCCGACGACAGCGTGCATGGCGGACTGGCCGCGCTCGACCTCCTCATCGAGGCTGAGCACGGACCGGACTCATCGGCCTATCTGGTGACCCACAGCCGCCGCGTGGCGGAGGAGGCATTGGCCGCGCTGCCCGAGCACTGGGCGCGCATGACCGAGCAGCGGGTGGCGTTCTCCACCGCGGTGCTGACCGGCGCCTGTGGCGGCATCGTGCTGACAGGGTCGATCGAGGAGAGCTACCGCTTCATCAACGACTACGCACCGGAGCATCTGGAGATCCTCTCCACCGACCCCTTCGCGCACCTTGGCCACATCACCGAAGCTGCCGAGATCCTTATGGGGCCGCACACGCCGGTCTCGATCGGCAATTTCGGGCTGGGTCCCAACGCCGTCCTGCCGACCAGCCGCTGGGCGCGTACCTGCGGACCGCTCTCGGTCACGGATTTCGTCAAGCGCTCTTCCATCGGCTACGTGACGGCCGCGGCCTATCCCGAATTCGCACGTCATGCCCGCACACTTGCCCGCTATGAAGGCTTCTCCTCGCATGAGCACGCCGTCTCCGACGTGCGCGACCGGTATCTGGTTCGGTAGCGGACGATGAAGGCGGCCAGACTCTATGCGGCGGGCGATTTGCGGGTTGAGGACGTGCCATCTCCCGGCGAACCAGCGCCTGGCTGGGTGCGGCTCAGGGTGACGGCCGCCGGCATCTGCGGCTCCGATCTCCACAACTTCCGCACCGGTCAGTGGATCAGCCGGGCGCCGAGCGTCGCCGGGCATGAGTTCGCCGGCGAAGTGACAGCCGTGGGCGCCGGCGTGACCCAATTGGCGCGCGGAGACCGGGTCGTCGCCGATTCGCGTTTCTGGTGCGGCGAGTGTCCTGCTTGTCGGGCCGGCCTGCATAATGTCTGTGCCAGACTGGGCTTTGTAGGCGAGGTCTGCGATGGCGGCTTCGCGGAAGAGACGGAGCTGCCGGCGCGGCTGCTCCTGCGCCATGACCCCGCGCTCGATCCCGCAATTGCCGCCATGACGGAGCCGCTGGCGGTCGCCCTGCACGCAGTGCGGCGTCTGTCGGCGCCGGCCGGGGCGCCGGTGCTTATCGCTGGTTGCGGCCCGATCGGCGGGCTGGCGGCGCTGCTCCTGTCGCGGCCCGGCGAGAGACCGGTCCTCGTCGCCGACCGCAATGCGGCGCGTGCGGAACTTGTGGCGGAGGTGAGCGGCGCGACCGTCGTCGACCTGGACGCCCTACCCCACGATCCCAACCTGCGTCATGCCGTCGATGCGACGGGAAGCGTGGCGGTGATGGCGCGGCTGCTCGATCTTTTGGCCGGCGGCGGCACGCTGGCGCTGGTCGGCATTTCGCATGGCCGCCTCGACCTCGATCCCAACCTCCTGGTCGAGCGCGAGATCGCGCTGGTTGGCTGCCACGCCTTCGCCGACGAGCTTGCGCCGGCCGTCGCCATGCTTGGCGAGCTCGCCCCCGCGCTGTCGCGTTTCGTGGCCGAGGAGATCGCGATCGGCGAAATTCCCGCCGCCTACCAGCGCCTGATCGCAGGCGCGAGCGGTGGCCTGAAGACCATCGTCCGAATGGAGAGAGGACGATGATCAAGCTTCCCGAAACCGCCGGGCCGCTCTACGAAAAGGTCAAGGACTACGTGCTCGGCAACATCGGCAGCGGCAAATGGCCGAAGGACCGGAGGCTGCCTTCCGAAAACGAGCTGGTCAGCACACTCGGCGTCTCGCGCATGACCGTGCATCGGGCGCTGAGAGAACTGACCTCGGAAGGCCACCTCCTGCGCATCCAGGGCGTAGGCACCTTCGTGGCGCCGCCGAAACCACAATCCGCGCTCATCGAAATCAGGAACATCGCCGGCGAGATCGCCGCGCGCGGCGCACGCCACAGGGCCGAGGTCGTCGTGCTTGAGAAGATCCGCAACCCGGCGCTGGAGCTCATCGTCGCCTTCGAGTTCATGCGCCGCCGACCGGTTGCCCATTCGATCATCGTGCATTTCGAGGACGATGTGCCCGTCCAACTCGAGGAGCGCTTCGTCAATCCGGCTCTCGCACCGGACTACCACCGGCAAAATTTCGTTGCGACCACCACCTACGATTATCTGCAGCGGGCGACGCCGCTGACGGAGGTGGAGCACGTGATCTCGGCGATCGCCGCCGACGAGGTGGCCGCCGGCCGTTTGATGATCCGGCCCGGCGACCCCTGCCTGCTCCTGCATCGGCGGACATGGTCGGGCGCGGCGGTCGCCACCGTCAACAAGCTCACTTATGTCGGCAGCCGCTATTCGCTGGGCAGCCGCTACGCGCCCTCGCCCGCTGCATGAGCAGGAACACGCAGCGAAGCAGGGCGGGCGACGCCTCGTATCAAATATGCTCGATCCAATGGCGACGTTCTGATGCGTCGTTATTGAATTTTCGCGTCGCGGGTCACCTTGACGTCGTTCACCCCCTTTAGGGGCATTGCGATTTCCTGTCCCTGCAGCGGCGCGGAAGACCTGTTCCGCATGGCCGAAACGCCGCAATTTCAGATACGCATAGGCGCGCAACACCATCAGGCCGGTGCGCTCAGGCGCAATGCGCGACCGTTCATCCAATGCCATCAGCGTCTCGACATATCGCCCCTGATCGAAAGCGCTTGTTGCCTGGCTTCCAGCAGCACAGTTCGTACTTCGACACTGCGATCTCATGATCCAAAGGTGCCTGCGAGGACACCGCGCCGCTGGTCGCGGCCGCTTTTTCATGGTGTTGCTGCGCACGATTGTAGCAGCCACCTGCTACCAACAACACGAACTTTGGCGCTATCTAATATGAATGGCGGATCTGACTGAGGCGGTGTAGGCTTTGCCTAACAAGAAGAAGAATGAGCCGTATCAACGGCAACGCTGAGCGAATCTGGGAGGATTCATGGTCGAAATCATCTCCAAGCGGGATGGCCCGCGGCGCGAGGACCTACAAGTCAAAAGACTGATCGAGCAGAACCGTTCGACTATCGTTCGCCTTGCCGACCAGATCAGCGGCGGCGGCTATTCGGCTTCCAGGAAGCCACGCCAGCAACCGAAGACGAAAGGCCTGATCATCCATGTTGGCGGCAGCACGGCACCCGTGGCCGAAGCCAGGCCATCCATCCAGGTTACCATGAACGGCCGGGTGATCTCAAAGGACCAGAACACAGGCCGCCAGCTTCACCATATCGGCGACATCCGCAATCGGGGTGACGACCAGATCTTCGTCCTGGCGACGAAGCAAAATGGCTTCTTCTCGCCGGTCGACGAAACCGTAGCGGAGGCCCTTGCCGACCTGGATGGCTCCCGCCTCGCCGCCGCCTATACCGAAGAACAGCTTGCCTTCGACATCGGCGCGAAACTCGGCATCAACTGACGGGCAGACGCTTGGACGTGTGCACGTCCAATGCATGACAGCATACAGCAATGGCATGCCTCAAAGGTTCTTGTGATGACGGAATGAAACGCGAGATAGGCCCCAATCACATGAAGATCAATGCTCTTCCGGCGCGTACGTCGCTGGCCACTGGGCAAATGGT
Source organism: Mesorhizobium sp. M6A.T.Ce.TU.016.01.1.1 (assembly GCF_003997065.1). Lineage (NCBI taxonomy): Bacteria > Pseudomonadati > Pseudomonadota > Alphaproteobacteria > Hyphomicrobiales > Phyllobacteriaceae > Mesorhizobium > Mesorhizobium sp. M6A.T.Ce.TU.016.01.1.1. The sequence continues at coordinate 258,789 of NZ_RZTJ01000002.1, read as the reverse complement.
TCTGGGCAACATCGACTATGACGAGCGCGCCACCATGCGCGCCTGGGAAAGTTTTCTGGCTGACGAACCCAAATGTGCCCGCGATCCGGTCCACCCAAGCCACGTCCGCTCCCTCATTCACGATTCCTGGTATCGCAGCGCCACCGGCGGCATCAACGCTCAAGGCATTGAAGCGCCACTGAGCAGTGATCGCGACGAGATCGAATATCTGACCCGAGCCAATGCAGAACTGCTTTCGGCGGCGCGGCGGTCGTTCGCCTCGCTTGGCCAGTTGCTGGACGGGACCGGCGCGATGCTGGTTCTGGCTGACAGCGACGGCGTGCTGATCGACGCTATCGGCGACAAGAAGACGCTGCATGACGGCATGGATATCCACCTCGCCATCGGCGGCAAATGGAACGAGGATGCCGTCGGGACGAACGGCATTGGTACGGCGTTGTGGACGGGTGAGCCGACTTTCGTGCATGCGGCCGAGCATTTCTGCGCCGGCATCAAATCCTGGACCTGCGCCGGCGCGCCGATTCGCGACCCGCTGGACGGCAAGATCATCGGTGTGGTCGACCTGTCAGGCTATTCGCCGATCTTCAGGCCACACAACACCGCGCTCGTCGCCGCCACAGCCCGGCAGATCGAAAAGGCATTGGCCGAACAGCAGCAGGAACAGCGCACGCGCCTGCTCGAAGCTTTCATTTCATCGGCTCCCAGCTACCGCCGAAAGGACGGGCTGGTAATCGTCGACCATCGCGGCCGTGCCATCTTCTGCAACAATGTGCCTGACGGCGAGACCACCGAGATGATGGACGGCCCGATGGAGCCAGGTCGTGGCCGCTGGCTGATGAACCTTCCGTCCTCCGGCTCCGAGGCCGACCTTGCCAGGGCGCTGCCGGCCCACCTGCGATCCTGCCACATCACGCCGCTCAAGCTCGATGGCGACCTCCGCGGCGCGGCGCTTGTGTTCCCCTCCGTGCCGTCCGTCTCCAGCACCGCGGTGGTCCACCAGGAAGTGAACAAGCATCTTCAGGATGCTGTCGCCATGATCGTCGGCGAAAGCGAAGCGCTGCAGGCCGCCATCGACGTCGCCTGCCGCGTCGCCCGGTCGGGCAGCGTGACATCGCTGTTGGTCGAAGGCGAAACAGGCGTCGGGAAAGAGCTGTTTGCGCGACTTGTCCATGCCGGCAGCCGGCGCGCGGCAAACGATCCGTTCATTGCGATGAATTGCGGAGCGATCACCAGGGACCTGTTCGGCAGCGAATTGTTCGGCCATGTCGCCGGCGCCTTTACCGGCGCCTCGCGCGAAGGCAAACCGGGCGTTTTCGAGCTCGCCAATGGCGGCGTCCTCAGTCTCGACGAGATCGGCGAATTGCCACTCGAGATCCAGCCGTTTCTGCTGCGTGTCCTGGAAGAGCGCGTGGTCCACCGTATTGGCGACAGCCGGGGTCGCCCGGTTGATGTGCGCCTGGTCGCCTCAACCAATCGCGATCTCAAGCAGGAAATTGCCGCAGGCCGCTTCCGCCGCGATCTCTACTATCGAATTGGCGCGGTCTCGATCATCGTTCCACCGCTGCGCGAGCGCGGCGAAGATGTGCTGCTACTGATCGAACATTTCAACCGGCAGATCGCCACCGCAGCGGGTGAAGACCCGCTGGAATTCTCGCGCGAAGCACTCGATGCCCTGCTCGCCTATGGTTGGCCGGGTAATGTACGCGAACTGAAAAACCTCGTCGGGCGGCTGCATGTCTTGACGCGCGGCCGCGACGTCGGGCTTCACAACCTTCCCGAGGAGATCACCGCGTCCGGCTCTGGATCGGAAGCCGGGTCGGACAGCCGTGTACCCGCGCATGAATCGGGAGGCACGCTCGTCGAGGCCGAACGCCAGGCAATGAAGAACGCCTTGGCGGCGGAAGGCGGCAACCTCAGCCGGGTCGCGAAGCGGCTCGGCATCTCCCGGCCAACGCTCTACCGCAAGCTCGACCAATACGGCATCCGGCGCGGTTTCATCTAGGATCAGAGCCTGTCACCGGCACGAAAGAAGCCCGCGGCATTCGCGCCACGGGATTGGGAAAAGTTAATCACTGAAGCGGTAGCGGGGGTTAGATCAGCTTTTCACGACAGCAGCTGTCAGTTTCTCGGAAACGTAGCCGAGACTGTTGCCAATGATCAGCGAAATCACCACAGCCGCCGCGACCTTGCTGATGCCGCTTGGACCCTCGCCATAGGCGCCAGCGCCAAGCAGAAAAAGTGCCGCGGTCGTTGCGTAGCCCATAGACCGCTGATGGAATGGCACTCAGCAATGGCAGCTTGGCAGCGAGAATCAGGATTACGATTGAGACGCCGACGCAAATGCCGGCCGTGAGAGCCGTAACACCTATCGACGTCAGTGCTATCAACGCGCCTGCGGCGCAGATCGCTCCCCAAAGGTTTGCAAGCGCCGAATTCTTGAACCCGGCTTCCTTGCCGCCACAGTGATAGAAACTTCCCCAGCCCACAAATACCGCCCAGATCAGCAGATAGGGGTTGCCTATCGTGATCGCTGCCCACGTTGCAATGCCGCCCATAATGCCGATGACGACGGCCAATCCTGTAATAATCCATATTGTCCTCCCATTTTTTCAAACCGCGAAGAAAGAACTCGTTTCAGGACCACGCTTCGCTTACGTCCCGATACGGAAAAGCCAGGGCATCAGCCGCGGCGCTCAGGAAAAACGGCTTGCCGACGCTGGCAAGCAGCCAGACCGGCCTCTTCGGCGACACCGACTCGGAAACGGCGATGTCGGCACGCGGACCAAAACGCCGGGCCTGCTCCGTGCAGGCCCGACCCAGACGCTTCACGGCACGATGACGCCGCGGCCGGTGAACCGGCGGTTCTTGAAATCGTCGAGCGCGGTGTTAATGCTTGCGAGGTTGTATTCAGTGTAATGCATCTTCACCTTGCCATCGGCGTTCAACTCCATCAGTTCGACAAGCTCGGTGAAGTTGCCGACGAGGCTGCCGCCGATGTTGATCTCCTCGATGACCAGATGCGCGGTCGGCACGTTGACCGTGCCGCCATAGCCGACGACGAACAATTGGCCGCCCTTGCGCACCATCTTCCAGCAGATGTTCTCGACACCGAGTTCGCCGACGAAGTCGATGACCACATGGGCGCCGCCGCCGGTGATCTGGCTGACCTCCTCGACGACATTCGGCCCGCCATCGAGGACAAAGTCGGCGCCGAGGTCCTTGGCCAGCACCTGGGCCGCCGGCTCGCGATCGACTGCGATGATGCGGCAACCCGAAATCGCGTGCAGCGATTGCAGCGCGATATGGCCAAGCCCGCCTATGCCGAGCAGGACGCAGTAACTCCCTGGCCTGAGCAACTTCGCGGCGCGTTTGGCGGCGCGGTAGGCAGTGATGCCGGCATCGGCCAGCGGCGCCACCTCGATCGGCGTGACGTTGGCGTTCAGCTTGATCAGCGAACGCTCGCTGGTGATGAAATATTCGGCGAAGCCGCCATTCATGCCAAGGCCGGGAAACTGGCCATTGTCGCAGTACATGTCCTCGCCATGGCGGCAATTGAGGCAGATGCCGCACGAGCGAAACGGGTGACAGATCACCGCGTCGCCGCGCTTGACCGATCTGACGCCGCTGCCGACCTCCTCGACCCAGCCGGCATTCTCGTGGCCCATGATGTAGGGCAACAGCGTGCCTTCGGGGTCCATGGTCGGCTTCCACACACCTTCGATGATGTGAAGGTCGGTGCGGCACAGGCCGGCGGCACCCACCCGCACGATCACCTCGTCGGGAGCAGTGATGGTCGGTGCCTTGACCTCCTCGATCTTGAGCTGGACGTTCATCTGCGGATCGTATTCGTACAGTCTGGCGGCTTTCATGCCTGTGTCCTTTCAACGTCGAGATTGTTCGGATTGCTTCAGGCGCGGCCGAGCTTCTCAGAGCCGCCGCCGCGCGCCGGTCCGGCCGTCGGGTCCTCGTCCTCGGCGAGATGACCAATCAGCGTTTCGGTGGTCAGGATCAGCGTCGCCACCGAAGCTGCGTTGGCGAGTGCTGTGTAGGTGACGCGGACCGGATCGATGATCCCTGCCTCGAACATGTTCTGGTAGCTGCCGACAGAAGCGTTGTAGCCGTAGCCGCCGTTGATGCGCGTGACTTCCGCCACGACTGCCTCGGGATCGGCGCCGGCATTGGCGGCGATACGCCACAGCGGCCGCGACAGCACCGACCGCACTAGTCGCACGCCTTCGGCGACATCGCCGTCGACGCCGGCCGCCACCTTGTCGAGCAGCGGTGCGATCTGGGCAAGCGCCGAGCCGCCACCGGCAACCACGCCCTCTTCGCATGCGGCGCGCACCGCATTCAGCGAATCCTCGATAAGCTGTATGGTTCGCTTCTGCTCGACCGGCGTTACACCGCCGGCATAAAGGATCGCGGTGCCACCAGAGAGCTTGGCCAGGCGTTCGCGCAACTTGTCCTGGTCGATGTTCGGCGGCGAGGCTTCATACTGCCGCTGCACCTGGGCGCGGCGCGATGCGACTGCCGCATGGTCGCCGCCCCCGCGGATGATCGAGGTATAGGATGAACTGGTCTTCACCCGGTCAGCCGTTCCAAGATCGTCGGCGGTGATGTCCTCCAGCCGGCCGCCGAGGTCGCGCGCGATCACCTTGCCGCCGGTGATGATCGCCAGATCCTCCATCATCGCCTTGCGCCAATGGCCATATTCCGGCGGATGGACCACGAGGTATTTTCCCGGTCCGTGCTTGCCGAGCAGAGTTACCACAACTTCCGGCGACATTTCCTCGGACACGATCAGCAGCGGCCGACCGGCCTCGTCGGCAATGCGACGAGCCGCATCCAGCGCCTCAGGCTCCTTGATCTTGAGATCGGTCATCAGGATGTAGGGTCGTTCGAGAACAGCCTCCATCTTCTCTTGATCGGTGACCATGTGGTGCGAAAGATAGCCGCGTTCGAAGGACATGCCCTCGACCACATCCAGCGTGGTCTCGGTCGTCACGCTGAAGTCAGTGGTGATGACGCCTTCGGCCCCTACCCGCTGATGGGCTTCCGCCACCAGCGCGCCAAGCTTGGTATCGGTCGCCGCAATGTTGGCGACCGAAGCGAGAATGCCGTTGCCCTTGGCGGGCTTGGCCGAAGCCTTGAGCGCCGCCACCACCGCTGCCACGGCAAGATCGATACCCTTGCAGAGATCGACGGGTTTCGCACCTCGTTCATTCGCCTCCACACCGCCCTGGATGAGCGCATTGGCGAGCACGATGGCAGTCGTGGTGCCGTCGCCGGCGACCTCATTGGTCTGCATCGACACTTCGCGCACGACCTGCGCGCCCATGTTTTCGAAACGGTCGTGCAATTCGATCTCGGAGGCAATGCTGACGCCGTCACGGGTCACCATCGGCGTGCCGATCGGCCGGTCGATCATGGCGTTCATGCCTTTGGGGCCGAGTGTCGGCTCGACGGCAGCGGCCAGCCGAAAGACACCACGGGCAAGTGCACGGCGCGCTTCGGAATTGTGAAGCATTATTTTGGGCATGGTTTCTCCTTCCGCCTTACGGGCGGGTTGTTGGTTAGGGGCCTCGTGCGAGGGAGGCCGTTGTTTCAGCTCTGCTTCAGGCGGTCGGCGCGGTTCGTGCCGGCACGCGATCCATGATGAAATCGACCAGCGTCGGTTCGCCGTCGACCACATCCAGTTCCTTGTATCTGGTCTGCTTGAGCCCACGGCACAGCGCGCCGTTGAACTCCATGTTGATGCGTACGCCGCGCAGTTCGGCGAGATGGGCACCGAGCGCCGCAGGTGGTATTTTCTGGCCTTCCCAAGTCACGAAGACAGGATCATCCGCCTGGCGGTCGGGAAAACGCTCAAGCAGAGCCGCCCTGTATCTCGGCTTCTGTTTGGCCGCCTCGCCCGGTTCGAACCGTGCGACGTCATATGCCGGCAGGTCCATGCCGAGGATCTCTCGATCGGTCAGGCCGTGCTGCCGCAGGCCGCGCAGGACCGCCTCCTGGCGCCGCTTGAACGCCTTCATCCTGAAGGTCTCACGCAAGCCGCCAAGATCCTGATCCTCGGCAAGTACGGCGAAGACATCGCCGAATGTCTTGCCGGCTTCCATGCCGCGATTGACCTCTTCCGCGAACATGTGATCGTGCAGCTTGACGCGATAGGCCGGCGCCCAGGAGAGCTGGTCGAGCGCCTTGCGGACGCCGTCCAGCATGAGGAACGCGAAGTTGGGCGAGCACCAGTAGGTCGGCAGGCGGAGGTCGATCTCCACACTGCCATCGCTCGTCATTTCGGCCCGCTCGACGAAGCCCATCTCGGTAATCGGTTCGTCGAGCTCCGGGTCGTTGACCTCACCAAGGCGCCGCCAGAGTTCCTTCTCGCGGTTGCCGGAAACGCTGGCAGTTGCCATGGCCCCTACTCCGCCGCGATGCTGAAGGGCGAACTGGCGAGCGCCGTCTTCTTGGCTTCGATGTCGATGTTGTAGAGACGCGCCGCATTGAGGCCCAGGATCTTCTCCTTGATCTCGTCGGTCAGTTGCACACCGCGTTCGGCGGCGATGTCCTCTGGGATCTGATAGGCCCAGAACTTCTCGACCAGCCAGCGCGGCGTCCAGATCGCGTAGTCGGAACCGAAAAGGATTTTTTCCGGGCCGATCCAGAAAAGCAGTTCGGCGATGACCTCGCCGAAATAGCGCGGGCGCGAATGGATGAAGGGCAGCGCTACCGCGAGCCCACCATAGACGTTGGTTTCTTGCGTTGCGATCCAGCAGAAATCGTCGAGGCGCGGCAGGCCGCAATGCTCGATGATCCAGTTGAGGCCCTGGAAGTCAGTCGCCGCATGGTCGACGTCATGCACGTCGAACGCATCCTTGCTGAGCGGCAGGATTGTCGGCCCTTTGTGGACATGGATATTCCTGATGCCGAGTTTGTCGCAGAGTTCGAAGCATTTGTAGGCATCGGGATCCGTGAGCTTCCAGCCCTTGGAAGCCCCGTTCCATTCGGCCGTGTACATCTTCACGCCCTTGACGTCGTAGGTCTCCTTGAGGAAGTGGATGTACTCAAGCGCCTTCTCACCATCGCGCGGATCGAAGGCGCCGTTGACGATGAACCGTTCGGGATAGAGCTTGGCCACCTCGGCGTTGCGCTCGATCGTGTTGAAGCCGTTCTTGTAGAAGTCCTTGAGATAGGTCGACTGGACGATCGCCACATCATCGGGGCCGTCGATGAACAGGTCGCGATAGAGATCGTCGGCGCTGTACTTCTCGAACTTGCTCTTCTCCCACAGCTGGTCCTTGGGGCTCAGCCCGGTGTGATAGGCATAGAAGCACTCGATGAACTGCTTGCCGTGGATATTTTTCTGGTTCTCCGGGCTGCCGTCCCAGAAATGGGTATGGCCATCGACAATGAAAATATCCTTGCCTTCTGGTGTTCTAAACATTTCTACCTCCACAAGATGTGCGATTGATCGGTTCGGCGCCGCAGCCAGGCGGCGCGCCTGATTTTCTGGAGCGTCTATTCGATGTATTCGAACATCTCATCCATGTTGCCGAACAGGATCACGGTGTTGTCGTCGATGCGCACCATCCGTCCGTAGTGGGTCGAGCTGTTGACCTCGAAGGTTTCCGCCGTCATCTCGCGGCCGAGATATTCGCTGATCTCGTCCATCTTGAAGATCAGCTTGCCGGTGCCATCGATGCGGATCATCGCCGGTTGGTAGGTGACCGTTACGTTCGGCTTCAGGCCCATGAATTCAGCGATGGCCCTGGCTTCCACCGAGTCGTTCATGGTGACGCCGCACTGGTGCGAAATCGTCTGTTCGAAGGTGATGTCCTTCATCGACCTGAAAATGTTGGATTGCGATGCGTCGCGTGCTGCAGTTGACATGACAGTTTCTCCCTGTGTCAGCGCTTGAGGCCAAGTTCGCCGAGTATCTGATCAATCCGTTCCTCGGACTTGGCACGGACATCCGAGAAAGCGACCGGCTTTGAATGCGGCATCGACCAGATCGGCTGCAGGCCGATGGCTGCCTTGTCGGCGAGCGCGCCGTGCTTCTTGACCCAGCCCTGGAAGAGCTTCTTGTTCGCCGCGCCATGCTTCTCGTCGTTGGCGAGCATGTGCATGAGGTCGATCGTGTTGGCGAGATTGCGCTCGTAGTCGGCCTCGGCTGCCGAGATCACCGCAGGCGTGATGAAGTCGTGGTTTGCGGCGGCGATCTGCATCAGGAAGCCTGAGCGGAATGCTTCCCCGACCAGCGGTTCGAAGACGATGTTGATGGCGAAGTACTGTTCGAGATAGTCGGTCGCGCCCATGATGGTCTCGACCGCTTCGCGGGTGCCTTGCCAGTTGTTGTCCTCGAGCCAGGCCGTCTTGCCGAGTTCGTCGTCCCAGCCGGGAAGGTCCATGCCGATCTCGGCAAGGTAGAGCGTGATGTCCTGGGCAAGCCGCAGCTTGTAAGACGAGTTGGTCAGCGTGGCGTTGTTGATCATCTGGGTGTAGCCGTAGCGCTGCGCCTGCATCAACGAGGTGCCGAGCCCGAATTCGGCGTGCTTCCAGGCGCCGAGCTGCGTCTGCAGAATCTTGATCCAGGCCTTGTCGAATGTCTTAGGCGCCCCCGACTTGCGGGCGTTGTTGATGACGCTCTGTACCATCGTCTCGATTTTCGACTGGCGTTGGTAGTGCGTGCGTTCCCACTCCTGATCGGGGGCGCGGAAGGCATGCCAGTTGGAGCTCTGAGCGGCGGTGTTCTGCTTGACATAAGCGCCCTTGCCGTCGGCAAAAGAGATGATCCAGTCCTGGATCAGGTAACGCTCCGGGTCAGGCTGCACGTCGACTGTCATGTCCTCATAGTGGGTGGCGCGCTGGCCCTTCGGGTCGAAATACCGGTACTTCCGGCTGTCGGAGTCGGCAAAGATCGCCGCGCCGGCGGCTCCGGACCCGACTGAACTCGAGGTAGCTGGCATAGTCTTCACTCCCTTGTTGCAGTTGTGGTTGCAGTTGCGTTGCCGCCCCTCAGTGGGCCGGTGTTGCACCTGCCGATGTGGTGAACTTGTCGAAGAAGATCCGCTCCGTCTCGAACCCGTTCATGAACAGAACCGGCTGAAGCGCATCGATCATCGGTGGCGGGCCACAGGCATGGACATCGCCCTGTCCGTCGACCGCCAATTGCTTGAGCTTGGCGTCGACACTCTGGTGCACGAAACCGCGTTCGCCTTCCCATTCGGCGTCGTCAGTCGCGTGCGACAGCACGGGAATGAAAGTGACATCCGAATGCTGACCGATCAGCTCGGCGATCCTGTCGAGATAGAACAGGTCGTTGCGCGTCCTGGCACCGTAGAAGAAATAGACAGGGCGTTTCTCGCCGCTCTTCAGATGGTCGTTGAGGATCGACCAGATCGGCGACATGCCCGATCCGGCGCCGACCAGGATCAGGGGTCCTTGCCGTTCGTCGCGTCGGAAACAGGTTCCGTAGGGTCCGACGACGGTGACTTCGGCTCCGAGCTTGATTCCTCCGGAATCGAGTTCTCCGGAGAACTTTCCCTCGGGGTATTTTTTGATGATGAAGCAGAGTTTTTGGGTTTGGTCCGGCGTATTTGCCATGGAGAACGAGCGCGTAATCGTCTCCCCCTTTTCCGTGGTAACCGTGATGTCGACATATTGCCCCGCCCAGAACTTTATCGGCGAGCCGAGTTCGATCTCGATGCCGCGAATGTCGTGGGTCAGGTGCTCGATCAGAGCAATCCGGCCCTTGAACGTCTTCACGGCGATCGCTTTCGCCAAAATCTCCTCGTCGTAGTTGAGAAGCTCGACTTCCAGATCGGAGTAGGCGATGCAGCGGCACAAAAGGACGTGGCCGCTCTCCTTCTCCATGTCGTTCAGTGCGAAGGTCGAGTATTTGAGCATGTCGACTTCGCCATCGAGCAACACGCTCTTGCAGGCCGAGCATTGCCCTTCCTTGCAGCCGTGCGGCAGGGCGATGCCCTGGCGGAAAGCGGCGTTGAGCACCGTCTCGCCATGCTCGACGTCGAATTCGACGCCGACTGGGCTGAGCCTGACCGTGTGGGTTTCCGACATACGGACCTCCAATGAAAGAGAGGGCGGGACGAACCCGCCCCCTTGGCCTGATCAGTTGCAGGGATTGATGGTGAAGCCCTTGGCGTAGTCTGCCAGGTGCTGCGCGCGTCCTTCCGGCGTCATGCCGCGGAGCGCGTTCAACGGCGATCCCAGCGTGTTGCCGCGCACGTCGTCCAACGTCCACATCTCCTTGTCGTCGAAGCGCATATGCGGCTGCGGTACGAGCGTCTTGCCATCGGAGCGGACGAAGTTCAGGTCCTTGATGGCATCGGCCAAATCCCAGCCGTCATAGAGCGTCTCCCATTCGCGCTTGCCGCTGAAGCGGCCCATCGCGGGTGTCGGACGGCCCTCATACTCGTCGGCGAAGGCCACGGTCGCGGTCCACTTGTCGAGCTCGTGGGCGAAGGTGTGCAACTGGCCGTCGATCTCGCCGACCACCATGTCTTCGCGGATCAGGCAGGGAACAAGGCAGGACCAGCAGCGGTGTGGATAGACGTAGCCCACGTCGCTGTTGAAGAGCAGCACCTTCTCGCCCTTGTGGCTAAGCTTGGCGTACCATTTCCAGAAATCGCCGAACTCGGCATACCAGCCCGGATACTTATGCTCGAACCACTCGAAGTCCTTGTCGGTCTGGGCTTCGATACGCCAGAAATTGACCGGCCAGCCGACCGCGAAGAACTGTCCGACCTTGTGGACGTAGTTCTTCTTGGTGATGCGTTCCCAGGCCGCCTGGACGTCGTCGTGATGGACCTTGATGCCGTATTTCTCGAGCGGCAGCATGTAGGTGCGGTAGTAGTCCTCATAGATCCAGCGGTGCCACATTTCCGCGTAGGACTCCTTGTTCTTGTCGCGGTTGGTGGTGCCGTATTCGATGAAGGTGCCGATGGCTGCATCGACGATCGCGTGGTTTTGCCAGAAGGCGTAGCGCAGGTCGCGCTCGAGCAGCAGGTGGTTTTCCGGCTCCTTGAGCGCCGCCATCAGCAGCGAATGGCCATTGCCGATATGCCGGCTCTCATCGGACTGGACCGACAAAAAAACGGTCGGCAGCGCATAGTCGCCGTTACGGGCGGCTTCCGAAGGCATGGCGACAAACAGCGTGTTGGTGAAGGCGGTCTCGGCGACCACGGTCAGGTACATGCAGGCGGCGGTCATGGTGTCGCCGGTGATGAAGCCTTCCGCGAACTGCCGGCCGATGGTCGTGGCGTAGCATTTTCCGAAGGCTTCCTCGGTGATGTCGAAGCCGGCCGGATCGATGTAGTTTTCCATGTACCATTTCTTCAGGTTCATCTGGATCGTCGAGTGGCGGAACTCGTCGATCATCTGCATGGTGAAGCCGGTTCTGAGCTCCTCGCCCGGCGCGATACGGGCGACCATCGCCATCGAGCGGGCAGCAGAAATTTCCGGGAACGGAATGATCGCAAGGAAGAGTTTCATCCACTCGACCCAGCGCGGTTCCACATTGCGGAACATGTCGCCGCGCAACGCGGCGTCGAGCGCACCGTAGACACGATTGTCCTTCTCTTCCTGCATCGGGAAGTAGGATCGCAGAACCTGTTTCATCGGGTCGCGCGGCGTCTTGTTGATCTTGTAGTCCGTCGGAAACGTCATCGCTTCCTGGACGTAGGAAGGGTTCCAGCCGAGATCGGCAATCTTCTTGGTTGCCTCGCCCACGGAGATTCCGCGTTGCGAGGTAATCTTGTTGAGCGTCAGAGACGTCATGGTCATAAGCCTCCACCAGGTTTGAGCCGCAGGTCCCTTGACCCCGGCATGAAGCGGCGGCACAGCACCGCCAGTGAGAATGCGAGCGGCACGACAAAGGGTTGCGCATCAGGCGCGACTCATGGTCCGGCCGTTCAAGTGGATCGCGGCAAAGGTGTTAGGCGGCTGGCAGGGCCCGCGGCGCCAACCGCATGTGCGATGGCGTATCGAAGCGGACGTGACTTGTCCCTGCTTCCTCCGTTCCTTCGTTCTTTTGGCACCGCGTCAAAGCGCGATGGGCTTCTTGTGGAAATGTACAAAGCAAGCGCCGTGCCAATTTGAAAATAGCACCCATGGCAAGGGCTCAAAACAAAATCGCTGCTCTTTCGGCATACGGGCAGATAGCCAAATGTAACGTTCTTTTACATTTGTAACGTACGCCTGTAATATATAATATCTATTCGCAATTGCAATACGTCTAGTTCGCAGATGCAGCAAGTTCGAAAACAAATATCATCTATTCAATTCTTCGTCTTTCTCTACTATTTGAAGGCGACGGCCCATGGACGGGCCTCGCGCTGGAGAGAGACCGTGCCGAACGATAAAGACAGCCGAAGACCGCCCGAGCCAATGTCCAGCCAAGCCGATGGCGTCACCGGCGAACTTGTCAGGCTGATGCCCCGCGATCTGGTCTTTGTGATGCGCTTCATGGGCGAGAGCCAACATCGCCTCCAGAGCCACTTCCAGGACTTCATCCGGGCCGAGCTTGCCGCCGGCGGCGTCACCACGGAAACGCATCCGATGATCCATCTGTTCATCGAGAACCACGCGATTCTGTTGCGGGAATTCGTGTTTTCCGGCGTTTCGCTGTCACGCCAGTTCCGCGTCGACGAGATCGAGCGCCTCACCGGCGATACGACTTCGATGATCCGGGTCGACATCTGGGATCAGCTCAAGAGCCACATCGAAACGGCTGAAAGACAGTTCCATTCGCAGGCCGGAACATTGCCCAAATTGCTGTCGGCTTTCGAAAAGCCAGCCTGACCGATGGCTGGGCGAAAAATGACAGGAGGACCCGATGGGCCAAACTACCAGGCGTGACGCGTTGCTCGCCCGCCGGCTCGATCTCGTCGCCAACGTCTCCGCGCTCACTGCCGAGGCGCTGCGGCTCAATCAGAAACGCGCCGGTATCGAGATGGAAGTGCTGCGCCTGGAACTCGAAATCGGCAGGAACGGCGTCAGCGCGCAACTGGTGCGGGACTTGCATGAAGCGCAGGAGAGAGCCGCGGCAGTCATGCACGAATGCGCGGCATGTGAGGACAGCATCGTCGCCGCGGAAGGTGACGTCGAGGACGTCGATCGCAGCCTCGCGGCGACGGATGGAAACTGACGAAGGGAATCGCCATGAACCAGCACGCGATACAGAACCTGACCTTGTTCGACCTGCTGGCGAGAAGCTGGCGTCGTCCGTCGGCGATCGCCGATCTGCGCTTTAGCGCCGATGACTCGACTGTCGCCTTCGCCTGCGTCGATGGAACGGTCGCCATAGCCGCGGTCGCCGACCAGGAACCGCCGCAGTCGCGGATCAGGGTGAGCGGCGATCTCGGCCAGACGACGATCCGCCCAAGGGAAAAATTTCCGTTGCCATTGATAGCCACTGCTGTGTTGGGAGATGGCGACGTTCCGCTCGCCAACTACCTTTCCTCCGGCTTCCTCGTTGGAACGGCGGCTGGCGAAGCGGTGCATCTGGCCGCGGACGGCAATGTGATGGAGACGCTGGTCAAGATCGACGGGCCGGTCGTCGCCGTCGACCACAGCCCCCGCACAGCCATCACAGCCGTCAGCAACGGGCAGGATGTCTTCCTGGCACGAGGCCAAGGCGATGCGGTGCGACTGCGACACGGTACGACACCGTCCACGGATGCGCTTGCCTTTTCGCCAGGCGGAAGGCGCCTCGCCCATAGCCTGGACGACGGATTGTCGATCTGGATGGTCGATGGCGACACCACCCTGATACGCGATATCGCCTTTTCAGCGCGTCCGATATCGATCCGCTGGAGTGGCGACGGCACCTGGCTGGCCTGTGGGCTCGAAGCCGGAGGCTTTGCCCTGGTGTGCATAGCCGATGGCCGCACTGGCATTATCGCGGGATTTCCATCCCCGGTCCGGACGGTGTGCTGGAGCCTGCCGGAGAATGCGCTGTTTGCATCGGGCGCCTTCCGGATCGCCGGCTGGTCGATGACCGCGCCGCCACTTGACGGCGAAATCTCCGGCGCGCTGGAGACTGGTCGCGCCGGGCTGGTTCCGGTCGAGACAGTGGCTGCGCACCCGGAGAAAAAACTGATTGCGGCCGGCTATGCCAACGGTCGGATCACCATCGCCCAGATCGGCGCGCGGGACGAACTCCTCGTCAGACCCCTGGGCAGCGCGGTGACCGCGCTTGCCTGGTCCAGTGACGGACAGCACCTGGCGGTGGGCACCGTCGACGGCACCGCCGCGATCGTCACCTTTCCCGCGTCGATGTTCAAATAGCAAAGGCAGGCCGCATGCAACAGGAGCACCAAATGCAAACCGAACCCACCCCCGAGGTCGAGAGCAAGGACGAATTTTTCGACCGGCTCGCCAAACTGTCGGAAGAAATGGTGGCCAAGCATGGCAAGGATTTCAGTATGGGAGCATTGGTGCTTGCCGCCCGCTGGATTGCCGAAAACCGTGTCGGCCAGTTGAAGACCAACTAGGCTCCTGACCAACCAGTTTCGCTCGTAAGCCATAGCTTCGAAGGAGCTTCAGGCGAGGCCATGGCTTGCGGGCGTCTTGATTGCGAGACACTCGCTGACTCCCAACACGCCATGCCCGCGCGCTACATTCCATATCAATGGAATTTATATCTTAGTTACGGATCACGTAGCGCACTTGGATTTGATAACGTCGAGCCCTTTCCTGCGGCCAATGTCGCACGATCGGTAATGGGCTTGATGCTGATAGGCGCGTGACCGCAGCCGTGCTGTCCAAGGCCCACATCGCACGATCGCCAGCGACTGAGCTGGATTTGCTACGTTTTCGACATTGATGCTGCGGCGGTGCAGGCGAACGATCCGAACCAGAAGGCTCTCAATGGCATCATTGGACTTAACCCCGCACTAGCGCGTCGCGGATGAGATCGGGATATCGAGGTTGACTGCGGTCAATTTGCCTCCCGATCGGATGTGATACCAACCGCTCGCCAGCTTCTCCAGGCAATCCTGTGCCAAGGACAGTGACTGAGCGTTTCACGAAGTTCGAGCCTTCTGAAAAATTGCAGCCTTGACGCGATGTGCATTAGGTCGTTTGTTGCGGGTGGGAGTGCCACGGGAGGAAACCATGGAAGTCACCCTAGGGGCGGACAGCCTCGCAGCGCGGTTCCACGTTTCACGCCGATGACCGGCGAAGGCTCCCGCGCATGAATTCCGGAGCGATCCTCGAAGCAGTGGGATTGACTAAGGAATTTAAGGGTTTCGTCGCTGTCAATAATGTCGACCTGATGGTCGAGCGAGGATCGATCCACGCGCTGATCGGCCCCAACGGCGCAGGCAAGACGACCCTCTTCAACTTGCTGACCAAATTCCTCCAGCCGACGCGCGGCGCAATCCGCTACCGGGGTCGGGACATCACCAGGATGCAGCCAGCCGACATCGCGCGGCTGGGCCTTGTGCGCTCCTTCCAGATATCGGCGGTGTTTCCGCACATGACGGCACTGGAGAATGTCCGCATCGCGCTGCAGCGCCGGCGCGGCGACAGTTTCGATTTCTGGCGCTCCGAGAAACTGCTGTCCACATTCAATAGCGAGGCCGCGGCTCTTCTCGCCGATGTCGGCCTGACCGAGTTTTCGGATATCCGCGCTAGCGATCTGTCCTACGGCCGCAAGCGCGCGCTTGAGATCGCGACGACGCTGGCGCTGAACCCTGAAATGCTGCTGCTCGATGAGCCTATGGCCGGCATGGCGCAAGAAGACATCGAGCGGATCTCGGCGCTGATCCGGCGCATCTCCAAGAACCGCACTATTTTAATGGTTGAGCACAATCTGTCGGTCGTAGCCTCACTGTCGAACCGCATCACCGTGCTCGCGCGCGGCAAAGTCCTCGCCGAAGGCGACTATGCCGCGGTTTCCAAAGATCCGCGTGTTATCGAAGCCTATATCGGGGCCGGACATGTCTGAAGTTGGACTTACGAGCAGGCCGGCTGCTGCCCCCTCGGCGCGACCCCTCCTGCGTGTCGATGGCCTGCAGGGCTGGTACGGCGAGAGCCATGTGCTTCACGGCCTGAGTTTCGAGGTTGGCGAAGGCGAAGTGGTGACGCTGCTCGGCCGCAACGGCGCCGGCAAGACGACGACGCTGAAGGCGGTCATGGGCATCCTGTCCAGGCGCTCGGGATCGGTCACCTACGACGGCCGGGAGACGATCAAGCTGCCGTCGCGGTTGATCGCACGGATGGGCATCGCCTACTGCCCGGAGGAGCGCGCAATCTTCTCAAGCCTCTCGGTCGAGGAGAATTTAATGCTGCCGCCGCAGGTGCGCCCCGGCGGGCTCACCGTCGAGCAGATTTTCGAGCTCTTCCCGCACCTGAAGGAGCGGCTTTCGAGCCAAGGCACCAAGCTTTCGGGCGGCGAACAACAGATGCTCGCCATTGGCCGGATCTTGCGGACGGGCGCGAAGCTGTTGCTGCTCGACGAGCCGACCGAGGGGCTTGCGCCCGTCATCGTGCAGCAGATCGGCCGCACCATTGCCCGGCTCAAGGACGAGGGATTCACGATCGTGCTCGTCGAACAGAATTTTCATTTCGCCGCATTGGTCGCGGACCGTCATTACGTGGTGGAGCAGGGGCGCGTGATCGACATGATTCCCAACCGCGAACTCGACGCCAACATTGACAAGCTGCACGCCTATCTCGGTGTCTGAGACAGCCATCAACGGGCGCGTCGCGCCGCAATCGGAGGAGAGTAGTGATGAAAGCAACAGGGTTCATTCTGGCTTCACTGGCGAGCCTTTTGTCGGCCGGCGCAGCCTACGCCACGGATGTCAAGATCGGCGTTCTGAATGACCGTTCCGGCATCTATGCAGACATCGCCGGCGAAGGCTCGGTCATCGCGGCCCAGATGGCGGCGGAAGACTTCAAGGCGACCGACAAGGGCATCAACGTATCGATCGTCTCCGCGGACCACCAGAACAAGCCGGACGTCGGCTCGAACATCGCCCGCCAGTGGTACGACACCGAAAATGTCGACGTGATCGCCGACGTGCCAACCTCGTCGGTGGCGCTCGCCGTCAACGAGATCACCAAGGAGAAGAACAAGATCTTCCTCGCCTCGGGTCCGGCCTCGTCCGACCTCACCGGCAAGGCCTGTTCGCCCAACACCGTCCACTGGACCTACGACACCTGGGCGCTTGCCAACGGCACGGGTTCGGCGATGGTCGCGCAGGGTGGCGATACATGGTTCTTCGTCACAGCCGACTATGCCTTCGGCCATGCGCTCGAGCGCGATACGTCGGCGGTCGTGGAAGCATCGGGCGGCAAGGTTCTCGGCGCCGTGCGTCATCCTTTCCCCGGCCAGGATTTCTCGTCCTTCCTGCTGCAGGCGCAAGGGTCGGGTGCCAAGGTCGTCGGCCTCGCCAATGCCGGCGGCGACACCATCAACGCGGTCAAGCAGGCGTCGGAATTCGGCATCACGCAGGGCGGCCAATCGCTCGCCGCCCTTTTGATGTTTATCAATGACGTGCATGCGCTGAGCCTCGAAGTGGCGCAAGGCCTCGTGCTCACCGGCGCATTCTACTGGGACAAGAACGATCAGACGCGTGAATTCTCTGCCCGCTTCCAGGAGCGGAACAGCGGACAGAAGCCTTCGATGATCGAGGCCGGAGTCTACGCTTCGGTGCTGCATTACCTTAAGGCCGTCGAGGCCGTTGGCGACAAGGATGCGGCCAAGGTGATGGCCAAGATGAAGGAAATGCCGACGGACGATCCGCTGTTTGGCAAGGGTACGATCCGCGCGGACGGGCGCAAGCTGCACGAGATGTACCTATTCCGAGTCAAGAAGCCGGACCAATCGAAGGGGGCATGGGATTATTTCGAGACCGTGGCCACCATTCCGGCCGACAAGGCGTTCCGCCCGCTCGCCGACGGCGGCTGTCCGCTCGTCAAATAAGCGGGCCTCGCCAACGACGCGCCGAACCGCTCGGCGCGTCCTCTCGTCGACAAGTCAACTGGAGCGACCATGTTCGAACTCCTTGGAATTCCGCCACAGGTCCTGTTCGGCCAATTGCTGCTCGGGCTGATCAATGGGTCCTTCTATGCGGTTTTGAGCCTCGGGCTGGCGGTCATCTTCGGTCTCTTGAACATCATCAATTTCACGCATGGTGCTCAGTACATGCTGGGCGCCTTCGGCGCCTGGATGCTGCTCAACTATCTCGGCGTCAGTTACTGGTGGGCTGTGTTCATCGTTCCGCCGATCGTCGGCCTCACCGGCATCGTGCTCGAGCGCGTGTTGATCCGACGGCTCTATCACCTCGACCATCTCTACGGGCTGCTGCTCACTTTCGGCTTGGCGCTGATCATCGTCGGCTTCTTCCGCCAGTTTTTCGGCGTATCTGGCCTGCCCTACCCGCCGCCGCCGCTTCTAACGGGGGGGCACAATCTCGGCTTCATGTACCTGCCCAATTCGCGCGCCTGGGTGATTGTGGCTTCACTCATCGTGTGCCTCGCGACCTGGTTCATCATCGAAAAGACCCGGCTTGGCGCCTATCTCAGGGCAGCGACCGAGAACCCGACCATGGTCGGTGCGTTCGGCATCAACGTGCCGCTGCTGGTCACGCTCACATATGGTTTCGGTGTCGCACTGGCGGGTTTTGCCGGCGTGCTCGCCGCGCCGATATACGCAGTCAATCCGAACATGGGCGCAGACCTGATCATTGTCGTCTTCGCCGTCGTCGTCATCGGCGGCATGGGCTCGATCCTGGGCTCGATCCTCACCGGCTTCGGGCTTGGGCTGATCGAAGGTCTGACCCGCGTGTTCTACCCGGAAGGCTCGGCCGTGGTGATCTTTGTCATCATGGCGCTGGTGCTGCTCGTCAAGCCCGCCGGCCTGTTTGGGCGGAGCGCGTGATGGTAACCGACACCAACCCGATTGCCATGACGGCCGTCACGTCCGTTGGCGCCGCCGGCATGCCACGCCATCACCTTGCGATCTTCGCCGCGCTTTTCGTCTTCCTCATCGCCGCGCCTTTTCTGTTCTATCCGATCTTTGTCATGAAGGTGCTGTGCTTCGCGCTGTTTGCCTGCGCCTTCAACCTGTTGCTCGGCTATGGCGGGCTCCTATCCTTTGGCCACGCTGCCTATTTCGGCATGGCGAGCTACGTCTCGGCCCATGCGGCAAAGGTGTGGGGTTTGACTCCCGAACTTGCCATTATCGCGGGCACGTTGGTGGCAGCTGTGCTCGGTCTCGCCATCGGCTCCCTCGCCATTCGCCGCCACGGCATCTATTTCGCCATGGTGACGCTGGCTTTTGCGCAGATGGTCTATTTCTTCTCGCTGCAGGCGGCGTTTACCGGCGGCGAGGACGGCATCCAGGCCGTCCCGCGCGGCCATCTGTTCGGGCTGATCGACCTGCGCTCGAGCGAAGTCCTCTATTTCTTCGTGCTCGCCATCTTTTTCGCCGGCATATTGCTGATCTACCGGATCATCCATTCGCCGTTTGGGCAGGTGTTGAAGGCGATCCGCGAGAACGAGCCCCGCGCGATATCGCTGGGCTATCGGGTCAACCGCTACAAGCTCACCGTATTCGTGCTGTCAGCCACGCTCGCCGGCGTTGCCGGCGCAACCAAGGCGATCGTATTCCAGTTGGCGTCACTTACCGACGTCTACTGGACCATGTCCGGCGAGGTCGTGCTGATGACGCTCTTGGGTGGCATGGGCACGGTTTTCGGACCTATCGTCGGCGCGGCAGTTATCGTCACGATGCAGAATTACCTCGCGACGTTTGGCGACTGGGTCACGATCGTCCAGGGCATCATCTTCGTTGTCGCAGTGCTGTTGTTCCGGGAGGGCGTCGTTGGCATCCTGGCAAAATGGATCGGGAAACCGCTCTGAACAGGTCATGAAACCTAAATTTCGATTGATCGACGGTCGAGATTGAGAAGTCGACCTACGAAGGATGTTTGAGCGTCAGGTTCGGCCAAGTTGGCCGCGGTGGATACGTGCACACAGCGTCCTCAACTGTGCCGATTCCTGATCGGATGTGACAACCAGCAATTCGGGCTGTTACGAAAATTCAACTCTGGGTCTTCCCAGGCACGCCTGTTGACGTCGTAATCCGCGGGCAAGCACCCTATC
Source organism: Mesorhizobium sp. M6A.T.Ce.TU.016.01.1.1 (assembly GCF_003997065.1). NCBI lineage: Bacteria > Pseudomonadati > Pseudomonadota > Alphaproteobacteria > Hyphomicrobiales > Phyllobacteriaceae > Mesorhizobium > Mesorhizobium sp. M6A.T.Ce.TU.016.01.1.1. The sequence continues at coordinate 238,656 of NZ_RZTJ01000002.1, read as the reverse complement.
TACGCCGCATGAACGACACCATGACCAGACGCGCGCTTCTGCTCGTCAATTCAAAGGCGCGACGCGGGCAGGAATCTATCGCACCGGTCGTCGAGCGGCTGCAGGCCGGTGGGCTTCGCGTCACCGTCGAGACGTTTGAGGCGCTGCCCGAGATAGCACGCGACATCGTGCGCCTTCGCCATAGGGCCGACCTTGTGATCGTGTGCGGCGGCGATGGCTCGGTGTCCTCGGCGGCAGTCGCGGCCATGGAAAGCGGGCTGCCGATGGGCATCATCCCGATGGGGACGGCGAACGATCTGGCGCGCACCCTCGAAATACCGTTGGATCTGCTGAAGGCCGCTGACGTGATCGTACAGGGCGGAAGGCGTCTGATCGATGTCGGGACCGTCAATGGTCACGCTTTCTTCAACGTTGCGAGCATCGGCATCAGCACCGACCTTGCCCAGGGTCTCGACCCGGCGCTGAAGAAGCGTTTCGGCAGGTTTGGCTATGCCTTGGCTGCTATGAAAGTGTTGACCAAGGCTGGCCACTTCGAAGCAAGGATTACCGAAAAGGGCGTAACGACCGAAGTCGAGACCTACCAGATAGCGGTCGGCAACGGCCGGCACTATGGCGGCGGCAACGTCGTTGAGGAGACGGCGGAGATCGATGACGGCCATCTCGATCTGTACAGCCTGGAAATGACGAATCTCTGGAAAATGGCGCTTATGCTGCGCTCGTTCCGCTCAGGCACACACGGCGCCTGGAGCGAGGTTCGCACGGCCAGATGCGTCGAGTTCGACATCGAGACGAAAAGGCCGATGCCGGTGAACACTGACGGTGAGATCGTCACCTCGACCCCGGCGCATTTCAAGGTCCACCCGAAAGCGATTTCGGTCTTCGCGCCTGCCGCCGCGCGCGTGCAACCCCGCACCAAAATGCTTCGTGATGCGGTCAGCGCAAATAGCGGGTGATCAGTCTTCCGCTTCGGCGATTCGACTTCAGCCCTAAAGTTTGATGGCTAAGCTGCTATCGACGCAGCCGCTGCCGTTTCATCCGCAACGCCATCCACCATGACATGACCGATGCCCCGCGAGCATCGCTCGACCCGCGCCTCGACGCGATAAACGTCACGAAGGAGCGCCGGCGTAACGACCTCTTCCGGCGTACCGCAGGCGAACATCCGGCCGTCGGCGATGACGATGCATTTGTCGGCGAAGCGCAGGGCCTGATTGAGGTCGTGAATTGCGATCAGCACTGCAATCCCGTGCTTGCGTGCAAGCCCGCGCATGAAGCTCAGCACCTCGACCTGCCGGTGCAAGTCAAGCGCGGACGTCGGCTCGTCCATCAGCAGGATTTCAGGTTCGCGGGCGAGGGTCTGTGCGATGCTTACCACCTGCCTTTGCCCGCCGCTCAGTTCTCCGACATTGCGAAAGGCAATTTCCGAGATGCTGAGCGCGGCCAGGATACCGTCTATGAGCGCGAGGTCGCCGTCACCGACCGACCAGGCCGAGCCCTGCTTGCGGGCGAGCAGGATCGATTCATAGACGGTCAGCACCGCGTTGGCTGCCGTATCCTGAGGCATGTAGCAGATGCCGTCCGGTCCCTTGGCCGCTCCATCGAGGCAGACGCGGCCCGGGCCCTTCAAAAGTCCTGCGATGCGCTTGAAAAGCGTCGACTTGCCCGCTGCGTTGGGCCCGATGACGGCAACCACCTCGCCACCCCGAAAAGTGGGAGTTGAAACGTCCGAAAGGACGAGCCGCGCGCCGTGAAACGCTCCGAGACCATCGAGCCTGATCGTTACCATGAGCGCCTCACATTCGAGAGGATCAGCGAGATGAAGAAGGGAATGCCGACAAGCGAGGTGACGATGCCGATCGGAAAGATCGTGCCTGGGATGAGCGACTTGCTGGCAACCGAGCTCGCCGAAAGGATGAGGGCGCCAGCAAGCGCGGAAGCGGGCAGGAAGAAGCGCTGATCTTCTCCAATCAGCATGCGGGCGATGTGCGGGCCGACCAACCCGATGAAGCCGATCGTGCCGACAAAGGCGACGGGAATGGCGGCGAGCAGGCTCACCATCATCATGGTTTCGAGCCTCAGGCGCGCGACCTTGATCCCGAAACTCGCGGCCTTGTCTTCGCCTAGCCGCAGCGCCGTCAGCGCCCAGGCGCGGCGCGCGAATATCGGAAGCGTTGCGAGAAGGATGAGGCTGGTGATGATGAGCTTGGGCCAGGTGGCCTTGGTGAGACTTCCCATCGTCCAGAACACGACCGCGGCGAGCGCCTGCTCTGAGGAAAGATACTGGACGAGCGACAGCAGCGCATTGAAGGTGAAGACGAGCGCGATGCCGAGAAGCACGATGGTTTCAACCGTCACGCCGCGCTTGAGACTCAGCAGGTGGATGACGAGCGCGGTCAGCATCGCAACCACGAAGGCGTTGAGCGGCACGACATATTCGATCGCGGCGGGGATGAGCGCGACGCCGAAGGCAAGCGCAAGCGCGGCGCCGAAGCTGGCCGCCGCCGAAATGCCGAGCGTGAACGGACTGGCGAGCGGATTGTTCAGGATGGTCTGCATCTGCGCCCCGGCGACCGACAGTGATGCGCCCACGACCACCGCCATCAGCGCGATGGGAAGCCGGATTTCCCACAGCACCACGCGCACGTGAAGCGGCACGCTGCCCGGAGAAACGAGGGCGAGCACCACCTGGTCGAGGCTGTAGCTGGCAGGGCCGAGGGCGAGGTCGATGCAAAGGCTCATGAGCAGCGCCAGGACGAGGCCTGCGAGGATAAGCTGCTTGCGCAGGACGAGGGCGCGGTAGAGGCCGCGCCCTTCCTTGGCCGATAATGCCGCTGGCTCACTGCTCATTGGAGAGCGAGACCCAATGGCCGGGCCTGTACTCGACCGGCAGGAACTTCTCGTGCAACTCCTTGAAGGTGGCCTCGGCGTCCAGATCGTCGAACAGGTCGGGGTGCAGCCACTTGGCCATCTGCTGGATGGCGACGAACTGATAGGGGCTGTTGTAGAACTGGTGCCAGATGGCGTGGACCTGCCCGTTTTCCACCGCCTTGACGCCGGTTAGCGCGGGCCGTTCCGTCAGACCCTTGAGCTTCTTCAGTGCTTCCGCCTCGTCCGCGCCGGGACCGACGCCGACCCATTTGCCGCCCGGCACATACGCTTCCCAGCTACCGCCCGTCACAATCACCTGGTCGGGATCGCTTGCGATGATCTGTTCGGGGTTGAGCGCGCCAAACGTGCCCGGGATCAGGTCCGCCGCGATGTTCTGGCCGCCGGCCATCTCCACGAACTTGCCGAAATTGTCGTTGCCGAAGCTCATGCAGCAATCGTCGGAATAGCCTCCGGCGCGCTCGATGAACACGGTCGGGCGCTTGGGAACATTCTTTGCGATAACATCGGTGACCCGCGCGATCTGGGCCGCGCGGTAGGCGATGAACGCTTCCGCCCGCTCCTCCTGGCCAAAGAGCTTGCCGATGAGGCGCATGCTCGGCTCGGTGTTGGTGAAGGGATGCTCGCGGAAATCGACATAGACCACCGGGATGCCGACGGCGGCGAGCTTTTCGATGTATTGCGCGTCCTCGGTTGCCTGCTTGGACTCGATATTCATGATCATCACGTCCGGCTGAAGCGCGATGGCCTGCTCGATGTCGAAGGTGCCGTCCTTGAAACCGCCGAAGGTCGGGATCGTGGCCATCGAGGGGAATTTTTCCAGATAGACGGCGTAATTGTCGGGATCGGCCTGCGAGAAATCCTCGCGCCAGCCGACGATCCGCTTGAAGGGATTGTCGGTATCGAGCGCGGCAATCAGGTAGATCTGCCGGCCTTCGCCGAGGATGACCTTCTCGACCGGCGTCTTCACCTCGACCTTGCGGCCGCTAATGTCGGTGACGGTTTCGGCGCGCGCGCCGAGGGTAAGCGGCATGAACGCCGCGAGGGCGACCGCGGCCGCAAATATCGACTTCAAAATCATTGTGCTCTCGTGATTTAGTTTGCCGCCACGGCTTAGAAAACATGAGTTGTGTAATCAAGAATTATCTTTTAGAGCAATTCCAATGTAGGGCTTTGGGGACGCGTTTCGGGCGATGACGGTTCACGCAAACTATTCGCTGCGCGACGAAATTCGGGACTATTGGTCCGACCGAGCCGAGACGTTCGACCTGCAGGTCGGTCACGAGATTTTTTCCGAGCGCGAGCGCGCTGCCTGGCATGCGCTCATAAGCAGGCACCTTGGGCAAGGCGCCGGGCGGGCGTCTCTGGATCTCGCCTGTGGGACAGGCGTTATCTCGCATCTGATGCACGATCTCGGCTTTGTGGTGACAGGCCTCGACTGGTCGGAAGCCATGCTCGCCAAGGCGCGCGCCAAGGCACAGAACCGCGGCGCCGATATCCGCTTCATCGTGAGGGATGCCGAACGGACGCTCGAGGACAAGGCGAGCTACGATGTCATCGTCACCCGTCACCTCGTCTGGACGCTGGTGGATCCGAAGGCGGCCTTTGCCGAATGGTTCTCGCTGCTGAAGCCCGGCGGCAAGCTGCTGGTCATCGACGGGGATTTTGTCAGCCGCAACTGGGCGACGAGATTGCGGGAGGTTTGGGAGAAGCTGACGGCAGGCAAGTCGCGGGTCGCAGACAATGAATGCACCGCCATGGCCGGACGCCACAAACGCATTCTTGCCCGCGTCCATTTCTCAGGCGGCGCACGGGCGGGAGAGATAAGGCGCTTGCTGGCCGAAGCCGGGTTCGATCAGCCCGTCGTCGACTGGAAACTGGGCGCGATCCATCGCGCTCAGGCTCGACAGATGAGTTGGCCTAAGGCGATCGAGCGAGCCATCCAACACCGCTTCGCGATCTGCGCGACGAAGCCGAAGTAAACTCCTCGGCGCTGCCAGCGTCGGTCGTTTCATGCCTGCTTCGTTTGAAGCCGTTCGTCGCCTCAAAGGAGCGGGGCGGCGACACGCCAACGAATAGCTGCCAGTCTGCTTTAGCTTACCTTCGCGGCAGCGCAGATCAGCGACGACATCGGCCGGGTTTGCGCGGGTACTAAGCGCATATTGGACGATGCACTGCTGACCGTAGTCAGTGTCGATCACCAGGGTCATAGCCCCTTTTCGGGTATCCGAAATACGCGAGAATTCCAGTTTAAGTGCCGGGCCATCATCTTCCCAGGGGACATGTTTCATCGAATTCGGGGCGCTTGTCCCAGATCAGAGAGCCCCAGCCAAGGATTGCTATCCGCGGGCGTTGCCCCAACTCAGACATGAGAAGCCTCCAGAGAATTTGCGACGAGCTGGCTGCGGTGCTTGATGGCCGCCACTGTCGAGGTCACAAGCTGATCGGGGAAGCTACCGGGCAGCGACCCGACAACAGCTTGTACTTGCCGATCGGCATTGGCTTCAATGTCTTCAAAAATCGCCCGCATCGCCGGAGTGCCGACACCAGCGACATCGGCCGTCTGCATGAAATGTCGTGGCACGATGTCACTGATGGCATAGTGGCGATTTGTTCCGACGGACATCGCAAGTTTGAATTTCTTGCGTTGAATTTGGCCCTGGTCGAGGCTCGGCTGCGCTGTCAGCACATCGTACAGCGGCGTCATGCGATAGCGCCCGCCGGGACCGAGGAAAATGCTGAAATTTTTTGCATGCCCATCGGTTGCGCCGAGCAACCAGAATATGATGCTCGCACGCATGAAAGTCGTGATGTCGGCATCAGGCGTGTCGCTGCCTTTGAGCAGATTGATGATCTCGCGCATACCGGGACCACCATCAGACTGGTACTTTCTTGTCGGCGGGATCGATAGCGCCTGGCAGATGTCTTCCTGCGGCAGTCGCAGCAGTCGCCCATCTCTTGCCCAAAGACGATCGAAGCGTTCGACGATCAGTGTGCGGCGTTCCCCGAAAACGGCGATTTCAACGGGGGGTGTTGGGATACCAAACGAATGCAGCAGTCTGAGGCATAGATATTCGTTCTCGACGCTGTTGGAGAGGTCGATGCCATTGGGAAGCTGCCCGATCTGCGGTTTGAGGATGTGGGTGGTTGCCGTCGTTCCTGTCGGCTTGAACCATTGGCCGTCCTTACGCAGCAGCGCGGTTTTTTCCTGAGCGCCGGCGATCGAGATTCGGAAATCTTCGTCTTCGCCCATGCCGAGGGGTGCTGCCGCGAGATTCTTGATAATGTCGGTGATCTCGTCGTCAGTGATCAGTTTGCCGTCGGTGTCGCCGGCGGTCCCGGGCTCGACGCCATCAGGCAGAAACTGGAGTGCGCCGACGCAATCATGACCGAGGGCCGTCAGCAGGCTGAAGGCGTCTGTGCCGTCTGCGCCAACGCGTTCGGCGACGCGCTTTCGGATGAGGTCGCTGTCAGGCAGCAGGTTGTCGAACACATTGATGACGGGGGTGCCAATATACCGATCCTCGCGCAAGGGCAGCGACAGTGACACTGGGAACGTGCCGCGCCAGTTCAGCCAGTCGCGTCCGTACTGGAAGTCGATAGCACCTGTCGCCTCACGGCGCAGGACGCCGACATGGCGGCTGTTCAGAAAGACATTGAGAGGAGCGTGAGCGCGTTTCCGTGCCATCAGAACAGGTCCTCGATATCGGCGGCACTGCCTTGGGTGCGTGGCCGGACGACCAGTTCAAGGTTCAGAGCCGAAAGCGCTTCCATTAAAGTGCGCAGCTGGACAGCGGGCTCTCCGGCTTCCAGACGTGAGACAGTGCCCTGGCGCAGATGGATTTGTTCGCCTAGAGCCCCCTGGCTCAGCCGTGCCTGTTTTCGAGCGCGGCGCAGGATGGCGCCAAGCTGTTTTTCTGTGCGGGCGATCTGATCGGTCATAGCAATCCTCCACGCATCAATATACGCGAGGGCGTATAAACTGTCAATATACGCGTTCGCGTTTAAAATCTGGATATACGCGAAGGCGTATAAAAGGTGAAAATACGCGTTTGCGTATGGCGCTTCCAAAGCCGCCAGGTCTGAATTGGCGTGGCAGGCGAGCGGTTCAATAACTAGATAACGAAAACGCCTTTCACTCTGACGTGGCATTCTCATGAAAAAAATCGGGTTTCTGTCGTTCGGACACTGGGCGCCCTCGCCGCAATCGCAGACGCAATCAGCCTCCGACGCTCTGCTGCAATCCATCGAGCTTGCCGTTGCTGCCGAGGCGCTGGGCGCCGACGGGGCATATTTCCGTGTGCATCATTTCGCACGGCAACTCGGCTCGCCATTCCCGCTGTTGGCGGCAGTCGGCGCCAAGACCAGCCGCATCGAGATCGGCACAGCGGTGATCGACATGCGCTACGAGAACCCGCTCTATATGGCCGAGGACGCCGGTGCCGCCGACCTGATCGCCGGCGGGCGTCTGCAGCTGGGCATCAGCCGCGGCTCGCCCGAGCAGGTGATCGACGGCTGGCGCTACTTCGGCTACGCCCCGCAGGAGGGTGAGAGCGACGCCGACATGGCCCGGCGGCACACGGGAGTGCTGCTCGAAGTCTTGCGCGGCAAAGGCTTTGCCCAGCCGAACCCGCGGCCGATGTTTCCAAACCCGCCCGGCCTGCTTCGCGTCGAACCACACTCGGAGGGTTTGCGCGACAGGATCTGGTGGGGCGCCGCGACCAATGCCACCGCGGAATGGGCGGCGAAACTGGGAATGAACCTGCAGAGTTCCACGCTCAAATTCGACGAGGGCGGAAAGCCTTTTCACATTCAGCAGGCCGAACAGATCCGGGCCTTTCGTGCGGCCTGGAAAGCGGCCGGTCACGAACGCGAGCCGCGGGTGTCGGTGAGCCGTAGCATCTTCGCGCTGGTGGACGATCGCGACCGCGCCTATTTCGGCAGCAATGAGAGCGAGGATCATTTCGGCTACATCGAAGCGGACAGGCGCGCCGTGTTCGGCCGCACCTATGCCGCCGAGCCGGACGGCCTCATCGAGGAACTGAAGAAGGACGAGGCCGTTGCGGAGGCCGACACGCTGCTGCTCACCGTTCCCAACCAGCTCGGCGTCGATTACAACGCGCATGTCATCGAGGCGATCCTGACCCATGTCGCCCCGGCCCTGGGCTGGCGCTGACGCTTGCGGCCAAAGCCCCTGCCCTTCCGCGAATGCTTCATCGCCAGGACAGCTAGTCCTTCGGCAGCCGGCCGCTCGGATCGAACACGTTCACTTTGTGCGAAAGATCCGGACCCCAGTCCCACAGCACCAGGTTGCGGTCCTCCGTCTCGGCGCCCGGAGCAAAACTCGGAATCAGAATACCGGCGATGCCTTGAGGTCGCAGTCGGTCATAGATGGACCAGGACGCAGGACGCTCTCCCCCCGCTGAGAGCCGTCGCCCAGGCGATGAGCTGCAAATGCCGGGCCCTCTTCCATATTGGCGATAGTTCAGTGCCTAGATCGGCACCGCTTCGACCAGATGGATTGCAGATGCAGTTTTCATCGTTCGCGTGAGCCGGAAGCCGGCTTTTTCCAACAACGCCGCAAGATCAGACTCGCTGCGGAGCTTTCCCCCGAAAATCATGAGCATGAGCATGTCGAAGCTCCGGCCGTAGAGGGACTCTACGCCCGGGTCGGCGATCAGCAGGGCGCCTTGTGGGGCGATGGCGGTGCGGACGTTCCGCAGCACCGCCATTGCCGTATCGTCGGTTTGGTCTACGAGAATGCGCTTCAGAATGTAGAGATCACCGCCAACCCGGGACCTCACGAAGGAAGTCGCCGCCGACGATCTTGCACCGATCAACGACGCGCGCCGCCAGCATCTCCTGCGCCTCGGTGGCCACGTGCGGCAGATCGAGCAGCGTTCCCCTAATGCCCGGATGGGCTTCGAGAATGCTCAGCAAAAGTCCGCCACGCCCGCCGCCGACGTCGACGACCGAAAGGTCCGGTGCGAATTCGTAGGCGTCGCAAATGGCTACGCCTTCCTGGCTGGACATCTCGCTCATGGCCTGATTCATGACTGCTCCCACCGCTGGGTTCATGCGGAAGTACTCGTATATCCCATGGCCGTTCGTCTTCTCGAACGTGCTCTCGCCGGTGCGCATACTATGCAGCAGGCACGGCCACGAGGCGGCTAAGCACTCCTGCGCCATCAGCATGGCATAGTGGCGGACCGAGCGTGGCGCGCCAGTCTGAAGGAGCCGCCCCTTGCTGGTGTTGACGAACATGCCGGGCGTCGGTTCTTCCAGAATACCGAGGCTGGCCAGAACGCGCATCAGACGCAGCAGCGCGCCTTGATTTGTCTTCGTTGTCGCGGCGATTTCCGCGACCGACCGGGGGCCGTGCTTGAGCAGGTCGGCAATGCCTAGTTCTGCAGCGACGCCAAGTACGTGGGTTTTCGCTACGCCGAGTGTCATCGCCAGGACGTCTTGCACGTCGGAAATGTCGGCAAGGGTGTTCGACATGTCATGTTTCATCGTGAGCCACTTTGTTTGCATTGAAGTGGAAACTCTCGCGGCCAGGTGAGCCTTTTGCCTATGGCGGTTGTCCATTTGAAAACAACAGAACTGGCCGGCCTCATTCCCGGCTGAAACGACGCGGGTCGAACGGGAGGTCGGCGAGTTGGGTCAGCGACATCACCTCGAGATCTGGATGCGAGAGTGGGTCGCGCAACCACTGACGCCATCTTGCAGCGTCGTCCCCGCACGCCTTGACGGGAGGTGGGAATGAATGAGGACTGAGAGCGTCTTCGTGGACGAATCTCCATTCCACGTGCACTCTTCGGATTTTCCAGATCATCTGGCTCCTCCTCTGCTCAGAAGTCATTTGCGGGTCGGCTCGTGCGTTCGCTTGGGATCAGGACACTGCGCCCCCCTGGAAAGAGGCAGCACAAAGGCGTTTGCGCCAAGGCACGGCCGGGCAACCTCGCCGCCGCGAGACTTGAGTTGTGGCGGCCATGACAAACGCATGTTGAATACTGCCACGGGTTCCTTCCTGCGCTGCGTAGACTCGGAGAACTGCCGTGGATCAACAGGCCATCGCAGCGTCGTTCGTTTATCGCTTCGAAAGGTCGTGGCGTTTTTCACCGTGTGCGATCACCATGTTTGTTGATGCTACCGAACCCGGCTCGTCGAGCCGTGGGCAGAAGCGAACGCGATTATGGACTCGCGCGAAAACGTGATTTTTTACTGGAAAGTTGTATTTCTCGTCGATAAGTTGCAATTCTCGCACAAATCGGGAAGCACAGAGAGGGTTTAAATGGCCTCCTCAGCCGCCGAGTTTGCGTCAATCTGCTTTTCAACCGAGGGGTTGCCAGAGCCGGACCGCTTCGAGTTTTGGCGCGAAGTGCTCGGGCGCGCGATTACGAAATTCGAGATTGACCCCGTGCCGGACAGCTCGCCTGACGCAAGCATCACGCTGCGTGCGCTGCCCGGTGTTGACATTGCCAGTGGAGCAGCTGCCGGCATGCAGTACAGGCGCACACCGGCGCTGATCGACAGCGACGACATCGTTCTGTTTGTGGCTTTATCCGGCGCCCAAACGGTCGACCAAATCGGCCGCGAGTGCACGATCAGTGCGGGCGAGGCCGCAGTGTTTGCATGTGCTGAGCCGGGCCTTGCAATTCCTCGTGAACGTCAACACCGGATCGCCTTTCGCACCCCGCACGATGTGCTCGCCCCGATGGTCGGCAACGTGGAGGACGCGATCTGCAAACCCATTCCGTCGACAGTCGATTCCTTGCGATTGCTCGTCAGCTATGCTGCCACACTTGAGGATGTGGACCAGCCCTTAACGCCAGCGGTTGCGAACCTTGCGGCAACCCATATCCAAGACCTCGTGGCGCTGGCGATCGGCGCGACTCGCGACGCCGCAGCGATCGCCGAAGGTCGCGGCCTGCGTGCAGCACGGCTCAAGGCTATTAAGGCCGATATCGTCAGCAATCTCGGCTACCACGACCTCACCGTCGGCGCCGTGGCGCTGCGCCATGGCGTCACGCCACGCTGCGTTCAAAAGCTGTTCGAGACCGAGGGGAGGACGTTTTCCTCCTTCGTGCTCGATCAGCGTCTCGCGCGCGCCCGTCGGCTCCTCAGTGATCCACGTTACGCCGACTGGACGATCAGCTCGATCGCATTCGAAGGCGGCTTCGGGGATCTCTCCTACTTTCATCGCGCCTTCCGGCGGCTCTACGGCGCGACACCCTCCGATATCCGCCAGGGGATGCTCGGCTTTTAACAGCCAATGAGTGTTTGGCATGTCGCCCGCGAAGCTTCTGAGGGACCTGAAGTTCGACCATACGCCGATGCTGTTGGCCGATTCGGGCGTTCCGCGGCGGTGTGCCAGCCCAGGACTGGGCACTGCTGGCTACTTTGGTCCATCGCCGCGAAGGTGCTGATGGCGCGATTGGCGCTTCGGCACCCTGATCCTCAAGCCAAGAGGTGTCAGCCTAGTTTGGCGCAGATGCGCCACCGAGGATCATTCTCGTGGTTGCGTCGTGCAAGATCATTTCCGATGCCTTCTCCGCGATCATCACCACTGGAGAGTTGGTGTTGCCGGAAACGATCGTCGGCATAATCGAAGCATCGACGATGCGCAGGCCTGAAATGCCGTGCACCCGCAGCCGGCCGTCGACAACCGCCATCGGGTCTGCGCCCATCTTGCAGGTGCCAACCGGGTGGAAAATCGTCGTGCCGATATCGCCAGCCTTGCGGACGAGATCTTCATCGCCTTCATATTGTGCGCCGGGCAGCATTTCCTCAGGCGCGAAACGGGCAACGGCGCGCGCCTTCATCAAGCGGCGGACATGGCGGAGCGATGCTACAGCCACCGTCCGGTCTCCCTCGGTAGACAAATAGTTCGGCCGGATCTTCGGGGCAGTCTGCGGATCGGGCGTCTCTATGTGGACAGTGCCGCGGCTTTCCGGTCTGAGGTTGCAGACCGAAACCGTGACCGCGGGGAAGCGATGCAGCGGCTCGCCCAGCCGGTCGGTGCTCAACGGCTGAACATGGTATTCGAGATCGGGCGTCTCCAGGCGTGGGTCGCTTCTGGCGAAGATGCCAAGCTGGCTCGGCGCCATCGACAGCGGTCCGGTGCGACGGATGGCGTATTCGACGCCCATGGCCGCGCGGCTGAACAGATTGTGGTAGCGCTGGTTTAGCGTCGAGGCATTGGCGACCTTGAAGACTGTGCGAATCTGCAGATGATCCTGCAGGTTCTCGCCGACGCCACCCAGCGCGTGGCGAACCGGGATTCCTGCTGCGCCAAGCACGGCAGGTCGGCCGACGCCGGAAAGCTCGAGCAGCTTCGGCGAATTGATCGCGCCAGCGGCAAGTATCGTCTCGCCTGCCCGCGCACGATGCAACTGACCGCCCATCCGGAAGACAACGCCAGTGACGCAAGCTCCGTCGAAATCCAGGGCCTCGGTCTCGGCGCCGGTCACGACGCGCAAATTCGGCCGCCGAAGCACGCTCCGCAGGAACGCTTTCGAGGTATTCCAGCGCACGCCCTTCCTCTGGTTGACCTCGAAATAGCCCGACCCTTCGTTGGTCCCGCCGTTGAAATCCTCGGTCCGGGGGATGCCGAGTTCCTCGGCAGCGTCGCGGAAGGCATCCAGGATTGGCCAGGACAGGCGTTGGCGCTCGACGCGCCATTCGCCACCGGCGCCGTGAAGGTCGCTCGCACCGCCAAAATGGTCCTCGGACTTGCGGAAATATGGAAGCACGTCATCCCAGCCCCAACCAAGATTTCCGGCTTGCCGCCAGCCGTCATAGTCGGCCGCCTGGCCGCGCATGTAGATCATGCCGTTGATCGACGAGCAGCCGCCCAGAAGCTTGCCGCGCGGATAGGTAAGCGCACGACCGTTCAGCCCGGCTTCAGGCTCGGTCTTCATCAGCCAATCGGTGCGCGGGTTGCCCATGCAATAGAGATAGCCGATGGGAATGTTGACCCAGTGGTAGCGGTCACTGCCGCCGGCCTCCAGAAGCAGCACGCGCATGCCTGGATTGGCCGACAGTCTGTTGGCCAGCACGCAGCCGGCTGAACCCGCGCCGACGATGATGAAGTCGTATTGTCCAAAATCGGCAACGGTCTGTGTCAATTAGAGGTCCGTTCGCTTGCCATCCTGTCCCATAGCGGACCCATGGCCTGGTTGATCTCGCCATACAGACGATAGCGCTGCTCATAGAACGGTGCGATCTCGCTATTGGGCTTGTAGAAGCGGTCGGGCGCGGTCATCGCGGCGACGCCCGCAGAGAAGTCGGCAAACAAGCCGACGCCGGTCCCGGCTGCAATTGCAGCTCCCAGCGCACCAGTCTCGCGGCTGCGCGCCACGGTCACCGGCACTTTCAGCACATCGGCAAATATCTGCGGCCAGATGGCGCTGCGCGAGCCGCCGCCCGAAAGAACCGCCTGGCTGACAGTGGCTCCCGCTCGACGCAGCGTCTCGACATGGCGCCGATGTTCGAAGACGACACCCTCGAACAGTGCGCGCAGCATATGCGCCCGCGTGTGCCAGCCGGCGATGCCGTAGAAACCTGCACGCGCCTTGCCATTCTGCTGCGAGCCGTAAAGGAATGGGTGGTAGATCGGCATGTCTCCCGCGGGATCGACGGAAGCAACAAGCTCGCTGCATATCTCGAATGGCGATGCGCCTGCCGGCGCATGCTCGAAGAACTCACGCACGATCCACTCGAGATTTGCGGCCGAAGTGGCGCTCGATTCGATGGCGAGGTAGCGCACCGGATCGAATGTCGACAGCATGAAGATCGACGGATCGCGGATCGGCTCTTCGGTGATAACCTGGTTGATGCTCCAGGTGCCGGCAATGATGGAAGCGGCGCCGGTGCTGGTGACACCCGAACCGATGGCGCTGGCGACGACATCGAACAGCCCCGCCACCACGGGCGTGCCCGCCCGAAGGCCGGTGGCGGCGGCGACATCGCGCGTGATATGGCCGGCGATGTCGGAGGCTTCCAGCATGTTCGGCAGCAGTTCCATGCAATCGTCGAGACCGTAGGCGGCCAGCAACTCACGCTCGTAGCGTCGACCGGGCATGTGCAAAAGCCCGCAGCCAGACATATCCGAGGTTTCGGTCGAGCGCGCGCCGGTAAGGCGGTTGACGACAAAATCCTTGCACAGGAAGACGGTGCCTATTCGGGCAAAAAGCGCCGGGTCATGGCGCTTGAGCCACGCCAGCAGAGTCGGCGTCTGCGCCGCCCAGGGCCGTTGCAGGCAGTGGACATAGGTCCGGTCGCCAACGCCTGCGGCGGCCCATTCGCTCACGAAGCCGACGCCGCGCGTGTCGAGCGACTGGATGCCGAGCAGCGGGTCGCCGCTGCGGTCTAGCGCATAAAGCCCGTTGCCGTGGCCGGCGCAGCCGATCACGGCGATGTCGCGGGGGTCGATGCCCGACTGGTCGAGACACTGGCGGATGACCTCGACGGCGCTGCGCCACAGTTCGCCGAGGTCCCGCTCGACATGGCCGGGCTTTGGCATGCAGGAGCGGCCGTCCCGAGCGGCGAGCGCGAGCTCGCGACCGTCGGTGTCGAAGATGATGGCCTTGATGACGGTGTTGCCCGCATCAAGACCCAGAATGTATTGCTGCATTAAGCTCCTCCCAAGCGCCAGGATTATTCTTGTTGGTAGAGCTCCCAGGCCGCCGCGCCGTCCGCATTCTCATGGATGATCGCCATCAATCCTCTCACGACGGCCCGAGGGTTGGAATGCTGGTATATGTTGCGGCCATAGACCATGCCTGCCGCGCCCTGCGCCATCAGCGCCGCCGACTTGTCGAAGACGGCGCGCAAATCCTCCCTGCCCCCACCGCGCACAAGGACAGGACAGCGCGCCGCCGCCACGACCCGGTGGAAGTCGTTCGGATCGGAGGTCGGGTCCGCCTTGATGATGTCGGCGCCCATCTCGCTGGCGAGCCGGGTCAGGGTGACGATCTTTTCGGGGTCGCCGTCGACCATGTAGCCTCCGCGCTCCGAGTTTGGCAGCATTGCCAGCGGCTCGATCATCAGCGGCATGCCGTATTTTTCGCAGTCGGCACGAACGCGGGCAATGTTGTGGACGCATTGCCGGAATAAGTCCGGCTCATCGGGCAGCATGAACAGATTGACGACCACGCAGGCGGCGTCCATCTCAAGCGCGCCGATCAGTGGCTCGGCTTCGTTCTGCAGGATGGCCCACATCGAGCGATGGCGGGTTTTGTTGTATGGATTGCCCATGTCTATGCGCATGACCAATGCTGGCTTATCCTTGCCGGGCAAGGACTGCAGCAGATCGGCCTGGCCATAATTCATCTGAATGGCATCCGGTCCCGCGGCGACCAGCTGGGCGACGACGCCGGCCATATCCTCGAGCCCTTCCAGGAACGACGGCTCGTTGCACACGCCATGGTCGATCGCGACGTCGAGACAGCGCGCTCCGCCGAACAACCGGTTCATGCGGACTTTCTTGTTGATGCGCATTCGGCGCTCCTTCCTTGGTCTTTTTGGGATAGCTGGTCGAGATCGACGCCGTGCCGGCGTTGCAACAGAGCAAGGAAATCGGTGCGCTCGAACGCCTTGCGCGCGGCGTCCCAGTTCTTTTCGACAGCGAGAATGTCGAGAACCGCATCGAGAAGGCCGGCCGAGAGCGCACCGGTAATGGCGATTGTCGTGCGGCGGAGCAGCAGGTCCCCCAGCTGCTCGACATATTCATTGGCGATGAGATATCGAACCTCCCGGGCCGAATAGTCGCTGCCGGGCAAGAGCTCGTCATGTCCCGCGGCCATGTGGGCGGCGACGGCATCGGCCGCGGTACCGTAGCGCTCGAAGAGGCTGCGCATGCGCTCAAGCGACAGGCCGTGCGCCGCCGCGCGTTCTGCGCACCATTTTGCGGGGGCAATGGGAAAATCCCGGCCGCCGCCGATCGGCATGTTTTCGGTGCCGACGATGCGCTGCCGGCGCAATCGCTCGAGCACGATATCGGCTGCCAATTCGCCGAACGATCGGAAGGTCGTCCATTTCCCGCCGATCATGCAGAGCGTCGGCGGCACGATACCGGCACCCTCGACAAGCTCGCAGAAATGATCGCGGGGGATGCGCCCGGTAAAACTGTCCTGGCTTATCGGCAGCGGCCTCACTCCGGTGAACTGAAAGACGATATCGGCATCGGCGATCTCGATCCCAGGAAACACGAAGGACAGGGACTGAAGAATGTATTGCCGCTCGTCATCCATGCAGCGCGCCTGGTCGGGATCGTCGACACGGATATCCGTCGACCCGACCAGCACGTTGCCGAGATAGGGAAACAGGATGCAGATCCGGCCGTCCTCGTTCTCATAATAGATCATGTGCCCGTCGAGCGCGTCATGAAGCTCGCGATTGTCGACGATCAGATGCGAACCTTTGGTGCCGCCCATAAGCTTCGGCGCAACGGCTCCGATCGCTGAATTGGTCAGGTCGATCCAGCCGCCTGTTGCGTTGACGACGAGCCGCGGCTTCACGGCTACCGTTTCGCCGGATAGTCCGTCGTTAAGCACCAGGCTCGCGTCACCGAGCGATACGCGTGCATAGTTGAGCGCCCGAGCGGACGGCTTTTCCTTCATGGTATCGCACAGCATCTCGGTACCCAGCCGCTCGGGGTGGCTGACCCAGGCATCATAGTATGTCGCCGAATTTCGAATAGCAGGATTGATTGCAGGCCAGACCTTGAGTGTCTCAGCGCGGCTCCTGAATTTGTGCGTCGGGACGACACGCCGTGCGGCGGTGAAGAAGTCATACATCGCCAAGCCGGTCTTGATGACTAATGCGCCGCGCCGGCCAGGGCGACGGCTTAGCCCAAGGAAGCGAACTGCGCCATTTGCCATGCCTGAGAACAGGTCAAAGACAGGCACCGTGGTTGGCAGTGGCGCAACGTAGTGCGGCGCGTTCTTCAACAGCCGATCGCGTTCGAGCAGAGACTCGCGGACCAGCTTGAACTCACCGTTTTCAAGATAGCGCAAGCCGCCATGAACCATGCGCGAGAGGGCTGCGCTGGCACCGGAACAGTAATCGCCCTTTTCCGCGAGCAGCACATCGACGCCCTGCAAAGCGAGTTCGCGAAACACGCTGATGCCGTTAATGCCGCCGCCTATGACGAGCACGTCAACATCGGGATTGTCGCGCAAGCCGACGATCGTCTGGATGCGATTCATCTCAGGATGCGCTTTCGATCACGCATCTATCGCCACGAGATGCCCGGCCACCGCCGCATCGACGGCCGTCAGTTCCGCGGCGCTCAGCGAAATCTCCCCTGCCCTGGCATTGTCGACCGCCTGCTTCGCGTTTCGTGCTCCACACAACGCGAAGGTGATGCCGGGCTGCGCCAGCGTCCAGGCGATGACGATCTGCGCCATGCTTGCCTGGTGGGCCTCCGCGACTGGGGTCAGGGCATGCTTCAAAGCGGCTATCTTGCGCCGGTTGGCCTGAGAGAAGCGCGGATTGTCTTTGCGCTGGTCGTCGCCGCTGAACTCACGTGCCGGATCGATCGCGCCCGAAAGCAGGCCGAGCGCAAGCGACGAATAACTGAGCGTAGCCACTTGATGCTGGCGCGCGATCGGCAGCAATGTCTGCTCAATCTCGCGATCCAGCATCGAGTATCTCTCCTGGATCGCGTCGAGCTGGCCAGTTCCTACATACTGCTGCAGCTCGGCGGCGTTGAGATTGCTTGCGCCGATGGCGCGGATCTTGCCAGCTGATTTGAGGCGTTCGAGCGCTTCCATTGTCTCGGCAATGGGGGTCGTCGGGTCCTGCCAATGAGTGATGTAGAGATCGATATAATCGGTGCCGAGCCGCCTTAGGCTCTGCTCCACTTCATAAGCGATGCCGTCGGCGCCCAGATATCGGTTCACGGGCTTTCCGTCCTGATCGAAGAAGTGGTTGCCCTTTTTCGAATGCCAGTTCAGGCCACATTTGGTGGCGATGACCGCGCGATCGCGCCGGCCCTTGATGGCCTTGCCGACGATCTCCTCGCTGCGGCCGAGACCGTAAGCCGGCGCGGTGTCGATCAGCGAGACGCCGGCTTCGATGGACGCCTGGATCGCAGCGATCGATTCTGCTTCATCGGTGCCACCCCACATCCAGCCGCCGATGGCCCAGGTGCCGAGCCCGACCGCCGAAGTGACAACGCCGGACTTGCCGATTGAGCGGGTGATCTGTCGAGAATTCATGCTGCATTTCCTTCGGCGAGCTCGAGGATCTTCAAGCCGGTGGTTTCGTCGGTGACGAGGGTATCGAGGTGAGTGCCGCGCATGGCACTGAGGATCGGGACCACCTTGCTTGCGCCGCTGGCGACCCCGATCGACTGCGGAATGGTCGCGAATTCCTCGAGCGTCAGCGAAACGAGCGAGTGGTTGAGGCGGTAGTCCGCGAGCTCGCCGTTGCCGTCTATGAGATGGGCGAGCAGTTCGCCCGCCGCGCCCGAGCGCTCGATGGCCAGCCGGTCGGCGCTTGAGGACGGGTGCAGATCGTAGTAGCTCGAATCGTCGGTCAGGATGGAACCGATGCCGACGACCGCAAGCGTTGCCTCCCGCGCCTTGCTGAAGACGTCCGAAACGGCCCGGACGCCCATCAACATGTCGCGTTGGGCCGGGCTGTCGGCAAACAGCGGCGCGTGAATCTGATAGGCGCGCCCGCCGAGCTTGTCGGCCATCAGAGACGCGACATGATTGACGTCGGTGTAATGCTTGCCCTGGACCAGGCCGGTCGCGGGAACGACCTCGACATCGTAGCTGCGGTTCGGCTTGAGGCCGGCGACGACGGCACTCACCCCCTTGCCCCCGGTTATGGAAATCGTATCGCCGTCCTTGATCGTCTCGAGCACCAGTCTGGCCGCGGCCTCGCCGACGCGCTGGAGCGCGGTCTGCGGATTGTCCGATACGGAAGGGACGACGACGGCCCTTTGGATGCCACCTATCGCGACAAGTCGCGCCTCGATGTCGACCAGTTGCTCGATCGGCGACTTGATCTTGATCTCGACAAGCCCGAGTTGATGACCGCGTTTGATCAGCCGGTTGACCGTCGCATGCGAGATGCCGAGCTCCTTGGCGATTTCAGCCTGCGTCTTGCCTTCCATGTAATGAAGCACAAGCGCCTGATACATCTGGCGGACGATCGTGATGTCGTCCCGCGAATTGGTTGGTGACATGATGGATGCTCAACTCTTGCGCTGCTGCTCAGGATTTCCTGCTGTGCAGGAAGTGGTCAATCGATACCGCCGCGAGCAGGATGCATCCCTTGATCATATCCTGCCAATAGACGGAGACGTCGAGCAGGATCAGCGAACTTGTGACGACGGAGAGCAGCGCCATGCCCAGTATGGCGCCGAAGATGGTGCCCGAGCCGCCATTGAGCGATGCCCCGCCAATCACGGCCGCGGCGATGATGTTGAGCTCCATGCCAGCGCCGAAGGTCGGGGTCGCAGCGCCAAAGCGCGACATGTAGATGACGCCGGCAAAGCCCGCGAGGGTCGAGCAGAGGACCGTGACCCAGAATTTGACCTGCTTGGTCTTGATGCCCGAAAATTGAGCCGCCTTCTCGTTGCTGCCGGTATAGAAGACCTTGCGGAACGCGGTGGCGCGCCGAAGCAGGAAATCGAAGATGGCCACGACCACGACAAAGATTACGATGACATAAGGCACATTGCCGAAGCTGCCCTGGCCGATCGCCTTGAACCCGGGCGGCAGGGTGAACAGCGAAAGCGGGGTTCCCTTGGTGATGACAAGGCAAAGACCGCGCACGATGACCATTGCCGCCAGCGACGTGATGAAGTGATTGAGCCCGATGACGGTCACGAAGAAGCCCATCGCCGCGCCGATCAGCGCGCTGGCGCCTATCCCGATGAGGCTCGCGGTCCACGGGTCCAGTCCCATCAGGAAGAGAGCGCCTGACACGACCATGGAGAAGCAGACCACCGACCCGACGGAAAGATCGATGCCGCCGACAATGAGGAGTATCGTCATGCCGACCACGACGATGCCTTCAATGGAGAAGCTCATCAGCATGGCCCGGAAATTTCCCCAGGTCAGGAAATGCGGCGAGGCGAATGTCATGGCGATGCACAGCGCCAGCATGATTGCGATCAGCCCCGCTTCGCGCATTGACCCCAGACGCAGCCAGTTGCGCCCGCCGAGCCCCGGGGCGCTCGCCTTGATTTCAGCGTCCATGAGGGTTCCTCCGGTCTGTCTAAGCGACATTGTGAGCCTGCCTTGCGTTTGATCGTTGCTGCCGGACACCCGAAGCCAGCAGCATGATCGCCTCTTCGGTCAATTCGTCCGCCCCTAATTCGCCAACGATGGCCCCTTCGTGCACGACAAGCACCCGGTCACTGAGCCCGATCAATTCCGGAAGCTCGGATGAAATCACGATGACGCCGACGCCCCGCTCGGCAAGGTCGCGAAGCAGGCGATGAATTTCCACTTTGGCGCCGACATCGACCCCGCGTGTCGGCTCGTCCAGAATGACCACTTTGGGGCCAACCGAAAGAAGCCTGGCGATGGCCACTTTCTGCTGGTTGCCACCACTGAGCGTCGACACCTGTGTCTCGATGCCGCCCATCCGCACACCGTGGCGCTCCACCAGGTCGACGGCTTGCTTTGCCTCGGCGCGGCGATCGAGCAGCCCAAGGGGTGTGGTCAGTTTCCGAAGGTCCAGCGCGGAGATGTTCGACGAAATCGACAGGTCCAGGAACAGGCCCGACGCCTTGCGGTCCTCGGAGAGATAGACCAGGCCCGCGCGCACTGCATCGCTGTAGGTCCTGATGCTGACCGGCTCGCCATTGAGTTCGACCGATCCCGACACTTTCGGGCGCAAGCCGCAAACGGTCTGAACCATCTCGCTGCGGCCGGCGCCAATCAATCCGCCGATGCCAAGAATTTCGCCTGCACGAAGCGCGAAGCTGACGCCGTCCGAACCCTGTCGATAGGAGAGGTTCCCGACCGACAGCACAGGACGGTCGCCGCGCCGTTCAGGCGAGAGCTTTTGCGGATAGAGCTGCGTGATTTCGCGCCCGACCATCTTGCGAACGACATCATTGGGAGTGACCGAAGCGATCAAATTGGTCGCCACATATCTGCCGTCACGAAAGACCGTGACGCGGTCGCACAGGCTGAAGATCTCGGCCATGCGGTGGCTGATGTAGATGATTGAAATTCCGCGCGCCTTGAGATCGCGGACGATTGCGAAAAGGCGCCGCGCCTCGGTCTCGGTCAGGGCGGCTGTCGGCTCGTCGAGCATCAGCACGCGGCATTCGAGCGTCAACGCCTTGGCGATTTCCACAAGTTGCTGGTTGGAAATCGAAAGCTCGGCGACCGGCGTCTCGACCGGGATCGGCGCCAGCAGGTCCATTATCTTTTGCGCATCGGCGTAGAGCCGACGAAAATTCATCAGGGGCGCGCGCCGGTTGTTGATCGCCGCCATGAGAATATTCTCGGCGACCGTAGCATCCTGGCAGAGCGCGATTTCCTGATGGACGAGCCCTATGCCAAGCCGCTGCGCGGCGGATGGCGATGCGATGGTGATGTCCTTGCCTTCGAGATGAATGGTGCCTTCGTCGGGTTGCACAATGCCGGCGATGATATTCATCAGCGTGGACTTGCCCGCGCCATTCTCGCCGCACAGCGCGTGAATTTCGCCCCGCTGCAGCGTGAAATCGACCCCGGTCAGCGCTTTGATAGCGCCGAAGGATTTCGAGATGTCGCGGATTTCAAGAATGGCGGCGGCAGTCACCCCGTCCCCCTGCAGCGTTGATATTGACGATAATGGCCCGGTCGACGGGGCGCGAGCGCGCCCCGTTCGGTTCGAGCATTTCCGAGAGAACTCCGAAGACGGCGGGGCTTACTCCTCGATGCCCTTGGTGCCGCGCCGCGTGAGGTAGGCATCCCAATAGAAATCGTCAGCGTTTTCCGCAGTGACGATGGAAAAGCCGTTGTCGACGAAAGGCACGCCCATGCTGTTGAATCCGGATCGCCGGGCGTCGTTCATCGGATCAATCAGCTCAGGATGCTTGGCCAGCCACAGCAGCATGAATCCCATGTAGCCCTGCATGCCCTGGTTCGGGTTGACCGAGCCAAAGATTTCGCCCGCCTTGATCATATCGAGGATCTTGGCGTTGACGTCGGCCAGCATAACTCGGATCTTGCCGCCGCCCTCCTTCGCGGCCTGCGCTGCGCCGATTGCCGAGTTGGCTTCCGGCATGAACACTGCGCCCAGTTCGGGATGCGCCTGGGCGAGGCTGAGCACGGCCTGATAGGCCTTCGTCGCGTCCTGGTTCGAAGCCGCGCGGCCGACGAGCTTCATATCCGGCCATTTGGCTTCCATGCGGGCGATGAAGGCGGCGATGCGCTTGTCGTGATTATCCTGTCCGGGGTTTTCGAGGACCGCGTATTCACCCTTGCCGTCCATCGCCTTGGCAACGGCATCGGCGGCATAGGTGCCTTCGGCGACGTTGTCGGAGGTGATGTAGGATACTCGTTTGGAGTTGGGCGAATCTGCGGCGAATGTGACTACTGCCGTTCCCTGGTCTATGGCCCGATTGATTGGCTCGATGAATGGATCGGAGTTCATCGGATGCACCAGGATGCCAGCCGGCTTCTGAGCCAGCGCCTGGTCGAATGTCGCTATCTGCTTATTCACGTCGTATTCCGGCGTTCCGGTGTATTCGGTCTCGCAACCGAACTGCTGTCCAGCCTGCTTGAACATCTCGTAGACCGGGAACCAATATTCGACGCCGGAAACCATGACGTTCATGACGTATTTTTCACCCGGCTCGCATTTGAACGGGTTCGCGGCCTGGGCCGCGGCGTGGCTTGCCCCCAACACAGTGGTGGCTGCTGCCGAAATGGCGAGCATGCTCAAAAATTTGCGCAAGAATCCTCCCTCGGCCGAAGCCTGGTCAATTGGACGGTCGGACACTTACGTGCCGCCGCTCGTGGTTGCTGACACCGAACCTCCTCCCGAGGCCCAGCAGTTGATCATTTGCAGGAGTTCGCTCAACTGTCAATAAAATTCATATGCAGAAATATATTTCATACTTGCTTGGTGCATCCGCCGAGCGAGACACCATGCTCGCCATCGCAGCGGCCGACCTCGTGCATGTGGACCGGCGCCGGAGCATGACCCTAGCTCGACTTCCACTATGCTATTGATATTGCAGTTATTATTAATTTGTGTCGGAGGTCACCAACCTCAAGGTCGCATTGCGCCATCTCAAAGTCCGCATGCTGCCGCTATCTATGAATTCCGCGAAACAGTCCGGCGGGCGTGAGTTGCAGCCTGCTTCGTACGCTGGCGCTCGAGCCGCGCCTCGCCCCATTTCGAAAGCATCTCCACAATAGGCCGGAGACTTTCACCTTCCTCGCTGACGCGGTACTCCACCCGCGGTGGAACTACGGCATAGACCGTCCTGCTGACCAGGTCTGCCTCCTCCAGATCCCGAAGTTGCTTGGTGAGAAGCCGGGCGGTGATACCGGGTACACGGCGATGCAGCTCGTTGAAGCGCAAGCAGCCGGCGTCGAGCAGATGAAATAGCACGACGCCCTTCCAACGCCCGTCGATAAGGTCGAGCGTAACCTCCACCGGGCATCCCGGCACATCAACATAGTGCTTTACCTTCATCCCGACGGTTCCCTTTTGGGAAGTTAATACGCCAAACAGCCGTATTGGCAAAGTCTGTCGCAATGGCAATTTGCTCGGTGTTTCAGCATCGAAAAGGAATTCCCATGCAGGCTATCGGCTACCGTCCAGGCTCCGCCTTGTCCGACCCTCAATGCTTCGTAGAGATCAGCAAAGAGTATCCCAAGCCGCGCCCGCGCGATCTCTTGGTCTCGGTACGCGCGGTCTCTGTCAATCCGGTCGATACCAAGATCCGCAACGGCCAGGTTTTCCTAGGCGAAGAGATCGACGTCCTCGGCTGGGATGTTGCAGGGGTCGTTGTCGATGTTGGTGCCGACGTCACGCTCTTTCGCCCAGGCGATGAAGTCTTCTATTCGGGCAATCTCAATCGGCCCGGTGCCAATGCGGAATTGCACGCGGTAGACGAACGTCTCGTGGGTCGCAAGCCGGCCCGGCTCACATTCATGCAGGCGGCAGCGCTGCCTCTTACGTCGCTGACGGCCTGGGAGTTACTGTTCGACCGCCTCGACGTTACGCCCGGAAGGCTGCACGATGGCGGCACGCTGCTGATCATCGGCGGGGCGGGCGGTGTCGGCTCGATGCTGATCCAGCTGGCGCGACGCCTCACCGGCCTGACCGTCATCGCGACCGCCTCACGGCCCGAGAGCCGGGAGTGGTGCCTGTCGCTCGGGGCGCACCATGTCATCGATCATTCGCGATCGATGATCGAGGAGCTTGCCGCTACAGGCGCTTCGGCAATCACCCACATCGCAGCCCTCAACCAGACAGAGCAGCATTGGGCTGCGATCGCAGCGATCATTGCCCCCTACGGCAAGGTCGGAGTCATCACCAACCATGCAATCCTTGATGCGACGCCGCTTCGGTCGAAAAGCGCTTCGTTGCATTGGGAGGACGTGGTGACGCGACCTCATTCTGGCGGTGCCGACATGGTCGCTCATCACAGGATTCTCGAAGAGGTCTCGGCGCTCGCTGACTCCGGTGTCCTGCGCTCCACAGTGACGACCGACCTTGGAAAGCTCACGCCCAGCAGTCTTCTGGAGGCGCATCGGCTTGTTGAGGGCGGCCGCATGTTGGGAAAAGTCGTCTTAGAGGGATTGTCGACCGAAATGGGGGCGCGCCACTACCCGCGACGATGACGGCGAGGGCTGATGATCGCAGGCCAATTGCTGTCTTGCATTTCCAGTTCGTAAGGGCCGCTTTCCGGTCAGCCCTCGATGGAACGCGACACCGGCTTTCGCATGCCACAAGCCTGTCCGCCTCGGCGTGACCCAAAGACGGACAGGCTCAGCCCGGCTTACGGCCGGATGTTGTGGTTGACGCGGAAGAGGTTCGCCGGATCGTATTTGCGCTTAACCGAGACGAGCCGCTCATAGTTGGCACCGTAGGCGGCGCGCACGCGCGCTTCACCTTCATCATCCATCATGAAGTTGATGTAGGCGCCGCCATGCGGGTTGTGCTTGTGCACCGCGGCCCAATACTCGCTTGCCCAGCGCCTCAGCTCCGACGCCTTCGTCGGGTCGGGATCGATGCCCGCGATAACCATGGACCAACGCGCTCGCCGCGCCCCCCAGGCGGTGGCGTCCGGAGCCACGTCCTGAACCGCTCCGTCGATGGGGTAGAGATGCATCAGCGACAGCTCGCTCGGGGTCTTCGAGCCGTGCTCGGCATGGGCAGCGATGGCCGCATCGGACAGCTCGTCGACATAATCGCCCTTCCAGTACCACTGCAAGCCCTTCGGCAGCAGCGGATCAAACAGCGCCTGCAGATCGACGAAGGGCATCTGCACCATACCGTCCATCAAAGGCTTGGGAAGCGCGTCGCGCACGGGCTGCATCGCCCGGATGCCGTCCTCCTCTGCGCCGTTGTAGCAACTGATCAGCGCGCATATGCGCCTTCCCCAGATCTCGCGCGGGAAAGGGTCGCAGGAGGGCACCGTCTTGATGCCGAAGAACATCCCGAGCTCTCGCGGCGCTCCGGGCAGGAAGTCGCGGTACCAGCGCATGATCTCCGCGGCATCTGCGATGTCGAAGAAGATCGGCCCGGCATAGACATCCTTCGCCGGATGCGCCTGAAATATGAAGCGCGTCACAACGCCGAAGTTGCCGCCGCCGCCGCGCAGCGCCCAGAACAGCTCCGGGTGTTCGTCCTCACTTGCCGTCACGACGCTGCCGTCGGCCAGCACGACCTCGGCCGCAAGCAGATTGTCAATGGTGAGGCCGTGTTTGCGCGTGAGATGGCCGGTGCCGCCTCCCAGCGTCAGTCCGGCGACGCCTGTGGTCGCGACGATGCCCGCCGGCACCGCCAGCCCATGAACGCTGGTGGCGCGGTCGACATCGCCTTGGGTGCAGCCGGCCTCGACGCGAACCGTTCGAGTCGTGGGATCGATATCGACCCGTTTCATCGGCGACATGTCGATGACCATCCCGCCGTCGCAACTGCCGAAGCCTGGACCGTTGTGGCCGCCGCCGCGAATGGCAAGAAGCAAATGCTTCTCTCGGGCGTAATTGACGGCCGCGACGACGTCGGCGACCTCGGCGCAAGGGATGATCCAGCGCGGCCTCTTGTCGATCATAGCGTTGTAGAGCCCGCGAGCCTCTTCATAGACCGGATGGTTTTGGTCAATAAGGCTCGCGCGGAGCCGGTCGGGGAAATCATACGAAGTTACTGGCTTATCCATTTTGAACCCTCAGGTTTCGGAGCAAGACGCGTCGGCAACTCGCCAAGACTAGATTGTTCGTCCTGGGCGCCGGACATTTGCGTTTCGCCGGTTGAATCTGCCGCACTGCGGCTCTTCTTGTCATACACCGCCTTCGTTTCAGACGTTTTTCTGTGACGCCGTGGGAATGTTTCGTTTGTTTCAGCGGCACGCTCGAAGGGGATGACAGGCGGCATTTTGTGGCTGGTTAAGATCCCGAGTCGTTAGCTCGAGCCGTGGTTTCGGCCGTGCAATCTAGGCCATTCATGTTTCGGCCGTTTTTCTGGAGCGTTGGATAGATTTCGTTTTCACGCCAGCGCTGGCGAAGACTCCCACGCGCCGAAACAGTTGAAACAAATCACGCAGCGTCTGAATGTGTGCTGAAACAAAGAGGGTCTAATATCCGCCCTCGGAACATCACGCGAACAAAGGGAACGTCCATGCGGCCTGATAATCCGGTTACATCCACACCCACAGGCTATGCCCTCTTTGACGCCAACAATGTCCTCGTTGGTAGCAATCCGGAGATATTTGGAAGCCAGCGGCTCGACCGCGGCGAGATGCAGCCGATGGACGCCATTGCCGCAATCGCCGAAGCCCTCTCATGTCTGAAAAGTTTCGACGGCCGCCCGATCGAGCCGGGCAACGCGTTCGCTGAAAGCGCTGCGGCGCGATGGATGCAAATCGACGACGCTCCTGTTGAAGCGGAGACTTTGGATGGGCGGTGGAAGTTGCTCACGGCACATCCTCGGCCGGACGGTGGCATCGCCCTGGTAAGCGTCGACATTACTGACATGAAGCGAGCGCAGATCGCGCACCTGGAAAACGCCGAGATATTCCGCTGCATCACGGACAGTCACCCGCTGCCCGTTTGGGTGGTGGACGCGGGAAGCGGGCAAATCCTCTATGAAAGCCTCGATGCGTCGAACCTGCTTGGCCGAAAATGGACGTCGAACGAACCGCAATTCCTGACGGATCATTTCGTGAATACTGGCGAATTCGATGAAATCAGGTCTCTTGCCAACAACAGCGACATCGTGCGGGATCACGAAATCCAGCTTAGAAACGCGAGCGGATCGACTGTCTGGTGTTCGACCAACTGCCGTCGCGGTGTTTATGGCGGGCGCCGCTCGCTCATCATCGGGGTGTTGGACATCACGGAACGGAAGCAGCGCGAGGATCTGTTCGGTTTCTTGATCAAGCATCATCCGTTGCCGGTATGGATGAACGACGCGAGTTCGGGGGAACTCATCTACCAGAGCAATGCTGCCGAACGGCTGCTTGGATGGAGCAAAAAGGCGCAACGCGAGACGGTGCGGCTCGGCGATTACTTTGTCGACCCCGAGAAACACCGGGAAATCAATCGGGAGCTCATGCAAAAGGGCGTCGTCGAAAATTGCGAGGTGCTTCTTAAAAGACCCGACGGCCAAGAGTTCTGGGCCACGGGCAATCTCAGGATCGTCGAGTTCCAGGGCCGGCGAGTGGTTCTCGCCGGCATCGCCGATGTGACCAAGCAGAAGAAGCGTGACGGCGAGGTCGCTGCGGCGCGGGAGATGCTCGCAGACGCCGTTGAATCACTCTCCGAGGGGTTCGCACTGTACGACGAAGATCACCGCCTGGTCATGTGCAACAGCCTTTACCGCGAGCTGAACCACCCGGTGCGGGATCTCGTTAAACCGGGCGTGGAATGGGCCGAACTCCTTCGCGAATCCGCCAAGCGCGGCGTGTACCGCAATGCGGTTGGGCGCGAGGATGAGTGGCTGGACGAGCGGATTCAAGGCCGGATCGAGTTTCACTCCCATTTCGAAGTCCCCCTCTCCGACGGCAAATGGCACTCGGTATCGATACATCCCACCGATCTTGGCGGCTTCGTCGTAACGCGCGCCGACATCAGCGAGCGCAAGAAGGCCGAGGCTGCCGAGCGCGACGCCACGGCACTGCTGCAAAAGGTGCTCGATGCCTGCCCTTCGCCGATACACATGACCACGATCGAGGGAGAAACGCTCTACCGCAATCCTGCTACCAGAGATCTCTACGCCGACCGTCCTCGAATAACCGACCACTATGTCGATCCAGACTATAGCGCAATATTGGAGCGCACCCTGATCGAAAAGGGCAGGATCGATGATTTTCGGATCCAGCAGTACGACACCGAGAACAAGGCCTTCTGGGCTTCGATTTCCGCTCGCCTGATCGATTTCCAGGGAAGGCAGGTGATAGTGTCGAACACGACGAATATCACCGACATGATCGCCGCCCAGCAAGAAACGCGCAAGGCCAACGAGCGGCTGATCGACGCGATCGAATCTCTGGCCGAAGGGTTTGCCCTCTACGACAGGAACGATTGCCTGGTGCTGGCCAACAGCAGGTACCGCCAGATGCACGCGATAAGCGCGGATGTGCTCGTTCCCGGCGTGAACTGGTTCGAGTTCCTCCGCGTGACCGCAGAGCGCAACCAGTTTCCGGTTCCACGGGACAAGATCGACGACTGGCTTGCCGAGAGGGCAAGGGACCGCCGCGAATTCCGGCAACAGGAATTCCGTCACACAGACGGGGGTTGGTTTTTCGTCTCGAACTGTCCGACCCGCGAAGGCGGGTTCGTGGTCACCCGTGTCGACATTACAGAGCGCAAGCGGGCCGAGGAGGCCGCCAAGGAAGCGGATGAAATGGTCCGCAAGGTCCTCGAAGCCTGCCCCGTCAACATCCAGATGACCCGCGCGCATGACGGGAAGCTGCTTTACCGCAGCCCCGCCACCGTTGAGCTGCTCGGCAACGTGACCAGCGCCATCGACTACTATGTCGATCCTTCAGCGCGGATGCGATACGTTGAGCGGCTGCTCGCGATGGGGTTGGTCGACGATTTCGAAACCCAGCTCAAACGCAAGGACGGTGGAACCTGCTGGTGCTCGATTTCGTCTCGACTGATCGATTACCACGGTGAGAAGGTGATTGTTTCCCACGCCTACGATCTCACCGACCGTATCGAAATGCAGCAGGAATTGGAGCGGCAGCGCGAGACGCTGCACCAGAACGAGAAAATGTCGGCGCTCGGCGGATTGCTGGCGGGGGTGGCGCATGAACTCAACAATCCGCTCTCGGTGGTGCTTGGCCTGTCATCGCTGTTGAAGGAGACCGCAACCGACGCCAAGGTCGTGGAACGCGCCGACAAGATGAGCAAGGCAGCCGAACGCTGCGCCAGGATCGTCAAGACTTTCCTGGCTATGGCCAGACAGCAGCCGACGCGAACCTCAAACGTTGCGATCGATGACATTATTTCCGAAGCGGTGGACGTGGCGAGCTATTCGATTCGATCGTCGGACATCGGGCTTTCAGTTCATCTTGAACCTGGTCTTCCCCCGATCTGGGCGGATCCCGATCAGCTTGCCCAGGTGCTGATCAATTTGCTTGTCAATGCAGAACAGGCGCTGCACGGCTGGGAAGGGCGACGGACAATCACGGTTTCAACGCGGCTTCATCCCACGACCGGCAAAATAGTCGTCAGCGTTGCCGACACGGGTCCGGGAATTTCCAAAGAGATACTTCCCCGCATTTTCGAGCCGTTCTTCACGACGAAAGAGATTGGGGCAGGAACCGGAATCGGGCTATCCTTCTGTCATCGGATCGTTCAATCCCATGGAGGAACCATCGAGGTCGAATCCCCCGAGGGGGGTGGCTCGACCTTCATACTTTCGCTGCCCGCTTCGGACCGTCTCGACGAACGAGCCGAAACGGCCGAAGACGAGCTCCCGAATTCAACCGGCATTGCTTGTCTGGTGGTGGACGACGAAGAGGAAGTGGGTGAGCTGGTCGCTGAGGTGCTCAGACGAGATGGTTTCAACGTCACCTTTGCCAGATCCGGCGAAGAAGCGCTGCTGCACCTCCAGAACCGCACTTTCGCGCTGATCCTGAGCGATCTGAAAATGCCGAACATGGACGGACGGGGATTGTTCAACCAGATTGCCAAGCTCCATCCGGCCGAGCTCGACAGGTTAGCCTTCCTGACGGGGGACACGATCAGCCCGGACGCGCAGATGTTCCTGCGCGCCGCGAAACGGCCCTATCTTGAGAAACCGATCAAACCTAACGAGCTCCTTTCGTTTGTCTCGAACTTGGTTAACAACAATACTTGACAGATCCATTGAATTGCACGTCACTCCAGAGGCAACTTTTCCATTAGGCTAGTTGCTCGGTGGTCGATTTTGACGACGCAAGCACACGTAGTTGTCTGCGATGACGAACCGGATATCCGCGACACGGTGGCGGAATATCTGGAGCATCATGGCTATGCCGTGACGCCGGCCAATGCAGGGCCTGCCCTGCGTGAACTTGTTGATAGCCAGCACGTCGATGTGGTCATATTGGATATCCGAATGCCAGGAGAGGATGGCCTCTCCCTGGCGCGATATCTACGAGAGCACTCAGACGTTGCCATTATCATGCTGACCGGATCGGCGGAAATCGTCGACCGCGTTGTCGGATTGGAGATTGGCGCCGACGACTATGTCGCGAAGCCCGTGGACCTGCGGGAGCTGCTGGCGCGGGTAAAGGCCGTGCTGCGCAGAACATCGGCGAGCGAAAGAGCTGCGGAGAAAGCGAGCACTCCGGGCCACCAGGTCCAGTTCGGCAAGTGCCGCTTCGACCCGGACGCACACAAATTATACAACGCCGACGGGGCCGAAATAGCGATCACCGCGATGGAGTTCCGGCTTCTGAAAGTATTCAGCGAACATCGCGGACGAGTACTCAACCGCGATCAACTGCTCGAACTCGCCCACGACCGCGGATGGGATCCCTTCGATCGCAGCATCGACATTCGCGTTTCGCGCCTGCGGAAGAAAATTGAGGTCGATCCCTCCAAGCCGGAGGTGATCAGGACAATCCGCGGCATGGGTTACCTCTACTCTTGAGCGCGCCGCTGCCTAGTTGGACCAGCGCAGCCCTTGCGGCCGAGGTATTGCGATTTTGTGGCTCCCCCGCTCAAACTTCTGATTTTCGGGATCCATGCTGCGTTGGGTTGCGGTTCCACTATGACGTGTGGGCACTGAAAGGCAGGCGTGCAGGCCAAGCCTGTCTTCTCGACACCTGGAATTGTGTGCCGCAGCCGCCGGGTTGCGAGGCTGCGACACGTTTCCTGAGCCGACAACGACGCCGGCACCTTAAGCGCGGCTCAGAGCCGTTCGATGCCGAGAAAGTCCGGCGCTCCCACCCAGGCGGCCTTGAGGCGTGCATCCATCTCTTCGGCGTCCGCTGCCCTGCCGGTCCTGCGGAAAACCTCGCGCAGGCCCCACAACGCCCAGGCGTTGTTTGGAGTCTGCTCCAGGACGTGCTCGAAAGCTGCCGCGGCCGCCTCGTGCTCGCCCATGGCCATGTGGATCGCGCCGAGCGTCTGTCGGACCGGATAATACCAGTAGGCCGGTTCCATATAGGCAAGGCCGTCCTCGATCGCGACCGCCGCCTCAAGCTTGTTGCGCGCTTCCTGTAGGTCACCCTGGTGCTGGGCAATGCGGGCCTCCACGATTAGCGCGCTCAATTCCAGCAGGTCCGGCGCCGGAAGTCCTCCCGCCGTCTCCGTGGAAAAATCGGTCTCGGCGGCGAGCTTGCGGATTGCGGTGGCTTCTGCGCGCGCCGCCTCGCTCGCACCCGTTGCGGCGAAGGCGACACCCCTCGCATATCGCCAGGTTGCCTCGACATACGGCAGGGCGTTTGCCGGCACCGGCAGCGCGAGTATGACCTCGGGATCGCTGTACTGGGCGTGCGCAAAATAGGTGGCCGCCTTGATCGGCTGCAGCCCAGCCACCTTTCTGGCCATGGTGTCGGAGACCAGCGCTTCGAGCTTTTTGGCCGCCCCGGCGATTGCCTCGACGTCGCCCGCCATCTGTGCGGAGGTCATCAAGAAATGCAGGTTGTGAGGATAATAGCCGTCCGTGTAGACACCGGGCGTGCTCTCCGGCGCTATGCTGACGCGCTCGAAATAGGCCTCGTCCGCGACCACCGCCTCGCGGTTGATCTCCAGGCTGTCGATCCACCGGCCGACCTGGTGATAGATGTGAGATGGCATGTGCACGATGTGTCCGGCGCCGGGCATGAGGGCGGCAAGCCGGTCGGCGTAGGGTTCGGCCCTTTCCGGCGTCTTGGACGCTTCGACGGCGTGGATATAGAGATGGATCGCGCCGGCATGATCCGGATTGCGGCCCAGCACCCGCTCCAGTGAGGCCACAAGCTTGATCGTGTCCGGCTTTGGCGTTGCTCCGCTGTCAAGCCAGTAGTCCCACGGCATCAGGTTCATAAGCGCGTCGGCGTAGAGCGTGGCGATCTCGTCGTCCTGCGGATGGCGTTCGGCCAGTTTCGCCATCGCCGTGGCATAGGCCCGGTTGAGGGCGCCCTGGTCGGTCGAAGTGTCGGCGCTGTAACGCTTGGAGAGCGCGGCGATGAGGTCCTTTTCCCGGCTGGAGGCGAGGTGCGCCAACTTGCGCGCCTGCGCGACGGCTTCGGCGGCGTTCGCGGCTGCCTCCGGATCCATGCCGGCGTTGATGTTGGGGCCGAGCACGTAAGCCTCGCCCCAGAAACACATGGCGCAGGTCGGGTCCAGCTTCTGCGCGGCCCTGAAAGCGCGCTGCGCCTCAGAGTGATTGAACGCCCACGCCCAGCGCAGGCCCTGGTCGAAATAGGCCTGCGTCAGCGGGTTAGCGGTGGTGACAAGGTAGGAATGGCTGCCTAGGTTTTCGAACAGCGGGACGCTTGTCGAATCCTCGGCAACCGCCGCCGCCTTGGCCTGGCGGTGCGGAAGGCCCGAGTCATGGGCATTGGCGGCGGGCGCCGCCAGAAGGGCGGCCACGCTCGCACAGGCCAGTAGCGGGAGCCTAAATGAAAGCTTCATGGTTTCAGCCCGCCTTGTCTTCTTGGCCGCGCTTCAAGCCGCGGACCACCAAACCAATTTCGGACCGGCTGATCCCGATGTCCTTCAGGAGGGCATCCTCCATTGCCGCAAGGGTCCGTTCCGCCATACGGTGAACCCGGTAGTCCCGGAAAGAGCGGTAAGCTGCTCGCATTATCGACATTGCAACGCTCCATGATTAACGCCGCGGAATGCAGCGGTGCCGTTGCATTTAAACCATCCCTGTTTCAGGCGTTTTTCCGCGCTGAACGCGAAGTGTTTCGTTTGTTTCAGCGCCGAGGAGCGCTTCCCCGGTGGTGTGAATTCCGAGCTGCCAGAGGCGCGGGAAACCACCTTCTTTCTTGGCGCTGGATCGTGAAACCGGCCTCCGCGATCAGCCACGCTGGCTCGCGCGTCAGATGCCAGCCGCCGGCAAGCCAGCCCCACAGTCCGACAAGACGCCCTTGCAGCGTGCTCGGGGAGCGGAGTTTCGCCGCCGCCATGCTCTATGAACACCAGCCGCCCGCCGGCCTTCAGGACGCGGCGGAACTCAGCCAGCGCGCCGTTCGGGTGCGGGATCGTGCAAAGCGAGTAGGTGAGGACCACGGTATCGGCCATAGCATCAGCCAGGCGCTTCTGGTCTGCATTCTGCCGCCACTCATTGTTTGACATCCATGGCTCGGCAACCGACGGCATCAACCTGCGGACCTTATTGGTTCGGACAGTTTCTCATCGGCATTTCGATTGGCTCTCGCTTCAAGAGGGAGGTGGTCTTGCGGCTTCCTCGCGTCTTCGTCAGTAGCGCGGTTTTCATTCTGATCCTTGCCACCTTGCTTTTCGGTTATGCTGCCCTTCTGTGCTGGCTAACGGGACTGGACCTGGCCAGTGCGACCCTCGGCGCCTCGCCTGGCGGCCTGGTCGAAATGGCCATCACCGCACAAACGCTGCACTTGTCCGTCGGGCTTGTGACAGGGTTTCATGTTGTCAGGGCATTTCTCGTCAACGGATTCGCGACGAAGTTTTGGGTAGAATTTCATCGCGTCGGATTGTTTACCGGCCTGGACTGGATCGCCAGCAGATTAAAGAGACATCGATGATGCATCGAGAGACCGGCAGGTACACGAACCGAGCCGACGAAATTTCCTTTCAGCGGAAGGGATAGGCTGAAGACGGATGCAGCAGTCCAGGCGCGAACGCAGCGTCCCACAGCCGTCACTTTGTGGAGTCACTGCGCGTCGCCACCGCGTCCTTGACGGCATTCGCAAGGTTGGCGAGGATTCTCCATTCCTGCTTGAGACCTTCGAGCGTTGCCTCAAACGAACGGGTGCGGGTAGCTCGGGCACCAGCATGGCTCGCGACAGCGTGCGAATAGAGATCGACGGTCTGCTGCGCGGTCGAAGATTGTGAGTAGGAGGCCGCAGTCAATCTGGCTTCTTCTTGCAGTGCCGCTCGGCCCGGCGGAGTGAGCGCGCGGACTCTGGCGAGAGCCTTGGAGAATTGGCCTGGGGACGCATCGGCTGACAGGAGATAGCCGTTCTTTCCGGTGCGTACCACTTCACGGACTCCAGGTTCATCAAGCCCAACTACGGGAACGCCGGTCGCCATCGCCTCGACGAGCACAAGACCCTGGGTTTCGGAACGCGACGAGAAGGCGAAGACGTCCATCGCGGCATAGACGTCGGCCAGATCGGCGCCTTCGACCACGCCTAGCAGATGGCACCTGTCCTGAAGACCCGCCTCTTCCAGCATGCGGCGCATTTCGGACGCTGACGCACCGTCGCCGGCGACGACAAAATGCGCGCGCTCATTTTGCAAAAGAAACAGGCAAACCGCTTCAGTGAGGTAAGTCAGGTTCTTCTCCGGCGCCAGCCGGCCTACGTGCCCGACGATGAAATCGGTTTCCACTATTCCCAACCGGCTCCGCAATCTCAGCCGATCTCCATCGGCGAACCTGGCCAGATCAATGCCGGTCGGGATTGTGGTGATCGGTTTGGTGACGTCGTGGTGGCGCAAGAGGTCGGCAATGCTGTGAGTTGGAGCGATGATATGATCGCACAGGTCACAGTAGCCAGCCGCCAGGCTGAGCACGAGCCGTTGGAGGACCGGTGCATCCTGCGCAACGTAGTGGCCGTAGAGTTCGTAGCGGGTGTGATAGGTAAATATCGTCGGCAATGCTCGCGACGCCGCGGTGCGAAGGGCGGTGTCGCCGAGAAGAAACGGGTGGTGCGAATGGACGACATCCGGTTCGAAGGCGTTCAGTGTCTTCTCGAGCGAGCGGGTGAACGGAATCGGCACTGAAAAATCGCTGCCGTTAAAATTCTGGATCGCAGGGACACGAAGGATGTCGCTTTCTGATCGAGCTGCTTCCGCATAGTCCGGCGCGACGATCAGGACTGCATGCCCCAACTCACGCAGCATTTCCGACAACGACGCAACGCTGTGTGCAACGCCGCCGACATGCGGGCTGAATGTGTTGGTAAACATCACAATGTTCATGCAGGGCCTGTCGAGTACCGCGCCTATCGATCGAAGGGAGGTAGCCTCCAAAGCAATCGCCGCGTCCAGCTTGTCGAGCCATCGGATGATCGAAATCCGATCTTCCACAGTCCGGACTCCCTGCGACAACCAGGCAGCAAGTTTGGGAGCCTGGCGCTCGGACTAAACCTTGACGTTGCCGTCAAGGATCACCTTACCATCCTGAACATTAACGCGGAAAGCATGAGCTTCGGCCTCGCGCTTCAGCGCTGACTTGTGCGTTTCTTGATGTAGGAAACTAGGGGCCTGGTGTGCCGAGCAAATACCAACTCGTCCGACCGCGCTCGTGACCTCTAGGACCGCGTCAAACGCCTCGCTTCGAGAACGAAGATCCCTCCCTCCTGTTCGCCGAGGTCGGCAAGAAGTGACTCTCGAAAACCCGAAACCAGAATCAACACAGTCCGTCAAGAGCCGACATTCGGCGGACTTCGGGGAAGTCTGAATCACGTCAATCCCGGCTGCCAGATCGAAAGCGGTGCCCCAAAGCGAAATTCGACTCCCCACTTTTTCGTAGACGCCGGCGATACCGCCAGACGGTCTGCCGCCCGCCGCAGGGTAATCCATGCGCTAAGTCGGGTTCTCCAACCGGTTTGTTTTGCGCCACTCTTCATACTCCCCGCGGGCATCGTCATGCAGCGGATAATAGCGCTGCAACGACCCGCCTCCCATGAGTTTCACTCGCGAGAACTCCTCCCAGTCGTGATGCTTCTGTGATTCTTCGATTACCTTTGCCGCCATTGCGACGGGGAGCACCACCACGCCATCGTCGTCGGCGATGATGATGTCGCCGGGGATCACCGTGACACCGCCGCAGGCAATCGGAACGTTGACCGCATTGGGGTAGATGCTGGTCTGCACATGATAATTTGGCGTCCAGCCGCGCAGCCATAGCGGCAGATCGAGCTTTTCAACATTGGGCCGGTCGCGCATGCACCCGTCGATGACGATACCCGCGCCGCCTCTGCCTTTGAAATACGTTGACATCATATCGCCGAAGACGCCCGAGCTCATGTCGCCGCGCGCGTCGACCACGACCACATCGCCCTCCTGTGCGTGATAAAGCACGTGCCGATGCAGCTGCGTCTCTGGATCGGCATATTCTCCCTCGGTGAATAGGTCCGGCCGCTGCGGCATGAACTGCAGCGTCAGCGCCGGCCCGACGATCGACTTCCCGTGGTTCTGCGCCACCGGTCCGACCATGTGCGGATTGCGAAAACCCATGTGGCCAAGCGTGCCGGCAACCGTCGCGGCGCCGATCTCCCTTAGCGCGTCGATCAGGTCTTTTGGCGGCCGCGTGATGTCGGGAGCATGTGTCA
This sequence comes from Mesorhizobium sp. M6A.T.Ce.TU.016.01.1.1, assembly GCF_003997065.1. NCBI lineage: Bacteria > Pseudomonadati > Pseudomonadota > Alphaproteobacteria > Hyphomicrobiales > Phyllobacteriaceae > Mesorhizobium > Mesorhizobium sp. M6A.T.Ce.TU.016.01.1.1. The sequence goes on along the minus strand of NZ_RZTJ01000002.1, from coordinate 201,662 downwards.
TCGTGGACTCCGGTTGAAAGGGAACTACCAGTTCGTAACAGAACCGTCGCGGCGCTTAAGGTGAGGCGCTTCCCAATAACGAAAGCTCGCCGCCTGGATTGCCTCCTCGTTGACCTCGACGCCTAGCCCCGGCAGATCGCCGACCGGATAGTTGGTCCCGTCGAGCCGTGGTTGCACCGGGAAGAAGTCGGAATTGTCGAAGCCCAGCTTTCTTTCGGGCGCCCTGGTCTCGAGCCACGCGAAGTTGGAGACCGCGGCGGCGAGATGCATGGTCGCGGCCGTGCACACCGGGCCAAGCGGATTGTGCGGCATCAGGTCGACGTAGTGCGCTTCACTCCAGCCAGCGACTTTCATCGCCTCGGTGAGTCCGCCGACATTGCAAACATCGAGCCGGTTGAACTGATGGATGCCGCGTTCGATATAGGGCAGGAACTGCCACTTGCTGGCGAATTCCTCGCCGATGGCAAAAGGAATGTCGGTCATCGTGCGCAGGGATTCGTAGGCCTCCGGTGTCTCGTCCCGTATTGGCTCCTCGAGGAAATCAAGCACGCCGCGGCCGAGCTTGTTGCAGAAGCTCGCCGCCTCTGCCACCGACAGCCGATGATGATAGTCGATGCCGAGGACGACGTCGTCGCCCAGCGCCTCGCGCGCCTTGTTCATCATACTCGCGGTAGCGCCGATCGACTCGCGCGGCTCGAAGATGTCCCTGCCGTTTTGCCCGACGGGGAAGAAGCGGATCGCCTGCCACCCCTGCGCGCGCAGTTCGCGGGCTCGTTCTATGGCAACATCCCCCTCGGCCTCGTCTCCGGTCGAGGCGAAGGTGGGGACGCGGTCGCGCTGCTTGCCGCCCAGCAGCTCGTAGACAGGCACCCCCAATGCCTTGCCCTTGATGTCGTGAAGGGCGATGTCGATGGCGGAAATCGCCGCCTGCAGAACTCGCCCGCCCTCGAAGTACTGGCTGCGATAAACCTCCTGCCAGATCCGGCCAATCTGCATCGGGTCGCGGCCGATGAGAAACTCGCGATAGTGCTCGACCGCGCCGGCCACGGCCTTCTCACGACCGCTCAAGCCGCTCTCGCCCCAGCCGAAGATGCCTTGGTCGGTCTCGACCTTGACGAGCATCTGGTTGCGCGTTCCTACCCATACTGGATAGGGCTTGATCGCGGTGATCTTAAGCTTCTCAGTCATCTACGCCCACGTTCCACGCGCCGCCCTATCTCAGTTGGCCGTGAGGGCCATTTCAGTTTCGCCGTCGAACAGATGCATCCGCTCCTGATCGAACTCGAGCCAGATCTGTTCGTCAGGTGCGACGGCGATGTTGGGAGGCACGCTGATGTTGACGATGGCGCCGGAGAGGAACGCCTGCACGAAGGTGACGTCTCCGGTTGGTTCCACCGTAAAGGCCTTGGCCGGAATGGCACCGGGGACCGCGCTGTTGTGCAGCTTGATCGTCGAGTGTCGCGCTCCGAGCACGACTTTCTTGGTCGTCGCCTTCTGGACCTTGCGCGCGTTGAGTTGCGACAGGTCGAGGCTCCAGCCTTCCGCGCTGGTCAACACGGTGTTGCCGTTTGCCGTCGATGCCTCAAGCGGAATAAGGCTCATCGCCGGGCTGCCTATGAAGCTCGCGACAAACATGTTCACGGGATGGGCGAAAACCTGTGCCGGCGAATCGTATTGCTGCAGATAGCCACCGTTCATTACCGCCATCCTGTCTGCCATGGTCACGGCCTCGAGCTGGTCGTGCGTTACATAGATGATCGTCGCCTTCAGGTCCTGATGGAACCGCTTTATTTCGGACCGCATCTGCACGCGCAGTTTGGCATCGAGGTTAGAGAGCGGCTCATCCATCAGGAACACAGCGGGGTCGCGGACGAGGGCACGGCCCAGGGCCACACGCTGCTGCTGTCCGCCCGAAAGTTCGCGCGGCTTGCGCTCGAGCAAGTGCGTCATGTCGAGCACTCGCGCCGCTTCCTTGACCTTCTTGTCAATCTCGTCCCTGGGGAGTTTGCGCATCTGCAACGGGAACGCCAGGTTCTTGTAGACCGATTTCTGCGGGTAGAGCGCGTAGTTCTGGAACACCATTGCGATGTCGCGGTCCTTGGGGTCGAGGTCGTTGACCACTCGTTCCCCGATGACGATGTCGCCCGATGTGATCGGGATCAGCCCCGCGACGAGATTAAGCGTGGTCGTCTTGCCGCAGCCTGAAGGGCCGACTAACGCAACGAATTCGCCGTCATTGACCGTCAACGAAACGTCGTTGACGGCTTTGAAGCTGCCATAGGTCTTGACGAGATCTTTGAGGACCACGTGGGCCATCGGCAACTCCCTAATGCTTGACCGCGCCTTCTGTAAGGGCGCGTACGAAGTATCGTTGCAGGACGAGGAACAGCACCACGACGGGCACGCTCATCATAAAGCTGGCCGCCATCAGGCCCGGAAAGTCCGTCGTGTTTTCCGAGAAGAAGCGCTGGATGCCGACCGGCAGGGTCAGCTGTTCGTTCTTGGAGAGGAAAGTGTAGGCGTAGATGTATTCGTTCCACGCGCCGATGAAGGAATAGATCGCGGTGGCGATGATCCCCGGCGTCGAGAGCGGCATCACGATCAGGATGAAGGCCTGGAACCGCGTTGCGCCATCAATGCGCGCCGCCTGCTCGAGCTGCACCGGGATGTTGTCGTAGAAGCCCTTGAGCAGCCAGATCGCCAGCGGCAGGCCGAAGGTGAGATAGGTGAGGATCAGCGAGCCGTGCGTGTTCACCAGCCCCAGCACGCGCATCAGGATGAAGAGCGGCACGAGAAAGATCACCGCCGGGAACATGTTGCGCAGCAGCACCGAGAAGAACAGGAAGTTTCGGCCGGGGAAACTGAAGCGCGAAAACGCGTAGGCCGCAGGGACAGCCACGATCACCGAAAGGATTGTCGTGACTGTCGACACGAAAAGGCTGTTCCAGAAGAAGCGGAGGAAGTCCTGACCGACGCTGTTCTGCGGATCGAGCAGCTTTTGATAGCTGGCGAGGGTAGGCTGGTCCGGCCACCATTGCGGCGGGAACTGCATCGCCGCGAACCCGGACTTGATCGAAGTGATCAGCATCCAGATCATCGGCAACGCGGTGTAAAGCAGCATGAAAACGAGGAAGATGCGCCCGGCCCACCGCCATCCGTCGACGCGCATGCGGCGCCGGGTCTGGCCTCGAGGGGCTGTCTCGGCAATCGTGCTCATGCGCTCCCTTCTTTCCGCTCGTTGCCGCTAAGCGCGCGGACGTAGAAGTAGCCCAGCGTCATCAGGATGAGGAACAGGAGCACCGAATAGGCCGATGCCACGCCCCAGAGCTGTCGGCCGAAGGCGAGCTCATAAATGTGGGTGATCCAGATATGCGATGCGTTCGACGGCCCGCCGCCGGTCATGATCCAGGGGATGATGAAGGAATTGAAGTTGGCCACCGCGAGCAGCAGGATCGTCACTGTCGAGACGTTGCGCAAATGCGGGAAGGTGACGTGCCAGAAACGCTGCCATGCACTGGCCCCGTCGACTTTTGCAGCGCTCAGCAACTGTTCGGGGACTGTCTGCAGGCCGGCCATCATCATGATCATGGCAAATGGAAACTCGCGCCAGATATTGACGACGATCAGGGATGGCAGCACCGTGCTGACGCTGTCGATGAAATTCGGCGGCCGGTCGGCCAATCCGAGGCCGACCAGCACTGCGCCGATGATCCCGAAGTCCGAATGGTAGATCCACCTCCAGATATAGGAGGCGGCGACCGCGCTGATGACCCAGGGAACGATCAGGACAGCGCGCAGGACACCACGGCCGATAAAATCGCGGTGGAGCGCCAGCGCGGCAGCAAACCCCAGGACAAAAGAGATGAAAGTGGATCCCACTGTCCAGATCAGAGTGTTCCAGGTGACTTTCCAGAACACACGACTGGCGAGGATGGTCGTGTAGTTGTCGAAGCCGATAAAGGTCTTGTCGCGGAGCTGTAGGCCAGGCGGCGTCTTAAAGAACGACAGCTCGATCGTGTAGTAGATCGGATAGGCGATCACGATGAGCATCACGGCGATCGCAGGGAGCACGTATGCGTAGTCGGCGCGATGCTCCCATATCTTCCGCAACAAGCCGGATTTACCGGGTTGCAATATTCGGCGAGCCTCGGCCTTGCCGGTCACGATCGTCACTGTGGCGTGCCCTCGTTCTTCGGAACGAGCCGGCTGCACTATCGGCGCAGCCGGCCAGATCGCAGGTCAGGCTTGGACTAGAGTCCGCCCATCAGATCTTTGACCTTCTGGGCCGCGTCGTCCGCTGCCTCGTCGACGGTCATCGCTCCGGTTAGGGCATTCTGCAGCATGTCCGGGACGATGATGTTCATGATCTCGGGGGATTGCGGCAGCGCTGGGAACGGGATGCCATATGGCAGCATCGAGGTCGTCACATCGAGGAACTCGATGTTGTCGAGACGTTCCTTCATCCATTTGGTCTTGAAACCATTAAGGTTGCCTGGGTTCGAGCCGGCGTAGGCCATCTTCAGCGACCACTCAGGGCTCGCCCACATGCAGATGATGGCCTTTGCAGCCGGCTCGTCTACCTTGCCGCCCTCGACATATTCGGGCTTCAGAATGTGAATGTTCGAGCCGCCGAACACGACGGCGCGCTTGCCGTCGGGGCCAGTCGGAATCAGGCCGTAGCGCATGTTGTCGATGACGGTCTGCGCCTTGTCTTTGTCGGTGCCTGTCGCCTTCTTCTGCAGGTCGAGCATCACGTCGTAGTCGGACGGGTGCGAGATCATCATGCCAAGCTGGCCGGCGAGGAACAGGGGCTGGTTATCGGCCTGCTGGTTGGTGAGTGCCGAAACCGGAACCGATTTGTCGCGAACGTACATGTCGTATGAGGCTTGCAGCGCTGCCTTGCTCTGCGGGCTGCCGAGTTGGACCTCCTCATAGGTCGGGTTCGCGGTGGCTTCGTCGAAGACGCCGCCGCCATAGGCCCATAGCTGTGGCATGAAACGGTACGGCGTATTGCCGGCATTCTTGCGAGCCACGAGGCCGTAGCCGGCAATGCCGAGCTTGTCGTGGATCTGCTTGGAATATTTGACGACGTCGTCCCAGGTTGCCGGCGGCTTGTCCGGATCGAGGCCCGCCCGCTTGAAGATGTCGGCGTTCCAGATGAATGCCATCGTCTCGTTGTTGGTCGGAATGCCGTAGGTTACGTCCTCCCAGGTTACGGCCTTCATGGCGCCGGGCCAGAAATCATCGGTCGAATAGCCGACATCCTCGGGTTTGAGCGGTTCCAGGTAGCCCTTTGACGCGAACTCGGTACCACCCAGGATTTGCAGGCGGACCGCCATCGGCGCGGCATTGCCCAGGAGCGCCGTGCGGAACTTGTCGAGAAGGTCGTTATAGGTGAGGGCTTGTTCCTCGAGCTGGATGTTCGGATAGGTCTTGCGGAAGGTCTCGAAGAATTCCTTGTAGTACTGGCGCAGGAGGTCGGGGTCGCCCTCGAACACGCCCTGATACCAGAAAGTCAGTCGCCCCTTGTAGTCGAGCGGGGTGACCTTGGCGCAATCGGCTGCCGTGTCAAAATCCTGTGTGCCGGCAATGGAGCGCACATATTCCGGCGACCACTTGCTCAGGTCGACCGGCGGCGCACCGAGTGCCGATGTGGACATCAGCGATGCCATCAAAGCAGTGGCGACAGTGCCGCGCAGGACCGCACTGCCGAGCGTAATCCTCGTCATAGGTATCCTCCCTGGTTCTCAATGCCGCCCTGCGCCGAGGCAAAGCGGCCTAGCTCGTTCGACCGCGGGACGCCTTTCTATTCTATGTATCCCTTCGATCACCTTGTACGTTTTCAGATCATGGATTGCCTGTCAACGCATAGGATCGTACATTGTTTGTGGAAACCGTGTGTGATATCGGGCAGAGTATGTACTGAATAGGGGAGCCGGCCTTGGCCGAAATAAGTGATTTTAAAGCCATGCCACCGGCTGAGATTGACCCCATAGGGGCCTCCAGCGAGGGCGCCTCAGTTTACGAACTGATTAGGGAAGACATCATCGAAGGACGGCTCGCCGCCAACGAACGGCTTGTGGTCACCGATCTCGCCCGGCGTCACGGCACCTCGACCAACCCCGTGCGCGAGGCCCTGCAGCTCTTGCGCGGGGAGGGGTTTGTCATCTTTCTCCCCAACCGCGGGGCGCGCGTCCGACCCATAGATCAGGATTTTGTGCGGGATATCTACGAGATCGGTGTTCTGATCGAGCCGGCCCTGACGCGATGGTTTGTGAATATGGCGACCGGCGAGGACATCGCCGAACTCGAACGTCTCCAAGGCCTGATCGAAGAGAACAACTTCGCCGACACGTTCAGGCACAGCGAGCTGGATACGGCTTTCCACACCGTGATGTACCAGCGGCACTATAACCGCCATGCCGCCGAACTTTGGTGGAAGCATCGCGAAGTGCTGCGAGCCGTGAGCCGGCGTTTCAACTTCACGCTTGCACGGCGTGCCGCGATCATTCGCGAGCACCGCGAACTCATCGCGCTCGTAAAGGCGGGAGAGGCCGACAAGGCGGCCGAACTCGTTTCTCGCCATGTCGAGGGTTCGGGCCGGCATATTCTCGAACAGATGCGAGCGCGCAACGCCGCTCGGGCCGGATAGAATGTCCAGTCCAGAACATCGTTAGCCCGACCATTTCGAAAAAGGTAGTTGAGATGAAAATCACGAGCATTCGGCCGTGGCTGATCAAGTCCGATGCTTCCTATTGGGGAGAGTTCCTTTTCGTCGAGGTGACGACCGACGAAGGGGTGAGCGGCTGGGGAGAGATCACGACAACCACAAGGCTCGCCAACCGCGCCCTGTGCACGATCCTGCGGCAGATCGGCATCGCCGTGACAGGCGAGAATCCAGCTCATATCGAGCGTCTCTGGCACAAGATTTTCCGCAGCTTCACCTACATGGGCAGCCGCGGCGCCGCCGTCGAATGCGTGAGCGCCATCGATATAGCCCTCTGGGATATCCGGGGCAAAGTCCTCGGTAAGCCGATCTACGAGCTGCTAGGCGGACCGGTGCGCGATGAAATCGCACTCTACACCCATCCTAACCAGGCCAAATTCACCAGCAAGGAGGCTGTGGTCCGCGAAATTTTGGACATCGTCGAGTCCGGACACACAGCGCTCAAGTTCGATCCTTTCCCCCACCAGGGCCGCACCGCCGATGGCCTGTCCCGCGAACAGCGGGACGGTTACCTCGATGGCAGCATGACCCGCAAGGACGAGCGCGAAGCGGCCGAACTCACGGCGCTGATCCGCGAAACGGCGGGGCCTGATGTCGACATTCTCATCGACGCGCATGGCCGCTTCGACGTTCCCACCGCCATTCGCCTATGTCGGAGCCTGGAGGAAGCCGGCCAGATCGACTGGTTTGAGGAGCCCTGTCCGCCCGAGAGCCTTAACGCACTCAAGCAGGTGCGTGAGAAGGTCAGTGCCGCGATCTCGTGGGGCGAGCGCGGCCACACGAAATGGGATTTCGTGCCGGTACTCGAGAACAAGCTCGCTGACTACATCATGCCTGATGTGACCTGGACCGGCGGCATTACCGAACTCAAGAAGATTTCCGCCCTATGCGAAGCCTACTACATCCCGGTCTCGCCGCATGACGCCGCTGGGCCGATCAACGTGGTTGCGGGAGCGCAGGTGATGATGACCGTTCCCAACTTCTACAAGCTCGAAACGTCGGAGTGGAACCTGGGCAAATACGATCACCTCATCGACAGACCTCTCGACGTTTCGAACGGCAGCCTGAAGCTGACATCGAAGCCTGGTCTGGGTGTTGAGATGGACCGCGACTACCTGCAGGCCCATGAGATTGAGCTGGGCTAGTTTAGGCCTGCCCACGAGCCCAGCTGACCAGAACGAGGACTGATCATGCCAAAAACAGATGGGGCCGACGAGGCGCTCAATCGGGTGAACACGGACTCCAAGCCGTCCGACCTTCGCATCACCGACATGCGGGTTGCCGAAATCGTCGGTGCGCCGTTCACCTCGGCGCTCATCAAGATCTACACCAACCAGGGCATTGTCGGCCTGGGCGAAGTGCGTGACGGCGCTAGCGCCACCTATGCGCTGATGCTGAAGAGCCGGTTGCTCGGCGAGAATCCCTGTGACATTGACCGACTGTTCCGCCGCATCAAGCAATTTGGTGGCCATGGCCGGCAAGGCGGCGGCGTCTCGGCGGTCGAAATCGCGCTGTGGGATCTCGCCGGCAAGGCCTATGGCGTGCCGATCTACCAGATGCTCGGGGGACGGTTCCGCGACAAGGTGCGTGTCTATTGCGACACCGACGCCGACAAGCCAAGTGGCACCGAGACCGGCAAGCGCCTCAAGCAGCGCATGGAACTCGGCTTCACGTTCCTCAAGATGGATCTGGGGCTGGCGCAGATCTCCCACATCCCGGGCGCGGTGGTCGCGCCGGCTGGCGTGCTCGACGGTTTCCGCACGCATGCCAGCCGCGGCCGGGCACGCACGTTGGACGAACGCCGGGCGCGCAATGCCGCCTATGACGCGCAGAACGTGCCGCATCCCTTCACCGGCCTCCACTTCACCGAAAAGGGCATCGACCTGCTCGATCAATATATCCACGAGGTCCGCGAGGTGATCGGCTACGAGGTCCCGCTCGCCATCGACCATGTCGGCCACATCTCGCTGCAGGATGGCATCCGTCTCGCCCGGCGGATCGAGAAATATGCACCGGCCTGGCTCGAGGACGTGATCCCCTGGCAGTACACCGAGCAGTATCGGCAGTTGCAGCAGGCTACGTCCGTGCCGATCTGCACGGGTGAGGACATCTATCTCAAGGAAGGCTTCGAGCCGCTGCTCAACTCAGGCATCTCGGTCATCCATCCGGACTTGCTGACCACCGGCGGCATCCTCGAGACCAAGAAGATCGGCGACGCGGCACAGGACCATGGTGTCGCCATGGCGATCCATATGGCGGAAAGTCCAATCGCGGCAATGGCTGCGGCGCATGTCGCGACCGCGACCGAAAACTTCATGGCGCTCGAATATCACTCCGCCGATGTCGACTGGTGGGACGATATCGTCACCGGCGTCCCCAAGCCGCTCGTCAAGGACGGCTTTATCACTGTTCTGGACAAGCCGGGCCTGGGGATTGACGACGTAGTCGACGAGGTAATCTCGCTGCACCTGCAACCGGGGGTCACGGGGATATGGCAATCCACCGAGCATTGGGACAATGAATATAGCTGGGACCGGACCTGGAGTTAGCCCAGACCCCTTTCCCTCATTCCCCCAGGCTCACAGGGCCAACGACCGACCATTCGTGTCGACCTCTCCCAAGGGAGAGGCGAAGAAAGAAACGGACGAAACCATGATCTACGAACTGCGTATCTATGACTGCCTGCCGGGCAGGCTGCCGGCTTTGCTCAAGCGCTTTTCCGACCAAACGCTGGCCATCTGGGAGAGGCATGGCATCCGCCAAGCCGGGTTTTTCACCACGGCGATCGGCGAAAACAGCAATCGCCTCACCTATCTCCTCGCCTGGGAATCGCTGGCCGAGCGTGAGGCGAAATGGGCGGCTTTCGTCACCGATCCGGCATGGCACAGAGCCCGGGACGAGTCTGAGCGCGACGGGCAGATCATTGCCAATATCAGCAGCCAGCTGCTCACGCCGACAGCTTTCTCGTCTGTGAAATAGGACTGCGCCATGAAGATCACCGATCTCCGCTGTGCCGTCATCGGCAAGCACCCCATCGTTCGCGTCGTCACCGACGAGGGCCTCTATGGCCTGGGCGAGGTCGAGTACACCAAGCCGTACCTCAAGCCCTGGGTCCTGCATTTTCGCGAGGCGCTGATCGGCGAAGACCCGACCGACGTCGAGCGGGTGATGCTGAAGATCCGCCAACGCGGCTCTTTCAAGCCCTATGGCGCGGCGGTAAGCGCTATCGAGCATGCGCTGTGGGACATTGCCGGCAAGGCCGCAGGCGTGCCGGCCTACAAGCTGCTCGGCGGCAAGGTGCGCGACAAGGTGCGCGTCTACAACGGCTCGATCCGCCAGAAACGCACGGGCGACCGGCCGGAGGATTACGCCGCTGACGTCAAATGGATGATGGAGCAGCCGCAGAACTTCTTCATGATCAAGCAAGGAATCTCGTTCCACTCCAACATGAAGGACACCATTGAGGGCTTCCATTACGGCGTGACGCAGAAGAAGGCCGGCTATCACGGTGCCATGGATCAAGGCGTGATCAGCGAGCGCGGTTTCAATCACATGCTCGACTGCGTGATCGCGATGAAGGAAGTGCTGGGCGACGAGGTCAGCCTGGCGCTCGACTGCGGCCCGGGCTGGATGCTGCCCGATGCGATCAAGTTCGCTCGCGCGGTCGAGAAGTACAATTTGATGTGGCTCGAGGACATGCTGACTGGCGACTATGTGCCGTGGGTCAATCCGCAGGCCTATCGGGAGCTGACCACCTCCACCTCGACGCCAATCCATACCGGCGAGCAGATCTACCTGCGGCACAATTTCAAGGAGCTGATCGAGACGCAGGCGGTGCGCGTCATTGGTCCCGATCCTGCCGATATCGGTGGCATAGCCGAGCTCAAATGGGTGGCCGAGCACGCCTATATGCACTCGATCCTGATGGCGCCGCACGGCACGGCGAACGGCCTGCTCGGCCTCGGCGCGCTGATCAATGTCTGCGCCACGTTGCCCGCCAACTACGTGGCTTTCGAATATCCCAGCGCTTCGGACCCGTGGTGGAGCGACATCGTCATTGGCCTGCCTGAGCAGGTCGTGAAGGACAGCATGGTGGACCTGCTGGAAGCGCCGGGGCTGGGCCTCGATATCGACGCCGAAGCAACCAGGAAGTACCTCAGGGAAGAGGACGCGGGCTTCTTCGACTGAACCATTCTCGCCGGCATCTGCCGCGCTCGACCCGACTAGCGACGTTTTCCTACATCGACCTGCGCTGGATGTTCGTTAACAACAGCCAACTGTCGCGCAAATCAGGCGGGTGCTCTGTCTGGAATGCAAGCTCAAAGCATGCGTGGTTTATCCCCATTGCGCATTTACGCTTTTGTCGGCGTTGATCCCGAAAGGTCAATCACGTGGGTCCCACTCTTCAGGGTTTGTGTGGTCAGACTTGATACTAATCACCTAGCCGGAATGAACTGTCTCCCTTCTCCCGGAACGGCCAGTGGTTGGCTGTTTTGCTCCCGAAAAAATCTCCCTCCGCTGCAGGCCTGACTGATCGCGTTACGCGCTTAAGCGAAACCGAGTGACGTCGATGGCCGCGGCCATGAGCGTCTGCGTGTAGGTAGCTTGCGGATTGCTGAAGATCGCCTCGGTCGGCCCTTCCTCGACGATCTTGCCCTGCTTCATGACGATGATGTAGTCGGCCATGGCACGCACGACGGCGAGATCGTGGCTTATGAACAGATACGACAGTTCATGGTCGGCCTGCAGCTTGCGCAGCAGCTCGACGATCTGCTTCTGGACGGAGCGGTCGAGCGCCGACGTCGGCTCGTCGAGGACGACCACCTTGGGCTTGAGGATCATCGCGCGCGCGATGGCAATGCGCTGGCGCTGGCCGCCGGAGAATTCGTGCGGGTAGCGATTGCGCGCATTCGGATCGAGCCCGACTTCGCGCAATGCCTCGACCGCGCGCAGATCGCGTTGCTTACCCGACAGGGTCGGCTCATGCACCAGAAGCCCTTCGGTGATGACCTGGCCGACGGTCATGCGCGGCGACAGCGAACCGAACGGGTCTTGGAAGACGAGCTGCAATTCACGCCGCAGCGGCCGCATGGCCTGACGGTCGGCGGAGGAGATATCGCGATCGCCAAAGCGGATGAGGCCATCGCTTGGCAGAAGCCGCAGCAAAGCCCGGCCGAGCGTCGATTTTCCCGAACCGGATTCGCCGACGATGCCGATGGTCTGGTTCCGCTGCAGCCGGATCGAAATGTGATCGACCGCGCGCAGCACCAGCGGCTCTCCGGCAAGAAACCCGCCGCCGATCTTGAAGTTCACTTCGACATTCCTGCCTTCGAGCAGGACAGGCGCGTTTGGCGGCGGCGGCGCTTTGGTTCCGGTCGGCTCGGCGGCCAGCAGCATCTTGGTGTAGGCATGCTGCGGGTTGACGAAGATCGCTTCCGCCTCGCCCTCCTCGACGACTTCGCCGTAGCGCATGACGTAGACGCGGTCGGCAAAGCGCCGGACAATGCCGAGATCGTGGGTGATGAAGACGATCGCCATGCCGAGCTTGCGCTGCAGCTCGGCGAGCAGCATGAGGATCTGCGCCTGGATCGTCACGTCGAGCGCCGTCGTCGGTTCGTCGGCGATCAGTATGTCGGGATCGTTGGCGAGAGCCATGGCGATCATCACCCGCTGTCGCTGGCCACCCGACATTTCATGCGGGTAGGATTTCATCCGCCGCTCGGGATCGGGAATACGAACCAGCCGCAAGAGCTTGAGCGCCTCTTCGCGTGCTTGTGCCGCGCCAAGTCCTCGATGCCGGCGGATCGGCTCGATCAGCTGGTTGCCGATCGAATAGAGCGGATCGAGCGAGGTCATCGGCTCCTGGAAGATCATGCTGATCTTGCGGCCGCGGACCTCGTTCAACTCGGGCTTGCTTAGGGTCAAAAGGTTGCGGCCGCGATAGTCGACGACGCCTGTCGCCTCGCCGTTCGAGGCCAGCAGGCTCATCGCCGCCATCATCGTCTGGCTCTTGCCGGAGCCGGATTCGCCAACCACGGCGACGGTTTCGCCTGAATTGACGTGGATGTTGATGCCCTTGACCGCCTCGACCACGCCGTCGAGCGTGCGGAAGCGGACCCGAAGGTCCCTGACGCTGAGGATCGTTTCGGAAGCGTCCATCTCAACGATCCCTAGGGTCGAGCGCATCGCGCAGGCCGTCGCCAACGAAGTTCAGCGCGAACAGCGTCGAGACGAGAAAGAAGGCAGGGAACAAGAGCAGCCAGTTGGCGGTGCCGATGTTCTTGGCGCCGGTCGAGATCAGTACGCCCCAGCTGGTCATCGGTTCCTGCACGCCAAGCCCGAGGAAGGACAGGAAACTCTCCAGGATGATGACATGCGGCACCAGCAGCGTCATGTAGATGACCACTGGGCCAAGCAGGTTGGGAATGACGTGGCGGATCAGGATGCCGCGCTGGCCGATGCCCATCGCCTCCGCCGCCTGGACATATTCCTGCCGCCGGATCGACAGGGCCTGACCGCGCACGATGCGCGCCATGTCGAGCCAGAGCACGGCGCCGACCGCAAGGAACATCAGCACGAAGTTCCGGCCGAAGAAGACCACCAGCATGATGACGAAGAAGATGAACGGCAGCGAATAAAGCACATCGACGATGCGCATCATCACCTCGTCGACCTTGCCGCCGGCAAGGCCGGCAGTAGCGCCATAGAGCACGCCGATGACGCCGGCGACGACCCCGGCGAGCAGGCCGATGGCCAGCGAGATGCGCCCGGCCATCAGCGTCCGCGACAGGAGATCGCGGCCGGTATTGTCGGTGCCGAACAGGAAATACTGCTGCCTGATCGAAGCGCTCATCACCGCTTCAAGGCCGTCAGGCGATTTGCTCTCGATCTTCGTGTTGTCGAAGGCATCGGAACGGTCGAGGTAGCGGACATTGCGGTCGTCGATCGGCTTGGAAGATGTGACGGTGACGAAGATGCGATTGTCTTCCTGCCGCCACTCCTTGATGTCGACACGCATACGCTTGATCGCCTCATTGAGCGCCGTTTCGATCTTGTCGGCCTTCGGATAGGCCGAGAAGCTCGGCGGCGTGCGCACATAGTCGGCGTAGATGGTGGTGTATCGATGCGGCACCAAAGAGGGCCCGAACACGCTGAGGAGCGCGATGAAGGCAAGATAATACAGGCTGAACATGGCGGCGCGATTGGCCTTGAGGCGCGCCCAGGCATCGGCCCACAGGGAGCGGCCGACGACGGCCGGAACGGTGGCTGCGATGTCAGTCATAGCGCACTCTCGGATCGACGAAGGCGTACATGATGTCGACGATCAGGTTGAAGACGATGGTGAACAGAGCGATGACCACCACGGTGCCCATGACCAGCGTGTAGTCGCGGTTGAGCGCAGCCTCGACGAAATAGCGGCCGATGCCGGGAACGGCGAAAATCGTCTCGACGATGATCGAGCCGGTGAGCAATGCCGCCGCCGCCGGGCCGGTGAAGGAGACGATCGGCAGAATGGCGCCGCGCAGCGCATGCTTGACGACCACCGACCAGTCCGACAGACCGAGCGCGCGTGCGGTGCGGATGTGGTGCGAGCGCAACGATTCGATCATCGAGCCGCGCATCAGGCGGGCGACGATGGCGATCTGCGGCAAGGCGAGGGTCAGCACAGGCCCGACCTTGTTGAGGAGAGCGCCATCCCCCCAGCCGCCGATCGGCAGCAGCTTCCAGGTCAGACCGAACAAAAGCTGGATCACTGGTGCGATGACGAAGGTCGGGATAGTGCTGCCAGCGGCAGCCAGCGCAATCACCGAATAGTCGGCAAGCTTGTTCTGATTGAGCGCGGCAATGGTGCCGAGGAGACTGCCGAGCAGCAGCGCCAGGATCAGGGCCGAGGCGCCGATCTGAATCGAAATGGGCAGCCCCTTGGCAAACAATTCGGTGACGGTGAAATCCGGCATGTTGTAGCTCGGCCCGAAATTGCCGCGCAGCAGATTGCCGAGATAGTGGACATATTGCAGCCAGAGCGGATCGTTCAGGCCAAACTGCGCTTCAAGATTGGCCTTGATCTCCGGACTCAGGCCCCGCTCCTGATTGAATGGCCCGCCCGGCGCGACGCGTATCAGGAAGAACGCCATCGTCACGATGACGAACAGCGTCGGAATGGCGGTCAGGAGCCGCCGAAATACGTAACGCAGCATCGGTTCCCCGCTTTGCTAGCAAACCGGAACCGCCGCCCTAACTCATGACCCCGAACCGAACCGAAGGTTCGGAAGGGGCCATGCGCAAAATCAAAGCGTTACAGCGTCCTTTGCGCGTCCCGAAGGACGCGCGGCGCTGCAAAAGAGCGGCAGTTCGGCCAAGGAAATCAGTCCTTGGAGATGAAGCGCGACGGATGCACGTCCATGACGTTGTCCTCGAAGCCATGAAGCTTCGGAGAAACGATATCGTGATAACTATAGTAGAGAAGCGGGATGTTGCCGACCTCATCGACGAGGATGCGCTCGGCCTTGGCGAGTTCCTTCATGCGCTCTTCGGGCTTGCCGCCGGCGGCTGCCGCCTTGTCCATGGCCTCCTCGTATTTCGGGCTGTTGTAGACCGAATAGTTGTTGCCACTGGCCTTGCGGGTGATGCCGAGGAAGGTTTCCGGATCCTTGTAGTCCGCAATCCAGGCGGCACGCGCGACGTCATAGTCGCCCTTCTGCTCCAGGAAGGAGTAGTGGGTCTTGGTGTCGGTGTTGAGCAACGTGATTTCGATGCCGAGCGGCTTCAACTGTTCCTGGATGGCGACCGCGGTGTTCTTGTGGTTTTCCGAAGTGTTGTAGCGGATTTCCATCTTCAGCGGATTCTCGGGCGTGTAGCCAAGCTTCTCAAGCACCTTCTTGGCTTCGTCCTCGCGGTCGATTTGCGACATCTCAGCATACTTGGCCATTGCCGGCGTGTAACCCTCGATGCCCGGAGGCACCATCGAATAGCCGGGCAGCATCGAGTTCTGCCAGACCTTTTCGGCAATGAAGTCGCGGTCGATTGCCATGGAGATGGCGTTGCGCAGTTCGACATTATCCCATGGGGCTTTGTCGGTCTTGATCGCATAGTAATAGGTGCCGAGATACGGCCCGACGCGAATCTGGTCACCAAACTTGGCCTTGAGATCGGCGAGCTGTTCGGTCGGGAGATCGTCGTAGCTGTCGAGTTCGCCGGCCTCGAAGCGCTTCATCGCCGACGAGCGGTCTTCGGTTGGGATAACGTTGACGGTGTCGATCTTGACGGTCGCAGCATCCCAGAATTTCGGATTCTTGACCAGTTTGATGTGGTCGTTGGGAACCCACTCCGCCAGCGTAAAGGCGCCGTTGGAGACCAGGTTGCCCGGCTTGATCCAATCGGCGCCAAGCTTTTCGATGGAAGCCTTGTTCACCGGATAGGCCGCCTGGTGGGTCAGCATTTCGAGGAAGTAGGGCGTGGGCGCCTTCAGCGTCACTTCCAGGGTACTTGCGTCAATTGCCTTGACGCCCATCTCCTCGGGCTTGGCCTTCTTGGTGTTCACCTCCTCGGCGTTCTTCACGGGATAGAGCATCGAGGCATATTCGGCGCCGGTGGCCGGGTCTTCCAGCCGCTGGAAAGAGTAGACGAAGTCATCTGCCGTCACCGGGCTGCCGTCCGACCAGACGCCGTCCTTGCGCAGCTTGAAGGTATAGACGGTGCCGTCGTCCGATACCGTCCAGCTCTCGGCGGCGCCCGGAATGACATTCGCCTTTTGATCTTGCATGACCAGTCCCTGGAACAGGTCACGCAAAACATTGGCTTCGTAGACTGTCGAGGTCTTGTGCGGGTCGACCGACTCCACTTCGGCGGCGCTGCCTCTGTTATAGACGACCTCGGCGAAAGCCGGCGCGTAGAACGTGCCCGCGGCCAACGTCATGGTTGTGGCGAATACCGTCGCCTTCAGCATATTTTTCAGCATGAAGTTCTCCCTGTCGAGACGGCCCTACAGCTACGCCTCTTGAGTGTTGACGCCCCGAAACCGATTAGATGGCCCCTTTGAGCGCGCCGCCGGTTCCCTTTCCGGCAGCTGGTGGCCAAACAGTAACGTGGAGATTTTTTATTTCAACAGGCTCTAGGGGTCACCCAAAGTAAGGCGCGCCGACAGCCGCTTCGTGGCCGGCAGAACAGTAATCGAAACCAGAGGCTTGGCTGCGTTTTCTCACTTCAGGATTTTCGTTTCCGGCAAGAAACCTGTCGTCGATTCCACTTTGTCGAAATGTCTTAAGCCGCCTTTAAGCAACCATGGGTTACATTGCTCGATGGGCTTCGATGGATCTCTATCATCTCCCAACGGGCAAAGGGTATGAACAGCACAGAAAGTAAGGTTGCCGCTATGAAGTGCCTAAAAGCACTCCACTTAAGACTAATTTCGCGTCTATGTAGAGAAAATTCCGGCACCTCTGCAATCGAGTTTGCACTGCTTTCGCCCATTTTTATCCTGCTCTTGCTCGGAATGGTTGCATATGGTATTTATTTTGGTGCAAGCAACTCCGTGCAGCAGATCGCGGCGGACGCCGCACGCACGGCTATTGCCGGGCTGAACGAAACCGAGCGCCAAGCGCTGGTGACCAGTTTCGTCAACAACAACGCCAGCGGATATCCCTTTGTCGATTCCGACAAGCTGACCTATCAGGCTAAAGACAGCACGGCCGACGGAAAACAGTTCGTGGTGTCCATCCAATACGATGCCCGCAATTTGCCCGTCTGGAATCTATTCCCGGCGCTGCCCATGCCTGGAACCACGATCTCGCGCAAATCGACGATACGAGTCGGAGGCATCTGAATGTCGGAACTTTTGCTGGGGAGGATCGGCCGGGTCGCCCGCTCGATGCTTGGCGACTCGAAGGCGAACTTCACCGTCATGACGGCGCTTTGCGCTCCGTTCGCGCTGGCGCTGGCTGCCTTCGCCATCGATGAAGGTTCGATCTATGTGGAGCGCCGGGAGGCCCAGACAATAACCGATCTGGCGGCAATCACGGCCGCCTCAAACATCAACAACATCGAGGCCGCGGTGGTGACAACGCTCGGCGATAACGGGATGCCGGGTATCGTTGTTCAGAAGGCAGGACATGCAATCGTTCCTACTCTCGGAAAGACCATTGTGTCGGTCACCGCCGGTCGATATTCACCAGAGTCGTCGCTCGGCGTCGACAAGCGCTTCGAGGCCGGCAAGACGCCCTACAACGCCGTCCATGTCGCCCTGCAAAAGATACCCGCCCGCTATTTCGCGAGTTCGCTTATCGCGACTCCGGTGATCGGTACCCAAGCCGTTGCCAGCATAGCGCCGCAGGCGATGTTTTCGGTCGGGTCCAGGCTTCTCAGCGTCAATGGCGGCATCCTGAACTCGCTTCTCAGCGGCCTCCTGGGCGGCAACATTTCGCTCAGCGTCATGGACTACAACGCTCTGATCGCTGCCGACGTCAACCTGCTTTCGTTCTTTGACGCACTTGCCGTTCAGTTGCAGCTGACAGGTGTCAGCTATTCGGAGGTGTTGGCTTCGAAAGCTACGGTGGGCCAGATAGCGACGGCCATGGCTGACGTTTCACCCGTTGGCAGCACCAGCAAGCTTGCTTTGCAGACAATCGCCTCAAGGACCACCAGCACGGTCAAGATACCGCTCAATCATCTTGTCGACCTTGGATCAATTGGCCAACTGGGCCTCGGGCAACAGTCGGCCGGTTTTTCGGTCGACGCTAGCGCCATGGGCATACTGACCACCGCCGCCGCACTGGCCAACGGCTCGAAGCAGGTCGAGCTCAATCTCGGAGCCACGATTCCGGGGCTTGTCTCCACCACGCTTGCCGTTGCCATCGGCGAACCTGCGCAATTCTCGCCATGGCTGACAATTGGCGAGAAGGGCGCCGTGGTGCGTACGGCGCAGACACGGATCAAGCTGGTGGCGTCGGTCGGCGGCAGCAATGCGACTCTCGGTGGCGGCATCAGCCTCCTGGCCGTCAAACTGCCGCTGCATGTCGAGGTGGCCTCTGCCGAAGCCAAGCTGACCGACATCAGTTGCCCGACGGGGCATCCCGACAGTTTGAAGGTTTCCGTTGCCGCACGCCCGAGCCTAGCATCGCTGCACCTTGGCGCCAGCGATGCCGACAACAGCCCCTCCGCCTTCGCCGATTTCAGCAACCCACAGTCGTTTCAAAATGCCGAAATCGCGCAGGTCAGCGTGAAGCTTCTGTTTCTCACCCTGAATCTGATCGGCGTGAATGGCTCTGCGGCCTTCGAGATCACCAACACCGAGCCGACGACATTGACCTTCAACAGCACCGAAATCGCAAACAAGACGATAAAGACCGCTTCCACGAAAAACCTGACGCAATCTCTTACCACGTCGCTGGTCAACAATTTGTCGCTTTCGGTCAGTGCGCTGGGCCTCGGGCTTGATGTAACCGCGCTGCTTGGAACGGTGAAGCCAGCAGTTGTGGCGCTGCTGAACGGTGTGACTGCGCCTGTCGACGAATTGGTTTATAACGTGCTTGCGGCACTGGGCGTGCGTGTCGGCGAGGCCGATGTCCGGGTCCTGGGCGCGACTTGCGGGCGCTCCGTGCTCGTTCAATGACGGCCAGGTGAGAGGTCAGCCGGCTCGTCCCAGGAAGCAGCCCAAGGGCGGCAGCGACAGCATCTTATCCTGCAAGACGGCATCAGTGCCGCCAAGATCGACTGTCTCTGCAACATCTGCATCCTGAGGCAACGGCCAGTCGGCCGGCTCGTCGGCGAAATTGAAGACGCAGAGCAGCTTCTCGCCGCCGCCTTCGCGAATGAAGGCAAGGACATCACCCTCTGCATCGAGAAACCGGATCGAGCCCTGTACCAGGGCCACATGCTGCTTGCGCAAGGCGAGCATCGCCCGGTAGCTGGCTAGAACCGACTTCTCCTCGCCGTTTTGGACATCAACCGCGCGGGCGCGATGGCTATCCGGCACCGGAAGCCACGGTCTGCCAGTGGAAAAACCGGCATTGTCGGCTCCTTTCTCCCAGACCATCGGCGTGCGGCATCCGTCCCTGCCCTTGAACCCGGGCCAGAAGCGGATGCCGTAGGGGTCGCGCAGATCCTCGAACGCCAGTTCCGCCTCCTCCAACCCAAGCTCCTCGCCCTGATAGAGGCAGATCGATCCACGCAGGCACGACAGCAGCGCGATCGAGAATTTTGCCACCGCCTCCAGATCGCCGCCGGGCCTTGTCCAGCGCGTCACATGGCGAACGACGTCGTGGTTGGAAAACGCCCAGCAGACCCAGCCGTCGGAGACCGTACTCTCGAAAGCCTCGACGCAGCCACGTACGTGTGCTGCCGAGAATTGCGGACCGAGCAGGTCGAAAGTGTAGCACATGTCGAGCTTGTCGCCGCCGGCGGTGTAGGCGGCGAGCGTCTGCAACGAACGGCCCTCGTCGCCGACCTCACCGACAGCGGCGCGGCCCTCATATCCATCGAGCAGCGCCCGAAAACGCTTGAGGAAAGCGAGGTTTTCAGGCTGCGTCTTGTCGAACAGATGCTCCTGGTAGAGGTAGGGATTGGTTTCGGTGTTGGTGCCGGCGACGCTCGATGCCAGCGGCGGGTTGCTGCGCAGCCAGCGGTCATGGACGTAGTAGTTGACCGTATCCAGCCGGAAACCGTCGACGCCGCGCTCCAGCCAGAACCGCACCGTCTCCAGCAAGGCGTCTTGAACCTCCGGATTGTGGAAATTCAGGTCCGGCTGCGAGGCGAGGAAATTGTGCATGTAATATTGTCTGCGGGTCGCATCCCACTCCCAGGCGGGTCCGCCGAAAACCGACAGCCAGTTGTTGGGCGCGGTGCCGTCAGGCCTCGGATCGGCCCAGACATACCAGTCGGCCCTGGGATTATCGCGGCTCGCGCGGCTTTCGACGAACCATTCATGCCGATCGGACGAATGCGACAGGACCTGGTCGATGATGACTTTCAGGCCGAGACGGTGCGCCTCGGCGACCACCGCGTCGAATTCCTCCGATTTGCCGAACATCGGATCGACGGCTGTATAGTCGGACACGTCGTAGCCCATATCGGCCATCGGGGATTTGAAGAAGGGCGACAGCCAGATGGCGTCGACGCCAAGCGATGCAACGTGAGCCAGCCTTGAGGCAATGCCACGCAGATCGCCGCCGCCGTCCCCCGTCGTGTCCTGGAAGGAGCGCGGGTAGATCTGATAGATGACGCAGCCGCGCCACCACTCGGCATTGTCATCAGCCATCATGGGTTCTCCTCGATGCGGGCCGGCCCGACCTTGCGCTCGATCATGAAAACGACCGTTCGCCCAGGCACCGGCCGCGAGATGTCGAAAGCGCCAGCCGATGTTTCCATGGCCGGGCCCCAGAAAAATCCCTCGCGCTCCGGTAGCGTGAACATACAGGCCCGACGATCGCCATTGACGACGACCGCAAGACGGCGGCCCCCGTCGCCAGTGCCGCCGAGCACCATGGCCAGGCGATGCCGCTCAGGGTTCTGCCAGCTTCTCTCATCGACTGGCGCCCCGGTCTCGGTCAGCCAGGCAACATCCGGTACTTCCGACCCGGACCGCGGCTCTCCGGTCAGGAAGCGCGTGTCGGAAAGTGCCGGCGCGGCGCGACGCATCGCGGCAAGTCCAGAGGCATAATGCTCCAGCGTCTGGTCCCGGCCGGCCCAGTCGAGCCAGGTGATTTCGTTGTCCTGCGCATAGGCGTTGTTGTTGCCCTTTTGCGTGCGGCCGAATTCGTCGCCTGCGGTCAGCATGATCGTTCCACGCGAAGCAAACAGCGTCGCCAGCAGCGCGCATTGATCATCAAAGCGGACCTTGGCGATGGCCTCATCGCCGGCTTCGCCTTCGACGCCGTTGTTCCACGACAGGTTCTCGTTGTGGCCATCTCTGTTCTGCTCGCCATTGGCCTCGTTATGCTTGTGCTCGTAGGCAACGATATCGGCCAGCGCCATGCCATCATGCGCGGCGATGAAGTCGACGCTGCGGCTTGTTCGCTCTCCCGCTTTGGCAAAGACATCGGACGAGCCGGCGAGCCGCGTCGCCAGCGCGCCGACCATGCCGCGATCGCCACGCCAGAAGCGGCGGATATCGTCGCGATATCTGTCGTTCCACTCGAGGAAAGGCGGCGGGAAGTTGCCGAGCTGATAGCCGTCCGGCCCGATATCCCAAGGCTCGGCGATCAGCACCCTGTCGCCAAGAACCGGGTCGTTCCGAACAGCTCTCAGCAACGGCGCATCGGTGTCGAAAACGCCCTCGACCCGCCCTAGAATGGGCGCCAGATCGAAACGGAAACCGTCGACGCCGGCATGGCGGACAAAATGACGAAGTGTGTCGAGGACCATTTCCTGGACGACCGGATGATCGCAAGCGACCGTATTGCCGGTGCCGGTATCGTTGACCAGGCTGCCGTCCGGCCAATGCCGGTAGTAGGCGCGGCTGTCGAGGCCCCGCAGCGACAGCGTCGGTCCAAACCTGTCGCTTTCGCCGGTGTGGTTGAAGACCAAGTCGAGGATGACACCGATGCCGGCCTCACGCAGTGCGGCGACCGTCTGCCGCAATTCCGCGAGACCGCCGGGCGCGAGGCGCGGATCGAGTGCCATGAAGGTCACGGGATTGTAGCCCCAGGCGTTGCGGAGCCCGAGTGGCGGCAGATGTCGTTCGTCGATCGACGCCGTCACCGGCATCAATTCGACCGCGCCGACCCCGAGTCTTTTCAAGTGCTCGACGACGGCCGGATGGGCAAGGGCGGCAATCGTGCCGCGCTGCTGCTTCGGGATGTCCGGATGCAACATGGTGAAGGCTCGCACCGGCACCTCGTAGACCAGTCCACCGGGCTGGAACAGCGGCGGCAGAGCAGCCAGCGGCTCTGCCAAGGCGCCGGCAATCGCCTTCGACAGCAGCGGGGCGGTGTCGGTCCCCTCGCCCCGGCGAGCGGTGAGCCGGTCGTCATAGACATACGGCCTGTCGATCTCGACGGCATAGGGGTCGACCAGCAGCTTGTCGGGATCAAACCAGAGCCCTCGCTCGGGCGCATAGTCGCCATCGGCGCGAAAGCCGTATCGGGTGCCGGCAGCGAGGCCGGCAACGAAAAGCGCGTGAACGCCCTCGCCTTCCGACCGGAGTTCGAGCCGGTCGATCTCGCGGTTTCCCCGTTCGTCAAAGATCGAGACCCAGAGCCGGCTGGCCGCAGACGACCATGCGGCAAAACGAATGCCGCCTTGCCCGACAAGTCCGCCAAATCGCGGCCGATAACCGGCCGGCATTCCAGATGGCATCAGGTGATGACGCTCGGCTTGACGCGGCCGGTATGGCCGCGAATCCCGGCGATATCATCGGCTGCCGCAATCAGATCGGCAAGCGCCTCCTGGGTGTCAAGATCGTGCCTAGACTTGTCGGGCTCGTAGCGCTCGATATAGACGCGCAGCGTCGCCCCCGAGGTGCCGGTGCCGGAGAGACGGAAGACGACGCGCGATCCGCCTTCGAACAGCACCCTGATCCCCTGGTGCTTGGCTATCGAGCCATCGACCGGATCATGGTAGGCGAAATCGTCGGCGCCAGCGATCTTCATGCCGCGCACGCTGGTGCCGGGCAACGAAGCGAGCTTGGCGCGCAATTCGTCGACCAGCGCGTCGGCGCGGTCGGTCTCGACCTCTTCATAGTCATGGCGCGAATAGTAGTTGCGGCCATAGGTCGCCCAGTGCTCGGTGACGATCTGCTTGGCGCTTTCGCCGCGGGCAGCAAGGATATTGAGCCACAAAAGCACGGCCCACAGCCCGTCCTTTTCGCGGACATGGTTGGAGCCGGTTCCGGCACTTTCCTCGCCGCAGATCGTCGCCATGCCGGCGTCGAGAAGGTTGCCGAAGAATTTCCAGCCGGTCGGCGTTTCATAGATGCCGATGCCGAGCTTTTCAGCGACGCGGTCGGCCGCACCGCTGGTCGGCATCGAGCGGGCGATGCCTTTCAGGCCGGCCTTATACCCCGGCGCCAGATGGGCGTTGGCGGCGAGCATGGCCACGGAATCCGACGGGGTGACGAAAATACCCTTGCCGATGATCAGGTTGCGGTCGCCGTCGCCGTCGGAAGCGGCGCCGAAATCCGGCGCATCCGGTCCCATCATCTCGTCATAGAGGTGTTTGGCGTGAACCAGATTGGGATCGGGATGGTGGCCGCCAAAATCCGGCAGGGGAATGAAGTTACGGGCGGTGCCGTTCGGCGCGCCGAGACGGTTTTCCAGGATCTCCTTGGCGTAGGGACCCGTCACGGCATGCATGGCGTCGAAGCGCATGCGGAAACCCGATTTGAACAACGCGCGCAAGGCATCGAAATCGAACAGGCTTTCCATCAACTCGGCATAGTCGGCGACCGGGTCGATCACCTCGACCGTCATGCCGCCCGTCTCGACGGTACCGATTGTGTCGATGTCGACGGTTTCGATGTCGGCGATCTTGAAGCTGGAGATCACCTTGGTCTTGGCGAAGATCGCGTCGGTCAGCTTTTCCGGCGCCGGGCCGCCATTGCCGGCATTGTATTTGATGCCGAAATCCTCATGCGGGCCGCCCGGATTGTGGCTGGCCGACAAGATGATGCCGCCGAAAGTCTTGTATTTGCGGATGACGTTGGAAGCTGCCGGCGTCGACAGGATACCGCCCTGCCCGACCATCACCTTGCCGAAGCCGTTTGCTGCCGCCATGGCGATGGCCTTCTGGATGACCTCGCGGTTGTAGAAGCGGCCGTCGCCGCCGATCACCAGGGTCTTGCCCTTGAATCCATCCAGCGCATCGAAGATCGACTGGATGAAGTTCTCTGCATAGTGCCCCTGCTGGAACACCGGCACCTTCTTGCGCAGCCCGGAGGTGCCGGGCTTCTGGTCGAGATAGGGTTTGGTGGGGACGGTTTGTGTCATGCTTCAGGCAACCCTTTTCGAAAGCAGCAAGCGATAGAGCTCAACATATTTTTCCGCGCTTTTGTCCCACGACACGTCGGCCTTCATGCCTTGCCGCTGCATCGACGTCCAGACCGTGGGGTTGGCGTGCGCTTCGACCAGCCGGCGGATGGCGTGCAGCAAGGCGCCGGCATCGGCGGGCGCGAACTGGAAGCCGGTCGCGACGCCTGCCGAAACGGACGCTTCATTGGCATCGATGATCGTGTCAGCGAGGCCGCCGGTGCGGGCGACGACCGGCACGCAGCCATAGCGCAGGCCATAAAGCTGCGTCAGTCCGCAAGGCTCGAAGCGCGACGGGATGACGATGGCGTCACAGCCGCCCTGCATGGTGTGAGAAAGGCCCTCGTCATAACCGATGACGACGCCGATGCGACCGCGGTGGCGGGCGGCGGCGGCCAGCAGCGCACCTTCGAGGCCGGCGTCGCCGGATCCCAGAATCGCCAGGCGCGCACCCCTCGCAACGATCCCGTCAACGACCGCCGCCAATATATCCATGCCCTTCTGCCAAGTGAGCCGGCTGATGACACAGACGATCGGACTGTCGTCGCGATCGAGGTCGAAACGATCCTCGACGGCGGTCCGGTTGGGGTGCCGCGCCTTCAAAGTCTTGGCCGTGTAATTGGAGACCAGATGCTTGTCGGTGGCCGGGTCCCATATCTCGGTATCGATGCCGTTGACGATTCCATAGAGATCGACAGACCGCATGTTGACCAGGCCATCAAGGCCCATGCCGAATTCGGGCGAGCGGATTTCCTGGGCATAGGTCGGGCTGACCGTGGTGATGGCCCAGGCGGCCTGCAGGCCGGCCTTGAGGAAGCCGACGCCGCCATAATATTCGACGCCGTCGAGCGCCATGGCCGACGCCGGCAAGCCAAGCTCGCCAAAGATGCCGGCGCCGAACCGGCCCTGGAAAGCGAGGTTGTGGACGGTGATCATCGACGGCGTTCCGACCGCCTTGCCGTAGCGCATATAGGCCAGCGTCATCGCCGATTGCCAGTCATGGGCGTGGACGATGTCCGGCTGGTAGCCCGAGATGGCGCCGCCGGCGATGTCGCCGCCAACCTGGCTCAGGGCCGCGAAACGCCGCCAATTATCCGGCCAGTCGGCGCCGGTGGCATTGCCATAGGGACCGCCGGGACGATCGAACAGATGCGGCGCGTCGAGCACGAAAAGATCGAGCCCTGAAATCTCCACGGCATGGACCGAAGCTTTGCCGCCCTGCAGCTGCGAGTATTGGTGAACGGCCTTTTTCTTCTTGAAGGCATCCATGATCTGGGGATAGCCGGGAACGAGCGTGCGCATCGTCACGCCGTTGCCGGCGAGCGCGATGGGCAACGCGCCGGTCACGTCGGCAAGCCCGCCAGTCTTGATCAGAGGGAATATTTCGGGCGTGACCGACAGAACCTGCATCCACTACAACCCCAGTTTGTCGATCATGACCTGCGTGACGAGGCAGATGCCCTTTTCGGAAACGCGGAAGCGCTTGGCGTCGAGAATGGGATCCTCGCCGACCACGAGCCCCTCCGGTATCCTTACGCCATGATCGATGACCACGCGCTTCAACCTTGCGTTCCGGCCGACATGGCAGTCGGGCAGCATGACGACGTCCTCGAGCGTCGAATAGGAATTGATGCGCGCGCCGGTGAAGATCAGGCTTCGCTTCAGTGACGCGCCTGAGACGATGCAATCGCCCGAGACGAGCGACGACACGGCCGAGCCGCGACGGCCATCCTCGTCATGCACGAACTTTGCCGGCGGTTTCAGCTCGGCATAGGTCCAGATCGGCCAGTCGCGATCGTAGAGGTCGAGCTCCGGCGTGATGTCGGTCAGGTCGATATTGGCTTCCCAATAGGCGTCGACCGTCCCGACATCGCGCCAGTAGGCCTCGTTCTCGGCACTCGAGCGCACGCAGGATTTGGCGAAGCGATGGGCGATCGCCTTCCCATGCTCCACGACATACGGGATGATGTCCTTGCCGAAGTCGCGGCTTGAGCCCGGTTCGGCCGCGTCGCGGCGCAGTTGCTCCATCAGGAACTTGGTCTTGAACACGTAGATGCCCATCGAGGCCAGGGCGAAGTCCGGCTTGTCGGGAATGCCGGGCGGATCGGCGGGCTTCTCGATGAAGGAGATGATTGTGTCCTTGGCATCGACATGCATGACACCGAAGCCGGTCGCCTCCATGCGCGGCACTTCGAGGCAGCCGACGGTGACATCGGCACCGGCATCGACATGCTGGCGAAGCATCAGCTCGTAGTCCATCTTGTAGATGTGATCGCCGGCCAGGATGACCATGTATTCGGGCCCGTAGGCCTCGATGATGTCGATGTTCTGGTACACGGCATCGGCCGTGCCCTCATACCATTGCGTTTCCGACACGCGTTGGCTGGCCGGCAGAATGTCGAAGCTCTCGTTGCGCTCGGGCCGCAGGAAGTTCCAGCCGCGCTGCAGGTGGCGGATCAGCGAATGCGCCTTGTATTGCGTGGCGACGCCGAGGCGGCGAATGCCGGAATTGAGCGCGTTGGAGAGCGCAAAATCGATGATGCGCGTCTTGCCGCCGAAATAGACCGCCGGCTTGGCGCGTCGGTCGGTCAACTCCCTGAGCCGGCTGCCGCGGCCGCCGGCCAGCACATAAGCCATGGCATCGCGCGCCAGCGGCTGGGTTCGTTTTATCTCTGCCATTTTATCCTCCCAAGTTACGCGCTGCGAGACATCGCTCATTCCGAAGCAAATTCGAGCATGATCGTTGACAGCGGCGGTAACAGCATCGTCGCCGAGATGCTTCCTCCTTCCGCCCGAGCCTCGACGGCGCCGCCCTTGCCCTTGCCGGAACCGCCATAGTCGGCGGCGTCCGTATTGATGATCTCGCGCCATGTTCCGGCCGTCGGCAACGGCACGCGATAATTGTCGCGTGGCACGGGCGTGAAATTGGAGATGACGGCGACCGGATTTCCGCCCGGCGCGCTACGCAGCCAGGCAAAGACGGAGTTCGCGCTGTCGTCGACGATCAGCCAGGAAAAGCCCTCCGGCTCGCAGTCGCGCGCATGCAGCGCCGGGCGCGAACGGTAAAGATAGTTGAGATCGCGCACCGTTTGCCGGACGCCGCGGTGGAGCCGGAAATCGAGCAAGTTCCAGTCGAGCGCGCGCGCCTCGCTCCACTCGCGGCGCTGGGCGAATTCCTGTCCCATGAACAACAGCTTCTTGCCGGGGTAGCCCCACATGAAGGCGTAGTAGGCGCGCAGCGTTGCGAATTTCTGCCAGTCGTCGCCGGCCATCTTGCCGAGCAGCGTACCCTTGCCGTGCACGACCTCGTCATGGGAGAGCGGCAGCACGAAATTCTCTGAGAAGGCGTAGACTAGGCCGAAGGTGATATCGTTGTGGTGATGCTTGCGAAAAATCGGCTCCTTGGAAAAATACTCCAGCGTGTCGTGCATGAAGCCCATGTTCCACTTGAAGCCGAAACCCAGTCCGCCCTCATGCACCGGCTGCGAGACCTTCGGCCACGAGGTCGATTCCTCGGCAATCGTCATCACTCCCGGATGATGGCCATAGACCTCCTTGTTCATCCTCTGGAGGAAGCTGACCGCCTCGAGGTTTTCGCGCCCGCCCTTTTCGTTGGGAATCCATTCGCCGGCCTTGCGTGAATAATCGAGGTAGAGCATCGAGGCGACGGCATCGACGCGCAAACCGTCGACATGGTATTTCTCGGCCCAAAACAACGCATTGTTGACGAGGAACGAGACCACTTCGCGCCGGCCGAAATTGTAGATCGCGGTGTTCCAGTCTGGATGGAAGCCCTTGCGCGGATCGGCATGCTCATAGAGCGCGGTGCCGTCGAAATTGGCCAGGCCATGCGCGTCCACCGGGAAATGTGCCGGCACCCAGTCGAGGATGACGCCGATGCCGGCGCGGTGGGCACCGTCGACGAAGCGGGCAAAGCCGTCCGGATCGCCGAAGCGGGCCGACGGCGCGTAGAGGCCTGTCGTCTGATAGCCCCAGGACGGGTCATAGGGATGTTCGGAGATCGGCATGAATTCGATATGGGTGAAACCCGTGTCGACGACGTAGGGGATCAGCCTTTCGGCGAGTTCGTCCCACGACAGAAAGCTGCCGTCGTCGTGAAGCTGCCAGGAGCCGGCATGGACCTCATAGATCGACACCGCCTCGCGCCTGGGGTCGGTGTTGCGCCAGAAATTGCGGTGCGCCTCGTCACCCCATTGATGCGCCGGCGGAAGCGCCGTCACCGAAGCGGTGGCCGGGCGCAGTTCGGATTTGAAGGCGAACGGATCGGCCTTCAGCGGCAGCCTCACGCCATCGGGTCCGATGATCTCGTATTTGTAGGGCCGGCCGGCGCCGATGTCGGGAATGAACAACTCCCAGATGCCGGTGTCGCGGCGGACGCGCATCGTATGCCTGCGGCCGTCCCATTCGTTGAAGTCGCCGACCACCGACACACGCCTGGCATTGGGCGCCCAGACGGCGAAATGCACGCCGGACGCACCCTCGTGGTCGATGAGATGCGCGCCGAGCTTGTCGAACAGCCTGAGATGCGAACCCTCGGCGATATAATAGTCGTCCAGCGGACCAAGCACCGGACCGAACGAATAGGGATCGGTCAGCCACCAGTCGCCACCGGCATTGCGCGCATGATAGCGCAGGGGCTGTCGCTTTTTGAGCGACAGCCTGCCCTCGAAGAAGCCGCCTTCGTCGCGCCTGGAGAGTTCGCCCGCTTTCTTGCCGGTCAGCGTATAGGCAGTGACGAGCTCGGCATGAGGGACGAAGCAGCGGGCGACAAAGCCCTTGTCAACCTCGTGCACACCGAGGACAGCGAAAGGATCACCATGCGTGCCGGCGACAATCGCCGCGACATCACCGGCTGACGCCAGTCCATCCGGCCCGCTTGTCGCAGCGGTCGCGCGCGGCTTCCTCATCAGGCAGTGACCCTCCCCGGGGACCACGTTGTTCGTGGCCTCATGCAATCATATCAAACGGGCACGTTCCAGATTTCTTTCGCATATTGGCGGATCGTGCGGTCGGACGAGAACCAGCCGACGCGGGCGACATTGCGGATTGCCTTGGCGTGCCAATCCGGGCTGTTGCGCCAGACGGCGTCGACGTCGCGCTGGGTGGCGGCGTAGGCATCGAAATCCGCTGCGACCATGAACCAGTCGCTCTGATAGAGGCCGTTCATCAGGTCGCGATAGCGTTCCGGATCGTCAGGCGAAAAGACGCCCGACGAAACGGCAGCCACCGCCTGCGCCAGTTCGGGAGAGGCTTCGATCACGGATCGCGGATCGTAGCCGTTGCTGCGCCGCTCGGCGACCTGCTCAGTGGTCAGGCCGAAAATGAAGATGTTGTCGTCGCCGACGCATTCCTTGATCTCGACATTGGCACCGTCGAGCGTGCCGATGGTCAGCGCACCGTTCAGCGCGAATTTCATGTTGCCGGTGCCGGAGGCTTCCATGCCGGCGGTCGATATCTGCTCCGAAAGGTCGGCGGCCGGCATCATGATCTCGGCCAGGCTGACATTGTAGTTCGGCACAAACACCACTTTCAGCAAGCCGCGAACGGCCGGGTCGCGATTGATGACCTTGGCGACGTCGTTGGCGAGTTTGATGATCAGCTTGGCGTTGTGATAGCTGGGCGCCGCCTTGCCGCCGAAAAACTTGACGCGGGGCATCCAGTCGCGCTCCGGATGGGAGCGGATCTGGTCGTAGAGCGCGATCGCTTCGAGGATGTTCAGGAGCTGGCGCTTGTATTCGTGGATGCGCTTGATCTGGATGTCGAACAGCGCCGAGGGATCGACCTTGATGCCGAGGCGGTCGGCGACGAGATTGGCCAGCCTGACCTTGTTCGCCCGCTTGACGGCCGCGAACTTGTCACGGAAGGCGGCGTCGTCGGCAAAGGCATCGAGCTCCTTGATCGCGTCGATGTCGTCGAGGAAGTGGTCGCCGATCGCCTCGCGGGTAAGCGCGGTAAGACCGGGATTGCATTGGATCAGCCACCGCCGCGGCGTGATGCCGTTGGTCTTGTTGTTGATGCGGTCGGGGTAGAGCTTGTGAAGGTCGGCAAACACCGTTTCCTTCATCAGCTCGGTGTGAAGGGCAGAGACGCCGTTGATCGAGTGCGAGCCGACAAAGGCCAGATTGCCCATGCGCACCCGGCGGTCGCCGTTTTCCTGGATCAGCGAGATGCGACCGATCTGCTCATCCGAGAACTGGTCGGAGGCGCGCGCCTCCAACAGCACTTCGGCGTTGATGGCGTAGACGATCTGCATATGGCGCGGCAAAAGCCGCTCGAACAGCGGCACCGGCCAGCTTTCGAGCGCTTCGGGAAGCAGCGTGTGGTTGGTATAGCCGAAGGTGCGCTTGGTGATGCTCCAGGCCTGGTCGAAATCCATGCCGTGGACATCCATCAGCAGGCGCATCAGCTCGGGCACGGCGATGGCCGGATGGGTGTCGTTCAGATGGATCGCCGCCTTGTCGGGCAGCGACTGCAGGTCGCCATACTGGCTGAGATGGCGCTGGATGATGTCCTGCAACGAGGCGGTCGAGAAGAAATACTCTTGTCTTAGCCGCAGCTCCTGACCGGCCTTGTGGGAATCGGCAGGGTAAAGGACGCGCGACAAGGCATCGGCCTTGTTGCTTTCGGCGAGCGCACCAATGTGGTCGCCGGCGTTGAACTTGTCGAGCAGGATCGGATCGATCGGCATGCCGGACCAGAGCCGCAGCGTGTTGACGCGGTTGGCCCGCCAACCGACCACCGGCGTATCGTAGGCAACCGCCAGAACATGTTCGATCGGCTTCCAGACGTGGCGCTCAAGCCTGCCGTCCTTCGAGGTGATCGATTCCACGGCGCCGCCGAAACCGACCTCGAAGGAGCGTTCGCGCCGCTCGAACTCCCAGGGGTTGCCGTGATCGAGCCAGGTCTCGGGCAGTTCGACCTGCCAGCCATCGTGGATTTCCTGACGAAACATGCCGTTGGCATAGCGAATGCCATAGCCATGCGCGGGGATGTCGACGGTTGCCATGCTTTCCATGAAGCAGGCGGCGAGCCGACCGAGACCGCCATTGCCAAGCGCTGCATCCGGCTCGAGGGCCGCGATGAGATCGAGGTCGACGCCGAGAGACCGCAGCGCTTCGCGCATATTGTCCATCAGGCCGAGGTTGGAGAAGGCGTCGCGCATCAGGCGGCCAATGAGGAATTCCAGCGACAAATAGTAGACGCGCTTTTCCTGCTGGGCGTAGGCCTCTTGCGTCGCCTGCATCCAGTGATCGACGATGCGGTCACGCACGACTTTGATCGAGGCGGTGAGCCAGTCGTATTGCGTGGCGACTGCGGTGCCCTTGCCGACCCTGTATTTGAGGGCCTTCAGGACTTCGTCAGCGAGCGTCTTGGGATCTGGGGTTTCGAGAATGGGAGCTTTGGATGCCATCGCGTGCGTCATGTCGCCTCTCGTGCGGTTGCCATGATCATACTGGCTTTCACCATTCCTCCCAGCCCATGCTAGCGCATATTTTGTTATACATTCAATCGAGTTAGATTGCCGCGGGGCAGCTTACCCTGCGGCAGTTTAGCAACTTGGAGCGCGTCGCGTTTGGGCGGCTTCCGCGATGCGTGCATGTCGTTATCCCAAAACCGCTACGCACTTTTGGGCGACATGCATCAGGCCGCCAGCGCCGCCTCCGGCGGAAGCTTCGCTCCGGTCATGAAGGCGACGGCGTCGGACATCGTATATTGCTTGGGATCGATGACACAGAGGCGACGGCCAAGCCGATGGATGTGAATGCGGTCGGCCACCTCGAAGACATGCGGCATGTTGTGCGAGATCAGCACGATCGGCAGGCCGCGCTTCTTCACGTCGAGGATCAGTTCGAGCACGCGGCGGCTCTCCTTGACGCCTAACGCCGCTGTCGGCTCATCCATGATGACCATCTTCGAGCCGAAGGCGGCGGCCCGCGCCACCGCCACGCCCTGGCGTTGGCCACCCGAGAGCGTTTCCACGGCCTGGCTGATGTTCTGGATGGTCATCAGGCCAAGTTCGGTGAGCTTGTCGCGGGCGCGCTTTTCCATGGCCGGCCGGTCGAGCATGCGCAGCCAGTCGCCCAGAAAACCCGGTTTGCGGATCTCGCGACCGAGGAACATGTTGTCGGCGATCGACAGCGCCGGCGATAGCGCCAGGTTCTGGTAGACGGTTTCGATGCCGGCCTCGCGGGCCTCGATGGGCGACTTGAAGAGCACCTGCTTGCCGTCCAACTCGATGGTCCCCTCGTCCGGAATCACGGCGCCAGAGATCGCCTTGATCAGCGTCGACTTGCCTGCGCCGTTGTCGCCGATCACGGCCAGGATTTCTCCCGGATAGAGATCGAAGTCGCAGTTGTTCAGCGCGGTGACGCGGCCGTAGCGCTTGACGAGGCCGCGCGCGGTAAGGATGGGCTCCTGGGTCATGGTTACACCGAAACCTTTCTGATCCACTGGTCGATCGCCACGGCGCCGATGATCAGCACACCGGTAAGCAGCACTTTCCATTGCGGATCGGCGCCCAGCATGTTGAGGCCCATCGAAACGACGCCGACGATCATCGCGCCGAACAGCGTGCCCAGGATCGAGCCGCGCCCGCCGAAGAGGGAAATGCCGCCGATCACCGTCGCGGTGATCGCCTGCAGATTGTAGTCGGTGACGGCGGCGGACGGCGAGATCGAGCCGTTGCGGCCGATGGAGACCCAGGCAGCGAAAGCGGCGATCAGCCCGGCAAGGGTGTAAACCGAGATCAGCACCTTCTTGGTCTGGATGCCCGACAGTTTTGCCGCCTCCGGATCATCGCCGACGGCGTACACATGGCGGCCCCATGCCGTGTGATTGAGCACGTACCACAGGATCAGCACCAGCACGACCATGGCAATGACGCCGATTGTCAGCACCGCTGTGCCGATCTTGAAGTTCAGGCCAAACAGATGGAGCAGCGGCGCCTGGACGTCGACGTCGGCGTCGCGGATCGTCTCATTGGCCGAATAGATGAAGTTCGTGGCCATGACGATGTTCCAGGTGCCGAGCGTGACGATGAAGGGCGGCAGCTTCATGTAGGCGACCAGCAGCCCATTGAGCAGCCCGCAGGCCCCGCCGGCGGCAAGCCCGATCACCACCGCAAGCAAGGTCGGCAGACCATAGGTGACCGCGCAATTGCCCATGATCACGGCCGAAATCACCATGATCACGCCGATTGACAGGTCGATGCCGGCTGTAAGGATGACCAGCGTCTGCGCGGCTCCGAGAATACCGACGATGGCAATCTGCTGCAGGATCAGCGTCAGCGTGTAGGACGAAAAGAACCGCCCTCCGATGGTGACGCCGAAGACAGCGATCGACAGAACCAGCACGATCAGCGGCACCGCAGCCGGAGTGGAATGCAAAAAATGCTGGATGCGCTTGACGATCGACGTGCCGTGCTCGTCAAAAGCAGCAACGCTTGTCTCGCTGTTCGAGAGAGCCTTTTCGAATTCCTGAACCTGAGCCATGTTTCCTCCCATGGGGCCTCAGCCACGCCGACGCCCGTCCAACCATTCCCGATCTGCCGCCGGAATTGTTCGCGCTTGCGATAGCGCATCGTCCGCCCGAAACGACCGGGGATCAAGCCCCCGGCCGATCGGTTCTGTTGCCTGTCAGACCGGCATCAGCCCCAGCACTTGGCGAGGCCTTCCTTGGTGTCGATGGACTTCACGCCTTCCGCCGGCTTGTCGGTCACGAGGTTCACGCCCGTGTCGAAGAAGTCCTTGCCTTCGGTCGGCTTGGGCTTCGTCCCATCCTTGGCGAAAGCGGCGATCGCTTCGATGCCGAGTGCCGCCATCTGGAGCGGATATTGCTGCGAGGTCGCGCCGATCACGCCCTCGGCGACCGACTTCACGCCGGGACAGCCGCCGTCAACCGAGACGATCAGCACGTTGCCTTCGAGGCCCACGGCCTTGAGCGCCTGGTAGGCGCCGACGGCTGCCGGCTCATTGATGGTATGGATGACATTGATGCCGGGATCCTTCTGGAGAAGGTTCTCCATCGCCTTGCGGCCGCCTTCCTCGTTGCCGTTCGTGACATCGTGGCCGACGATGCGTGCATCGTCCTCATCGCCGATCTTGTTGGGATCCTTCACGTCGATGCCGTAGCCCATCATGAAGCCCTGGTCGCGCAAGACGTCGACCGTCGGTTGCGAGGGCGTCAGGTCGAGGAAGCCGATCTTGGCATCCTTCGCCTTGTCGCCGAGCGTCGCGGCGGCCCACGCGCCGATCAGCTTGCCGGCCTCCAGATTGTCGGTCGCGAAAGTCGCGTCGGCGGCGTCGAGCGGATCAAGCGGCGTGTCCAGCGCGATCACGAGCAGACCGGCGTCACGTGCCTTCTTCACCGCCGGGACGATACCCTTGGTGTCCGACGCGGTGATCAGGATGCCCTTGGCGCCGTCGGCGATGCAGCTTTCGATCGCCGCCACCTGGCTCTCGCTGTCGCCGTCGATCTTGCCTGCGTAGGCTTTAAGCTCAACGCCGAGCTCTTTGGCCTTGGCGGCCGCGCCTTCCTTCATCTTGACGAAGAACGGGTTGGTGTCCGTCTTGGTGATCAGGCAGGCGCCGACGTCGGCAGCGGACGCGGCCGAGGTGAACGCCATCAGACCCAGTCCGGCCGCGGCAAAAACGGTGGACTTCAATAGTGCTGTCTTGGTCACGATTTTCCTCCCAGTGGAACCATTTCAGATGCCAGCCAACCGGCATCCGCACAAGCATCCAGACGACTTCTCCCGGCGTGGACGCCTAGCCCAACACAACACCAGGTCGAGGTTTCTGTCAATAATTAAATCACTCTTATTTATTATTGACAGGGCTGCATCGTTCACTCATTCTGGCCCCAAAAGCTTTGAGGGGAAACGACGGGAGGAACAAGGGTGGAGACCGGCATTACGGGGCACGGTTCGCCCGAGGCAGCCGAAAGCCGCATTCATCGCGGCACCAACCAGAGCGGCATGCGAGACCACAATGAGCGGCTGGTGCTGTCTCTGGTGCGTCGGCACGGCAGCCTGGCCAAGTCCGACATTGCGCGCATGACCGGACTTTCTGCCCAGACGGTTTCCGTCATCATGCGCGAACTCGAGGTGGACAAGCTCCTTGTCCGCCAGGCGCCGTTGCGCGGCAAGATCGGCCAACCTTCCATTCCGATGGCGCTCAATCCCGATGGCGCCTATTTCATTGGCCTGAAGATCGGCCGTCGCAGCGCCGAACTCGTGCTGATCGACTTTCTCGGCAATGTACGCTCGATGCTGCAGCATTCCTACCGCTATCCGGCACCGCGCGAGACGGTCGAATTCGTCACCTCCGGCATGAAGACGATGCGCGGCGAGCTCACCCCGGCGCAGGACAAGCGCATTGCCGGACTCGGTATCGCCATGCCGTTCGAATTGTGGAACTGGGCCGATACGGCAGGTGCGCCGCGCGACGTCATGGACGAATGGCGCCACCGCGACATCCGCGCCGATATCCAGGCGCAGTGCGAATTCCCCGTCTATCTGCAGAATGATGCCACCTCGGCTTGCGGCGCCGAACTGGTGTTCGGCAAGGCGGGTGCGGCGCGCGACTTCGTCTATTTCTATATCGGCGCCTTCGCCGGCGGCGGCATCGTGCTCAACGGTCACCTTTTTGGCGGGCCGACCGGCAATGCCGGCGCGCTGGGTTCGATGCCGGTGCCCGGACCGGACGGCAAGCCGACCCAACTGATCGACGTGGCGTCGATCGCCATGCTGGAAAAGGCGCTCAACGCGCGCGGTGTCGAGGCCTCGCATCTGTGGACGTCACCGGAGGATTGGGGCGAGATCGGCGTCGAGCTTGACGACTGGATCGCCTGCGCCTCGCAAGCGCTCGCCTATGCCATCGTGGCAGCATCCTCGGTTATCGATTTCGAGGCAGCGGTGATCGACGGATGGATGCCGAAGGCCGTGCGGCGCCGGCTCGTCGATGCCGTTGTCGAAGCCATCGGCAACATCGACGGCGAAGGCCTGAACCTCCCAGCCGTTCGCGAGGGCACTGTCGGTATTCATGCACGTGCCCTGGGCGGCGCCAGCCTGCCGCTTTCCGAGCGCTTCCTCATCGGTTCGACCACGATTTCCAGGAGTGCCTGAGTTTGCTGGTCGGAATGGTTGCAAGGCGGTTGCGCTTGCCGGCGCCGGCTTCTATCTACGGGTCAGATCCGCGCACGCGATCGTCGCGACAAACGAGCCGTAGCTCTACGCCAACATCATCATCCGCAAGGGTGTGATCTATCCGCCGGAGAACAGCAAATCATGATCCTCTGTTGCGGCGAAGCCCTGATCGACATGCTGCCGCGTACCACGACGGAGGGCGAGCCGGCCTTTGCCCCCTATGTCGGCGGCGCGGTGTTCAACACCGCTATTGCGCTCGGCAGGCTGGGAGCACCCGCCGGTTTCTTTTCCGGCCTGTCGTCGGACCTGTTCGGCGGCCAGTTCAGGGACGCACTGGGAGAGAGCAAGGTCAGTTCCACCTATGCGCACACATCTCCCCGGCCGACCACGCTTGCCTTCGTGCGGCTGGACAACGGCCAGGCGACCTACACGTTCTACGATGAAAACACAGCCGGACGCATGCTGACCGTCGACGATCTGCCGAAACTCGGCAGCGAGATCGAAGCCATGCTGTTCGGCGCCATCAGCCTGATCTCGGAGCCGGCCGGATCGGCCTACGAGGAATTCATGCGGCGCGAGCATAAGCGCCGCGTCATGATGCTCGACCCCAACATTCGGCCCAATTTCATCCCTGACAAGGCCAAGCATCTCCGGCGCATCCGCTCTATGATGGCGATGGCCGACATCGTGAAACTGTCGGATGAGGACCTCAACTGGTTCGGCGAAGCCGGCTCGCACGAAGACGTCGTCCGCAACTGGCTGGATCGCGGCCCGACCCTGATCGTCGTCACCCATGGCAGCGAAGGCGCTGCCGGCTACACCAGGGATCACAAGGTCACGGTCGTGCCGGACAAGGTCGAGGTGGTCGATACGGTCGGCGCCGGCGACACGTTCAACGCCGGCATCCTGGCCTCGCTGCACGAGCAAGGCCTGCTGTCGAAGGAGGCGATCGCCAATCTGCCGGAAGACGCCATCCACAAGGCGCTGACGCTCGGCGCCAAGGCTGCGGCAGTTACCGTGTCGCGAGCCGGCGCCAATCCGCCATGGCGGCACGAAATCGCCTGATTGGACGGCGATACACCCAGCTTGGCGATCACTTTATGTTTCGCCGGCCGGACGCGACGCAATATGAAAACCAAATGATGCCTGATGAAGCCCGGATTTCCGGCATCTTCAAAGGGCACCTCGGAAATCAGAGGTAACAGGCTGCGACACTTGAGCAATTCGCGGTTTGGTTCGTGCAGCTTTCTCGGCTGGCGCAACTCTGATACCAGCGGCCGGTTATCTGGCTAGTACCGTTTTGAGGCCGACATGCAGTTCATCGATCTTGGCGCGCAGCGCGAACGAATCCGCGACAGGCTGAAAGTGGCGATCGACCGCGTCGTCGATGAGGGACGCTATATTCTGGGACCTGAGGTCACCGAATTCGAAAATAAGCTCGCCGCCTATATCGGCACCAAGCATGTCGTCGCCTGCGCCAACGGCACCGACGCGCTGCTGTTGCCGCTGTTTGCGGCCGGCATCGGCCCAGGCGACGCGGTGTTCGTGCCGAGCTTCACCTTCGCCGCCACGGCGGAAGTGGTGGCGCTGGCCAAGGCCGAGCCGGTTTTCGTCGATGTCGATCCCAATACCTACAACATCGACATCGCCAGCCTCGAGGCTGCCATCGCCATGATCAAGGCGGAAGGCCGGCTGAAGCCAAGGGCGATCATTCCCGTCGACCTGTTCGGGCTTGCCGCCGACTACGAGGCGATCATGGCGATCGCCAACCGCGAAGGGCTGATGGTTATCGAGGATGCTGCCCAGTCGATGGGCGGCTCGATCGACGGCAAGATGTGCGGTTCGTTCGGCGCGGTCGGCTCGACCAGCTTCTACCCGGCAAAGCCGCTCGGCTGCTATGGTGACGGGGGCGCGATGTTCACCAATGACGATGCGCTGGCCGAACAGCTCCGCTCGTTCGCCTTCCACGGCAAGGGCGAAACCCAGTATGACAATGTCCGCGTCGGCATCAATTCGCGGCTCGACACGTTGCAGGCGGCGATCCTGATCGAGAAGCTGGCCATTCTCGAAGACGAGATGGTTGCCCGGCAAGCGGTTGCAAATCGTTACGCCGAAGGGCTCGGCGACATCCTCAAGGCGGCGC
This sequence comes from Mesorhizobium sp. M6A.T.Ce.TU.016.01.1.1, assembly GCF_003997065.1. Taxonomy (NCBI): domain Bacteria; kingdom Pseudomonadati; phylum Pseudomonadota; class Alphaproteobacteria; order Hyphomicrobiales; family Phyllobacteriaceae; genus Mesorhizobium; species Mesorhizobium sp. M6A.T.Ce.TU.016.01.1.1. The sequence continues at coordinate 162,669 of NZ_RZTJ01000002.1, read as the reverse complement.
GCAACCTGGACGGCGGCCGTTCGGCCTGGGCGCAATACGCCGTCGAGACGCCGAAGCGCGACGGGCTCAAGGCGCATCTCGGCGAAAAGGGTATTCCTTCGGTCATCTATTACGTGAAGCCGCTGCACAGCCAGATCGCCTACCGCGACTATCCGCGCACGCCGTCCGGTCTTGCCGTTTCGGAGGAGCTGCCAAAGCGGATTCTCTGCCTGCCGATGCACCCTTACCTGAGCGAAGCCGATCAGGACCGGATCATCGAGACGATCCGCAACTATATCGGCTCGAATTCGGCGGACGTCGCCGCAGCGTAGAGCTTCACGCGCGCGATCACAGTCTAGCCGGTATGCCTTCCAGCAGCACGCCGATCGCGGCATCAACAGGCGTCAGTTGCGACGACGCGCTTCCCCGGCGCCAGCGCATGGCGGAGGCCGCCCTCCCCTTCCGATATCTCAAGTCTTGGCACCCACAGTCGCGACATCGGTAAGCGCAAATCCCGCATCTATGGTCAGGATCGGCGCCTGGTAGGATTTCGCGGTGGCATAATGGAAGCAATCGGCAAGATTGAGCGCACTATTGCGTTCAGCGTCCGGATAGCGGTGCCGTCCATAGCGATCGAAGGCTTGCAGCGCGGCGGTCAACTCACGGCTCGAAATCGCCAGAACCTCGACCCCAGCCGCTTCAAGGAACTCCTGCACTCGCGCTTCAGCTTCTGCCATGGGAATGCGCTTTTTGCGAAACAGCCCAACAGTCGCTTCCCATGCAGCCACGACCGATGTGATCGGCCGCGGCGAGCGCGCGGCATCGAGCGCCGCCGCAAGGTCCTCGGCCTCAGGCTCTTCCGTCATAATTGCGATGATTGCCGACGCATCGACGAACATCAGTAGTCGCCGCTGAGGTCATCGAAAAACGCCCTGTCTGCCGCAAGGCCGGTGTCCGGATAGGCCGCAATTTTCGCGCGCAAAGGCTTCAGCCGGTCCCACAGAGGGATCGCCTCCTCGACACGGCGCAGTTCGTTTTCCAGGGCCAGCTTCACGGCAGCCGTTTTGTTCAACCGCGTGCGCGCCGCCAATTTTTCGGCAAGCATATTTACCTCTTCACTGCGAATGTTGAGCGGCATAGCGAATTCTCCTATGTGTAGACGTACATATAGAAACGCCAACACGTGATGGCAACCGCATAAGGTTTTGTGTGCGGCGGAATGCGAACGTAGCCAAGAAGAACCTGTTCTTGGGGCGGCCGGTTCATGTATTTTGACTCGAGCGGCGATGTTTTGGGCGAAATCGTTTCGTCGAAGAGTTCTGTGCGCCAGATGCCACGACCGAAGCGGGGATCGTGACGCGCGGTTTCAGCCGGATTTATGCTTCGCACGGCGATCCACGCCCTGCAGGGCTAGCGACGTTATAATCGTCAGATTGGCCCGACTGCCTTGCCGCTGGCTATGAAATGCGGATTGGCGAAGTCCTCGTCATCGCTCTGATTGCGCTTGCCGTAGGCCAGCGGTTTGCCGTCAAGCGTGCGCGTCATGCCGCCGGCGGCGCGCAGCACCGCATCGCCGGCCGCGGTATCCCATTCCATGGTGCGGCCGAAGCGTGGATAGACGTCGGCCTCGGCGCCGGCGACAAGACAGAATTTCAGCGACGAGCCGACCGAGACGATCTCGGCAGCGCCTACCGTGCGGATATAGCCTTCGGTCTCGGGCGTGTTGTGGGACCGGCTGGCGACGATGGTCAGTGGCGCCACACCGGTCCTGGCCGAAATCGGCCGACGGCCGATGATCTGGTAGTCGCCATCGACTTCGATTGCTTCCGCCCTGCCCGGCCGGCCGGAAAAAAAGCGTCCGGTGCATGGCGCAAAGACCACGCCGATCTCCGGCACGCCGTGGCGGACGAGCGCGATGTTGACGGTGAAGTCGGTCCTGCGGTTGACGAATTCCTTGGTGCCGTCGAGCGGATCCACCAGAAAAAAGGCGTCGTCGAGGTCGGGCGGCACGATGCCGGCCGATGCCTCTTCCTCAGCCACGCAAGGGATGTCGGGGAACGCGGCGCGCAAGCCGGCGAGGATGATCTTTTCGCTCTCGCGATCGGCCTCGGTCACCGGCGAGCTGTCTGATTTCTGATCGACCGCGCAACCAGCATCGAAAACCCGCATCACCTCTCGCCCCGCCGCCAAGGCAAGGCGCTCGAACACGCCGAGCATCGCTTCGTCGTCAGATGCCGCCGCCGCTATCGTATTGGTTTTCGGCAATGTCGCGCTCGTTTAGCCAGAGTTCCAGGGCCTCTACCATCTCCTCGGCAGACTTGCCGAGTGTCTCGAGATGGATTTCGGGGTTTTCAGGAGCTTCATACGGGGAATCGACGCCGGTGAAATTCTTGATTTCGCCATTCAACGCCCGCGCATAGAGACCCTTCGGATCGCGTCTGGCGCATTCCTCAAAGGGTGTATCGACAAACACCTCGACGAATTCACCGTTGGCCATCAATTCCCTGGCCATGCGCCGTTCGGCGCTGAAGGGCGAAATGAAGGAAACGATGACGATCAGCCCGGCATCGGCCATCAGGCGCGCCACTTCCGCAACGCGGCGAATGTTTTCGACGCGGTCGGCGTCGGTGAAGCCAAGATCGCGATTGAGGCCGTGGCGGACATTATCGCCGTCCAGGATGTAGGTGTGGCGGCCGGTGGCGAATAGCTTCTTCTCGAAGAGGTTGGCGATGGTCGACTTGCCCGAGCCGGAGAGCCCGGTGAACCAGAACACGGCAGGCCGTTGGTTCTTCAGATCGGCGCGGCCGTGCTTGCCGACATCGAGCGATTGCCAGTGAATGTTTTCGGCGCGGCGCAGCGAATGCAGGATCATGCCGGCGCCGACCGTGGCGTTGGTGATGCGGTCGATCAGGATGAAGGCGCCGGTCGTGCGGTTCTCGGCGAAAGTGTCGAAAGCGATCGGCGCCCGCGTCGAGATGTTGCAGATGCCGACCTCATTCATTTCGAGCGACTTGGCCGCCTCATGGGCAAAGTCGTTGACGTTGACGCGGTATTTCAGGTCGGTGACGGTGGCACTGGTCTGATCGGTCTCGGTGCGCAGGATGTAGGAGCGGCCCGGCAACAGCGCATGCTCGTCGAACCAGACGATGTTGGCGGCGAACTGGTCGGCGACCTGAGGCCGCGCCGCCGGCGACACCAGCATATTGCCGCGCGAGACCTCGACCTCGTCGTCGAGAACTAGGGTGATGGCCTGGCCGGCAACCGCCTGGCTCAGATCGCCGCCATGCGAGACGATGCGCCTGACGTGAGCGGACTTGCCGGATTTGGCGACAACGACCTCGTCGCCTGTTGAGACGGAACCGGAAGCAATCGTGCCGGCAAAACCGCGAAAATCGAGATTGGGGCGGTTCACATACTGCACCGGAAAACGGAACTGCAGTTCGACAACGGCTTCATCGACCGACACGGTTTCCAGATGTTCGATCAGCGTCGGCCCGGAATACCACTTCGTCTTTTCCGAGCGGCTGGAGACGTTGTCGCCGTAACGGGCAGACATCGGGATGGGCATGATCGTCTCGAAGCCGAGCTTGTGCGAAAATTGCCTGAAATCCTCGATGATTCGTTCGAAGACGGACTTGTCGAAGCCGACGAGATCGATCTTGTTGACGGCGAGCACGATGTGCCGGATGCCCAGCAGCGAGGCGATGATCGAGTGGCGCCTTGTCTGGCGCAGCACACCTTGACGGGCATCGATCAGCACGATGGCCAGATCGGCGGTCGACGCGCCTGTCGCCATGTTGCGCGTGTATTGTTCGTGGCCGGGCGTGTCGGCGACGATGAATTTGCGCTTCGGCGTGGCGAAAAAGCGATAGGCGACATCGATTGTGATGCCCTGCTCGCGCTCCGCCTCTAGGCCATCGACCAGCAGCGCGAAATCGACGTCGTCGCCCGTCGTCCCGTGCTTGCGCGAATCACGCTCAAGCGCGGCAAGCTGGTCCTCGAAAATCTGCTTGGTGTCCGAAAGCAGACGCCCGATCAGCGTCGACTTGCCGTCGTCCACGGAACCGCAGGTCAGGAAGCGCAGCAGCGACTTTCGTTCCTGCACCGCAAGATAGTCACGAATGCCGTCGGTGGAGGCGAGGCTCTTGGCCATGATGTGGCGCATGCTCAGAAGTACCCCTCGCGCTTCTTCTTTTCCATCGAGCCCGCTTCATCCCGGTCGATCAAGCGGCCCTGGCGCTCTGACGTGCGCGCGGTGAGCATTTCGCCGACGATGGCCTCCAGCGTATCGGCGTCCGATTCGATCGCGCCGGTCAGCGGATAGCAGCCAAGCGTGCGGAAGCGCACCAGCCGGTTGTCCACTGTCTCGCCGGGGCGCAATACCATGCGGTCGTCATCCCTCAGAATGAGCATGCCGTCACGTTCGACGACCGGCCGCTCCTTGGCGAAATAGAGCGGCACGATCGGGATGTCTTCCTGGAGAATGTACTGCCAGATATCGAGCTCGGTCCAGTTCGACAATGGAAAGACCCGGATCGATTCACCGGTCGCGATGCGGGTGTTGAATATCTTCCACATCTCCGGCCGCTGATTCTTCGGATCCCAGACGTGCTGGGCGTTGCGGAAGGAGAAGATCCGCTCCTTGGCGCGCGACTTCTCCTCGTCGCGACGGGCACCGCCAAAGGCTGCATCGAAGCCGTACTTGTCGAGCGCCTGCCGCAGCGCCACGGTTTTCATCACATGGGTGTGGGTGTTCGAGCCATGATCGAAGGGATTGATCTTGTCGCGCACACCATCTTCGTTGACGTGGACCAGGAGATCGAAGCCGAGCTTTTGCGCCATCTGATCGCGGAAAGCGATCATTTCGCGGAATTTCCAGGTCGTGTCGACGTGGAGAAAGGGAAACGGCGGCTTGGCGGGATAAAACGCCTTCATCGCAAGGTGCATCAGCACGGAGGAGTCCTTGCCTACGGAGTAGAGCATGACCGGCTTGGCGAACGCCGCCGCAACCTCGCGAAAGATATGGATGGATTCAGCCTCGAGCCGCTGAAGGTGCGTAAGCGCGATGTTCATGGACTGTGAGCGTTCTCTCGTGCCATCCAGACCTTGCATCGATGCATCAGGCGCAATTTTCAGCTACCCGGTTCAAGCTTCATTTCTGGACAATGTTTTTTTCGTTTTTTCGTGCAGGCGTTCTAGCAGATCGCCAATGTCTATAACAATGCAAGACAAGCCTGCCCTAGAGTGGTTCGGGAATGAATTTTCCACGCTGGGGCCAGATCTCGGAAATTCCTGCTCAATGGGCTAAGGGACCTAGTGGCCCAAGAAAAATATTCGCGGATCACGAGTGGTGGATTAAGCCGCACTGTCGATTTTGATGGCAGCCCGACCCTGCCGTACTATCGAAAACCATGATCAGCCGCTATACCGGCTCCTGAATGAGCCACCGCGCGTAGCGCATGTGCATGAATCTTGAAGATCATTGCACCAGCCACGGCCAAGTTAAATCCTCATCTCAAAAGATCCCGAAGAATGCGAATCATTCCCTTGGACCGGCTTTCATCGATAAAACAACAATTCACACCTTCGCGGATCAATACCTACTTTTCCATTCTTTGCTTCTTTTCTCCCCCCGTTTTGGGATCGGTGGTTAGCTTTGTATTCAATGGCGGCGGCCTGTGGTCGAGCTTGCTGGTTGCCTTGAAGAGACGGCGCTTCAATGTCGATCGGCCCATGGCCGCCCTCACCGTCGCGATCTATGCATTTTGCGGCGCCGTTGTCCTTGCTTCCATCGTCAACAACTCGATTGCGATGGATGCGACGCATCTTGTGCCGCTGATCACCTTCCTGTTTTTCCCCTTCTCATATTCGGTCTGGAGCATTTCGCACAAAATCACCCTTGCCCGCGTCATCATACTGAGCAGCACGGCCGCTTGCTTCGGCGCGTTGCTGCTGACGGCCATCCAGTACTATTGGCTCGGCATGCCGAGGGTTGAAGGTGGTGCTGGAAATCCGATCGTGTTCGCAACGGTCACCTGCCTTAGTGTTTTGGTATGCATGGCTGGCGCTTTGTCGGGCATCGAAAAGGCCAGGGGCCTTCTCGCCTGTGCGGCGCTGGCCGGAACAATTGCCATCCTCTACTCCGGTTCGCGTATCATCTGGCTGGCGATGCTGATTGCAGGCATAGCCGTTCTGCTGATCAATTGGCAGAAGCTCAGGGGCAAGTACGCCCTTCGTCTGTTGTTGATGCTGGGCGTGGCCGGCCTCGCGATCGCTGCCTTTGGATTCCAAACAATATTGGAGCGAGCCGAGTTCCTCCATTCCGACTGGGAGGCGCTCACGGCGCATGGCAACTACAGCACCGCCTTGGGATTTCGCGTTGCCATGTGGCAAATTGGCCTCGACGCATTTCGCGAAATGCCGCTTTTCGGACATGGGGTGGGCGCGACGCCGCTGTTGATGAAACAGGGGTTCCAAGAGCAGTTCGGCATGGACAAAGGCTTCAGCCACTTCCACAACGGCTTTCTGACCGCACTGGTGGAAGCAGGAATCGTGGGAGCTGTCGCGCTGGCGGCCATCTTTATCGTTGCCGCCAAAAATGCCGCCACAGTGCTGCGCATCAGTGCCGATCCGGTCGAGCGGTTCGGCGCCACCATGATCGTCATTGTGGTGATCACCTATCTCACAGGCGGAATGGTGGGCATTCTGATCGGTCATGATATTCTGGATTCGGTGCTGATGGCATTCCTGGTGTCGGGGACATATCTTGCATCGGGGCGCACCCTTCCGATAGCGGAAGAACGAACGCTGCCGGTGACACCGGCGGGCCCATAGAGATTCGGCGACAGCAATGAAAGTGTTGGTGACTGGCGCCACAGGGTTCATCGGGCGCCTTGTCGTGCAACACCTCCGAGACGCGCAGTTCGAGATCCGGATCGCCTCCCGGCACCCGGAAAAGCTCGGTTCGGGAAACGACATCCTCCTGCTGCCGAATTTCGACGCGCCTGCCGAGGCTTTTGCGACGATCACGAAAGACGTCACGCATGTCGTCCACTGCGCCGGTTTGAACAACGATCGTGGCAATCCAACCGAAGCCGATTACCTGAAAGCCAATGCCGAATTGACCGGGCGGCTCGCGCGCGCCGCGGCTGCACAGGCCAGCGGTCGCTTTATCTACCTGTCTTCGACCCGGGCTGTGGTCGGTGCCGGCTTCAGCGGAAGGCTCGACGAAGAGACTATCCCTGCCCCGCAATGCGCCTATGGGCATTCGAAACGCGAAGGCGAGATCAGGGTTCTGGATGCTTATGCATCGTCCGACCGCTCCGATGCCGCCATGCTGCGCCTGCCGCCGGTCTATGGATCTGGCATGAAGGGAAATCTGGCGACACTGATGCGCTTGGCCGACACCGCCTTGCCACTGCCCGCAGCGGCCCTGGCGGGTGTCCGTTCGCTCATATCCTCCGAGGCAGCGTCCCGGGCGGTTTTGCACCTGTTGACCCATTCGATCCCGCTTCGCCCCGTCTATATCGCCAGCGATATACGGCCAATCCCGGTCGCCGCCATCATCGAAGCCTTTCGACAAGGCTTTGGACGGCCGAAACGCCTGGTTGCGGCACCTGCCGGACTGATACGGCCGGTCGCATCGTTGCTGGGAAAACGCAAATTTTGGGACAGCCTGACCGCAACGCAGATATGCGATCCGTCCCTGCTCATTTCGGAGGGCTGGCTGCCGGAAACCGATACGATCGAGCGCCTGACCGCAATAGCGCGGGGCAGCAGACTTGCTCAGGTCCGATAGATCGTTCCAAGCAGAATCCTGACATCGAGGCCGAACGACGCCGCCTCGAGATAAGCGGCATCGGTTTCGGCACAGAGCATCGGGGCCGACATGTCGATGCCTCGAATCTGAGCCAGGCCGGTTATGCCCGGAAGCATGGATGACACGCCCAACTGCTTGCGACGCTCGATCAGCTCCGTTTGCGTGGGCAAGCATGGACGTGGCCCGACCAGGCTCATTTCCCCCTTCAGGACATTCCAGAGCTGCGGCAATTCATCAAGCTTGAATCGCCGCAAGACCTTTCCGACCACCGTAACCGAATTTGCCGGCGCCTCGTGCGAGGGCAATGACGGCGTCCCCAGATACATCGTTCTCAGCTTGTGGCAGCGAAAAAGCCCGCCATTGCGGCCTACCCTCGTCTGGGAAAAGATTGCAGGCCCGGGTGACGATAGCCGAATAGCCAGGATGGCAACCAACAGGACAGGCGACGTGATCAGCAGCAGCAGGGCCGCCAGCACGAGGTCGAAGGTCTGCTTCGCTGCCCCCATGAACATGGATTAAATCCGGCCGGAGATGATTGCCAAATAGAGGCCGAAGGTTCCAAAAGGCGTCTGCCGATAGACGCCGCTTTGGCGCAGATAGCTCAGGCGACTGAAGATACTGCCCTTTCGCGCCAGGATGAACAAGCCTAGGCACGCAGCCGCGTCTGTCGTGAGAAGATCACGATTGGCGGCCAGACCACTGAGATTCTCATCCGTCCAATTGGCAAATCCGCCTTTCAGCAGATGTGCGAGCCGGGAAAATCTCGCCCTCCACGAAACGTTGGCCCCGACCAAATTTGCCCCGTGCTGGCGGTAGCGCACCAGAGGCCGCGGATCATACCGAACGATGCCGCCAGCCGCGGCTACGATTAGATAGGCCCACCAATCGTGACTGACAAATCGGGTCTTTGACGACGCCTTGGCCAGCAGGTCGCGTGCCGCGCCGTTGATCATGATGGTGTTGCCGCCGGCAATGCTTTGCACGAGAGCGTTGCGGAAGGACGGCGGCCGTTGGAACAGCGGCGAGCAGCCGATCACGCTTCCGGTTTCGGTCATGGTTGCGGTTCTGGAGCAGAACATAGCCGGTATTTTTGCGTCCAGCGTCCGCATCCAGCGGACAGCGCTTTCCAACCTGTCCGGCTCCCAAATGTCGTCCTGATCGCAAAAGGCATAGTAGTCCGCCTCGATCCGCGGATCGACGATCATTGATCGAAAATTGGCAGCGAAACCCTGGCGGGGGCCGTCCACCAAGGTCAGCCGACCCTTGTGCCAGCGGGGTTTCCAGGCGCCGATGAGGGCGGTCGTGCCGTCGGTCGAACCATCATCGGAAATCCACAGATCGACGGGGGAATGCGACTGCGCGAGGAGAGAGCCGAGCTGTTCTTCGATGAAAGCCGCGCCGTCCTTCGTGCCCATCAGTATGGCAACGCGCTGATCTTGTTTGCTCACGATTGTGGTGTCATCTGCAAATGCCTGAGAACGGCTATCGGATTTTTTCCCATCATCCAATCACAACCGCCCGAAGGGTCCTATCCTGCATGTCCAATTCTTTTCGGACCTGTTGGCCGACGTGCGTCACCCGGGGATCTTTCTGCTTGATGGAGCCCTTCCAGCACGGCAAGCGCCGAGCCCTTGTCCTGGCTCTTCATCGCTGTCTGCAGCGCCGTAAGCGCGGTCTCGACCCGCGGCCAGTCGACAACATCCGTCCTGAGGCCAAAAACCTTGGAGGTGCTGAGCTCAACGACTTCTTCATCTTCGCCGTGAAGCGTTTCATGAAGTTTCTCGCCTGGCCTTATCCCGGTGAACCGGATTGGGATATCCGTGTAGGGGCTCTTTCCAGCCATGCGGATCATCGTCTCGGCGACTTCAACTATGGACACCGGCTTGCCCATATCGAGCATATAGACGGCATAGTCGTCCCTGCCCTGTCGCGACGCCGCATCGGCTGCCGACATGATGACGAGGTCGACGGCTTCGGCCACCGTCATGAAATAGCGCGTCATGCGCCGATCCGTAATGGTGACAGGCCCTCCAGCCTCGATCTGCGCCTGGAATATGGTCGCCACTGATCCATTGCTGCCAAAAACGTTGCCGAACCGGACGGCAATGAACTTGGTGCCGGAATGATGCCCCCCCGGTTGATACCCGTTTGGTTGGACCGCATGGCTTTCATGCAAGGCGCTCACGATCTGCTCGGCTGCTCGTTTTGTCATGCCAAGCACAGATGTCGGATCCACCGCCTTGTCACTCGAGACAAGCACGAATTGCGGGACCCCGCATTTGGCGGCTACCTCTGCACAGACAAGCGTTCCGAAAACATTGGTCTGGATCGCCGCATCCCAGTTTTCCTCGAGCAGAGGGACATGCTTGAGCGCGGCGGCATGAAAGATGATGCAGGGTTTGAATTCGCTTATGACACGCGTCATTTGCCGCCGGTCCGCCACATCGACTATGCGGGCCTTGAGACGATCGTGGTCTTTCTCGTCGATATATTGGCTCAACTGGAAAATGCCGAACTCGGAGAGATCGGCGACCAGAACCGCCTCGGCGCCCAGTTCCAGCGACCGCCTGACCAGAGTTCGCCCGATGGAGCCGGCTCCGCCCGTCACCAGGACGCGCTTGCCACGGACAAATGTGCCGATACGCTCGATGTCGGAAGGCACCGCTGGACGGCGCAGGATCGTTTCCATCTCGACGGCATCGAGAACCAGCTTTCCTCCCTGCCCCAGTTCGGAAAACCCCGAGAATTGCACAACGGCTATGCCACTATGCCGGGCGACACGAACCAGCTCCGAATACTCCTCGATCTCCCGCCCGGCACCATTTCCGAAAATCAGCAGGTCGAGGCTTTTCGTGCCCCTTGTGTAGTCCTCCAGGAATTCCGTCAAACGGGGGCGGACTGCAACCACCGGAACCCCTTGAATCCGGGTGCCCAACGGCGCGTCGTTCTCGATCGCCATGACCCCTGCGATGGAATAGTCCCCAGGCTGCGCCGTGCGCGTAAAGCGAATGATCAGATCGGCCTCGCCGAGCCGGCCGACGAACAGGGCTTGCTTCGTCAATCCCTTGTCGGCGGCCCTGTTCAGGATACGCCAGCTCGCTCCGTCACGAAGAAAGCGGTAGAAGAGCCGAGGCGCCGATATGATCGTGAAGGACACGAGGAAGAAGACGATGAACTGGCGCTCGTTGATGCCCGTCACCGGCTTGAAGAAACGAAACGACAGTGAGGCGCAATAGAGCGCGACGGTCAAAATCGCGCAGCTCTTCAGGATGTTGAAAAAGTCCGGCGTCGAAGCGAAGCGCCAGACCGTGTTGTAGAGGCCGCAATATCTGAACAGCAAATGGCTGGAAACGACGATGCACGCCCAGGTGGTCAGGCCAGCATAGGAGAACGCTTCGAACGAAAGGTTGGAACGCGACAGAACTAGACTAAGCGCGACCGCGACCAGAACCATGACGGCGTCCTGGATCATGATAAAAAAACGCCGCATGTCCGGCCGAAGTCCGAATACGGCTTCTAAGTATGAATTCATTGCGCGGCACTACACTCCAGGATCGAGGACTGGCTGCCAGTGTGATACGGGCGAAGCTCATTCGCCGCCGATCACGTTGGCTTGTCGTGCCAATCACCAGCCACCGGCTGTATCGCATACTGCGGAGCCGCAGTCATCGCCAGCGATTTTTTTGAAGCCTAGTCTATGTGGCCGAGCGGGGCGGTATTGATAAGTCAACTCCGTGGTCTACAAACAGCATCGGGATTGGCCTGGTGGCCGGTTTATTCACAAAACCCGCACGATGCATCAGAGGTTGGGCATGGCATTCGTCGCGGCATGGCGACTCAAGGCGACGGGCTCATCGGGATGTTATGTCTCCTTTGAGCTTTTGTCCGCAACCTTAGCAGTTGCGGCAATCTCCGCATTGCTGGCTTTTCACAACATCGACTTTCCGTTCGGTGTCCATCCCGACGAAGCCATCAAAGTGGGATTTGCCTTTGGACAACCCGACAATTACCGCCATCCACCACTGCTGATCGTATTGGCGCGGTTTGCAGCATGGCTCGATGGTGCCGTGCATGACCGGGATTTTCGCTTGGCTGGCCGGACCGTCTGTGCATTTGCTTCCGTCGCGGCGAGCGTCCTCTTTTATCTCGTCTTGCGACGATATGCGGACAAGCTCAACGCTTTCCTGTGGGGTTGCGTTTTTGCGGCGTCACCGGCCATCACAATCCACGCGCACTACTTCAAAGAAGACGCAGTTCTTATTTTCGCGATCTGCATGGGATTGCACGCGCTTGTGCGACTGAGAGAGCGCACCGACAGCGTCGACCTTCTTTATTTCGGGTTCGCATTGGGGCTCGCAATCACGGCCAAGTATGTCGGAGTCGCCAACAGTTTGGTGCTGTTCGTTGTGGCGATCACATATTGCAAACTGGAGTGGAGACAAGCCGCGATCGTTGCCGCAGTCGGCGCACTGACCGTTCTGGCTGTCTATGCCGCGTCGCTTTTGACCGAAACCGGCAGCGGGCTTTCGACCATACTCCGAGGCTTCGTTATTGAACTAAACCATGTTGAAGAAGGGCACGATCTGAAAGAGTGGTTTTTCGAGGGCTACGGGCTGACTCACTTCCGTTATCACCTGATTCCCAGCCTCACGGTGCCGACGACCGTCATCTCATTGGGAGCAATCGCCATCGCTATTCTTGGCGATCGCAACAGGGCTGTCGCCGCTTTCGCGGGCGCGGCCATTGCGTGGCTTTTCATGCTCGAGCTCTCGCCGCTCAAGATCATAGGCTCCATGCGTTATGTTTTGCCCGTGGTAATCTATCTGCTTCTGGCGGCCGGCATTGCCTGCTCCAAAGCGATAGCGCCCAGGTCGCATTGGATGAGCGCCGGCCTGGGGCTTCTGGCCATGGCCGCCAGTTCTCATGCCAGCATCGAGTACACCGGATCTATGAGCAGGGAAAATGATACCCGCTTCGCAGCGATGCGTTTTCTCGAAACCCGGGGCATTACCCGTTTCTTTGCGGATTATTTAATGGGAGAGCCGGCACCCGAGACACGGGACTATCGAGATTTGTCGTCGGTCGACTATCTCGTATCGCAGAGATTTACACGGTATCTGCGCGGCGGAGATTTGAGCGAGCAACCCCAACTTACCTACGTGCTGGCCGGCATGTTTCGGTGTCTCGACGGCCATGTCGCGGCGCAGTTCTCAAGATTGTACGGCGACTACGCATACGTGGCACCCACCGTGAAGATTTATGATCTGCGGCAAGCGCGATTTTGTATCCCGGATCCTGCCGAACTTGGACCTTGATCAGCCTGGTTTGCACCGGTTCGCTACGAAGGGTCGAAGTGTGCCAAAGCATTAAACACGACAGCATTAATACAGAATGAGGACAGAAATCAATAAAATCGAGATGGTGTCACTTCTGCCGACATCACAAGATACTTGAAAATGAATCTTCAACAATTGTCCCATCTGATAAATACATGCTTAAATCGTTGTCATCCACGAAAAAAGATGTGTACTCGTTCTCAATAGCGCCGTCGTCCTTGAGCGCCAGCCAGCGACGGATATGCCAGGATGTATTAGGATGCGCGTCCCGCTCCTGCCGGAATCTTGCCCTTGCCTGTTCGAGCTTCGCCAGGAAATGATCATATGTGCGAACAGGGAAATGGCGAATCAGAGCGTTGTCAGAGACTGCACGTTCGCCAATTTCGTGTTCGATGCTGTGATTCCCACGAGCAATGGAACGCAGTCCCCGCAAAGGGAAGAGCATTTTTCCGGGCATCCTTCGAAGCATAATTGGCAATTGAGTTGGAAGTGGCCTAGCCACCCTGTGGCGTGCAGCAAGGAGCGGGTTCTTAGCAAATTCAGAAAGCTCAGCTTTCAGCGGCAACATATTGTGCCTTGGGCACATCAAAGGGCATTGCAGTTCATCTGCAATTTCCTTGAAGGTTGATCCTAATCCTGAAATGAACTCGTCGGCATCCAGACTTATCGCAAGATCTATCCCTCTTTGAGATAGGCATTCCGCCAAACGTCCCGCCCATACATCCTGCCTATAGTCGGTGTTCTCCTCGGAGAGAATCGTCATTGGAATATCTTTTGAAAGGTCCTCAATTATATCCCGAGTTCCATCGGTGGATAGATTGTCGGTTATCCCAAAGTAATCAAATCCCTGACTTGCATGAAATCTCAAATTCTTTTCAATGACGTCGGCCTCGTCCCGCACGATCATTATCAAACCTAGAGTTCTCACTATTCTATTTTCTCGATTTGATTCTATCAAAATGACTTCGATCGCGGGAAAGCGCCAAATCAATCAAAAGACGTCCCGGCATTTTTCTAAGCTCTTTCGGCAACATCATCTTCAGACGAAATCGTGAGCATGGGCTCCAGGTTGAGATAGCCTATTGCAAGCAGATCTGGCTCAGGCGAAACGCGAAAAAGCTCGGCGTCCACAACCCTATGCATCGTGTAGGTTTCACCTGCAACTGTGCCGGTTACCTCGCAATTTGCGACATAGGTTCCCGGGAGAAATCTACAGTCAAATTCGAACCGTACGTGGCGCGTTGTCGTCTTCGATACCGACCTCAACTGCGATCCGGGTGTACGATTGCTATTGGCGCCGCCAAGGCCAACACCATTGAGCAACTTGATGAACATTCCAAACCCAACATTGTTGGCTTCTGCCGAGAAATCTACAAAGTATTCAAATACATAGCGTTTTCCAAGCTGTAGAGTATTCACACGCTCTCCAGCGAATGTGAGAATCCGGATATCACGGATACGGGCACCTCGTTCTTCCAGATGAATAACTGACTGCGACACAAGCGCCGGATCGAAGTGCTCTGCATATTTGACCATCTGAACTTGATCTTGAATTCGAGGCAGCGAAGGTCCAGCCTCTTGGCCAGAGTTTGGCAACGAATCCGTGGTTATCTCGTCCCCATCGGCAGCCGGGGTTGTTTGTTGAACCAATATCCCCGTTTGAGTGGGATTCAGATCTGGCATTCCTACAATGGCCGCGCGGACCTCGCCGGCCGCCTGGGTACTCGCATTCACCAGTCGCTGGTATTGGTTGACCACCGCCTTCGGGGCCCCTTCGAATATCTTCTCGCCGACATCAATTAGCATGGCTCGCGTGCACAATTGAACGATCGTCGATGCGCCGTGGCTGACGAACAGGATGGTGCCTCCCCTGTCCTTGATCTGCTCGATGCGGGTGAAGCATTTGCGCTGGAACGCCTCGTCGCCCACGGCAAGCGCTTCGTCCACCACCAGAATATCCGGGTCGACATTGATCGCGGTGGCAAAAGCTAGCCGCACATACATGCCAGAAGAATAGGTCCTCACCGGCTGATCGATGAAGGGGCCGATGTCGGCGAAGCGTGCAATGTCGTCGAAGCGCCACTCCATCTCCTTGTGGGGCACGCCAAGGATGGAAGCATTGAGGAAGACGTTCTCGCGACCAGTGAACTCCGGATTAAAGCCGGCGCCAAGTTCGAGCAGTGCGGCGACGCGGCCGTTGACCTCGACTGAACCGCTGGTCGGCTGCAGCGTGCCGCAGATGATCTGCAACAGGGTCGACTTGCCGGAGCCGTTGCGACCGATGATACCGACTGTCTCGCCGCGGCCGACCTCGAATGAAATGCCAGACAGAGCGGCGAAGTCGCGGTAGTAGCGGCGCGGCGGGCGACCCATCAAGCGTTCAAGCCGCGGCACGACCATCTGCTTGAAACGATCTTCGGGCCGCTCGAACATCACATAGTGCTTCGACACATCGCGCACGCGAATGGCAATGTCCGTGCCGCGGCCGCCAGCCTCGATGCCAGACCCATCAGAGGACATCGGCAAAGCCCCTGCGGGTCTTCTGGAAAAATTGATAGCCGAGAAAGGCCACCACAATCGCCACGAGCGAGTAATAGCCAAGCGCTGTCCAGTCGGGCTGCACGCCGAAGATAACCACGTTGCGAAAACTCTCGACCGGGATCGCGAGTGGGTTGAGCGAAAGCCAGGGTTGTAGCCAGGTCGGCAACGACGTCCTCTGGAAGAACACCGGCGACAGGAACAATGTCGCCGTCACCAACGGCGCCACAATCTGGTTCATGTCGCGAAAATAAACGCCGATCGATGCCAACATCCAGGCGATACCGAGCACGAGAACAATCAGTGGCGCGAACACCACCGGCGCCAGAACCGCCGTCAGCGGGACGCGGCCAAAGACCGTATAGGCGAAAACGAGTAATACCAGAAGGCTGACGGCCGCGTGAAACAGGGCCGCCCCCGCCGAAACCACCGGCAGTATCTGGATTGGAAACACGATCTTCTTGACATAGTTGGCGTTGGCCACGACCAGCCCGGGCGCCAGTGAGATCACCTCCGCAAAAAACTGAAAAACGATCAGTCCGCAGAATAGTATGACCGCAAACTCGCCGGTCGAATGCGTGGCGCTCTGCTGGTCGGGGCTTGTCCAGCGCGATTTCATCACCACACCGAAAACAAAGGTGTAGACTGCCAACATGAACAGCGGATTGAGCAACGACCACAACAACCCGAGCGCAGAGCCGCGGTAACGGCCGGAGATCTCGCGACGGATGAGGGAGATCGCTAAAGGAAAGAAAAAAGACTCGAACATCGATATCAGCTTTTCGATTTATTTACTCTTTTTGGAAAACTGAAGTAGTACCCCAAGCTATGTGAAAAGCCTTTTCGGGATCAAGCCTTAGCATTTCATGCGGTTCGTCTTTCATATGCTTTTCAGCAAGCGCAAACAAATCCTTCACCGGCATTTCCAGGAAATCATAACGACACTCCTCTGCTAGCCCTGAAAGATAAATACCGGCTATCTGCTGAAGAGATAGAATCGGATGATTCGACTTCTCCAATACTTGCTCTTTCAACGTCAAATCTTCGAAAAGTTTTACGACACCAGATCTCGTTGCATTGAAATAATGTGAAGGATAACCGTGCTCCGCCTGAAGGAACGGTATCATGACGAATACCCTTCCATTGGGCTTCAAGACGCGTACTAACTCCTTTGCGCAAAGAAATGGATCATCCACATGCTCAAGAACCGCTAACGAAAGTATCCCATCAAAACTATTATCCTTGAAAGGCAGCGACTGGCCAATTGTAAGGATATCAGTGCTAGGATAGTCGTAAATCTCGGCATTTATAACGCTAGGCAGCGGACGTTTTCTTAGGCCGGCACCAGCGTCCAAAAAGATACTGTCTTGCGGAAATTCGTTCAAAAACTTGTAAATCGTCGGCCCATAAAAATGCGACGACACCGCATCGCGCTTCTCCTCAAGGACAGGAGACACTGCCCAACTGTCGGGGAGCGCCGATGGGGCAAAGCAACGACTGTCTCTTCTAACCCCATCCTTAAGGAGGGACGCAAGCCTTGCTTTTTTTGTCGCTTTCGCAGCATGGCAAGAGACAGCAAGCGCTACGGCCTCGTCGGTCACCTCCAAGGTTAACTCTGCCACCTGCACGTTACTTGATACGAAAGCGATGCTCAGAGAACGGCTTACAAGTTGCACTCCGCATAAATCAAGATACACAGTGAACCCGACCGCCGCATTCTGATCGAGATCCGGGCGCGGATAAAAGGAGACTCTCAGAGCTCCAGCAGGAATTCTAGAATCTGCTCCGGACAACCTGATGACAATTGTCTCGTTGGCCGCAATTGCAATCCATCCGTTGATCGAATTAATGGGGTGCCTAAGCACGCGATCCGGCGGATCATCAACTTCGATTCTTGCTCTGCTTTGAAAATCGAGCTTGTTTTTCATCGCCTCACTCCACGGCACCTTTGGGCAAGTCGATCACCCATTGATCGATAAATGCGGAGCGCTCCCGGCATCCGAGATCAATGCAGATGCATGAGAAAACTCCGATTCGATGGACGAACGGATATCGAAATTGGGCGTCCATGCCAAGTGCCTACGCGCTTTTTCAATCTCCAACTTTACGTCTTTTACCAGAAAACTCTTTTCCTTCACGTATGTTTTCTTTATTTCGACTCCCGCAACAGAAGAGCACATCTCAACAATTTCATTTACACTATAAACCTTACCCATTCCGACATTATATATTTGATTCCTTGCAACTTCCGCGTTCAGGGTGCGCGTTATAACTTCACAGAGATCCCTGACATCGATGTAGTCGCGCAAACTGCTTCCATCGCCCCAAATTTCCAACTCACGATTTGATACCGCGGCACTAAGCGCACGCGCGACAAGCCCTTGGCCCTTTTCAGATGACTGGTAGCGCCCTACAGGGTTAGACGCCCTGATAATTGTATAAGTCCATCGGCCTTCAACCGACATTGTTCGAATCATCTCCTCCACCATCAACTTGCCACATCCATACGGGCTTATTGGGTTGGTAGGATGATCCTCAGAAATGATCGGCGAAAGGGGTGGCCCATAGACCGCCCCACCTGACGATAGATAGATGACGTGCTGAATGCCCGACGATCGTGCCGCTTGGAAAAACGTAGAGTAAGGAACAACGTTCCTTTTTACTTCTGAAGCGATGTCATTGGCAAACGTGCTCGGCACGGAAGCGCTGACAAGAAGGATTGCCGAGGTCAGATCCTTCAAATGGCCGCTATACGTTTCGGGGTTCTCAAAATCTATTATCGTAGTTTCCACACCCAGATCAGAGACTTCCCGCCTGGAAAAGACGCGAAACTCCATTCCTCTGGCGTTCAGATGGTCAATCAAATTACGGCCAATAAAGCCAGTTCCTCCGAATATCCCAATCATGCTATCTCTTCCAAGAAGACGGAAACCTTCTCTGCTTCCGCCTTCCAGTTACTGCTTTTGGACCGCTCCAGGGCCAAAGCCGCGCGTCCGGCCATTTCTTCAGGGTTTTTGAGCGCAGCGACAAGCGTTTCGGCGATCGAATCTACGTCCAATTCGCAATAGAAAGCCTCCTCTTCTGGCAGCAGCCAGGTAGCGTTTGGGCCTCGGTTAATTACAAGTGGACAACCGCACGCAGCCATCTCCAGGGGGAGCAGCGATAAATTTGTGGACGACAGGATCAAGCCAATATCGCATTGCGAATAAAGATCGGGGAGATTCGGCACCGCCACAGTCCCAGCATTCAGGTGATGGAAGGGAATTTCATATCCGCCGACATCCCACCCCGCGAAAATAACGGCCGTATCTGGCATCTGGTCGCAAACTCTCTTCAACGCCAAAAGCCCTAGTTCAAAGCATCGCCGAGGCGTCACCGGTCTAGCGTAGAAAAAAATGTGCTTTGTTTTCGACGGGCGCCTTTCATGAGGCCGATATAGATCCAGATCGCAAGCAAAATTAAAATATATCGTGTGCATACCGTATTCATGGCGTAGCTTATCCGCCAACCATTTACCCGCCGTAATACCTATCAAGCCAAGTCTGTAAGTATTTTCAGCGAGTATATATTCAGTCCCGTGCGCATAGAATGCAGGCTCAAAATCCTGAACAAAATACAGCCTTTTCGCAGTGTCCCTATACTTTGCAACCCAATAAGCAGTCTGCCAGCCGGTAGCAACAAGATATTGGCATGGCTCAATGGAGCGCGCGCCCAATGAAACCATAATGCCATTGTCACCGAAGGCTGCGTTCAACGCCGCCTGCGCCTCTGCCGCCGAGCCCCATCGATGAGGTTCCACGACAACAAGACGCTGTTCAGGGAATCCTAAGTCTTTCAGAAGAGCCATGAACCGTAGAATATTTATATGGCCCCCAGACGAAGCGTTGAAATCCGGGACCAACCAGGTCATTGAGCCTACAGGCACGTTCTCTGGGGAGATTTTGAGTCCAAGACCCTGTTCTTCGCCCAATAAGGCTTCATAGTGGTGGAACACGTCAATCTTGCCTTGTAGGGCAATCGGGATGCCCTTCGCTGCACGAGTTAAGGCCTTTCGAGTTGCCGCCCTAATTCCGTCGCGTGCCGCAACGGTCCGAAATCGCCTGAAATTATCCAACAACATATGGCATCAGCGTCCCATCAACTGCCTGTCTCGAGAGAATTTCGTTTCATTTCGTTTTACGAACGATATATCTGCGGTACCAAGATAATAGCCAACCTGGCGAGCGATATTGTCAAATGGCCGCCCAACAGTAGCCCAAAAGTTAGAAAGAAACCAACGATTGACCACCGCTAATTTGAGATCCCTCGCAGTAGTTCTAATAATTTGTCGTAACATTTCTCTTTTTGAAGGAGACAGTCGATAGCCGAACAACTCATACAAGGCCTTTGACTCATCATAACTTCGCATTAATCTAGTCCAAAACGAATAATCATGCGAATGATATACTATAGAATCCCACGAAAAAGCCTTTCGGTATCCCGCCTCGACGATCGTCTTCGCCCACAACTGATCCTCTGCAAAAGATACGTCGGGATATGGATGCCTCATCCATACGGATTTTCGAAGACACGACGAGTTGTCGGAATAGAAATGAAAAGCCTGCCGCAAGCCTTGATTTTTCGTATACTCTCGCGCGTCAGATATCCAAACGACTGGCCACTGCCTCAAGCCCGCAAAATGCATTTCTAGTTCCCATGCTGTAAATGGCGAGGCATTCTCATGAGCAATATGCCTCCCAAATACCGCAGCAATACGGGGGTCTTCGCGCAGCGGCCGTACAAGCTCCCGGAGCCACTGGGAACTGGCTGGCACCGCGTCGTGCGTCAGGAATACACACAACTCTCCGTGCGAGACTTCTACGCCGAAATTTCTTGTCCGTCCGTGGCCAAACGAAGCGGAAGGAATTTTGATAAGCCGAAACCTTTTGTCATCGAGAGGAACGGCATCCAGCGATCCGTCTGTTGACCCAGAATCAATAACAATTACTTCAAACTCGAAATCCGCATCCTGACATTTAATCATCTTATACACTTCCGCAATATGCGGAAGGCCGTTCTTAACGGGGATGATGATAGATACCAGATACTCCTCTCTAAGCATCGTCTGGCCTTCGAGCGCTGGCCTTCAAGAGATACTTTAAATATCTAGCCGGATAAGTTACTTTCCATGAATAACTACTTTTTATTTCAAAAATAGCCGTCTTCATTGCATCCAATTCTTCGGTCAAGCATTGAACCTGCGTTTCCGCGTCAGTGGCACGTTGTGCTTCGCGGTCGGTCTGCGCCACCAAATCGGCTTCGCGAGCTGCAATTTCCACTCCTCGCTTGTGCTGTTCCGCTGCCAGCTCTTCGGCTAGGCGTCGAAGGGTCTCCTGCTGGTGCGTCAGTCGACTGATGTCTGCCGCTCGCTCGTCGGCTAGACGTAGAACGTCGTTCAATCTTTGCGTCAGCTGAGCTTCTCGCGCGGCGGCTTCAAGGCGGCTAGCTTCTAGCTCCACCGCTCGCTCATCGGTTGCGTGGCGCTGCTGCGCTAGTTGCTCAGCCGCGGCCTTTTCGCGTGCATCCATCTCAGGGAAGACGGCTTCGCCGAAGACCCCGCTCGCGCCATCGAAGGCACCTCGAATCGTGTCGAGCTGCTCCATGGCGATGGCATCTGCGGGATCCTTCTCAAGGGCTTTTAGCGCCCCATACGCCCCTTTAACCCAGTCGGCGATGCGTGGATCGGCGTCGAGCAGATCCACGCTTGCAAAATGATGCTGAAGATCGGTCGAGAGATGCGTCATTTCGGCCGTCGGTTGCGGCCACTCGATCCGCAGAGTTCCCGCAATTTTTTCGATGTCAGCCCGCCAATCGTCGAGCATAGCTTCATATGAAACGAACACACGTGGCCGGCCCCTTGTCGCGCGCTCGGCCTCCAGTTCGTGCCGTAGCCACAATAGCGCGCTGAAACCACATGTGAATCCGTCGCGTTTTTCGAGTGAAGCAATGACAGCCAGCGGGTTGCGCCCGATCAGCACGTAGCACGCATCAAGGCGCATGCGCTTCAGAATGTCTGCGTAAAGCGGCACGAAACGCGAGATGCGCGGCTCCTTGAGAACAAAAAGCGGCGCAGTACCATATTCCTCGTCTATCAGCCTGGCGATCTCGGCTTTATAGAAGCGCAGCCGTGCCGTACCGAGATCAGCCGGATCGAAGGACCGCCAGTCATCCCACCGGCTGCCGGCCTCGGCGAGCATCAGGTCATGAAGTTCCATCAGCCGCACGGGCTCCCAATGGCCCGTTTCGTTGGTCGGGTTGGCACCGAGCGTATTCTTCGGCAGATCCGCGCCAAGCAGGCTGATTGCCCGCGTCAGAGCACTCGTGCCTGACCTGTGCATGCCGAGCACCACGATGCAGGTGCGCCTGGCAGCAGCCGGTTTTGCCTTGCGTGTCTTTGGCGTCTCTTCGCTGGCAGCCTGCGGATCAGGCGCCGCATCGTGCAGATTTTCCGGAGACGGCTGCTTGTTCATGCTGTCAGTGCCTGTCTCGTCTCTCCGATCAAGAGACGACGGACCACCTCTTTCGTCGACTCTCGCCATTCCCGTGCCGTCCATCCGAACGCGGACGTGAATTTCGTCGTCGCCAAGCGAGAATTGGCCGGACGCTGCGCCTTGGTCGGATAATCCACGGTGGCGATATCCCGCACCCGCGCATAGGGGCCACCAAACGCCTGGCTTGTGTCCAGGATATGACGGGCAAAGCCACTCCAGTTGGTCTCACCGGTTCCCGAGAGGTGATAGACGCCGAAGGAAGCAAAATCCTTGTTGCTCTGCAGCATCGCCGCGACATGCAGGATCGCATCGGCAATATCAAGCGCCGACGTGGGATTTCCCCACTGGTCGGCCACCACTGCAATCTCGTCGCGATCCGCTGCCAGCTTCAGCATCGTCTTGACAAAATTCCTGCCAAACGGGCTGTAGACCCATGCCGTGCGCAGGATGAGATGGCGCGGATTGGCCTTGGCGACCGCGTGCTCGCCGGCGAGCTTCGAGGCGCCGTAGACGCTGCGCGGAGCGGCCTCGTCATCTTCCGCATAAGCCCCCTCGCCGCTCCCGTCGAATACATAATCGGTCGACAGATGGATCACCGGTGCACCGATCCGTGCTGCGGCCGCAGCGACATGGCCGGCGCCGATGCCGTTAACGGCGAAGGCAAGGTCCGGTTCGTCCTCAGCCTGGTCGACGGCGGTGTAAGCTGCGGCGGACACGACCAGGTCGGGTCGGGTAGCCACAACCGCCCGTTCGATCGTCTCCGGCTTCGCCAGATCGAGTTCAGGCCTGCCGAGGGTGAAGACCTCGACGTCCGGGTGCGTGCGCGCACGCTCGACAAGGCTGCTGACGACCTGGCCCTCGCGTCCGGTGACGGCAAGCCTCACGCAGCACCCTTTCGCGCTTCGCCCAACCGCTCGCCGGCGTACTGCTCGCGGCGGATCGGACCCCACCACCACTCGTTCTGAAGATACCAGTCGACCGTCCTGGCGAGGCCGCTGTCGAAGGTCTCGCGCGGCGTCCAGCCGAGATCGCGCTCGATCTTCGAAGCGTCGATTGCGTAGCGCCGGTCATGACCCGGGCGGTCGGCAACGAAGGTGATGAGATCGCGATAGCGGCGGCCGGCAGAACGCGGCCGCCTGCTGTCGAGGACGTCGCAGATCGCCTCGACCACCGCCAGATTGGTACGTTCCGAGCCGCCGCCGATATTGTAGCTCTCGCCAACCGCCCCCTGGGTCGCGACCATCGCCAAGGCGCGCGCATGGTCCTCGACGAAAAGCCAGTCGCGCACGTTCGCGCCGGCGCCATAGACCGGCAACGGTTTTTCGTCGAGCGCGTTCAATATGACGAGCGGGATCAGCTTTTCGGGGAAATGGAACGGACCGTAATTGTTCGAACAGTTCGACAGGACGACCGGTAGGCCGTAGGTGTCATGCCATGCACGCACCAAATGGTCGGATGCGGCCTTCGACGCCGAATAGGGCGAAGACGGTGCATAGGGCGTCTGTTCGGTGAAGACGCCGCTGTCGAAGGGCAGATCGCCGAACACCTCGTCGGTCGAAACATGATGGAAACGAAAACGGTTTTTCTTCTCGTCGGGAAGTCTGCGCCAATATTCCAGGGCCGAATTGAGCATTCGGTAGGTTCCCACGATGTTGGTCTCGATGAACGCGCCCGGCCCGTCGATCGACCGGTCGACATGGCTTTCGGCGGCAAGATGCATGATGACGTCGATGTCGTCGCGGTGCAGCACTTCCAGAATCGTCCTGTCGTCACAGATATCGGCGTGCACGAATCTGTAGTTGTGCGCGTTTTCGATCGGCCGCAACGAGGCGAGGTTTCCCGCATAGGTGAGCTTGTCGATGTTGGTCACCCGGTAGGCCGGATTGCCGCACAAATGCCGGCACACCGCCGAGCCGATGAAGCCGGCACCTCCAGTCACCAGAAAATTCATGCCGCTCTCCTCACGTAAAACACCTTTCACGCGAACACCTCGGCGGCGGCGAGCGTCGGCGCCTTGAGGTCCTTGTCCGAAAGCTGAAATCCGCCTGATATCGACGGCCATTCGATGCCGATGGCGGGATCGTCGAAACGGATCGATCGGTCATGCTCCGGCGAATAGGTGTCGGTGACCTTATACAGCACCTCGGTGTCCGGCACGAGCGTGACGAAACCGTGCGCAAAGCCTTGCGGCACCAAAATTTGATTGCCTTTTTCGGCGGAGATATCGAGGGCCACCCATTTTCCGAATGTCTTCGAACTGCGGCGAATATCGACCGCAACGTCAAGAATCCTGCCGCGGATAACGCGCAGCAGCTTGTCCTGGGCACGCGGGGGAAGCTGATAGTGAAGCCCCCTCAACACACCCGCGGCAGCGGAATAGGAGTGGTTGTCCTGCACGAAACGCAGATCGATACCGGCGTCTGAAAACCGCCCGGCGTTGTAGGTCTCGACAAAGAACCCCCGCGTGTCGCCGAACCGCTTCGGGATGATCTCCAGCACGCCGTCGAGGCCGAGGGGCCTGATCTCCAACACCTAGTTCTCCGTCAACTCGATGACGCGCTTGCGCAAATAGGCGGCATATTCATTCTTTCCCAGGCGCGTGGCGCGCTGCAGAACCTTGTCCGCCGTCAGCCAGCCCTGCTCGAAGGCGATTTCTTCTGGGCAGGCAACCTTGATACCTTGACGATGCTCGATCGTGCGCACGAAGGAAGAGGCTTCATGCAAGCTGTCATGCGTGCCGGTATCGAGCCAGGCGTAGCCGCGGCCAAGCTGATGAACCTGCAATTGCCCACGCTCAAGGTAGACGTTGTTGACCGCCGTGATCTCGAGCTCGCCACGCGCCGAAGGCCGGATCGTCGGGGCTATATTCACGACATCATTGTCGTAAAAATAGAGGCCGGTGATGGCCCAATTCGACTTCGGCACTTGCGGTTTTTCCTCGATCGTCAAAGCGGAGCCGCTGACCTTGTCGAACGAAACCACGCCATAGCGTTGCGGGTCCTCGACATGGTAGGCGAACACCGAGGCGCCGCTTTTGCGCGAAGCTGCCGTGCGGCAGAGCTGCGACAGCCCTTCGCCGAAATAGATGTTATCGCCGAGGATCATCGAGACGCTGTCATTGCCGATGAAGTCACGGCCAATGATGAAGGCTTCAGCGAGGCCGTTGGGATGCGGCTGCTCAGCATAGGACAGATCAAGCCCGAACTCTGAGCCGTCGCCGAGCAGATCCCGAAAAACCGGCAGGTCGCGCGGGGTCGAGATGACCAGAACCTCGCGGATTCCCGCCAGCATCAGGACGCTCAGCGGATAGTAGATCATCGGCTTGTCGTATATCGGCAAGATTTGCTTAGAGACCGCCAGTGTCAGCGGATAGAGCCGGGTTCCGCTGCCCCCAGCCAAGATAATGCCTTTCAACAAGCTCTCCTAAAAACCGCCTTCGCGCTCCCCAGCCGACGCAACTTATTCGTGTTTGTGTCTCGCGCGTTCGTGCTTATGTTTCGCGCGGCGGCTTGTCAATCTTGGCTTGCGTTGGGACGAAGTTTCGATCGGGACGAACAATTTGTCTCCGTTGTGGTCGATCTCGATCAATTCGTTCTTCTGGGCCAAACGGTCCGCAAATCCTTTGTGGAAGATGATGGCATTCATAAAGGCAAACGTCATTGCAAGCGCTTCGGTCCGCAACGGATAATCAACCAGTGAATGGATGAGAAGAAAGGACACGGAGAGAAACGCCGCCTTTTGAAGAGGATCGCGGCGAATTCTAGTAAACGCTATCAG
Source organism: Mesorhizobium sp. M6A.T.Ce.TU.016.01.1.1 (assembly GCF_003997065.1). Lineage (NCBI taxonomy): Bacteria > Pseudomonadati > Pseudomonadota > Alphaproteobacteria > Hyphomicrobiales > Phyllobacteriaceae > Mesorhizobium > Mesorhizobium sp. M6A.T.Ce.TU.016.01.1.1. Next base: position 136,690 of record NZ_RZTJ01000002.1, on the reverse strand, counting down.
AAGAATTACTAAATAAAGCACCATCAGCAGAATAGCAAGAACTCCGCCTTCGAAAGCTATTTCAAGATACTCGTTGTGGGCATGATTTACGAACTGTTTGAAAATCATCCCTTCCTTTTCATATATCTGATAGGCCTTTTGAAAATTACCAAATCCGACGCCGGTTGCCCAATTCTCTTTGATTCCCTCAATGGTGGTCCGAGCAAACTCTCCTCGCCCGAAATCCGGATCAACTGCCTCGGCATCGATCTTTGTCCACGCGCCCATGGTGTAGACCGAAAGCGCAATGAAAATCAGCAGGATGCCGAATCCACTCGCCTTGGAACGCGCTGAAAGAAAGACGATGGACAGTACGGTGATCGCCAGTCCAATCAGAACACCGGCGCGCGAACCGGCGGCCAAAAGAAGCAGCAAAAGCGTGACCAGCCCGAGCGATCCGGACAAAAGATGTCCGCGGAACAGACCATAATAAACGACGAAGGGGATAGAAACAAAAAGTAATGCCGCAAAATGATTCTCGTTGGCAAAAAGCCCGGCGTTGATCGTGAAAGGCAACAATCCCTCTATGGCGATGTCGTCGGAGAGCGAATATTGAATCGCGCCTGCCAAGCCGTTACAGATAACACCCATAAAAAAGAACGGCAGAAGCCCGTGCACCTGCTCGACGCGCAAACGCAATACGCTCAAAAAAAATGCCGCCGCCGCCACCAGATACAACAGACATTCAATCGTCCGTCCAACTCCGACGCTGACGAAGCGAAAACGAGTTTCTCCAACCAGCCCGGAATCTGCGAGCAACAGCTCTGGTCGCAATCCACTGAAAATCGCCGCAGGCAGCGGGACAATTTGCAAAATCACCAACGCCACAGCGAAGATAAGCAGCCACAGAACAGAATGGGGGACCCTCTGGCCAGAGGTCTGTGAAAAGACAGCCGCCGCCGAGACAATTGCCGCGATCTCAATCAGCGTGTCCGTATAGAGGCCGTTTGCAGTGCCACCGCCGAACAAAAGCGATATAAACAGAACCGATCCGAGGAGATATTTATCCCATTCCGATGGCCGGTCGCTCAAGATGAAAGTCTCTCGATGCTCAATTTGTGCATTATCAACGTACCGACATATCGAAAGCGCCAGCTCTCGGCGATGGCGGCAGTTTCCAGCTTCAACAATTGCATGGGGCACCCAGCCGGTCCAACCGAAAAATCCTGACTGAGCGCTTGGCGGTTGTATGTACCCTCCGGAATATTGAGACGCGCTATTTCGCCGGTCGGCCCCACACATCTGATCGACCAGAACAACTCCTTTGGCAGCTTCAAGTTTCTCGCAGACGCAGCGAGAGAAATTTTATAGGAGCCTGGAGGCAGTTCTATATATTGCTGAAGAGCTGTGTTCTTGACGGGCGTGTTTAGGAAGCGGACCGTCGCTCCACCCTCACCTTCGACCGCATCTTGAGATGATAGAAACGTAACTTCCAGGCCCGACTGATTGCCGACCTGCCAGTCAAAAGGCTTACCGCTGGACACAGGCTCAAATGTGCTGTTGAAAATGTACCCGCCCAGCTTTCGTTCTTGATCGGACAGGCTGAAAAGAAACAACCGATACGCTTGTTCATATTCTTTCTGTCGAATATGGCCGGAGATCACATAGGACAATTCGCTTGAGTTTGGTGGCACGCTTGACCCAATCAAATCGAGCAGCAGCCGATTTGCGAAATCGAGCCCGTCGGGCGTTTTGCCCAGCTCGACCAACAGCTTGGCTCTCCAGGGCGGCGCGGCCCTGATGGCCGCCAGTACAGCCTGGTATCCATCGGGGTTCGAGAGGATTGTCGGCAGCCCCTCGGCGATCGCCGGAAATTGATCTGGCCATCGCCGCAGCAAAATATCGATCTCGCCAACAGCCTTTGACAGATCGCCTGTTTCGATCGAGCGGCCGATCGACCTCTGGAGCGCGTGGATTTCAGTCTTGGATAAATTTCGAGCCTGATCGAAAAATTCATAGGCTTGGACTTTGTCACCTTGTCGGTACTTGATCTCGCCGATCAGGCTGTAGAGACGTGCGTCCGCAAGGTCAAAGCGAAGCGCGCTTTCGGCCTTGGCAAGCAATGCGTCGAGATCGGGAGCGGTGCTTGTATCGTTCAGGTCGTTGGTAATTTCGCCTATCAGGGCATTGACGTTCAGCGGATCCAGCGCAAGGGAAACGGTTGGCGTTTCGGTTTCAAGAAATCGACTTAGCCCGATCGACGAAGCCGCCAACACCAGAACGGATGCGACGAACCAAACGCCTGAACGCCGGAGATTTTGCATAAGCGGGCTGGTCTGCTCCGTCATCGACTTTGCCCTCAATTTTCGGGGTACCCGTGCCGTAGTCGTAATACTGATAGTTCATATACTTGTAGCCGTAGTTGTAATCGAACTTGTTCACTGCAAACTTCGACATCGCCGCTCCGACCACGTTCGCGCCGGCAGCTCGCAGGCGTTTCAACGCCGTCTTCGCCGACTTGCGCGTCACCTGATTGGTAGAGATGACCATCAATGTGCCCTCGGCAAGCCGGCTGAGGATGGGCGCATCTGAAAGGCCGACGACCGGTGGGGCATCGATTATGACAAGATCGAAGCGCTTGCCGAGATTCGTGATGATCAGTGCCATCTTCGGTGAAGAAAGCAGGTCAGCGGGGTTCGGCGGGATCGTTCCAGAGGTCAGAACGGTCACATTAGGATATTTCGTCGCCCTGAAAATGCTTGCCAGATCTTCCTTGCGGACGGTGTTCGTCAGGAGGTTGCTCAGTCCGATTGTGTTGTCGAGACCAAACAGCCGATGAAGATTGGGCTTTCGAAGATCGCCGTCGACAATGAGAACCCTTGCACCGAGCGCCGCAAAATCCTGCCCGAGCTTGAACGAGGTGGTCGACTTGCCTTCCGAGGGTTCCGAACTCGTGACCAGCAGCGATCGCGGCGCACCTTCGGCGCCGGAGAACTGCAACGACGTTCGAAGCGAACGGTAGGCTTCGGATAGTCCGGATTTCTGATCGGCGATGCTGGCTATGAGTTCCCGGTCATCGACAAGCGGCAAGATGCCGAGCATCGCCAATCCCAATTCCTTTTCGACCTGCTCAGGATTGGTGAAGGTGTTGTTCAACAACTCGATAATATAGATAATTGACGCGCTCAGAGCCATGAAAAGAAACAGAGCGATTGCAAGACTAATTGTCAATCGTGGAGAATAAGGGCTGCCAGGCTGTGCTGCGAAATCCACGATTGCGGCACTTTGTGACTTGAGCTCTGAGCTGACGCCAACCTCGTTCAGCTTGGTAATAAGGCTGTCATACTGAGACCTATTGGAATCAACCTCGCGCTTCAGGATCGTGTATTTGATATTTTTGTCGTTGAAGATAACCTGCTGCATCTCCATCTCGGCGAGCTTTGACTTGAGGTCGGCTTCCTTGTTCTGAGCTTCCTGGTATTTCTGTCGCAGCGAATCGGTTATAGTCAAAACGCCATTGTTATAAAGCCGTTGCAGCTCCTTGATCTGCGACTGAAGCTGCTGCATTTCCGGAAAACCGGGTTTCAATATGCCCAATTTTTGTTGATACTGGCTGGTCAAATCGGCCAGTTTATCGCTGAGCTTCTGCAGACCTTCGCTTTCCAAGACCGGGCCAAGGCTCGCGCCGCGACCTTTGTCGATTTGTTCCACCACCCGGCCGGCATCGAGACGTTCCTGGATTGCTGTCGCGAGCGCCGTGTTCAAAGCCTCGATGTTCGATCCAATCAGCGACTTTTCGTCGCCGGTTATGGTGATGCCTACATCCTTTGCGTAAGCGACGAGTTCCTCCTCCGACTTCTGCAGCTTTTGCTTGACCTGCAAAACCTGTTCCTGAATGAATTGCCGTGCCAGGTCTGAGGTTTCGCTCGTCTGATCGAGGCGCTGGTCGATAAAACTCTGCGCAACCTGATTGGCTATATCACTTGCATATTTCGGTTTCTGGTCGGCAAACGTAATCGACAGCAGGCTGGTGTTGGGGACCAAATTGACTGTGAGGTCACCTCGAACGCGACCGATTGCAATCTGCTCACGTTCCTCCGGGGTTGTCTCTTCAATGGAAGGCGATTTGGAAATTCCGAACGCACGATAGAAAATATTGCTAAGCGAGAAGTTCGGGGTCGGAAACAGGAAATCCGGCTTTTCGCTAAGCCCTAGTTGGAAAACCACGCGCCGCGCCAAAGCCCGGCTTTTCAGCTTTTCCCGGGCGGTTTCAAAGACCAGATAGGCGTCGCTGGCTTCAGAAACCACTTCAATGTCCTTGAAGACCTTGGCCGAAGGAACCAGCACTTCCAATTGTGCTGTTGCCCGATATTTTGGCGTCTGCATCATGGTAACGATGACGCCGGCGACAAGCCCGCCGGCTACCATCATGACGATCAGCCACCGATACTGGACAACGTAAAAAAGCAGCTTGAGCGGATTGAAGCCCTCGTCCTGCTCCGAGTAATCGCGGCCGTAGGGGCTATAGTTGTGCGCGCCGTCATAATACAGGTCGGCGGACAGGGCTTGGCCGTGTCCTGGGCCTGCAATTTGATGCTGTCTGTTACGATCGAGCATGGTGCGACATGATCCTGGGGTTTGTCTGTGTTCCGAAAATTCCGACCAGCTGCAATTTATAGTCCCGGGACCACCGCAAGTCTCGCTGCGCTTGATGCAACTCCGAGAGCGTCTTTGAGATTGTTCATCGCAATTTTCGATTTCGAGGCGAAGACGACAACCTTGTCACCACCGTAGATGCGTGGATTGCGGCTCTTGCCAGCACGAATCTCCTCCACATTGTAATTTGCGACCAACGTGTTTGGGCCAATAGTGCGGTAGACAAAGACCTTTTTTGCATCTCCAACATTATTAAACCCTCCGGCAAGGGCGATCGCATCGATGAGAGAAGAATTGCTCGATACCGGAAAGATACCGGCCCTGGCAACTTCGCCGTCGACGGTAATGCGCTGTCCGATCGATTCCTTGACGAAAACCGACACATCGGGCGACTGCAGATAGTTGGCGCCGTATGCCGTTTCGATTTCCTGCTCCAACTGACGGACGGTCTTTCCCGCCGCGGCGACGGTGCCGATAAGTGGAAGCGAAATTTGCCCGCCGGCGTCGACTTGAACGGTTCTGTTCAGATTGTCGACCTGGAACACATTCACCTCGAGCACGTCGTTCGGAGACAAAGGCTGCTCGCTGCCGTTCTGGGTGTTTTGCGGCGCAGGCAGGTCCTTTACGACCTGCAGGGCACCGCCGCCCGAAAGCGGCGCAGAGGTTGAAGTCAATTGCAGCGCATCGACCGAAGCCGGTGTCGTTGACGAGGTGCTTGTGCAGGCAGACATCGTGAGCGAAGCGAGCAAGACACACATCGTGCCCATACAGCCTTTTGCGAAATGAAAAACGCCCATCACGCCGTCCCACCCTTCAACAAGCGACCCAATCCCGCAAAGCGACCGACGTTGCCGGGGCTTGGTTTTTTTGCGTGTGCCTTTCCGACCGGCTCGAGGTGCCGATTCGCCAATATTTCGCCTGGACGTTTGAACACCATATTGCGGGCCTCATCTTCCCCACATCGCTTCGCGGCAGCAGCGACTGCCTGCGAGAGCCCAGGACGCCGGCGAGTGGCGCCATGAGTGTCGGATGCGATAATATCTACCCTGCCTTCGTCAATCAGCTTTTCCGAATAGTAAAGTGCCGTGCGCCCAAAAGCACCAACAATCGAGTCTGCCGTAAGCTGAACAAGGCAGCCCATTGCATTCAACCTCTCGACAACGTCGTAATTTGCCTTGATCCAGGTCAGCCGCTCAGGATGGGTAAGAATCGGGACGAACCCGGCATTCACGAGACGTAGAGCAAGATCTTCCAGCCTTGGCGGTAAAACGTGATGCGGCGGTTCGAATAGAAAATAGCGAGACCTGTTTAACGTCGGCACATCGCCGAGAGCCAATTGCTCCGGAAGATCGGGCGCTACATGAACGTCGGCGCCGACATAAAGAGCGAGCGGTATTTCGGCCCGGCGCAGCGCCTGCTCCAGCCCTTGAACAGCTCGGGCAATATTTGCTGATCCGTTTTCATACATGCCTGGCACGATATGAGGCGTGCACGCCATATGGGTCGTTCCGTCTGCCACGGCCAGCCGCGCCATTTCCAGCGATTCAGCAAGACTGCGCGAGCCGTCATCAAGACCGGGCAAGATATGGGAATGCAGGTCGATCATTGACGTTTGTGGCCGCACTGAAGCAACGTGACATTTTCTCCCGGATAATAGGCAAATGCGCCACCCGCACGATAGCGAATGACGCATTTATCAAATTCATGCAATGCTTTAGCTGCCAGATTCAAGCCATTCGCCGACGGCGCTGCCGTCATCGTGCAAGCGAATGATCAGCGTTGCCGCGCCACCTGTCACGGTGCGAGTTCGCCCAAGACGAACCGCACCCAGCTCCAACTCAAGCAATAGAGCGGTATGGTTGACGAGTTTCATCAATACCCCGGCTCCAGCCGGCGCGCTAAGCCCAAGGCACAGAGGGCACCGGCGACACAATCGCAGCAGAGGCCGTCACATGCCTTTGCTGCGATTGTCCTGTTGCGCCTAACGGCTCACGCCGTCGTCGTCATCCTGCGTTGCGGCCAGAATACCGGCGGCGGCAGCCATACCACCGAAAATGAATAGCGGAGTGTTGGACCGGTTGCCGCCCGGGGGAATCTGACCCGTATACTCAGAGCTAACGGCGGCAGCCGTCTGCTCGGAGCCCACAACTTTCAGGCAGATATTGTTCTCGACACGAGAAATGTCGAGGCTTGAATTAGCCGGCACATCCAGATTGCAGCCACCGACCTTGACGGAAGCCGATCCCCTGGCTCCGACCACTACGCGGCTGCCGAAATCCAGCGCATTTCCCGCTTTGGCCGGGCCATAGCCGGCGGCTTGCGAAACCATTACGTCACCATTGGCGTGCCCGATGGAACCAATCGAATTCGCCGCTCCCTGGTAAGGGGTCGTACAGGTGCATGGCGTGTCCTGAGCGAAAGACGAAACCGAGCCGAAGCCGATTGAGGCGACAAATCCGGCCAACGCAATTTTTACAGTAAGGTTCATTCGTTTCGATCCTTTTTTCCCGCCGTACCTCGTCCCGCCCAAGTACCAAGGTATTGAACAAGCGCGTAACAGCTTTTTGCTTTGATTCCAACCTGCTTCGCAGGTGCGAGATGACTTTTTGGTTCCGCTGTGTTTCATCGGACACACTCACGTGGCAGATTTGAATTTAGCATTCTAGCGCCGGCCCATCTGGAAATTGTCGGAAAGTCAGGTCTATTTCTTGGGCCCTGATGACCGCCAATCGCGCCGTGCTTCGTACAGGGATTATGAGTCGACTCTGTTTGACTTGGGGGCGTCATCGCACATCCTGCCTTTCGTTTTATGACAGTCGCGATCCATGGGAATGCGAGGGGCAGTTAGGGAACCCGTGAGCTACGAACCCGACAAGCAAGATTTGTAGATCGGACCTGCCTGCGCAGGCTGACCGCACAAGATGCCGTTCTCGGCAAGCTTCGCCGCCAAATCCGTGCCATCGGACGTGAGGCATTGCACAACGATGGCATCACCAAACTTTGAGGCGACATTGCCGTCGCAAGGCGTCCCCGTGCCGACCGGTTTGCAGGTCAGGGCGAGCCCTTGGTAATCCCGGCGCGCCGCCTCCGTTACCATCGCACGCATAGATCGCGGCTTGGTAAACGCCACGCCGCACAACACAATCTTGCGGCCACCGACGCGAAGATCATCGACCGCCTGGATGGAAAGCTTGCCATCAAACGGCTCAAGCGCCGCTTGCGGCCTAGGGGGTTGCGAACGAACAGGCGTCCCTTTTTTCACGATGATGGCAAAGAAGCCAATCGCAAACGCCAAGGCAACGAGTGCCAGCAAGCCTATTTTCTTGAACGACAAAAATTCTCACTCCCGCCGTGGCCAAGCACGCGTCTCTCCGTCAATCGCTCTACCGAGATTCGCCGACCGTGCTGTCGAGATACTGGGTCAGCGCACAGACCAGATGGTAGAAGATGCTTGCCGGTACATCGCTCGCCAGCGAGCGCCCCCGCTCGTCGATGCGGTCTATCCACAGGCCGAGCGGCGCCGGATTGATGTGCCAACGGAACAGGCGACCGACACGTGCTTCGATCTCCGGCTTGAGGTCGGGACCGCCCGAACCGTCCAGTGCAATCGCTGCTTTGATTGCTTCGGCCTGCGGCCAACTGCGCGAGACAAGGTCGAGCGGCAGGCCTTGCCGCGAGACGGCGCCATAGGCGAGGCCGGTGGCGCGATTGAGGCCGTTGGCGATGGCCGAGGCATAGAGCTTTCTGGCAAAGCTGGTTAGTTCGCTCTGGCCGGTGCGCCCTGCGAAGTCGACCAGCAGCGAAGCCCATTCGAAATGGTGGCCGGGTTCCGTCCATCCGCCTTTCTCGCCCTCCGCCGGGCTCCACTCGGCGTCGAAATATTCGCCCAACGTCCAGCTTTCCGGATCGAAGAAATGGCTGCGAAACAGATCGACGATGCGCGCGGCGCGGCGAAGATAGGCGAGATCGCCGGTCGCTTGATGCCAGGCCAGGAAAGCCTCGAGCAGATGCATGTGTGGGTTGGAGCGGCGTTCGCCCGCGCCGCTCGACGTTTCGAGAAAGCCGGTCATGCGGTGATCCTCGAGATGCGCGTCGAGAAACGAAAACGTTTCTTCGCCAAGCCGCAATGCATCGGCATTGCCGACCATATGGGCATGCGCCAGCGCAAGGAGCACGCAGGAATGATCGTAGGCATCCTCTGTGGCATCGGCGACCGTGCCATCGACATTAAGCGTGCGCACCCAGCCGCCATTGTCGGTGCGGCCGTTCCTGTTCATGAATTCGATGCCGTGGCTGATCAACCTGTCGGCGGGCCCATCCCAGCCGCGCGCCTTGGCGACAGCGAAGGCGTAGACTTGCCTGGCCATGGTGCGCATGCGCTTAGGCTTCATCAGCGGTGTGGCGTCAAAGCCGAGTGCCTCGTGGAAACCGCCATGGCGCTCGTCGACACCGACCGTGGACCATAGCGGCACCGTCTCTTCAAACAGCCAGTGGTGAACGCGGCGCCGCCAAGCGCCGCTTTCGATCACGCGGTCGTCGGCGGGCGTGAACCTGGTTTCAAGCCGACCGCTCTTTTCGAGCTGCTCTACAATCTTCTTGACGTTCTGGCTGCGGCTGACCGGGGCGACGAAGGTGGCGTCGGCGGTCGAGACGATGGCAACGTCCTTCAGGCCGATGGCCGACAGCAAGCGACTGTCGCTGCGGATGTAGGAGTTCTCGCAGTCGATGGCGACGACGTCGCCGACGATGACGTTGCCCTCTTCGTCGGAGGGACCGACATCGAGCAGTGATTGCCAGGAACCGAGATCGTTCCAGCGGAAGCCGGCCGGTACCATGGCGATGTGACTGGCGCGCTCCATGATCGCGTAGTCGATCGACGTCGAGGGAATGGCGGCGTAGAGCTCCAGAGGCATATAGAGACCGGAAAGATCTGATGTCGCTGCCTGGTAGGCAATTTCGGTGGCATTCCATATCTCGGGCTCGAAAGCCGTGAAAGCGTCGCGCATGGCGCTGGCACGAAACAGGAAGATGCCAGTGTTCCAGTAGAAGTTACCGGCCGCCAGATAGCTTTGCGCGGTCGCGAGGTCCGGTTTCTCGACAAAACGCGAGACATCGCAGATGCCATCCTTCTCGCCGGCGACCTCGATATAGCCGTAGCCGGTCTCCGGCTGGCTAGGCTTGATGCCGAACACCACCAGCCGGCCCGCGCGCGCCGCACCGGCGCCGTTTTCCACGCTCTGCCAGAATTGCCGTGCGGAAGTGATCTCATGATCGGACGGCACCACCAGCACCAGGCTGTCGCCATATTCGGACAAGGTGCGCAGCGTCGCCAAGGCAACGGCGGCGGCAGTGTTGCGGCCGGTCGGCTCGAACAAGGGGCCGCCGCCGGAAAGGTCGAGGCCGGCGAGGTCGGCATGGACGCGGTCGGCGTGCCGCTCCGAGGCAATCAGGAAAATCGGCGTTTCACCATCCGGCCGCGCCGTCAACCGGCGCAACGTCTTGGCCAGCATCGAGCCATCGCCCGAAAAGTCATGGAACTGCTTGGGATTGTCCTCGCGCGACAGCGGCCACAGCCGTGAGCCAACGCCGCCGCTCATGACAAAACTGACGATCCGTTCGGTCATTGGGTGACACCTCTGACATTTTCAAACAAAGCAAGGAGCGCTGCCGCGTAGTCTCGGCGGCGCATTTGTTGCCGACCCTGCAGCACGGCGACACTATCGCGGGCTAAGCGTGGGCGCTGCCCGGCCTCCAGGAGTCGCTGCGCCAGCGCTTCTGCACTATCGGGTGCGAAGAAGAGCGATTCCGGCGCCTGCTCGCGATGCAGCGGAATGTCGGACAGCAGCATCGGCGTTCCCAGCGACTTCGCTTCCTCGACCGTGGTTGACCACCCCTCGAAGTGCGAAGGGTTCAGGAGATAGTCCGCGGCTCCGATCAGGGCGACGACATCGTCATAGGGAATCAATCCGAGGTGTCGAAAATGGCTTCCGAGCCGGTGCGTTTCCGCAAGCTCCATCATGCGCTTGAACAATGTCGGGTCGCGCGGATCGGTGGTGCGCCCCGTGAGGATTATCGGCGGCAAGGAGTCCAGCGCCCCCATTTGGCCTATATGCCTCAACGCCTCTATGACCAGCCTATGGTTCTTGTGGATCCAAAACTGGTTGGGGAGGAAGAAGAAACGCGCAGGCAGACCATGTGCCTGTCGCGCCTCATCGGCGCGCGCCAGGATGGCACCGGGATCGAGGTCGATAGCGAAACGCACGACAGCGGTCTTGTTGCGCGAGGCTGGATAGAATGTTTCGCAGTCCGCCAGCGCATCCCCACTCGATAGCATTATCGTACGATTTCCGGACGTCTGCAGGCGATAGCCGAGATCCCTGCGCCACCAGGCGCTACGCGGAAAGAGTTGCGGCAGGCGACGGTGCTGGAAGTCCGGAATCCAGGAAACGGCCGGCACTGGAAACCGGTTCCCGAACCACTGGGCGACTTCGAAGACGACATCGATGCCCCGCGCGGCGACAAGCTCCGCGAATGCGCGGTCACTTCCGCTAGCAAGTGCGATCAGCCCTCGCCTGCCGAGCCCGGCGCCCACGACCCGGTCGTCGACAATAGCGGGTGCCGCCAACATATGATCGAAGGACGCGCCAATGCTTGAATGCTGCTCAGGTGTGAGAAACAGTTTCGCCTGCACCTTGCCACGCAGCTCGGAGGCGATGACGCTCAACATGTTGCGTAGATAGGACTCGCCGCCTGACCAGGTTCCGCGGCCGATGAGAGTGAAGCCGACGGTAATCAAGGCGCGACGCGGCGCAGACGGCCGACCGGCTCGGCGAGAACGTCGGCGCGATACCAATCGACGTAGCCTGCAATGCCCTTGCTGAGCGGCACCTGCAACTGAAGCCCCTCCGGGACGCCGGACGGATCCGAGATCAGATTGACAGGGTCGCCCCGCCGGGATTCTCCAGAAAACGAGAGGCGATGGTTCCCTCCCCAGGCATCCAAAACCATGCTGGAAATTGTGCTGACGGACGCAGCTGCGCCCGCACCGCCATTATAGACGGCGAAGCGCGGCTCGCCGGCAGGCAAAATGCGATGGATCAACCGCACGACATCCGAGACATGGTGCCAATCCCTCATTTCCGTACCCGTGCCGCCAAGCACAATGTCGGTTTCGCCTGCCGCGAGCCTGCCGCAGAGATCCCAGAGCAGTTGCTTGCGCAACCCTTCGCCATAGACCGAAAAGAGGCGAGCCACCGAGACTGGCTGGCCGTATGCGGCACAATATGACCGGCCAAGCTCCTCAACCATGCGTTTGTGATAGCCATACGGAGAGTAGGGATCGGGCGCCGCGTCGACCCTGATCGACCCGGCATGCCCGCCGCCATAGACCGCAGCGGAGGATGCAAGAACGACAGGTGCATCGGGTGCGTGGCGGCGCAAGAAATCAAGGACACGAGCCGCAGAGACAACACTTTGTTCAAAGTCCTTCAGGGGATCGGCAATTGACTGGCCAACCGTTGCGCCACCCGCCAAATGATACACGGCTGATGGGCGGCCATGCGCTGCCAGAGCCGCATCCATTGTTTCCACGGCTATTCCACCGGGGAAAAATACGCCGCCGGTTGCCAACGCAAAACCCGGTGCTTCGTTTCGACCGAAGCCGATGACATGGCATCCCCTCTGAGCAAGAAAACGCGCGAGGTGCAGGCCGATGAAACCGCCGGCTCCAGTCACCCAGACAGGCTTAGCCTCTTTTGATTGCGTCAAGAAATCAGTCCTTCCCGTGCTTATGGCAAAGGAAAGAGACCAGGCGCCCGGGCCGGCGGTCAACCGACGCGGCGACCCTGGCGACGACACCAAAGGGCACAGGCGAAAGAGCCAGGCGAACAACCGGGGAGAACGGACCAAAGATTTTGGCGAGCCTCTCGCGAATCTCGGATGGTGTCATTGGGTCATAATTCACGACAGACTGGAACGAGTTCAATTCGCGGTCGATCGTCAGCCCGGCCTCCTGGATTGCAGCGCGGTAGGCCGCCAGCGTAAAGGCGTTCTCTCCACCGTAGAGGTGATGAAGCGGGTGTGCGCGCAGAAAAGGCTCGAGTTGCTGCGGCCCGGAGACAACATGGTCGCGCAACGACAGGATCGTCGCACCTTGGCGAGAGAGACGCGCCATCTCGCGGCAGAAAGCCGGAAGGTCATGGGCATGATGAAGCACCTGCCGTGCGACGACCAAATCATAGCCTGCTGCGGATAACGGTATCGCCTCACCGAACGCTTCCACCACTTCGATGGGGGTGCCTGTGCTTTCGGCAAGTGCCCGGATCGCAGCGGCGCCGACGAGTGCGCTCGGATCGGGCTCAACTGCGGTTACGGACCAACCCTCGCGCGCCAGGGCGTAGGAGAGAATGCCGTTGCCGGCGCCAAGGTCGAGAGCACGGCCGACCTTACGCGGGATCATGCTGCGAACCGCCTGGAACTCCGCGCTTTCGTGGTAACGCTGCGCGGCCACGACCGGATCGTCGAAATAGGCGGCGCGGGCGAGTTCTTTCATCGAAGGCTCGCTCATGCACCAGCGGACGGCGTCTTCCCAAGTCATGGCCGCTTCAGGCATCGAGAGAAACCATATGCTGGATCATCCGCGCTGGATTTCCGGCAACAACTGCGTAAGGCGGCACGTTCTTGATCACGACGATCTCGATCTCCCGTCAGATTTGTCAGATGCGCCCACGACGGCCACCAAGGCTGAGCTTGACGAGTGCGACCGCGCTTCGGTCATAGTCTTGCACGCTTCGCACGTCCACCGTTCCAGGTGGATAATTTGCAGCCTCGGTGAGACGGCTCTTGCCTCTGCCACCTTGCAGCAACGCGTCGATCACGCTTCAGTCAGGAGGTTGTTCGAGGCGTCCAGCTAAGCTACCGTTTCGAGACTCGTCAAGTTCAGGTCACGAGAATTCGAAACCGCGCGAATTTTCGTCCGTGCAAAACTCACTCTCTAGTCCCTTATGTAGCTGAGTTCCTCTCTCCCGGCGTCCCGTCCGCAGATGGTGATTATCGTGTCACCTGAGAGTAGCGCCCCGGCTCTGGTTCTTCTATAGACGGGATACTGCCTCGGGGACCTGAACACTCAACATGCACACCAGAGTCGGAAGCACGGATTCGCACCTCATTGGCTATCGGGCGGACGTCGACGGCCTGCGCGCGATCGCTGTCATTTCGGTGATAGCTTTCCACCTGTCGAGATCATGGTTGCCGGGAGGATATCTGGGCGTCGACATTTTTTTTGTGCTCTCGGGATATCTGATCACACTGATTTTATGGCGTGAGGCGCTCAAAGGGCAGTTCTCGATTTTACGGTTCTATGAGCGGCGTATCCGCAGAATCATGCCGGCTCTTATCCTCCTGCTGTTTTTTACCACCATGGTTGCGATCGTGTTGCTGCTGCCTGCCGACTTGATCGGATATGGAAAGAGCATGCTCGCCACCATCGGCTTCGTGGCAAATATCTATTTCTGGAGAGATACGGATTATTTTTCGAGGGCTGCTGAGGCCAAACCGCTCTTGCATGTCTGGTCATTGGGTGTCGAAGAACAGTTCTATATCATTTTTCCCTTGCTCATTGCGGTATTTGCCCGCTTTTGGCCCCGCGCGACTTTCCCCGCAATCGCACTGCTCACTCTCTTGTCCCTGGCGGCCAATTGCCTAGCTCTCAGGATAGGCGGCGCATCGCCGGCATTTTTCCTGCTGCCAACCCGGGCGTGGGAACTCGGAGCCGGGGCCATGGTTGCACTTCTGCCGACCAGCCTGATACCGCGAGGAACCGTCGCTCGCCTTCTCGGAGCAATCGGTGCGATTGCAGTCCTCATTGGCATCGTCAGCCCCCTTCAGACGTATGGCTCCGTCCCAGTCGCGCTACCCGTGGTTATCGGGGCGATGTTTTTGATCGCCGCCGGTCAGGTTCAGCAATCGCCGGTGAACCGGTTGATAGCGACCCCTCCCCTCGCCTTCGTCGGATTGATCTCCTATTCGCTCTATCTCTGGCATTGGCCCTTCATCGTCTTCTGGCAATATTATCTCGTCCGCGACCTTAACATCGGCGAGATGATGGTTGCCGTGTCGGGCATGACCGTCTGCGCTATTGTCTCATGGCGATATGTTGAGCGCCCCTTCCGCAGTAGAGCCATAGCGGTACGAACCGTGTGTCTCGCTGCTGTCGCCGGTGCCGGCGCCCTCGCGGTGACTGCGTCAGTGCTGATTTGGTCGAATGGGCTGCCCGGCCGCATGAGTGGGGAAGCCGCGGCCATCAACGCGGCTGTCGGAACCAACTATCGCTGCCCTGTCTCAAACTATATTCGCATGGGCCAGTCACGCGCCTGCGTGCTCAACCTCCCCTCTCGCAGCCCTTCTGACGCAAATGTTGTTCTGTTGGGAAATTCCCATGCGCAAATGTATGCACCTGTCTGGGAGTCAATATTTGTCGAGGGCGGGTTGCCGGGCCTCCTGGTTCCGGCGAACGGCTGTCTGCCAACCGTCTCCGTCAATATCTCACGCGCGTGTATCGATGTGGCCGCCAGCAACCTCAGGGAGCTTGGCAAGCTTTCAAACGTGAAGACCGTTATTCTTGGTTTGACGTGGGCACATGCTGAGGACGGATTGGTCGATGCAGGTGGAAACTTCTTAAGCAACCGGAATGACCAGGAGCTGGTCCGCGGGCTTGACGATCTGATCGGCCGCCTGCAGGCATTTGACAAGAAAGTCATTCTGATCGGGCCTATCGCCTTTCCCGGATGGGATCTTCCTTCCGAACTAAGCCGTGATCTCGCCTTTGGCCGACCGCTGGAAAAACTGACGTATCTGTCGGCAGAGGAATTCCAGCGGCAGTACGGGGCGGTTGTTCAACATTTCGAAGCGCGACGCGATATCGGCTTCGCGCGTCCAGACACAGTGTTGTGCGATGCAAGCCGATGCAATTATGTTCTGGACGGACGATCCATGTTCGCGGACGCCAGCCATATTGCGCAAGCGGAATTGCTCCGTTTTCGCTCCATCTTTATTGAAGCGCTGGCCACGCAACGCTAAGCTTTGCTCCATCCGATGATCGGGCTCCGAAAAAGGCCTTCACCTCGCCGGCGAACGCCCGACGAGTGACGGCAGGCGCCGAATGCGGCGCGTTGAAGAAAAGGCGCGAGCGTCGCATGGTCCCCGACGACAAGTCCCCAGCCGCCGCCGTCTGCTTACGGAGCCTTGGCGCTTGGGGCCGTGACGGCCTTCGCCGCCGGATCGACTGCCATGCCCACCAGTTAACAACAGCCGCCGCCAAGGCTTCAGCTTGACGAGGGCGACAGCGCCCGTCCACCATTCCAGGCGGATAATTTCCAGCCTCGGTGAGAAGCACTGCTCTAGCCTCTATCACCTTGCAGCAGCGCGTCGATCACGCTTCAGTCAGGAGGTTGTTCGAGACGTCCAGCTAAGCTACCGTTTCTAGACTCGTCAAGTTCAGATCACGAGAATTCGAACCGCGCGAATTTCGTCCGCGCAAAACTCACCCCGTTGGCGCCCCCGGAGCATCATGTTTTTCAAGACAGTATTCTGCGTGATATGCCTTCTAATCGGCTCATGGCCCGCGACGGCGCGGACGCGGGCTCCATTCAAGCTTTTCGAGGCTATACGGTTCAACGGCGGGCCCGATTTGCAGGCGTTCGGCTTCGAACATCTTGCGATCGCGGACCCTCATTATCTGGGATCAGATGTTCCTCACTCCGGCCAGGTGCGGCGGGCTCTGGCATTGCCAAGGAGCAACCAACATCTCGTTATCGACATTGAAAGCTGGCCTCTGGAGGGACCAGATCAAGCATCGTCCATTGCGAAATACCAGAAGACGCTTGGCGCCTTCAGAAAGGCAGACCCGAGCGTCAAGCTCGGCCTTTATGCTGTCTTGCCGATCAGGGATCATTGGAGAGCGATCGGCCATATGGGCGCCGCTGCACTGTATGACTGGAAACAGCAAAACACCAAGATCGCGTCCACTCTCGTCCCTCATGTCGATGCGCTCTACCCCTCCCTGTATACGTTTTATGGCGACAAGGACGCTTGGGTGGCCTACGCGCAAGCCAACATTGGGGAAGCGCGAAGAATCTCACAAGGAAAGCCCGTCTACTGCTTTCTGTGGCCGCAGTTTCACAAGACGCTTGCCTTTCTGCCGGGCGACCTCTGGTATGCTCAACTGGACACATGCAAGAGACTGGCTGACGGTATCGTTATATGGGGCACCATCGGCGGCAATTCGCCCTATCGGCCAGCGAAATGGGATGAAAAAGCGGAATGGTGGCAGGCTACGTTGAAATTCCTTCGGGAAGAGGGCAAGATTCGATAGCCTGAATTGTTGTTTACTTATGCAGAAGAGCGGATTGGAGCAATAACTCCAACGGAGGAAGCAACACTCCACTATACCAATTCGAGAAATCGCTCAAATTGCCGTCGTTTGCTGTACTCTTCACGAATGGCGCGGTGCCCGGCCCAACCGATCCTATCCCAGCTTCCATCGTTCAACTGCCGTTCGATTCTTTCCGACGCGTCCTGCGGCTGCTCATAGACGGCCATGGTTTCCCCATCGCGCATAGGCGCGGGGTAGATGCCGGAGTCGGAGACCAGCAGAGCTCCGGCTCCCATGGTTTCGAAACAGCGCATATTACCACGATCCGGCCCCGCCATGTCGATCGAGGCGTTGACCACGATCTTGGCCCTTCCGAGTTGGGCGTACATCGCGCGCCCGAATACGGGGGGCGCGCTGACTTTGCGGATCGTACGCGGGCGGCGTACGGCATTCAGAGGGCCGAACCATCCGAGCGGTGTCTCGGCAAGTGGCGTGTAGCGCGATAGGTCCAAATGAAAAACAACACGGCGGCGGCTGGAAAGACGTGCCACTGATTCCAATATCTGTCTTCGGCGTTGGTGATGCCGACTGTAGCCCCCGAAAAAGAGCACATCGATGTCCCTGTCCCGATTCGCGGCCACGGCATCGAGTTCCGGATCGTGAGCGGGAAAGAAGTGAGCCGTCTTGGCTCCCTGCTCTTCCCAAAGCTGCCGCATCGAAGGAAAATTGCACGTCACAAGATCATAGCCGGAAAAGTCAATCCTGCCCGGTGCCGCCCGCCAGGCAATCTTTCTTTTCACGTGCCCCGGCAAGCGGTGCACAAACGCAGCATCGTAACGGAACGGGTCGAGATTGTAGAAGATGTCCGTCCTGTGGTGCTCGATCTGGGCAAGAAGAATGTCGGCCAGGGGCGAGTCTTCGGCCATCCCGTTTTTGCGCGCCCACGCCCGCTGCAGCGATTCGTCGTCACCATTCGTAAAGAACGCCTCCGGACGTCGGTCGAGCACCGGCAACAGGATATGTGCCGCACCGTAACGGTCGTTCAGAAACGCCTCCTTCTGCTGTTCGAACTCGCCGATCCCGGCGACGAGACCAGCAAGTCGGGGCCTATAGCTCGGAGCGATCCCGGAATTTTGAAAAAGTCGCATGGCCTCGTTCTTATCGATGTCTAGTGTGACGGTCTTCTTGCGCTGATGACGAAGCCGGAACAGAAAAAGCGCCAGTCCAACGCAGCGCACATATTCTCGAACAAAGCGACGGAAATGTAGGCGGGCAGAAAGAACGCAAAATAGTCGCTGGCTCGGTAAAACGACCTGACGTCGACTTGCTCGAACCCTTGGTCGCGAAACAATTTGGCCATGCTCGAAGGAGAGCAATGGTCGAAAAAGGCGGGATAACCGGTAACTCCGACCGCTGACGGTCTGAGATACGGGATCAGCCATTTTTGCATGACCGGTCCGATGATCCGCAATGCCACCGAATACGGGTGCCACTTCGACGGAATATAGTGGTGCATCACGCCACCTGGCCTAAGCACCAAAAACATCGAACGCGCCGCAGCCTTATTGTTGGGAACATGCTCCATCAAGGTGATCGAAATGAGCATGTCAGCTTCAATACCGACCGGCTGTTCGATCGACTGGACGACAAACTGATCGTAGATACGATAGCAGTCCGGTTTCTCTTCGATGTCGAGACCAATATAGGTAAAATCAGCACTCCGCTCGAGAAGAGGCCGATCAATTCCGCCTACCTCGAGGATCGCTGACGGCCTTAGCCGCTCAACATCCTCAGCGATACGACGCTCAAGCTCCGCCTTGTAAGACGGCGCGCCGAAAATCCCGGGAAGGCGGCGTTCCAGCCATTCTGCCGCGTTCCTGTTCCAGCCAATAAACGTCCTGAGAATCACCCCACTCCTTTTTCTGCCAACCGATCGCGTTTCTGCCAATCGATCGCGACCTAACCATCGGGAACAGATCAAGACCTAGAGCGGTTCCGGTTCTCTTGAAACCGGAACCTCGCTCTAACTATTTGTTTTGTCGCATTTATGCAGACGCCAGATGATTCCATTGGCTAAAAAATGCTCTAGCGTTCCAGTTTGCCCGCGTACACCGACCTCTTCGTGATCTGGATGAATCACGAGCCTTTGGATTGTCGCGGGCCCTTTCCAGCAGCCTGCCAGGCGCCGATCGCTACCGGTACACTCGATACCTAGTAAGCCCGATTTTCCAATCTACGGCTTCTATCGAGAAACCCTTGATATCCGTACCAAAACGATATTGTCAGAGCTGAGGTAATCCAGAAGGTTGTACTCCCCCACAGGCTGCCGCTTGCCAGGCCAGCAATGGCTTCCCTGATAAATAAGACGGCAGTCAGCACTGCAGCGAGCGGGAACTTGCCAGATCGAATAATACCGACCGTCGATCTAAGTGCCAAAATTATGTGAGCCGCAAACGGCAGTGACCCAATCAGGCCCACCGATATCAGAGATTCAAGATAGATGTTATGAGGATAGAAATGGAACTGCATCTCAACGGCATAACGCCCAAACAAAGGGTCTTCCTGAAACTGCCGCCAGGCCCCGGTATACATTAGACTGCGTGCCATTGTTGATTGATCGGAATTCGCGTCGATCTGAGCAAGTCTCGTGGTGATGACATCGATTAGCTCCGTTCCTGAGCTCGCCACGATCACCACACCTACGGCAATTGCACCACAGATGGCGAATACTCGCTTTGACCCTTTGAGCAGCAGTACATAGATCAACAGGGCTCCAGCACCGGCAATGTAGGCTCCGCGAGAGCGCGCCCACACAAGAACAAGAAAAAGTAAAGGACAGAGCACCATCGTTATGATCGACAATTTTCTTGTCTTCTCTGTCAAAAGAATAAAGAATATTAAAAATAGAGATGCCGTATGCCCCATCGATATTGGGTTAATTTTATCCAGAGACATACGGTCCGTGCCGCTCGCAAATAGAAGGTCTCTGTTTAGAAAAAGCCCTACTAGAAAAATCATGCAAAGGGCATTCATTGCAAGATTCAAATTCTCATTTCTTATCGTCCTATCCATTGACGAGATAAGAAGCGCAGGGCCGACACCGTTCATCAACAAGAAGCTAAATACCCCTACAGGGCCCGGAGGAATATCCACCGAAGAAACGTAGAAATTCTCAACGAGTCTGGATATATAAAATATAAAAAATATCTTAATCGGCAAAAGCGCAGGTGTTGACGATCTAAATCTAGATGGTATTAGTATAAATGAAGTCGATATGACCAGTATAATACCCAACCTGACCAATATAGATCCGATACTCCCTTCTGGGCTAAACCTATTTACTATACCGGAAAAGGCATATGTTCCGCAGATTGCAAGAGCGAAGGCAGTCGCAGGAGAAAACAAAATGCGGTGGTCAACATAACCTTTCAAATGCGCAAATCGATGACCAATCCCGCCTTGATTGAAATTGGTGGATGCGTCGTGGCGAAAATTGGCTCTCTGAGTCATGAGACTAGTCGCACCTCACGGCAGCCGCCACCGTATCAAAACTTTTCGGACACGCACCATGTTTCGTCCAATGCGGAGACTCGAAATGGACACAACTCACACGGTGAAGTGTGCCACGCCATGGATACCGCGGGCTATGTTCCCTTTGGAAAAATGGGAAAGAAATTGGATGCCGAAGAGATCAGCCCAGAGCCGCAGTATCTCCTGCTCACCAAGCCTATGGATGTCATCGAGAAACACGGCGTAATCTTGCGCGAGGCGTGCCTCGAGGGCCGGAAGTGCGGGATAGCGCGCCAGTTCATATCCCGTCTTATAGGCAGGTGGCCCATCGACGACCACACAATCAATCGACAGATCCTGCACAGCCGCTGCGACGATCGCTTGATCGTACCAGTTCAGGCCATTTTTGCTCAACGTGCAGGGCCCCAGTGGCGCGCGAACGACTGTGGCGAATTCGGATAGATTCAACGCTGCAAGACGATTCTCAACGAAGGCTGCCCATTCTGTATCACTCTCAAAGCTGACAATCCGGCCGCCAAGCCGTGACAGGACTTGGGCAATGTAGATCGTGGAAATACCACTCCCGAATTCCACCACTGTCTTGCGAGAATTGATTTCAATTTCGTTGAGCACGACCTGCAGGGCCGAAGGAAGCAGGGACGCATCGGACCACGCCATGTACGGCAGACCCAGCCGGGATAACTCTACCGCAGCTCGCGTATTGTTGGAAGCTTGCGCAAAGTGGTTCCACTTTGTCGCTATTCTGTTAAGCACCGCCATGCGCTCATAACTCCGTTTTGCTTTGGCAATTGAATATCGCCGCTTGTGGACGCCCGCCGAGGCGGCAGCCGAAGGCCAAGGAGTCCTGCCATTGGACTGCCTGATCCGTCAGGCATGGGCGCTTCGTCTTACATAATTGAAGAAATCTTTGGGAGCGCGCCACGGCATAAAGGCGGAGCGCGACATCATTACGAAAATCGGCCGCGTTCGGCGTGGGATGGCCAAGGTGAGGTAGGTGGCCGTCGCATACGACACGAGCGTCGCAAGCGCGGCACCAATACTCCCATAGTGAGGAATGAGAAGAAAATTAAAAGCCACATTCGTAAGCGCGCCGAGGCCTTCGGTTAACATGAAGAATGTGGCGCCGCCTCCTATGATGGTCCATCTCGTGAATGCGATCCGCATGAACAAGAAGGGGGCAGACAGAACATGAACCAGCAACACCGGAACCGATGGGCCGTACTCAGTTCCGAAAAGAAACCGGATAAGCGGCCCGCCAACCAAGAACATCGTGGCGATCATTCCAAGTCCCGCGAGCCACAAGACATCGAAAACGGTCTGAAGCTGCCTGCCAAACAAATCCTGATCGGTTTTCGCTGACTCGATCAACTTGGGGAACACACTGGCGACCAACGCGGCCGGCACGAAGTAAGCTGCCTCCGACAGAGTCGCCGCCACCGCATAGGTACCAACCTCTGCCGGCCCGGCCAGCCAGCGAAGCATGATCATATCGATTTTTAGGTAGATGAGCGCAAATATGGATCCAAGGAAAAGCATCCAGCTCTCCGAGAGCAGCGCCCTTGCCATTGCCGGAGAGAACCGCCATGCCGACACAGGCGGACCTTTCTGCTGCCTGTAAAAGCGGAACGAGAGCATGGCCGCGATCAACACCTGAACCACATTTGCAGCGGCGAACGCCATCACTGCAGCCCCGATCCATACAAACCCGAGTTTTCCCAGGCCGACCAGCAACGCGGATATGCTGGAGGAAATGGCACTGTAGCGGGCCTGAACACGCGAGTGAAACCAGAGTCCGAAGAATCCTGACAGCGACGCCAAGGGTATGAACGCCGCGGCCAAAAACAACATTGCACGCTCCGTCGAATGCACATCGATAGACAGCGCGTAGACGACCAAGCCCGCGGCTCCCAGCAAATGCCCGGAGAATTTCAGGACGAACACTGTGCCGAGTACGCGCGGCACATCGTCAGGGCGGTTGACGATTTCTCGAATGACCAGCCCGTCGAGCCCAAGTTGTCCGACAACCGCAAACAGCAGTGCCGTAGAGAATGTATAGGACAGCAAACCAAATTCGCTCGGCCCGAGATAGCGCGCCACTACGGCCACCACCAAAAGTCCTATTAGACTCGCTAGCAGCCTGTCAGAAATCAACCAGAGTGAGTTTGAAATATATCTCCAATATCGTCTACCCAGACTTGAAAAAGCCCGGAACGCTATAAAGCTCTTACGCACGACAAGACCGAAGTATTGCGGCGCGTGAGTCATGCGTGATTGTAGAAGGCACAATTGCCGCCCGCCGCTTGATCAGCACCCTTCAGCCTTTGCGACACACAAAGATCCTTTCGCCTCGCCATAGGCTATACGTGACACAAGCTTCGCCGGAAGCGGTATACTCGTCCAATAGGAAACCAGCAGATAGTATACGGTCGCGAAGGTCTCGTCCGTAGTATCGCAGATGGTCGTTCTGACCAAAATGCAACTCTCGCTCCAGCGCTCCTCTAGCATGCTTGTGCTCGTAAGTTGTCTCCCATCCATCAATAACCGGCGTCATCAGGTAAAGGACACCCTTTGGCCGCAAGACACGATACATCTCAGACAAAGCGCTGCGATCGTCAACGTGTTCAAGAACGTGACTGCATATTATCGCATCGAATGAACTGTCTGGGAGATTGATCCGTTCGATATTGATCGTGTAGTCCACGTGGTGCCCACTGATATCGGCTGTGAGATATTCTGCAACAGCCGGACGAACAAATCGCGTTGTGGCCGGCTCAGGGGCGAAATGTAGAAGCCTTCCATCAGGCTCTAACGGAAAGTCCGACTGAATTGCCAAATATAGCAGCCGATGACGTTCTAGCGATCTGCAAACGGGGCATCTTGCGTCCCATCTCGGTGGGGAACCGTACGCTTTAAAATATCCTCTGAACTTGCAGATGGGACAAGTTCGCTCAAATTTCCCATTCAATGACTGCGCTATCTGCGTGATTTGGACGATGTCCATTTTGGGTAAGATACTTAGAAAGCGTGCGCTTGCCGCAAGTCTTAACCAAGTATCCGCTGCACGCGCATGCAGGCTTGCCGGCAGCATGCGTTTAGCTGCCTCCCTTAACGTATTCATTTTTCGACTCCGACAAACGATATAAACCAATGCGCGGCCGCTTCTTGCTACCCGCACGTCAAGACCGACTGTGCTGCTGATTGCTACTCAACAAGGATTCATACAGGTCAATATAGCGATGGGCGATAGCCTCTGGTGAGTATCTGTCGATCACGGCGGCGCGTGCGCTCACCCCAAAATTCCTTAATAATGGAACTGGGAGGGCGCGTGCTGTCTCAACAGCGGCCGCTACTGCGTCAGCATCACCGTGCTTTACCAACCATCCGGTCTGCCCGTGGCTGATGATCTCCTCGGCCGGCGTTTTAAGGAGCCCGATGACAGGAGTTCCGCATGCCATCGCCTCAACCGTAACCTTGCCGAATGACTCCTGAAGTGAGGGCATCACGAACACGTCGGCCGCCGAATATATCTGGTTAAGAACGACATCGTCGCGGATGAGGCCAAGACTTGTGCAGTTTTCAGGTACCGGATCGACGAGTTCTGCGACTCCATTGCCAAACAAACACCAATGAACGTTCTTGTCATCTCGGTAAACATTGAGCAGGTGACGCATGATATCTGCGCCTTTGCGCGGATCAGCCAGATTCAAGGCACCGGAGGCGATTACGAATTTGTTCGCTGGGACTCCCAATGCGCTACGCGCCTGCGCCTTGTCCATTGCGCGAAGCTGACTCATTTGCACACTGTTGGGGATTACACGTATATCACGCTCGCGCAGGACCGTACTCTGTCGGGCCTGCGCGGCGATCGTGCCGCTGATCGCGACGAATACCGATTGTGGCCCATAGTGCTCGGCCTTGAATGCAACATCGTCGGATGTGATCCTCTCGTCCCCTCCACCCAAGAGTTGGCACTGGCCACAACCACTGGCATATTTCTCGCAGGAACCAGAGAAATGACACCCGCCAGTGAACGGCCACATGTCGCGAAGCGTCCAGACCACCGGCCGCTTTTCGCGTCTAATCGCGCGCCAGAATGCCGGCCCAAGCGTCGGCGCGTGGGCCCACTGGACATGGATGACGTCAGCGCTCCGGTATTCAGGCGAATTGTGGAGGCGGAGGCCGTGGGAGATGGGATGGAAATTCGGCGGGATATCGCCGAACCGCCGCATCAAATGCCACATGTAGAGACGGTTCTTAACGCCAACAGGCAGACGTTGCAGCAAGGGAATTCTTCTGGCGAACAAGTCCTCCGGAAGGTCCCACTCAACCCTCCCTACGATGCGGGAACAAACTCCTGCTTCCAATAGGGCTTCGTGTACAGCGCGGATTCCTCGACCCGCACCGGTGTTGAGCGCACAGCCAACAATCTGAACAACATTCATGATATTCGAACGATCCGTGTGGCAGCTGTCCCACTGGTTGCTTTGATGTTGGAAAGCTCCTGATTTGGATCTAGCCACACTCTCAAGCCGGCCTGCCAAGCCAGCCTGCAAATTTTCAAGTTTCAAGCCCGGCGCTTGGACGAAAATACAGCGCGTCAACCTGGGTTAAACGCTGAGTCCGTGGGTTTCGATACCCTTGCCAGACATCCCACAATTCGAACCCACCGCCGGCAATGAGCTGATGCACCTCCAGAGCTGTCGCTTGACCCGCATAGAGTTCGACCAGCGACAGTTCCGACAGGACGCCTCGCAATTGCGGCAGAACGGTGGGGGCACCTGCAAGAACAGCCGCTTCAGCGCCCTGCACGTCAATTTTCAGGAACGCTCGCTTGCCAGCGATCATACTCGCGAAGGCATCGAGCCGCTCTGTCTTGACCTCGATCCGTTTGGCGACGGCCACCCGAGGAGTATGTTCCACGAACGACTCGCGCGGCTCGTGCAACGAACTGCTCGTCGCTGCTTCCGTAACGTGGAACGTCGCTGTCCCAGTAGTGTCGCTCAGCGCAACAGCCGGTCCCACCATCCAACGCCCGTCAAACGCCTTGGCAGTGCGCACGAGTTCGGAATGCGCATCTGGCAGTGGTTCGAACGAAATCATCGAGCCTTGGAATCCCGCCGCAAACAGCATCGTGCCGAACTGGCCCTTGTTGGCACCGACATCGATCACGAGGTCGACTTCATGCATGTCAAGAAAATGGACCAAACGCAAATCATCGCGGGAATTGATGCCATTTAGACGGACTTCTAACCCCAACCGCCGACCTACGTCGCGCAATGATGCCTTCGTCTTGTGACCTAAGGATTGTAGCATGTGATCAGCCTTATCTCGATTCCTCAGAACCTACCGTAGCAGGCACCCAAAAACGGCTGCCAGCGGTATTTGAGGAATATGTGCCTGCGGGTCAAAGGGCCGCTCGGATCTTCTGAATAAAATCGGACCGCCAGCCGCCGACGATTTCGCCCAGCCGCTCCGCTTTGTCGGACCGGCTGTCCAAGACCTTGTCGGATCGATTGGCTGCGGCCGTTGCTATATTGGCGGCAGCGTCACGGGTGTCGCCGTAAATTAGACAGACCGGCGCAACTGCACCTTCTTGTGCGTATTTCTCAAGGTACGAGCCTTTGCGGATGATCGGACGTGCACCCAGTTGTACGCTTCGTCCGAATATGCCGGAGGCTTGGTCGTAGTCGGGCTCGTAGCAGCACCAGGCGAAATCGCAGGTTTTGTAAAGACTCAGAAGTTCGTCGTCGGACACGAAACGGTCGACCACCATTCCGCCAGTAGAAATCAGCCGAGCACAATCCCGGCCAGAGGCCGGATCGACGCGGCCGGCAGCCACCACAAAAACATCTTTCGCGAGATCTGGATGGTCGGAGAGGATGTTGACTAAGAATTCGAAGCCCTTCGACTTTCTCACGCTGCCCAGGAAGCACAAAATGGCGCGTCCACC
Source organism: Mesorhizobium sp. M6A.T.Ce.TU.016.01.1.1 (assembly GCF_003997065.1). Taxonomy (NCBI): domain Bacteria; kingdom Pseudomonadati; phylum Pseudomonadota; class Alphaproteobacteria; order Hyphomicrobiales; family Phyllobacteriaceae; genus Mesorhizobium; species Mesorhizobium sp. M6A.T.Ce.TU.016.01.1.1. The sequence goes on along the minus strand of NZ_RZTJ01000002.1, from coordinate 110,204 downwards.
GGCCGCGGCCAACACGTCGCGTGACAGTTGAGACGTTTCGATGGACATCGCGCGGTCATGCATGTCCCACATCTGAGGGTCGTGTACCCATCCGTACGCGACCTGGGCAAATCGACGATCAAATGTGAACGGCAAAATCGTAAAGAGCGACAGGCGAGGCAAATATCGCAAGCACCGGAAAGCCCATCTCTTGAGGCGATAAACGAGCCTTCCCTTTTCGAAGCATTGGGACGGCCTGAGAAAAAGCCCAACCGTGCGCCGTCCGATCAGCGATCTTGTCAACGCGACTGCTATAAAACCAGCGTAGTCATCATCTATGGTGGCAAACAGAAGGTGGCGGGCCCGAACGAGGTCAAGCCACAATCGAGGTCCAATGCGTCCCATTACCGGCTCAAGGTCAAACAGGCTGGCAAAGAGACCCTGGTAGAATTGGCGGTGGCCATCGGGCGCAAACACGTGAACGCGATTGCGCCTCACCCCTGCGCCGGCCTTCGAGGCATGAGTTGCCGAAACCACTGTTCAGCTTGCTCCATGCCGGCTTTGCTTGGCAGTGCTGGCACCATTGACGCCGAAGAACTGCCCAATCTTTCGCGCCGGCTTCGCAACAAGCGCGTAGTCGACAGGGCCTGATCCGAGCCAACGGCGGCGAGAGCGCAGCGCTTCCAGATTGTGCCCGATGTGGGAACGGAAGCTCCTTGTGCTTGCGCCTCCCACCATCATGTCGACAAGGACCTGATCCAGTGTCGCGACCCTAAAGCCATGAAGCTCGACGGCCCGCAGCATCCAGTCGTAGTCTGATGAGACTTTGAGCGCCAGATCGAACGACCCGACCTTTTCGGCAACGGCACGCCGAACATAGAAGGTCGGGTGAGCAGGCATCCAGCCCGAACGGAACCCATTGCGAGGTCTTGGTTCAGCTCGCCAGCGACGAACCACCCGCTTGCTGTCGTGGTTTTCCACGAAATCGAGATGGCCGTGGACAATATCGGCGTCAGCAAGCGCCACGCTGATCTTGCCAAGCACGGACCGGTCGTGAAACGCGTCGTCCGCATTGAGAGCCCCGATTGCTTCGCCGCTGCAAAGTGCAAGGCCCTTGTTCAGAGCGTCGTACATGCCTCGGTCCGGCTCGCTGACGATCTCCAGTTGTTTGTCCCCATAGGAACGAACGATCGAGAGCGTTTCGTCGGTCGAGGCTCCATCGACGACGACCAGTTCCTTGTCCTCATGATCTTGGGCAAAAAAACTGTCAAGCGTATGCCTGATCGTTGCTGCGGAATTCCGGCAGACCGTCAGAACCGAGATTTTCATGTCGACCAGGCCCAAAAGTCGCTTACTGCGCCGCAACGCTAATGCGATCCTCGTCCAGGCGCCGGTGCTCCGATTCCCGCTTTACCGTTTCAAGGTCGGACTGAACCATTTCCTGAACCATCGTGGCGAGCGACGTTGTCGCCTTCCATCCGAGAACGCGCTCCGCTTTCGAGGCGTCGCCGATCAGAAGCTCTACCTCAGTCGGCCTGAAATAGCGCGGATCCACCTCGACCAGAACGGCGCCCGATTTCGCGTCGATGCCTTTTTCGTCGACGCCGGAACCAACCCATTGGATCTCGGTCCCCACCTCGCTGAATGCAAGCTCGACAAAACGGCGGACGGAGTTCTTCACTCCGGTTGCAAGGACGTAGTCGTCGGGCACGTCATGCTGAAGAATTCTCCACATGCCTTCGACGTAATCACGGGCATGGCCCCAATCCCGTTCAGCCGACAGATTGCCGAGGTAGAGCTTGTCCTGAAGGCCCAGGCTGATTGCAGCAGCCGCGCGCGTAATCTTGCGGGTGACGAACGTCTCGCCGCGCATCGGGCTTTCGTGATTGAACAGGATGCCGTTGGAAGCATGGATATCGTAAGCTTCACGGTAATTCACGGTGATCCAGTAGGCGTATATCTTTGCTGCCGCATAAGGTGACCTGGGATAGAAAGGCGTCGTCTCCCGTTGCGGAATCTCCTGCACCTTGCCGTAGAGCTCGGAAGTCGATGCCTGATAGAAACGCGTCTTTTTTGTCAGGCCAAGCAGCCGGATCGCTTCGAGGAGACGCAATGTACCGATCGCGTCGGCATTCGCCGTATATTCCGCGGTCTCGAAGCTCACCTGGACATGCGATTGTGCGGCGAGATTGTAGATCTCGTCTGGCTGCACTTCCTGGACGATGCGGATGAGATTGGTGGCGTCGGTCATATCACCGTAGTGAAGCGACAGCCTTACGTTCTTTTCGTGCGGGTCCTGGTAGAGATTATCTATGCGACCGGTGTTAAACGACGAGGAACGCCGCTTGATGCCATGGACATCATAGCCCTTTGCCAAAAGAAGTTCCGCCAGATAGGCGCCATCCTGGCCGGTGATGCCGGTGATGAGTGCGGTTTTCCTAGTCATTGTGCTTTCTCCGAGCTCGATACGACGTTATTCTCAACGCTGATCAGCGCAACTTTAGACATTACGAATACCCATTTCAAAAAAGTTGGTGGCTACCCGCCCCGTGGGGCGGGAGAGCAGCGGCTGGGTTACGTCGGCAAACAATCTTCGCCGCCTTGTCAACGCGCACCAAAGCCTGTCAGCATGGTTCGGATGGTACGAAACACAATCAGCACGTCCAGCCAAGGGGAGAAGTTCTTGATGTAGTAGAAGTCGTAGTGAAGTTTTTCCAGAACATCGTCCACGGCCGCAACGTGGCCCTGATTGACTTGCGCCCACCCCGTAATGCCAGGCCGAACGATGTGCCGGTATCGATAGAATGGCAGCTCGGCCTCGTACCACTTAGAGAGTACGAGTGCTTCCGGGCGCGGTCCGATCCAGCTCATCTCGCCGCGCAGGATGTTGAAGGCTTGCGGCAATTCGTCGATCCTGGATTTTCTGAGGAACTGCCCAAGGCGCGTAATGCGTGCATCGCCGGCCTTTGTGATGGCCTCTTCCTTTTCGTCGCCAACCGCGGCGCCGAGTTTCATCGTCCGAAATTTGTAAACCTCGTAGATCTTTCCTCTGTATCCCATTCGTCTTTGCCTGAATAATGCCGGCCCAGCCGAGTCAAATCTTATCGCAGCCGCCACGAACAGGAGCAACGGTGAAAAAATTACAAGAATAAGTAGTGCCGCAACCCAGTCAATCGCCTGTTTAATCTTTAAATAAGCCTGGTTAGGATTCAAGGATCCTAAAGTATTCTCAGAAAGATGCTCTATCTCTACTCGACCCGTGAGCGACTCGCTGATCTGTTTGACATGGTAGACTGGCGTTCCCGAAAGCGCGCGATCGGCAATATACCGCTCCCACTCATCCGAAAGATCAGAACGAAGATCGGCAACGACACCATTTACCCGGTCAATGATGGTATCGGGCGAGGCAAGCCAATGCCAATTCACGCCTCCAATCTCTTCAAGACGACCGACGGCCCCCCCTGGAATCACGGCGAGGCTGTAGGGATCCAAGCGTTTGCTCAAGATGCTCAGGCCGAAATACCAGAGGATTGACAGTGTCAAGCTGCTGGCCGCCTGGAAAGCGCTGTAGTCGATACGAAACAAGAAAATTGCCAGGTACACGAATCCGTAGCACAGGGAAAAGGTTGGCAAAATATAACCGGCGGCCGCAACGCCCGGGAAATTTCCTATCCGGCGAAACGAAAAGAAACCGGCAGTATGCGCAACAATGCCTGCGAAAACCGTGATCTGCAGATTGGAATAATACAATATTTGAGGATCAACCACCATGCGGATCAGCGCAGGGGCCAGAATGGCAAAAGCCAATCCGCCAAGAAGTTGAAACCTAACGCGGTGCAGCAGGTGCCGTTGATTACGCGGTTTTATGATGGGAGCATTCAACTCTAAGCGCTCTCTGATAGGTTTGCCGAAATAGCTAGGAATCGTAGGGCACTCAACGCAGAATGTGGAAATTGTCGGGTCCAGTAGACATTCGCTCAAGGGCACCTTGCGAACGCAACGAATACGGCCTGTGCGGCAAAATCCCGTTTGTTTTACCGATCTCGATGGGCTCCAACAATGGCTACCGCACTCCCGGGTGAAACCCGAGAGCCGACTTTCCAACAGTCTACACCGCATGACCGAGCGACAATTGCGGTTATGCGATCGCGACGAGTTCCCTTGAATCCATGTCAACAGGAATCTCGCCATTCATGATGGCAACCAGAACCCGGGCTCTTCCAGCTGGATCGAGCCGGTCAAGGCGGCCGATCATCTCCGCGAAAGGACCTGAAAGAATCCGAACCGATGCGCCCGCAACGAGGCCTCCGCTGAAATCAAGCAGTCCATCCCTGCCAGTCAGAGCTATGAACCGCTCCACCAACCCCGACGGAACCGGCAATGGCCGTTCGCCCTGCATGATGAGTGAGCGCACACCGAACGTTCCATTGACCGAGCGCCACCGCTGCAGCGCGACGTCGAGGGCGATGAACATATAACCTGGAAAATAGGCCGCCGGTCGCGTCTCGATGCGCCGGGCATGACGTGTGGTCTTCTCGCAGCGAGGCGTAAACGGGTGAAACCCCTGCACCCGGAGATGCCGTTCGGCGACGTCTTCTTTTCCCGGAAATACGCTGGCGGCATACCAGCGTGCGGCGGTGCCGGTTGCGGGCCGTTGCAACGATACAGTCGCCTTAACAGTTATTTTTTCCGGGCTAATCACACGTCTCGCTCTCGGCGGTTTTCGGCATGGCTGACGGCAAGGGTTACGACAGCGTGAAGATACCAGCAAGCAACCATCTCGCGAGAATCAAGCTTGGTCGAAAAAGTCCTGTTAATTGTCCACTAACTTTGGCTGCACCTAAAAGTCATCGAGCCGCTTTCTTTTTTAGCTATCCAGCAGGGGTATCGAGCAATTGCGTCGATATGTAGCTGCTTGGTTACGCTGACTCGCGGCGAACCGCTGGCACTTCTGGTCCTTAATCGGTCGATTTGAACATAGTGTGACGGTTATCGTTAGCAAAGCGTTACCGACCACTTGGCGGCGGCCTGCTTTGACGAGAACTCGCGGCCAGGCCGTCGCTGAAACAGGACCACGCAATCACAGGCCTGTGGTTGCGTGGACTCGATCAGTGCCGCGCCCGATCTATCGACCAGAGTTCAGGAGCGTTTGAGCAGCGACCAGACGGCTGGCACTAGGCTCGCCGCCAGGGCGACCTTGATCAGGTCGCCGACGATGAAGGGCACAACACCGAACTGCCATGATTTTTCCGGGCCGATGAGCAGCGCCAGCCAGGCAAAACCCATCGCCATCATGATGATTTCGGCAACCAGAATCGCATTGAAGAGCTTGACCGGATGGCGATCCCAGCCGCGATCGGCGGCCCAGCCGACGATCGCGGCCATGACCACGAAGCCGGCAAGATAGCCGCCGGTCGAGCCGAGCATGTAGGCGATGCCGATGCCCTTTTCCGGCGTGCCCTGGAAGACTGGGAAGCCCATGGCGCCCTCCGCCATGTAAAGAAGCAGCGTGGCGACGCCGAGGCGCATGCCGAATGCTGCGGCGATCAGAAAGACGGCTAAGGTTTGCATCGAGATGTCGACCGGCCCGAGCAAAACCCTCGTCTTGGCCGACAAGGTCAGCACCAGCGTTCCAACGATCGCAAGCAAAAGCTGCGTCATTAGCCGGGTCGCGCCCTTTTCAGGCAAAGCGAGAGAAACAAGCGGACGCATCGTCGTTACAATTGCCATGGTCTTCCCCATTTCGGACTGCCGCAGAGCGCGGCCTTGCGTTTTCCTATATTGGCTTCCGTGTTATGCGGCAATCGGTTTTGCCGTCTCTGGAACAGAGCTGAACGACATTCGCCATGGCGCTGGAATTCGACACACGCTTCGACCCGTCCTACGGCCACAGTGTGACCGTAGCGCCCGACGTGCTTCGAATTACCGCCAAAAACCCCAGCCCGTTCACCTTTTACGGCACCAACAGCTACATCGTCGGGCGCAAGACGCTGGCGGTGATCGATCCGGGACCGGATGACGACGCGCACCTCAAGACACTGATCGAGGTGATCGGAGACAGGCCGGTCAGCCACATTTTTGTCAGCCACACGCATCGCGATCACTCTCCGCTGGCAGCGCGGCTGAAGCAGCATACCGGCGCAATTGTCCTGGCCGAAGGCCCGCATCGCCCGGCGAGGCCGCTGCGCATAGGCGAGGTCAATCCGCTCGACGCCAGCGCCGACATCGCCTTTGCTCCCGACATCACACTGCCCGACGATGAAGTCGTCAACGGCGACGGCTGGGCGATCAGAACAGTGCTGACGCCAGGTCATGCCGCCAATCACGCGGCTTTTGCGCTGGAAGGAACCGGTGTCCTGTTCTCGGCCGATCACGTAATGGCCTGGGCGACCACCATCGTTGCGCCGCCGGACGGCGCCATGTCCGACTACATGGCCTCGCTGGATCGGCTGATCGAGCGCGACGATCGCCTGCTGCTGCCCGGTCATGGCGGGCCGGTGACCGCGCCGCGCAGGTTCATGCACGAGTTGAAGACGCATCGCAGGATGCGCGAACAAGCGATCCTCGAACGGATCAGAAGCGGCGACCGGACGATCAAGGACATGGTCAAGGCTATCTATCGCGATACCGATCCGCGCCTTCATGGCGCTGCCGGATTGTCCGTGCTTGCCCATCTGGAGGACCTAGTGGCGCGCGGCCTGGTGAGCACCGACGGCGATCCGGCGATCGACGGCATTTTCGCGCCCGTTGCGTAGGCGCTACTCGGTCGGGGCCGTGCCGACCTGGCCGGCGACTTCCTGATCCAGTTCGGCGAGGAAATCCACGATGCGGGCCGCATTGTCGCCAAGGTCGTAGCGGCCGTAACGCGACGCCGAACGCATGTCGACGATGATCGCATCGCCATCGTCGGTCACACGGACAGCGACGTCGGCGGGAAGGCTGAGGATGAAGCTCTTGGCCAGGGCGTTGATCGTCACCTCGCTTTGCCCGATCGCGCGGGGAAACGGCGCCGTAAGCTGCCAATCCCGCCGATCGAGCACGGTTTCGACTGCTTCCAGGACGCGATCGAACGGCAGATTGTAGCTGCGTCCAGTGACAAGCGGATAGGTCTCGGTCTGCAGGCGCTGCTCGCCGGGAGTCGGTGGCGAAAGCGCGTTCATATCCCCGGTCCGGGTGCTGGTGTCGAGCATCGGCGGATCGTCGAAATCCGTCGAGATGTCCCTGAGCGGCGGGTAAGTCGCTGCCCAGTAGGCAGCAATGCCAAAAGGAGCAAGCACCAGCAGCGCCAACAACGTGCCGACGGTGAGATCGCGACCGCCACGGTCGCCGAAATTCCACAGTCTCGAAAAGGCAAATCCGGCGAACAGCAAGGCAAAAGCAGCAAGCAACGCGACAATGCCAAGCACCCAGAGGAAAGCCGGCGTTTCAACCAGGCCATATCGATGGCCGATAAGAACGGTCAGTAGCAGGACCGCCGAAAAAGCGCCTGTGCGCCGCGACCAGCCGGCCACCTTCGACGTCTGTCGCTCGGGAGTTTCCATTATCCGCACTGCCCCAACCCGAACGGGCGTTTAGAGCCCTTTAGCGGCGGCTTGAAGGCGAAAGACGTCATCTCCGTCAATCCGTCGGCAGGCGATAGTCCCTGAATTGCTGGCGCAGGGTGGTCTTCTGGATCTTGCCGGTGGCGGTGTGGGGAATTTCGCCGACGAAGGCGACGTCGTCCGGCATCCACCACTTCGCCACCTTGCCGTTCATGAAAGCGAGAATATCCGTCTTGGTCGGCTCCCGGCCCGGCTTGCGGACGACGACAAGCAAGGGCCGTTCGCCCCATTTCGAATGTTGGATGCCGATCGCGGCTGCCTCCGCCACATCCGGATGGCCGACCGCGAGATTCTCGAGCTCGATCGTCGAAATCCATTCACCGCCCGATTTGATGACGTCCTTGGCGCGATCGGTGATCTGCATATAGCCGCCCGGGTCGATATGGGCGACGTCACCGGTATCGAACCAGCCTTCTTGATCGAACTGTTCGGATCCGACGCCGCCATAATAGGCGCGCGCGACTGCCGGACCGCGGACCTTCAAGCGCCCGAATGTCTTGCCGTCCCATGGCTGTTCCTTATTGTCGTCGTCCGTCACCTTCATTTCGACACCGAACGGCGGATAGCCCTGCTTGCTCTGGACGTCGAGCCGGGCTTCGCCCTCGAGCCCGGCACAGCCCGGCTTCATGGTGCACAGGGTGCCGAGCGGCGACATCTCGGTCATGCCCCATGCATGGATGACCTCAACATCGTAATTGTCCTGGAACTTCGCCGTGATCGCGCGCGGGCAGGACGAGCCGCCGATGACGACCCTCTTCAGATAAGGAAGGTTCTTGCCGGTCTCTTCCAGATGTTGGAGCAGCATCATCCACACTGTCGGCACGGCGGCGCTGAACGTCACCTTTTCGGTGTCGAGCAACTCATAGATCGAGGCGCCGTCCATCCTGCAGCCAGGCATGACCAGTTTGGCGCCGATCATCGGGCCACTCTGGCCAAGGCCCCAGGCGTTGGCGTGGAACATCGGCACGACCGGCAGTATGGTATCGCGCGACGAGAGGCCCATGGCGTCGGGCATCGCGGCGATCATCGCGTGCAGCACGTTCGAGCGATGGCTGTAAAGGACGCCTTTCGGATCGCCAGTCGTGCCCGAGGTGTAGCACATGCCAGCGGCGGTGTTTTCATCGAACGTCTTCCAGGCGAAGGCGCCATCGGCTTCGTCAAGCCACTCCTCATAGGCAACGACGTTCGGCAGCGCCGTTTGCGGCATGTGCGCCTTGTCGGTCAGCACGATCACCTTTCTCAGCGATTTGACCGCGCCGGCGATCTTTTCAAGCAGCGGCACGAATGTCAGATCGATGAAGATCGCCTTGTCTTCGGCATTGTTCATGATCCAGACGATCTGCTCGGGAAACAGGCGCGGGTTGAGCGTGTGATAGATCGCGCCGACACCCATGATGCCGTACCAGGCTTCGATGTGGCGCGCCGTATTCCAAGCCAATGTGGCGATGCGGTCGCCAAGCCCAAAACCGTCACGCTCAAGCCGCTGGGCGGTTTTCAAGGCGCGGCGCTGTATTTGGGCGTAAGTGGTCCGGACGATCGGGCCTTCGATCGAACGCGACACGATCTCGCGTTCGCCGTGCTGCCTGGCTGCATTGTCGATGAGCTTGTGGCAAAGCAGCGGCCATTCCTGCATCAGTCCGAGCATTTTTTTCCTCCCATTGGTTTTTCGTTCCATTGTGGGGCGAACCAGCTGATTGTCCAGCCATGACCGGGCAGAAGCGGTGCATTGATCGAAAAGACAGGAAAACCGCCACAATCCGGCCATCCTCGGCGTTAACTTTGATTAATGGGCAAGGGTGCGATTGGCGAATGAAAGAGGTTCGCATGGACGCGCAGCTCGACGACAAGACTCTCGAAAATACGCTCGCCGAAAGCCTGGCTGATTTGGTGCCGGACACTAAGACCGTTTCCGAAGACGAATTTGTCGAAGTTGTCGGCGGCGCCCTTGAGGCGGTCGGCGGCACGCTGCTGTTCAAGATGTGCGTTCAGAACGAAGGCGAAGGCCAGCACGTTGCCGCGGCATGCGTCGGCGATGGCGGCAACCGCCAGTTCCTTCTGCTCACCTTGCCGACCGGCGGCGGTGCGCTGAAGGTCGAGACCGCATCGAGAAGCAGCAATCCGGTCGCCGGTATCGCCGCAGCCTATGCCGAGCTGATGGATGCGTTTCAGGCTGCTGCCTGATCGTTTCCAGCCCGGTTTAACGGGAGACCAGGCCGAAACCTGAGCCGCACGGCTGGCTGTGCGTCATTCCTAAAGGGCGACCTGGCGCAATGCATTCGCTCGCCACACTTATCCAGGACGGCGCAGCATGCCGGACAGGAGAACCCCGCCAATGGACCAGATCGCAAACCCCGCACCAGGCTTTCAACGCAATCCCGGCAAGGTCATCACCGTCGAGCCCTACCGCGGCACCGTCGCGGTGCGCAGCGGCGAAACCGTGATCGCCTCGTCCACGAAAGCGAAGGTGCTGACCGAGTCCCCCTACCCTTCAGTCTTCTACATTCCGTTTGCAGACATCGATTTCGACCAGCTTCGCAAGACGGAGTTCTCGACTCATTGCCCTTACAAGGGCGATGCGAGTTATTGGAGCGTGCTGCCTGCCGCCGAGGCGGGCAAGGACGCGATGTGGGCATATGAGCGGCCTTTCGACGAGATGGTCGAAATCCGCGATCACGGCGCGTTCTATCCCAACAAGGCGACGATCGAAGCCAAACCAGCCTGAGCAGGGACGGCTCGAGACCTGTCCTGCCGATCAGTCGGGGCCACCGCTGCCGAGGTCGAGCCGCACGAAGGTCAGCCTCCTGTCCTTCAGCGCCAGAAGATCGTATTGCCGCCATTAAGATTCGCGCAGGTTCGCACAAAGCCCGTGCAGTCAAATCACATGACAATTGGCGGTCCATCGAAGTTCAACGATTCTATCAATGGCGTGTCGCTAATTGATTAGGCGCTAATATGGGCCGTCGAGTAGGCAGGGATCGGGGGCTTCCGAATCAGACGAGGGATATCGCATGGCCACAATGCACTTCACCTGGGGCGCCTCAGCGGCCCAGGCCGCGGCCACTGGCTTCAACCTGGTCGATCTTCAATACGCGTCATCGGTCAACGCGTTGCCGGATGGCTCGAAGGCCCTGATCTGGCTCGGCGAGAGCAACGGGGTAACCCAGTCCTTTATCGACAAGGTAACGCCTCTCATCGGCAATCCGAAGGTTCTTGGATTTTTCCTGACCGACGAGCCTGATCCCACCGGCAGATACCATACCCAGGTCAGCGCTGCCAACCTGAAGGCGGAATCCGACTGGATCCATTCCCATTTTCCGGGCGCCAAGACTTTTATCACCCTGATGGACATGGGGTCGTTCGCAGATTCGGACTATTCCCACACCTACAATCCTGCCAACACAGGCATCGACTATTATGGAATAAACCCTTATCCCGTGCGCACGACTGCGGTGGACTTCAACTACATTGATAGAGCCGTGGCTGCGGCGTTGGAAGCAGGCATCCCGCAGAGCGCGATCATTCCAGTCTATCAGGCGTTTGGCGGCGGCGGCTGGGCGACCAATACGGGCGGATCGTATGTCATGCCCACGACGTCCCAGATGCAGACCATGATGGACCACTGGGAAAGGCTGGTTCCCAATCCTGCCTTTGACATGGCCTATAAATGGGCCTCGCAGAACGGCGAAACCTCGCTTGGCAACACTCCGTCGATGCAATCCTTTTTCCTGCAGCACAACACCAGCACCACGACCCCGCCTCCAACCGACGATGTTCTGGACGGCACAAGCGGAGCCGATGTGCTTCAGGCAGTCGGTGCCCGCACAATGACTGGCTATGGCGGCAACGACACCTATCATGTCGATGATGCTGGCGACAGGGTGATCGAGGCGGCGGGCGGCGGTTCGGACAAGGTGCTCGCTGCAGTGAGCTATGCGCTTACAGCCGGCTCGCATATCGAGCTCCTCGCCACCAACAACGCGGCCGGCACAGCGGCGATCAATCTGACCGGCAATGAGTTTGCCCAGACCATCCAAGGCAATGCCGGAGCCAACGTGATCAACGGCCTCGGCGGCGCCGACACGATGACCGGTTATGGCGGCAACGACACCTATTATGCCGATAATGCCGGCGACAGGGTGGTTGAGGCGACAGGCGGCGGTACCGACAAAGTGCTCGCCTCGGTGAGTCATGGGCTTACGGCCGGCTCGCAGATCGAGCTTCTCGCCACCACGAACCCGTCAGGCACGACGGCTATGAACCTCAACGGCAACGAGTTCGCCCAGACCATCCAAGGCAATGCCGGCACCAATGTCTTCAATGGCCTCGGCGGGGCCGACACGATGACCGGCTATGGCGGCAATGACGGCTACTATGTCGACAATGCCGGCGACAAAGTGATTGAGGTGGCAGGCGGCGGTCGCGACAACATAGCCACTACGGTGAGCTATGCGCTTGCGGCCGGCTCGGCGGTCGAGCTTCTCGCCACCAGGTATCCGTCCGCCACGACGGCAATCAACCTCACTGGCAACGAGTTCGCCCAGACCATCCAGGGAAATGCCGGCGCCAATATCATCAATGGCGGCCGTGGTGCCGACATCTTGACCGGCAACGGTGGCAATGATGCTTTCGTTTTCAACTCCGCCCTTGGAAGCGGAAATATCGACAGGGTCACTGACTTCAACACGCTCCAGGACAAAATCCACATCGACAACGCCATCTTTGCCGGGCTGAGCTCGGGCGCGCTCACATCCGCCGCTTTCTTTACGGGCGCGGGCGCGCATGATAGCTCCGACCATATTATCTACAACAGTTCAACTGGAGCGCTCTCCTTCGACAGCGACGGGATCGGCGGCGCAGCTCAAACACAGTTCGCCACCCTTTCTCCAGGTCTCTCGATTACGGCAGGCGCATTCTTTGTGACCTGAAGGAGCTGACGGGAAGCGACATGGTGGGAGGACCCGCGGTCGCCAACAGGGACAGGTGGACAAACTGCACCGTTCAGTCTGTCTCTTCTGGCGAGCATGGACGTTCCCGCGTGGACTCTTGCCGCACCGGCGAGTGCAGCGAGCGAAATGCGCCTCAAGAGACCATGCCCGAGAGGGTGCGCGTCAGCGAAAATCCGAATCGGGTTTTCGCTACGCTGGGGTTCGGTTCGACGGGATCATGCGCAAAGACCAGGTGCCGAAGCGTCGTTTGCGTCCCAATTAAACGGCGCGCGGCGCTGACGTCTTCGAAACCTGCACCGCCGCCTGAGCGGCAGCCAGCCTGGCGATCGGCACGCGGTAGGGCGAGCATGACACATAGTCGAGGCCGACCTCCTCGCAGAAATGGATCGACGCCGGATCGCCGCCATGTTCGCCGCAAATGCCGAGCTTGATGTCCGGCCGTGTCGCCCTGCCCTTTTCGGCCGCCATCCGCACCAGTTCGCCGACGCCCTCGATGTCGAGCGACACGAACGGATCCTGCTCGATGATGCCCTTTTGACGATAAGTCTCCAGAAACGAGGCCGCATCGTCGCGTGAGATGCCGAAGGTGGTCTGGGTCAGATCGTTGGTGCCGAAAGAGAAGAATTCGGCCGCCTCGGCGATGACATGGGCGCGGATCGCCGCGCGCGGCAATTCGATCATCGTGCCGGTAAGATAGGTGATCTTGACGCCGGTTTCCTCCATCACGCTCTTGGCGACGGCATCGATCCGCGCCTTGACATAATCGAGCTCCTTCACCAGGCCGACCAGCGGCACCATGATTTCCGGAACCACCAGCGCGCCGGCCTTCCTGCCGGCCTCGACGGCGGCCTCGAAAATGGCGCGCGCCTGCATCTCGGCGATTTCGGGATAGGAAACCGCAAGCCGACAGCCACGATGGCCAAGCATCGGATTGAATTCGTGCAGAGCCTCGGTGCGCTGCCGGAGCTTGTCGGGCGACACGTTCATGGCGGCGGCGACTTCGGCCACCTCTTCCTCGGTCTTGGGCAGGAATTCGTGCAGCGGCGGATCCAGCAGCCGGATCGTCACCGGCAGGCCGGCCATGATCTCGAACAGTTCGAGGAAATCCGAGCGCTGCATGGGCAAGAGTTTTGCGAGCGCCGTTCGCCGGCCCTTTTCCGTTTCGGCCAGGATCATCTCGCGCATGGCGACGATACGGTCGCCGTCGAAGAACATGTGCTCGGTGCGGCAAAGCCCGATGCCTTCGGCGCCGAAGGAGCGCGCCATGCGCGCGTCGAGCGGCGTTTCGGCGTTGGTGCGCACCTTCATACGGCGCACGGAATCGGCCCATTCCATGATGGCGGCGAAATCGCCCGAGAGTTCCGGCTGCAGCATCGGCACGGCGCCTTTCAGCACCTGGCCGTTGCCGCCGTCGATCGTGATGATGTCACCTTTGCGCAACGTCGACCCCATCGCCGTCAGCGTGCCGGCCCTGTAGTCGACGCGCAGCGAGCCCGCGCCCGACACACAAGGCTTGCCCATGCCGCGCGCCACCACCGCGGCGTGGCTGGTCATGCCGCCACGCGTGGTCAGGATACCTTCCGCCGCATGCATGCCGTGGATGTCTTCGGGACTGGTCTCGATGCGCACGAGGATCGCCTTGCGGCCTTGCGTCTTGAGCTCCTCAGCGTCGTTGGAGGAAAAGACGATCTCGCCGGTGGCAGCACCCGGAGAAGCTGGCAGGCCGATGCCGATCACATCGCGCGCGGCCTCCGGATCGATGGTCGGATGCAGCAACTGATCGAGCGAGGCCGGGTCGATGCGGGCGACGGCCTCTTCCTTCGAAATGAGCTTGTCCTGCGCCATTTCGACGGCGATTCTGAGCGCGGCCTTGGCGGTACGCTTGCCGGATCTCGTCTGCAGCATCCATAATTTGCCGCGCTCGATGGTGAATTCGAGATCCTGCATGTCGCGGTAATGCGTTTCCAGACGGTCGGAGATGGTGACGAATGACTGGAACGCATCCGGCATCAGCTTCTGCAGCGACGGCTTGTCGGAGCCGGCGGCAATGCGCGCCGCCTCGGTGATGTTTTGCGGCGTGCGAATGCCGGCGACGACATCCTCGCCCTGCGCATTAACCAGGAATTCGCCATAGAGCATCTTTTCGCCGGTCGACGGATTGCGGGTGAAAGCGACGCCGGTGGCCGAAGTTTCACCCATATTGCCGAAGACCATGGCCTGGACGTTGACCGCCGTGCCCCAGCTTTCGGGAATGTCGTGCAGGCGCCGATAGGTGATGGCGCGGCTGTTCATCCAGCTCGAAAACACGGCGCCGATCGCACCCCAGAGCTGCTCGTTCGGATCCTGCGGAAACGGCTTGCCGAGTTCCTCCTCGACCTTGGCCTTGTAGAGTGCAATCACGCCCTGCCATTCGATGGCGGTCAGTTCGGTGTCGAGCTCATGGCCGAGCCCACCCTTCTGGTCTTCGAGGATTTCCTCGAACACCTCGTGGTCGAGGCCCATGACAACATCGGAATACATCTGGATGAAACGCCGGTAGCTGTCATAGGCAAAGCGCGCATCGCCTGAATCGGCGGCCAGCGCCTCGACCGTCTCGTCGTTCAGACCGAGATTGAGCACGGTGTCCATCATGCCGGGCATGGAAGCGCGGGCACCGGAACGCACCGACACCAAAAGCAATTTCGAGGGATCGCCGAAACGGCGCCCGGTCAGCCGACCGATATGATCGAGGGCGACCGCGACATCCGCTTCCAGCGAGGCCGGATAGCAGCGCTCATTGGCGTAGTAGGCGTTGCAGACCTCCGTGGTGATGGTGAATCCCGGCGGCACGGGCAGGCCCAGGCTGCACATTTCGGCGAGATTAGCACCCTTGCCGCCCAGGAGGTTCCTGTCGCCGGCACGGCCTTCTGCGGCGCCGTCGCCAAAGGTGTAGACCCATTTGGTCATGCTTGCTCTCCGGTTGCAGGAGATTGAAAAGATTGACGAAGCCGAAGTTTCGCCGTGTCCCTACCCGAGCGATATGATGCTGCAGTGCGAAAGGCAAGGCGTCGGCAAAGCCAGCCGGCTTCTACAATCGATTAAGAAAAAGCCATGCCAAAAAGACTTGCGGCTTATCGGCCACCAAAGTAGAACATAAGAGGAACATGAGGTGGCGCCATGAGACTGACCGGAAAACTCGATTATCTGGAAATGCCGGCAACTGGTGGAACGCTGGACAGGCTGAAGGCTTTCTACAGCGCCGCCTTTTCCTGGTCGTTCACCGACTATGGGCCGACCTATTCGGCCTTTTCGGAAGGTCTTGATGGAGGCTTCCAGGCTGATGCCGGCGAAGCGCCCGCCAAGCCGCTTCCGGTGCTTTATTCCGAGGACCTGGAAAAAATCCTGGGCGCCGTCGAAAATGCCGGCGGCACGATCGTCAAGCCGATCTTTTCGTTCCCTGGTGGCAGGCGGTTCCATTTCGTCGATCCGGCCGGCAACGAAATGGCCGTCTGGGGCGAGTAGACGCCATGGCCTGACAGCAGGGGATAATGTGTGAACTCCCCTATCTGCGGGAACCGATGGATCAGTTCCGCGCACCGCTATTCTCGGCATTGAGCTTTCCGTCGGCTCGTCCTATAAGGCCGCGCGCAACGGGCATGTTCCCGCTGCTGGGGCGTAGCCAAGTGGTAAGGCATCGGTTTTTGGTACCGACAATCCCAGGTTCGAATCCTGGCGCCCCAGCCATCGCTCACAGGTCCGTTCCGGACACATGTGCAGCAGCCACTTCGTAATGCCGGCACGCTACGTCGATGCCAACTTGACAGCCTCGTCGCCAATGCCCATCAGGACCATGTCACGACCAAAGCTTGCGATGAACGCAGCAGCGAACAGATGGCTAGGCCCGAACGAATGACAACAATCTGCCAGAGCGCCGGGCTCAAGGGCGCTGTTGGATCTCTGCAACGGAGCTCTAGTCATGCAGGGAATTGAAGAGCTGCTTTGTGCTACCTTACGTGGCGAAAATCCGACTTGGCCGGAATACGGCGACAATAATTTCGCGGCCCGCTTCATCGAGCGAAGTGCTTATCACGGGGTACAGGCGTTACTTCATCACTATATTGCAGATCGCGAACGCGTTGACATGGGTTGGCCGGAAGTTATCCTGGCTACTTGTCGTCAGCAGGCCACTGCTCAAGCATTGTGGGAGATGCGCCACCAGTACATGCTGAAACAAGTACTGGAGCGGCTAGCAGCTATTGGGATCCATCCAATTCTGTTCAAAGGCACGGCCTTAGCCTACAGTGCCTATCCGACGTCTTTCCTGCGTACAAGAGGTGACACGGACCTCCTCGTACCGTCGGACACGCGTGATCGGGTAGCCAAAGCGTTAGAGGCCCTGGGGTTTCGTGAACTGGGAACAAGAGCGGATGTCATCCGCGGCCAGACGAGCTATAGCTGGACAGACCCCGCCTCCAATCAGGAACACACCCTCGATTTGCATTGGCGGATCACCAATTCCACACTCCTGTCAAATCTGTTCTCGTATGAAGAATTGCGCTCCGTGGCCCGGCCACTGCCGAACTTGAGCGCGAATGCCCTAGCAGCTGATCCAGTGCACGCGCTCGTGCTCGCCTGCATGCATCGAGCGGTCCACAAACACGCTTTGTATTATGTCGATGGCGTGGAATATTATGGCGGCGATCGACTGATCTGGCTTTACGATATTCAGCTTCTGTTTTCGATGCTATCGCCGTCGCAACGCAATGAGTTTGTGAAATTTGCCGAGCGTAAAGGACTGCGGGCGGCCTGCCTGGACGGCATCGAGGCGACCCGAGCCCGCCTTCATACCACTATACCCGAAGCCATGTCTGGCGCGCTTTCCCGTCCTGGGCCGACAGAAACCGCTTCGTGCTATCTTAGCGGATCCAGGGTGAACCGAATATGGATGGACTTCCAGGCCGCGAGAGGCGTACGGAACAAGTCCGGTTTTCTGGCCGAACTCCTCTTCCCGCCCGCAATTCATATGCGGCAAAAATATCGCCAGGCAAACACATCCTGGCTACCTTGGCTCTACTTACGCCGGGCCACGACCGGGTTTTTAAAGTACTTACACACCCCGAACAGGTGACTGCTATCTGCGGTATGATCCCGCAAAATCGTAAGAAAATCTACCGCGATTGATGATGCAGCCTGACTATTGGTGCCTGCTCCAGCAGATCATATCGATCTATCTCTTGTGGAACTATGAACAGATTATCGAAAATTAGTGAGACAAACATTCTGCTGAATTTAGCGGCACCTTATCGCCTGGCGTTGGCCGCTGGTCTGGTATTAATGCTATGCGAAAGCGCTGCTTTATTGGTTATGCCTTGGCTTGGTGGCAGGCTTGCTGAAACGTTTCTCCAAGAACGCGCAAGCAGCAGCACGATCGATACTCAGGTACTTTTTCTAGGAGCACTGGCGCTGTTCGCGGTTCAGGCTGTTTTAAAATTCAGCAATATATATCTGATTGGTGGGACGACTACACAAATACTGGCGGACTTGAAAATTCGAATTTACGACCACCTTCAGGCCTTACCGCTTGCTTTCTCCCATCGGCGGCGTCACGGCGATACGCTCGCGCTACTCACCCATGATGTGCACGTCGTGAGCGATTACATCAGCGGCACCGCACTTGCTGCCCTGCCGCTCTTTTTCACCGTCAGTGGGGCATTGGCTTTAATGTTCCGAATTGATTCTCTTCTCGCCATGTCCGCTGCAATCATGATTCCTTTGCTCTATCTACTGCTTAAAATTTTCGGACGGCGTATGCGGCCATTGGCGCTCCAACTTCAGGAGGAGCACGCCATTGCCATCGCCATTGCTGAGGAAAACCTCGGCATGCTTCCCGCCATCAAGACCTTCACGCGCGAACAGCAAGAATCGCAACGTTATCGGAGCCAAATCGAGCGCGTCGTCAGCCTGAGCGCCAAGGAGCGCGCTATCCACGCCGCATTGGGGCCGGGGGTTCAGCTTGTGACGGCGACCGCGGTGGTTCTTATGCTTTGGTTGGCCCAAGGGCAAATTGGCGATGGGGCTCTCACTGTGCCTCAATTGGTGAGTTTTCTCCTCTACGCCCAAGTCATGGCTCGACCGATGGCCGGGCTCGCAGACGTCTATGGACAGACACAGCGCGCGCGCGGAGCGCTGAGCCGGCTCGCAACAGCCTTGGCCGAAGAGCCTGAGCCGAGCTGGCATGCGGGCAAGCAGATGGGAAAAATAAACGGCGACATCGAATTCCGTGGTGTCACGTTCGCTTACCCGGGGCGTGAGCCTGCATTGAGGTGCCTCGATCTATCCGTCGCCGCGGGCGAGACAATAGCAATCATAGGTCCCAACGGCGCAGGAAAGAGCACTGTGGCGCATTTGCTCATGCGATTGCATGAGCCTTCCGAGGGAAGCATCTTCATCGATGGCGTGGATATTTCCACGGTCTCCTTGCATAGCCTGCGCAGCCAGATAGGGGTTGTGCCTCAGCACGTGTTACTGTTCAACGCCACCGTCCGCGACAACATCGCATATGGGCGGCCTGAGCCCACACAGGATGAGGTCGAGGCAGCAGCACGGTCGGCCCGCGCGCATGATTTCATCATGCAATTGCCGCAGGGCTACCGGACGCCGATCGGCGATCGGGGCGTGCGGCTGTCCGGAGGGCAACAGCAGCGGCTGGCGTTGGCTCGGGCGCTGTTGAAAGATCCGCCGATTCTAATACTCGATGAAGCTACCGCTATGTTCGACCCGGAAGGGGAGCGCGAGTTCTTGCAGGCATGCGTCGATGTGCTGCGACAGAGGACAGTGCTTTTGATAACCCACCGGCCGGCGAGCCTGGCACTGGCTGATCGGGTGTTCAAGCTGGATGACGGCATCACGACAAGCGCCGAGTAAGTCCAGCCTCACCGTCACCCAGGCCGGCTCAACTGAACTCGGTGCTTCGGATCAGGCTACGCGCACCTGCTGCTAGACATACAAATTTATACACTCATGCCTCTTCAATCTTGATCAGCCCCTGGTGTTCGAGCGTTTGCAACAAGCTGAATACGTCTTTCTCCAAGGGCGCAGGCTCGACCTCGTACTCGTCGAGCATGGTTCGGCAGATTTCGCCGACGGTTTTTCCTTCGGACAGTAGTATCCAGATACGTGCTCCGACCGTGTCCAGCCCAAAATACGTTCCGCTGGCGAGGTCCAGGATCACTGTCTCATTGCCCACCTGTCGCGCCATCACTTGCGCCGGAATCGCCACTCTGTCAGTCAAATTCATGCCTGTTCACCCACCTTAAACGCGTGTTTCACAATGGCCTGCCTGACCCGCGGCAGGTCTTCAAAGCGACGGGGATAATCCAGGCGGTAAAAAATTGGTTGCCCAGCCAGGCTGGATAATTCATCGAAATGGGCGGCAAGCAATTCGTGTGCCTCAATTTCAAGTAAGAAAGAATGCTTCATTAGTTCCATCAGAGCTTCGCGCCCGGTCATACCCTCGAACACCGCTTCCTGCTGAACACCCTCGCCAAGAAAATACACCTGGCGCAAGCGCCGGGGTTGCCCGCAGAAGGCGATCTCATCGCCCGCAAGAAAACGCGCCTTCGATGTGAACTGCACCGGGGGCGCTTTCCGCACACCATCCTTGCCGACCAAGGCTTCCTCACTGTCTCCCCATAAGCGGATCGAAGGATGGCTCGGCATAATCTGAAACCCACCGTCGCAAGGCTCTACCAGCAGCCCGTCATCCGTCAGGAAGCGGAACCCGTCGGTTGCAAAGCTTGCCGCCAGCGTGGACTTGCCTCGGCCTGACTCGCCGATAAATGCGATGCCCTCGCCGCTGATTTCGACCGCGCTGCCGTGCAAAACCAGCTTCCCCTGTTTGCTGAGCGCCAGGGGCAAAACCTGATTCAGATAAAGATGCTGAATGGTCGCGCCGGAGACTCCCTGCACCGGCCATGCTTGGATCTGTCCGCCATCTTGACTTAGCTGGAAATCCGCCAGTTCGGGAAAACGCAGCAGGTAGGCTCCCCCGATGCGGTAGAAATCCGTCCACAAAGTTCCGTCTGGGAAAACCCACTGGTGAAACAAGGTGGCGTCAAGTGGCATTTGAGGGCGGGCGTCCGCCACCTGAAAGTCCACCGTCATTCCGTGTCCTTGCCCAGCACCTGGGCGACAAATCGCGCTGTTTCTTCCACGGAAGGGAACAAGCCGGGGTGTTCGCGCAGCACGGCTTCTTCAACCTGCCTGACCGTCCTTTGACCGTCGCAAAGTCCTAGCACGATCATTCTTGCCTGCCCCTGGCAATTGGGTCGGGGCACATGCGCGGGATTCCGTGTGATGATCTCGGCCGGCGTCCGCAACTCGCCCTGCCAGGTCGAATGGCTGAATTTCCGCCCTCCGGACGCGATTTCAACTTCCCACGCGATAACCGAATCCGTCGGGCGCGCCATCACCCTCGCCCTCACCACATCGCCGGATTTTACCTCGACGGCTTCGCCGATGGGCAGGAAAGCCTGAGAGCGTTTGATTGGACGATCGGCAAGCGGCGAGTTCGTCAACCACACCCCTTCGGCCAACTCACAATCGAACCAGCCGCCGAGTCCGTGCACAACGCCATCGCGCTCTATGCGCAACTCCGCATCCCAGGAGAAAAAGTCCGGATTGTCTTCACGAAAATCGATGCCGCCCAGTTCAGCGGGGGCGCCAAGCAATTCTTCCCGCTGAAGATTGACCGCATACTTGGTGTTGACGGCGTATTGGCCCACCCAATGAAATTCGCTGGGTACGCCCTCTCGTCGCCACCCGTCGGCCAAGCCGTAACTGGTTTCCGATTCCACTGCGGCGAGTTGAAGCCTGAGCCTGGCGGGAATCAATGCCCCCCCTGGCTTCAGGAAACGCCGCCTGGCGTCCGCGAGGTATTCGATGATACCGGCATCAAAGCCGAAGTAGCCGACTTGATCGCAGATCACCACATCAACCCGTTCGGGCAGGTTGGCCCGCGCAGAGTAGTCCCCCATGAAAATCGCCTGGCCACCCCATCCCGCGCGAACGAAGGATTCCCGCGCGACCTCGATCATGGCGGTTGAGTCGATGGCGTAGACACGGGACGCGCCCGCCTGCAAGCACAACAGCCCCAGGATCCCGGTGCCACAACCGAGATCCGTGATGTAATCCCCATGTTTGACGACTTGGGCGACAGCGGACTTGAACTGTTCAAGCCTTACCGAATCGCCGACATACCCCAAGTGTTCCTGCAGCGCGGAACTCGACATTCCCCCGCAAGGCTCAGTGAATAGAGGAGTGCCGTATCCTCAGCATCCCGTAGTCCACCCTCTTGTAACCGTCAGGATGAACGCTTACGGCTTCCGGCATCACCGTCTCGACCTCGTCGGCCATTACACCAAACTGCCTGCCAAGGCCCCACTGCTCGCGGTATTCAGGCTTGTAGTCGAACAGATAGAGGCCGATTCCAAGCGAATGGGTGCCAATACGGACGACGTTCTCTTTGGCGCGCGGGTCGGACACCATACTCATACCGGCGGGGCCCCCATCTAGCCCGCTTCCGGTACCGCCTCTTGTTATCGCGCTTACGGAACCGTAGATCTGCAGTGTGGGAGTCGAATAGGGCGCCTTGTTTACCTCAGCAGCTTTGTTCTCAACGGTGAGGTGGGATGGCGTCTGCTGGTCGTTCAGATTGCTTTTCATTAACTCGGCCCTTTACGCTGACTGGGAAATCTCTCAGGAAACCGTCAGATGAACTATCTGGACGTTCTCGGTGGCTTTTGAACAAGATTTTACCTTGCCACCAAGCGAAAACGGGCGCAACCCTGACGGGCAGCATTCGTCGAAAATTTAACCGATGTGACGATCAAGTTATCTAACGGTACGCTACACGGCTTCAACGGTACGTTACATGGCATCGATTAACAGTACGTTATATGACCCATTAACAGTCCCCTATATACGTTACATGACATCCATAAATTCCCCACAAAATCCATTTCGGCATGCCGGCCTGCGGATTGTCTCGATAAGCCCGGAATAGCCGGGCCATCCCGTCCCGATCAACCCAGGTGCTACGCTCATCGGGAATCGTCTCGGTCAATATGGCTTGCATCCGGTCCAGATGCTCACGGAGCACTATTGAAAATTCTGCCTTGCTTTTCCGTTCGAGAATCCGCTTCGGCAGGAGATTCTTCAAAGCCTGGATATGGATATATTTGGTTCTGTCTCCACGCAGACGCAGCCTCTCGGGTAGCGAAAACGCATACTGAACGAGTTTGGGGTCGTCGAGTGGGTATCGCATTTCGATCCCGCAATGGGCGCTCATGCAATCAAGGTCCTCCATCGCCTGGGCATCATAAGCATCGTATAGAGCCTCAAGTAGCGCCCTCTGGCCGACGCTGCGCACTCGCCGATGGTGTGATGGGGGAATAAGCTCGCGACGCATCCGGATCACTTCCCCCATCCGCGGCGAGAGCCAGTAGCAGGCTTTGCTGGTCCCGCTCCCGCGCATCCTACGAACCAGGCGGCGGAGACCCTCCTGGAGAGCGATTGGCAGTAGCGGGAAAAACCCCTGCCGTATGAGCCAACTCACCGCCTGTCGCGCGCCGAATGCCGTCGCGTCGGTTTTGAGGCAGTCATAGAGCGTACGCAAATGCACTTGCGCCAGTGCCTCTGCGTAATATGCCCGGGAACCTTCCAGCCATTGATCTCCTCCGTGACCGCCTAGCGTCACGCGGCTCCCGTGCGCAACGGTTTGCTGCCATAGGCCAGCCTGCATTGACAGGTTCGGAAACCCCGGAAACTGCCGGCCGGACCGGGCGCGTTCCGCAAACCATGAAAGAGGCATCCTGGAAGGGGGAGTCTCATGAATCCGGAGCCCTAAATACCCGCCCACGGCCCGTGCGTAGGGGAGTTCGCTGGCATCGCCTTCCTCCTCCGTGAAGCCAAGCGTGTAGCCATTTATGCCGTGCGTGAGCAGTCTGTTCGAGCGGCGCAGGTGTTCCGCCACACAAAACACCGCCGAGGAGTCGAGCCCGCCGCTCACCTCAATGGCGACCGGCCGATGCGACCGGGATGAACGCCTGACGCACTCAAACAGTAATTCGCGATAATGCTCAATGTATTCTTCGTCCTTGCGAAACGGCAACATCGCCCAAAGATTCGGTTCCCAGTATTGTTCGAGTCGCGGCCCCTGGTTCCCGGCTACCATTTGATGTGCTGCAATCAAGCGCAGGATACCGTTCCATAGAGTCTCGTCCCTGGAATACCATTCCGCCGCCAGCATTTCGGCCAACATGCCTTCATTGGGTTCCTGCTTCATCCAAGGCAGCGCAAGGATCGCTTGCAACTCTGAGGCGAAGGCCAGGGTTTTGCCGTCCCAATGGTAATAGAAAGGCTTGTTGCCCATGCGGTCGCGGGCGCAAAAGGCCTCTTGTCGCCGCGCATCCCAGATTGCCAGTGCGAAATCGCCGTCGATATGCGGCAAACATTCCCGCCCCCAAATCTGATAGGCTCTCAGCACCAGTTCAGCATCCGAGCGATCTCGAAGTACGGCGCCGCGCACCAGCAGTTCCCCCCGCAGTTCCTCCCAGTTGTCCACCCGCCCGTCCATGACCAGGACAAGGCTTGCATCCTCATTCGTCAGCGGCTGGGTTTCTTCCAGCGACTCTGGCGTGGTGCGAAGCATGCATTGGCCGAGCCCGATGGAGCCCTTCACCCAATGGTGGATGCCATCCGGGCCCCGGTGCGCCATGGCCGTGGTCATTTTTTCCACTAACCCGGGTTCGACCGGCTTACCGTCAAAATGAATTATCCCGGCGATGCCGCTCATATCATCCCCATGGCATCAACCAAAATTGCGCTTGAATGCGGCAAAGCGCTCGCCAACATCGACCGTATCGTTAAGAACCTTGCCCCGGTATTCGACCCAGGCATGGGCTTCAAATTTGCCATCAGCCTTACGCGTGCCGATGCGCAGTTCTCCTTCGATGCCTTGCCGGCGCAGCAAAAACCAAAGCGTCATTGAGCGCTTCAGGCAGTTGCCGGAATAGGAACCACGATACGCGGCGATGGATACCAGACGAGCGGTCTCTTGTGCCTGCCCATAAAAATCGGTCTCCCCGCCCATTGATTGAAGCCGGTCGGGGTTGCAAACCGCAACCGGAACGTTTGAAGGCGGCGGCGATTCACGAAGCGTGAGTGACGGATTTGCAACTCCCCTCACGCTTCGAAGGTCGCAAATCCAGATCAGTATAATTCTTGCACGTCGGAAACCAAACATCTGCAATACCATTGCAGTGAATGGCAGCAGCAACATTGCAGCGATCACTGTCCTGCGTTGTGCGGCCTTCAGGGCCAGAAATTTTTTCAATCGATTGGTCACTAGCGCCTGCGTTCGGTTGATAACTGATCTGATCGCTAATTGTAACCGCTTGCGCTCGGGTGACTACCCTCTATCGAGATATGCTCATCACGCCATTTGATCGGTCAAGCACACCTCTGGCAGTGTTGTGCTTCCGGTGTGGTTAACAATCCGTCGCCGGCGCGCGAGGTCCATGTTCGCTGTGCTGATGTGCCAACCTTCTCGATTCGGCAGCGAGGGTTGTTTTCGTCGGCCGGCGAAAGGTCGCTGTATCGCATATCAGTCCATTGGCCATACGATCATAAGCATCGGCACAGCAACAATGACGACGAGGAACGACAGCGGCAGTCCCAGACGTGGATAATCGCTGAAACGGTAGCCACCCGGCCCCATGACGAGCGTGTTGCACTGGTGGCCTATCGGGGTGAGAAAATCGCAGCCGGCGCCAATGGCGACTGCCATCAGAAATGCTTCCGGCCTGTAGCCCAGATCGCCAGCAAATTCAGCGGCGATAGGCGCCATGACAAGAACGGTGGCGGCATTGTTGAGGAATGGCGTAACGGCCATGGCGGCGACAAGGATGAGCATCAGCGCGCCGGACGCCGGAAGAGTGGTCCCCAGTTTGGCGAGCTCGCCGGCAATTACTCCCGTCGCCCCTGTGCTGCGTAGCGAATCGCTCACTGGAATGAGAACGGCGAGCATAAGGAGGATTGGACCGTCCAGCGATTGGTAGACCTCCCGGACCGGGATGACCTTGAAAAGCACCATCCCGACCGCTGCCGCAAAGAAAGCGACGGAGACCGGGAGCAGCCCAAACGCAGTCGCCACAATGGCGAGAGCAAGGACCGTTACCGGCACGATTCCCTTGCGGACGCTACCAAGCAGGATAGCCCTTTCTGCCAGCGGCAGGCAGCCGAGTTCACGCAGTATCTCGGGTATCGTCGCAGCATTGCCCTGCAACACGACGACGTCGCCGAGCCTTAGCTCGACTTCGGCCAGCCTGCGGTCGAGGCGCTCGCCGCGACGGCTGACGGCCAGGAGATTGACATTGAAGCGGTCGTAAAGGGCAAGGCGCTGGGCTGTCCAGCCGATCAAAGAGGAGCTTTCACCGATTACGGCTTCGATGGCTACCGTCTCGCTGGTGGTGCCGTCACCACCGACCCTATTGCCCGTGACGCTGAGCTTGCCCTGGGAGACAAGGCGATCCAGCGCCTCCGGGTCGCCTTCGAGCAGCAGAATGTCGTTCACCTTAAGCACAGCATCGGGCAGCGGCGTCATCCGCATGGTCCGATTGCGCAGGATCGACGTCACGATAGCATCGCCGCCGGAAAGCTTCATGAGGTCTGCGACGGTTTTCCCGAGCACCGTGGAATCGCTGACAATTCGAGCCTCTGTCAGGTAATTCTTGATGTCGATGGCTTCATTCAGCGACCCGCCGAGCTTTTCGCGCACCGGTAAAAGCCAATAGAAAAGCAGCAGGAAGATCGTTCCGGCGGCGGCTAGGGCAGCTCCAACAGGTGTGAAGTCGAACATCGTGAAGGCGGTTCCGGTCAGTTCCTCCCGCACACGGGACACAACGATATTGGGAGATGTCCCCACCTGCGTCATGAGTCCGCCGAGCAGTGACCCGAACGCCATAGGCATCAGGAATATCGAGGGTGAAATGCTCGACCGGCGCGCGAACTGGAAGGCGATCGGAATCATGATAGCGAGCGCACCGATATTCTTTACAAAGGCAGACAGGATCGTGACCACGATCACCAGCAGCGCCAGTTGCGACCGAACTCCCGATAAATTCGGAACAAAGCGCTTGATGGCGACTTCCATGATGCCCGAGCGTGCTATGCCTGCGCTCACCAGCAGAGCACTGCCGACAATGACCACGATATCGTCGCTGAACCCGCTGAAGGCTTCGTCAAAAGGTACAATGCCAACCGCGAGCGCAAGCAACAGTGCCGCAGCTGCGACCAGATCATATCGATATCGACCCCATACGAACGCTGCCATCATCACGAAGGTAACGGCGAACGACAGAATTTGCGGCGTAGTCATGTCTTCGGATGCCCCGCCGCTAATACGGCTGATCAGAACGGCCAACCCGCTTTTTAGTTGCTTTCGCTGATCACGGCTTTGCTAGCGCGCTTCTGAATGCTGAACTTCCATGCTTGCCAATAAGCCCGTGTCGAGTCCTGGCTCTTGGGGGCCATGATCCCGGTTGCGTTGCATCATGGTGCGCGATCGGTCAGCGCGCTCGCACCTTCCTCCGCGGCGCAATGGGCGCAGCAGTAGATGATGTCATCTTGTTCGACGCCATGTCCGATGATCCGGCATCCGCAATGCGGGCACATCGGAGCAAGTTTCTGGATCGCGCATTCGAAGCTGTCGAACGTATAGGTTTCCTCGGCTAGCTTCACTTCGAAAGCCTTGTCGTAGTCATTCCCGCACTGGTCGCATCTGGCCATAGTTCTTTTCCTTCTTCATTGGCTCGCGCTCGACCAACCCGCCGCATCGCGATAGGTTCCCGTCAGGGGCGTAGAGTCTTGCTAAGCAGGAGAAGAGCGCGAGCCGGCATCACGCGCGCCGTTCGATCAAGCGGATCACCTCGTCGATATCCCGCGGCTCGATGTCGAGTTCCTTCAGGCCCGGCGCGCCGATTGCTGCCACATTGTCGTGCCGCATAAGATCGACCTGGTTACGCGTTATGGGCGCGGCCGGAAGGAGTTCCGCGAGGCCAGCCAAGGCGTCCCACGCCGCAAACGGCACCGGCATCAGCCTGATGTGGGTGTCGAGCTGCCGGGCGACCTCCCGCAGCAGTTCCGTATAGGTGTAGATGCGCGGGCCACCGAATTCGAATATGAATGAACCCTTGTGGTTTCGCCGGTCGATCAGCCGGCTCACTGCTTCCGCGACGTCTGCCACATAGACCGGCTGAAGCCGTGTGCCGCCGTCGCCGAACAGCGGATAGACCGGCAGGAGGCGTATCAGCCTCACAATGGTCGTGAGGAAAACGTCGTCAGGTCCTGTCATGACGGTGGGACGCACAATGAGAGCGCCGGGAAATGCGCTCGCCACGGCAACTTCTCCGCGCCCACGTGCGCTAATGTAGTTCGAATCCGATTGAGCATCGGAGCCGACCCCCGAAATCTGGACGAACTGGTCGACCTCGCCGCCGCGCGACGCGGCGGCGAGATCAGCGGCGGCTTCCACATGCACCCGTTCAAACGTCTGGGCGCCCTGCTCGACATAAAGGCTGACAGCATTCACGATCGCCTGTGATCCGGCAATGGCCGAGCCGATCGAGGACGCATCCAATACATCCGCCTCGACGGCTTCGGGCATCCTTGCAGTCGAGGAAAAAACTTGGCTTACGCGAGCCGGGTGGCGGGATGCAGCGCGGACCGTAAAACCCCTTTCCAGGAGCCGCTTCACGATCCTTCGCCCGAGAAAGCCTGTTCCGCCGAACACGGTGACGATCCGTTTTGTGTTGAGATCGTCGGGATCCATTTGCCTCGCCATCCCTTCTTCGCGTGCCTGCCGCGAGGATTGTCCTTGGCCGGCGTATGAACCAGCCTCATCGAACGTCAGGACGGTTGGAGAACAACGCAGGAAAGCTTTTTGTTCCAGTCAGCGCTGGTTTGTCGAGGCACGGCCGATATCGCTGTGGCGCCTCGCGCATCACCGTCGTTCGCCCGTTGGCGAGTGTTTTTGACGCTGAGTTGCTTTATCCGTGTTATCAAAACCTGGTCGCGGCACTGCAGCGTCGAAATTGACAGATCACCACTTGCAAATCGGTCGCCGCTGTCTTTTGCTCGCGCGACAGTTGTCCAATGACTGTTGAATGGTTGGCGAACGGATGAACAAAATCGATCGGCGACGGCCAGAGTCCGAAATGGACGCCACCGTAAATGCTGCGCGGCTTGGAACGCGGTTGCGCCTCGCCCGCCAGACACGTGGCATGACGCTGAAGACGCTGGCGACAGCTGCCAACTGCTCTGAAAGCCTTTTGTCCAAGATCGAGAACGGCAAGGCTTCGCCATCCCTGCCTATGCTTCACCGCCTGGTCGAAGTTCTCGAGACCAATATCGGCTGGATGTTCGAACAGGTCGACGACGACGAGGCGATCGTGTTTCGCGCAGGCGCGCGGCCATTGATCTCGCTCGACGCGCTAAGGCGCGGCGAGGGTATCTCGCTCGAACGCATTATTCCGTATTCGCCCGGTCACCTGCTGCAGTGCAATATCCATCATATCGAGGCAGACGGCGAGAGCGAAGGTCCCATCCAGCATGTCGGCGAGGAAGTCGGCTATGTGCTCGCCGGCCGGATCAAGCTGATCGTCGATGGCAAGAGCCATGATCTCGCCACTGGCGATGCATTCGTGTTCAGGTCGGAGTTGCCGCACCATTACCGCAACATCGGCAAGGAGAGAGCCAGCATTTTCTGGGTCAACACGCCGGCGACCTTCTGACCTGCGCACGGGTTCAAAGGAGTTGACAAACATTCAAGTCTCTTGAATGTTTGTCTCGTGCCTGTAGCACCAATGGGACCAGCCGAACAGGTTTGGCCCGCAAGCAAGGGGAACCGTAAATGCGTCCGTTCAAACTTCTCGTCCGTTGCGCCGCCGTCATCGCCATTTGCTCGACGGCAATGGGATCGGCGTTCGCCGATACGTTCGCTCTCGTCAACATCAACCAGCAGGCCCTCTTCTTCAACCAGATCAACGAGGGCGCGCAGAAAGCGGCCGACGCCGCCGGCGCCAAGCTGGTCATCTTCAATGCCAACAACGTGCCGAGCGCGCAAAATGACGCGATCGAGAACTACATCACACAGAAAGTCGACGGCATCATTTTGGTCGCCATCGACGTGAACGGCGTCAAGCCTGCAATCACCGCCGCGAAGGCGGCCGGTATTCCCGTGATCGCCATCGATGCGCAGATCCCCGACGGTGACAACGTTGCGTTCATCGGTGTCGACAACGCCAAGGCCGGCGAGGATATCGGCAAGTTCTACGCTGACTATGTGAAGTCCGAGATGGGCGGCACTGCCAAGATCGGTATTGTCGGCGCGCTCAATTCGTTCATCCAGAACCAGCGGCTCGACGGTTTCAAGAAGGCGGTCACTGACAG
The DNA here is from genome assembly GCF_003997065.1 of Mesorhizobium sp. M6A.T.Ce.TU.016.01.1.1. Lineage (NCBI taxonomy): Bacteria > Pseudomonadati > Pseudomonadota > Alphaproteobacteria > Hyphomicrobiales > Phyllobacteriaceae > Mesorhizobium > Mesorhizobium sp. M6A.T.Ce.TU.016.01.1.1. Next base: position 80,191 of record NZ_RZTJ01000002.1, on the reverse strand, counting down.
CGGCTTGGCGATCACGTTCCTCGACACGGTCGACGGCCAGAACGTTCAGGAGACCGCGATGAGCGCTTCGGAGAATTTGATGACCGCCAATCCGGACATGACGACGTTATATGCGACCGGCGAGCCGGCGTTGCTCGGCGCTGTTTCGGCCGTAACCAGCCAAGGCCGCACCGGTGACGTCAAGGTGTTCGGCTGGGACCTGACCAAGCAGGTCATTCAGGGCATTGACGATGGTTGGGTGGCGGCGGTCGTCCAGCAGGATCCAGCCGGTGAAGGCAAGGCCGCTGTCGAAGCATTGACCAAGCTCAAGAAGGGCGAAACGATCGAGCCGATCATCAATATTCCGGTGACGATCGTGACCAAGGACAATGTCGAGCAATACCGCGCGATGTTCCAGTAAACTGCATCGATGACCGGTCCGCGGCGCCGCTTGAGGCTACGCCGCGGACGCTTTGCAAATCCGGTGGATCCAAGATGAGCAGTGGCGAGACCTATCGGGTGCGGATGAGCGGTATCTCAAAGCGCTACAACGCCATCCAGACGCTCGATGACGTGTCGCTGGTGCTGAGGCCTGGCGAAGTCCTGGGGCTGGTCGGCGACAATGGCGCGGGAAAGTCAACGTTGAGCAAGGTGCTGTCGGGGGCGGTGGTTCCCGATGCCGGCACGATCGAGATCGATGGCATGCCGGTGACCTTCAACTCGCCAGCAGACTCGCGCGCAGCGCGCGTCGAGATGGTCTATCAGGATCTGTCACTCTGCGACACGGTCGATGTCGCCGGCAATCTCTTTCTCGGCCGCGAGCCGCGCCGCCGCATCGCCGGCATTTCCTTTCTCGACAAGAAGCGCATGCACGAGCAAACGCGCCAGATGCTCGACCGACTCGGCATCGTTATCGCCGACACGCGGCTCAAGGTCGAAAACCTGTCCGGCGGACAGCGGCAGTCGATCGCGATCGGCCGCGCCGCCTCGTTCGAGCCGTCCGTGCTGATTATGGATGAGCCAACGGCAGCGCTTGCCGTCGCCGAGGTCGAGGCTGTGCTGGACCTGATCCGCACCGTGAGCGCCCGCGGCGTCAGCGTCATTCTGATCACCCACCGCCTGCAGGATCTGTTCCTCGTATGCGACCGCATTCAGGTCATGTACGAAGGGCGCAACGTCGCCGAGCGGCTGATCGGCGAAACCAATATCGAGGATGTCGTCAACCTGATCGTGGGCCGCAAGTTCAACGCTCGTTCCGCCAACAACGCCCATCGCGATGGAGCATCAGCATGAGCGAGGTGACTTCGACCCACTCCGCTCAGTCTCGGAGGGTCCGCGAAGGCACATGGCGAGATGCGGTGCTCGCCAATGGCAGTGTCGTGTCGATTGCGCTGTTCTTTCTGGCCGTTTGCGTCATCTTCTCGGTGGCGACGGACGCCTTTTTGACGTCGCCCAATCTGCTGAACATCCTGCGTCAGTCGGCGCCATTGCTGATCGTCGCCGCAGCGATGACCTTCGTCATCACCACGGGTGGCATCGACCTTTCGGTCGGCTCCGTGCTGGCACTGGTGGCAACGTTGTCGGCAACACTGCTGCAGCTGGGCTTGCCATGGCCTGTGGTCATCATCGCCATGCTTGCGCTGGGCGCCTTGCTTGGCGCGATACAAGGCTATTTCGTGGCTTATGAGGGCATCCCGGCCTTCATCGTCACGCTTGCCGGGCTTTCGGTGATCCGTGGCGTGGCGCTGCTGATCACCGGCGGCTACTCCATCCCTATCGAGCCGGGAAGCCCTTTCACGGTGCTGGGCCGCGCCTGGCTCCTTGGCGTGCCGGCGCCGGCGCTGATCGCGCTGGCGATCCTCGCGATCGCCTATATCGCCTTCAACGAGACGCCGTTCGGCCGCTACGTGACCGGCATCGGCGCCAACGCCGAAGCGGTTAGGCGCGCCGGCGTGAACACGCGGCTGACGACGCTTTTCGTTTACGTGATTTCCGCGGCCGCGGCAGCGCTTGCGGGGATCATCATTGCTGCCCGGCTCGGATCCGGGTCCTCGAATGCCGGGCAAGGCTTTGAGCTCGAAGTGATCGCTGCCGTCGTGCTTGGCGGCACCAGCCTGTTCGGCGGCCGCGGAACGATCGTCGGCACGGTGCTCGGCGCGCTTACCGTGGCCGTCATCGGCAACGGCCTGATCCTGGCGCATCTGTCGCCCTTCCTGACGCCGATCGTGACCGGAACGATCATCCTGATCGCCATCTGGCTGAACTTCCGCCTGTTCCGCGGCGCCATGCGGAGCCGCTGAGCCTATGAGTGATCTCTTCGATGACGCGGCTCCCAGGAAGCGGCTGGCGATCGGGGTCGAAACCGGCCATGTGATGACCGTGCTCGGCCCCGTTCCGGTCGAAGAAATGGGCATTACGCTGATGCACGAGCACATATTGCTCGACGGCGCGCGCACCTGGAAATGTCCCTGTCATCCCGACGACCTGGCGCTCGCCGAGCAGCCGGTTAACATCGAGATCATCGGCGAATTGCGCATGAACCCTTACGTCAACCGCGACAATGTTTCGCTCGACGACAGTGATCTCGCGCTATCGGAGCTGCAGCGCTATCGTGCGCTCGGCGGGCACACCGTCGTCGACGCGACCAATATCGGCATCGGCCGCGAGCCGGAAAAACTCGCCCGCATCGGCCGCGTGTCCGGACTGAAGATCGTCATGGGCACCGGCTTCTATCTTGAGCACACCCATCCCGAATGGCTGAAGACCATGGATGTCGACGCAGTGACCGAGTTCATCGTCGACGACGTCGGCGGCGGCGAGACGCAGCCGCCGATCCTGGCCGGCCTGATCGGCGAGGTCGGCGTCAGCAAGGATTTTACCGCCGAGGAACGAAAGTCGCTGCGCGCTTCGGCGCGGGCCTCGCGCATCACGGGCGTGCCACTATCGATCCACCTGCCGGGCTGGGAGCGGCTGGCGCACGAGGTCCTCGATGTCGTCGAGGCCGAGGGCGCCGATCTCCGCCACACCGTGCTGTGCCATATGAATCCGAGCCACAACGATCTCGACTACCAGACAAGCCTCGCCCGGCGCGGCGCATTCCTTGAATACGATATGATCGGCATGGACTATTATTATGCCGATCAGGACGCGCAGTCGCCCTCAGACGAAGAGAACGCGCGGGCAATTGCGGCACTTATCGAGGCCGGCTTCGGCGACCGCCTGCTGCTGTCGCAGGATGTGTTCCTCAAGATCATGCTGACCCGCTTCGGCGGTTTCGGCTACGGCTATATCCTGAAGCATTTCATACCGCGCCTGAAACGGCATGGCGTCGAGCGGCCAGCCATCGACCGCATGCTGATCGCCAATCCGAAGGCCGTGTTCTCGCGGCAGAATTAAGCGCAGACTTACGGCTTACACTTACGACGGAGTTCAAATGTCCAAGAAAAAGATCCTGCTTGCCGGTGAATCCTGGGTGTCGACCGCGACCCATATCAAGGGTTTCGACCAGTTTCCGACGGTCACCTATCACACCGGCGCGGACGAATTGCTGACGGCCCTGAAGGCGACCGACTTCGACGTGACCTTCATGCCGGCGCATGAGGCACAGCGCAGCTTTCCGCAAACGATGGAGGCGCTTTCGGCCTATGACGCGGTGGTGCTCTCCGACATCGGCGCCAATACGCTGCTTCTGCATCCCGACACCTGGGTCCACTCGAAGCCGACGCCGAACCGCTTGCGCCTGCTGCGCGACTACGTGCGCGATGGCGGCGGGCTTTTGATGTTCGGCGGCTACTATAGCTTCCAAGGCATCAATGGCGGCGCGCGTTACCGCAAGACGCCGGTCGAGGAGGTCCTGCCGGTGAACTGCCTCGCGTTCGACGACCGCGTCGAGGTGCCGGAAGGTTTTTCGCCTATGCCGCAAGCCTCGTCCAGCCATCCCATCCTGAAGGGTCTCGGTGCGGATTGGCCGATCCTGCTCGGCTTCAACGAGGTGACGCTGAAGGACGGGGCGGAAGTTCTGGCGACCGTGTCGTCGGACTACGGATCGCTGCCGCTGCTCGTCACCGGCCACTATGGCAGGGGCCGCACTGTGGCCTGGACATCCGATGTCGGGCCGCATTGGCTGCCACCGGAGTTCATCGCCTGGAAAGGCTACAAAACCCTGTTCGAACAGATGCTGAGCTGGGCGACCGGCGAGAGCTGAGCGATGCACGTCCACGTCGTGGGCAATGCCTGTGTCGACACGATGTTTCGCGTCGGCCGCTTCCCTGCCGCCGGCGAGACTTTAAACGCCAGCAGCTACGCCGACGGCCTCGGCGGCAAGGGCGCAAACCAGTCGGTTGCGGCCGCGCGCACGGGTGCTGCGGTGACGTTTTGGACGGCGCTCGGCAAGGACCGCGCAGGCGCATGGATCAGGAGCCGCCTCGACAGGGAGTTGTCTGACCTCGAGGCGAGCGAATTTGACCTGCCAAGCGACCGCTCGACTATCGTCATTGAGGCTAGCGGCGAGAATTTCATCGTCAGCGGTGTCGCCTGCAGCGAGGCGTTCGATCCGATCGCGCAAACTGCGCTTGCCCGCCGGATCGCGTTTGGCGACATCCTTGTCTGCCAAGGAAACCTGCGAGCCGCCGCGATAAATGCCTGCCTGCGGGCAGCACGGCAAAATGGCGCGCGCACCGTCCTGAACGCCAGCCCTATCGATGCGGCGGCTCTGCCTGACTTCGGTCTGGCGCAGGTATTGGTGGTGAATCAGTCCGAGGCGAAAGCACTGACAGGCCAGGGTGATATGGCAGCCGCGGCCGACGCGCTCGCGGCCAAAGGCGCCGGGACAGTTGTGGTCACGCTTGGCGCTGAAGGTTGTCTCGTGCTTGGCCCGGACCAGGCAGGACCGCGTCGTTTGCCGGCGCCGCGCGTCGAAGCGCTCGACACCAGCGGTGCCGGCGATGTGTTCTGCGGCTGTCTGGCCGGCGGGCTTGCCAAGGGAATGTCGGTTATCTCAGCGCTGAAGTTCGCGCTCGCGGCGGCGGCAATTGCAGTGACTCGCCCGGGCACACTGATATCCTGTCCTTCCGCGTCTGAAATGGCGGCGCTCATCGATCAAACGGAGTTCTCATGACCCAACTCGGCCAATCAGGCGGCGACGCGCTCGTAGAACTTTTCGGCCGCACCAAGGTGGTGATCGGCGTCGTTCACCTTGCGCCGCTTCCTGGCGCGCCGCGCTTTGACGGCGAGGCGGTCGAGGCGATCTATCAGCGGGGCCTCGATGATGCGAGATCCTATCTCGATTGCGGATGTGACGGGGTGATCGTCGAGAATCATGGCGACATCCCCTTTGCCAAACCTGACGATATTGGGCCGGAGACAGCGGCCTATATGGCTGTTATCTCCGACCGTATTCGCCGCGAACTCGGCAAGCCGGTCGGCATTAATGTGCTCGCTAACGCCGCGATCCCGGCCCTTGCCATCGCCAGTGCCGCTGGCGCGGGCTTCATCCGCGTCAATCAATGGGCAAATGCCTATGTCGCCAACGAGGGTTTTGTCGAGGGGGAGTCGGGTCGCGCAGCACGCTACCGCGCCAAGCTGCGCGCCAACGGCATCCGCATTTTCGCTGATGCTCATGTCAAGCATGGCGCGCACGCGATCGTTGCCGACCGCCCGGTGGAGGAACTGGTCAAGGATCTGGTCTTCTTCGATGCCGATGCCATCATAGCGACCGGTCAGCGCACCGGGCACGCTGCGGATCTGAGCTACATCCGCATGATCAAAGAGGCTGCCGGCCTACCGACGCTGGTTGGCAGCGGCGTGACGCCCGACAATGCAAACGATATTCTTGGCATCGTCGATGGCGTCATCATCGCCAGCGCGCTGAAGCATGACGGCGTCTGGTGGAACCAGGTCGACCCCGCCAGAGTAAAGGCCTTCATGGCCGGGCTGAGGCGATGATCGAGCTGGGCTGGTTATGGCGCGAGGCTCAAGGCTACAAACCGGCCACGTCACAATGCAGACGACGGAGCCTCGGTGGGACGTGGCGCGTATCACCGGCAAGTTCTTCGGTATATGCTGACGCGCGGAGAACCCGGCGATGACGATACTCAGGCCGCCATCATCTTGTCGTTGATCCCGCAGCCCATTCCGACCGGTACCAGTCGACAAATTTCTTCAGCCCGTCTTCGATTGAAACGCTCGGCTTAAAGCCGAAATCGCGCTCCATGGCGGTCATGTCGGCATAGGTCCGCTCGACGTCGCTGCTTTGCATCGGCTCGCTGTGGCGGATCGCCTTCACACCGAGCAGTTTCTCCAGAGTGTCGATGAAATCGCCCAGCCGCACCGGCCGGTTGTTGCCGACATTGTAAACCCTGCTCGGCGGAACCTCGGCCACGGGCGGCTGGTCGAGCACGGCAACGACCGCCCTCACCACATCGTCCACATAAGTGAAATCCCGCCACATCTCGCCATTGTTGAACACCCGGATCGGCTTGCCCTCGAGCATCGCCTTGGTGAATATCCAATAGGCCATATCGGGCCGGCCCCAGGGACCGTAGACGGTGAAAAACCGCAAGCCGGTCTGCGGCACCCCAAAGAGATGGGCGTAGGTATGGCTCATCAATTCATCTGACTTCTTGGTGGCGGCGTAGAGCGAGACGGGCCTGTCGACCTGATCGGTCTCGCTGAACGGCACCTTGCGGTTGCCCCCATAGACCGAGCTCGACGAGGCATAGACCAGATGCTCGAATGCGGGCTGCGCGCGACAGAATTCAAGCACTTCGAGATGGCCGACGACATTGGAACGGACATAGAGGCGCGGATTGTCGAGCGAATGGCGCACACCCGCCTGAGCAGCGAGATGGACAATCCTGGTTATGCCTTGCCCGGCCAAAGCGGTAGCGAGCGCGCCCTGTTCGGCGATCTCGATCTGATGAAATGAAAATTTCTTGTCAGGCTGAAGGCGGGCGAGCCGTCCTTTTTTCAGCGCCAGGTCGTAGTAGTCGTTCATGTTGTCGACGCCGACGACTGCTTCCCCCCTGTTCAGGAGGTAGTGGCAAACATGGCTGCCAATGAATCCCGCGGCTCCAGTGACAAGTATAGGCAACAAGGTTCTCCACGCATATGCCGGCACATGATCGCAAAATCGAGATCGATTTCGGAAAGGATCATGCACAACATCAAAATGCTACATCCGAATGAACGGAACCGACCGTTTCAGTTCGTGCTACAACCGAGAGTCCCTATAAGCGCTACCGACAAGCGGTCTAGTCGACGCGTCAGCTCGCCTCGCGCAGGGCCTCTGCAGCCTGCAGGTCGACCGACACGAGCTGGCTCACGCCCTGCTCGGCCATGGTCACCCCGAACAGCCGGTTCATGCGGGCCATGGTGATCGGGTTGTGCGTGATGATGACGAAGCGCGTCTCGGTGGTGGCTGCCATTTCATCCATCAGATTGCAGAAACGCTCGACATTGTGATCGTCTAGCGGCGCGTCGACCTCGTCGAGCACGCAGATCGGCGCGGGATTGGTCAGGAACACGGCGAAGATCAGCGACATCGCCGTCAACGCCTGCTCGCCGCCGGAAAGCAGCGTCATCGTCTGCGGCTTCTTGCCGGGCGGCCGCGCAAGGATTTCGAGACCAGCCTCGAGCGGATCGTCGGACTCGATCAGTTGCAGTTCCGCCGTGCCGCCGCCGAACAGATGCGAAAACAGCCGCTGGAAATGGCCATTGACCACGTCGAAGGCAGCCAGCAGCCGTTCGCGGCCTTCGCGATTCAGGCTCTGGATCGCCTGCCGCAGCTTGCGAATGGCCTCGATGATGTCCTCGCGTTCGGAAACGATGGTCTCCAGCCGGTCGGACAGTTCCTTCTGTTCTTCCTCGGCGCGCAGATTGACGGCGCCCAGCCGTTCGCGCTCGATCTTCAGCCGGTCGAGCTGGCGCTCGATCTCGGTCATCTCCGGCATCGGGCTGTCGGCCTCCAGGCCGGTGTGGCGGATGACCAGATGCGGCGGCGTGTTCAGCGTCTCCTGGATGCGGGCCTCGACCTCGAGCCGTCTTTCGTCGGCTGCGGTCAACCGCTCTTCGGCGCGGACGCGCGTTTCGCGCGCTTCGGCCAACGACTGGATTGCTGATGTCGCGGCCTTGTCCAGTTCGGACTGCCGGTTCTCCGCCTCCTGCAAACGATCGCCGGCTGCCTGGCGCAGACTTTCGGCTTCGGCAAGCTGCGACAGCAAAGCGCGCCGCTTGGCGTCGATCTCATCGGGTGCGTCGGCCAGTCTTTCACGCTCGGCCTCGGCCTCGGCTTTGCGTTCGCCGAGTGCGGCGATCTGCGTCGAGGCGTTTTCGGCACGCGCCAGCCAGTTGCGGCGTTCCGCGCCGATGGCCTCAAGGCGGCGCGTTCGCGCTTCGGCTTCCCGCCTCAAGCCTTCATGGACGGCGCGTGCATCGGCAAGGGTGGCGCGGTCGCGAGCAACGTTGGCGGCCGACTGTTCGAGCTGCAACTGGAGATCACCGAGATCGGGAGCGCTTTGCAGCAGCATCTCCGCCTCGACGAAGGCCGCCGCCGTCTCTTCATGGCTGTCGACGATGCGCGCGCGCGCCTCGTCAAGTGCTGCGCGTCGGCTCGACAGCTCGCCGCCGGCCTTCTCGGCCTCGGCCAGCACGCTGCGGGCGGCGTCCAGCCCATGCTGGGCATCACGCCCGGCTTGACGGGCGTAGCGCTCGGCCTCGCTCGCCTGGGTAAGCGCCTGCTCGGCATGAGCGAGAGCCTCTTCGGCCTGGCGCAGGATGCGGATCGCGTCGACCGCCTCGGCGTCGAGTTCGGCCAGCCGGTTTTTCTGCGCCAGCCGCTGCGCGGCCGCGGTCGGCGCGTCGGCGCTGGCGGTGAACCCATCCCAACGCCAGAGCGCTCCTTCGCGGCTTACCAGCCGTTGCCCGGGGGCGAGCAGCGCCTGCAGCCGCTTTCCGTCGCCGGCCTCGACGATGCCGATCTGCGCCAATCGGCGGGCCAGTTGCGCCGGCGCGCGCACCATACTGGCAAGGCTCTTGATGCCTTCGGGCAGAGCGGCGTCGCCGGGCTGGACCTCGCTTTGGCCCCAATGCACCGGTGCGCTGCGGTCGAGCGGCACGTCGAGATCCTCACCGAGGGCCGCTCCCAGCGCCGTCTCGTAGCCGCGTTCGACGCTGATCTGCTCCAGGACGGAGGGGAAGAGGTCGCCGCTCGCAGCATTCAGGATCTTGGCCAGCGTGCGGGCCTCGGTTTCGATCCGCGCCAGCTCGGCCTTCGCATCCTGAACCGGCGGGCGGGCGGCGCTTTCCGCCGTACGCGCCTCGGCGACAGCCTGTTCGGCGGCAATCGCCGCGGCTTCGGTCTCCTCCAGCAGCGCCAGCGCCTGTTCGACCAGAAGCTGCTTTTCGGCGGGATCGGGCAGGCCGGCGACCCTGGAGGCGATGTCGGACAATTCCCGGTCGACATCGGCGAGCTGGCGGGCGAAACGGTCGCGGCGCTCAGCGGTATCGCGCAGCGTTCGCTCGATCTGGTTGCGGGAGGCGGCGGCCTCCGCCCGTTCGGCCGTCAGCCCGGCGAGTTTGGCTTCGCTCGCGGCAAGCGTCGACGCTGCCTGTTCGACCGCGGCGCGGGTACTGGCCTCGCGCTCGGCGGCGCCTGCATTCTCGGCATTGAGCGTGGCTTCTTCGGTGGCGAGGCGTTCGAGGATATCCGCATTGTCGCGGACCATCCGCTCCTCGCGAGTGATGTCGCCGTCGAGCTGCTGGAGGCGGCGGTCGAGTTCCACTTGGCGGGCGCGGATGCGGCCCGCTTCCTCCTCGATCTGCGTCTTGGCGATCGACAGGCGCTGGAAGGCGGCAGCGGCGGCGGCTTCCGCATCGCGCAGGTCCGGCAACCGGTGCGCGCCGATCCCTTGCTCCCTGGCGGCAGCCATCTGGGCGGCGGCGCGGTCGCCGACCAGCGCCGTGGCGATCGCCAGCGCCGAGCGGGCCTCGCCTTCCTGCGTCTTGGCCAGCGTCCAGCGCAGGTGCAGCAGCGTCGCTTCGGCCTTGCGGATATCGGCCGACAGGTTCTTGAAGCGCGACGCCTGGCGGGCTTGGCGCTTAAGGCTTTCGATCTGGCTTTCGAGTTCGCCGACGACGTCGTCCAGCCGTTCCAGATTCTGTTCGGCCGCCTTCAGCCGCAGCTCGGCCTCATGGCGGCGTGTGTGAAGGCCCGAAATGCCGGCCGCCTCTTCCAGAAGCGCGCGGCGCGCCTGCGGCTTTGCCTGGATCAGCTCGCCGATGCGACCCTGCCCGACCATCGAAGGCGAGCGCGCGCCGGTAGACTGGTCGGCGAAAAGCAGTTGCACGTCCTTGGCGCGGGCTTCCTTGCCGTTGATGCGGTAGAGCGAACCGGCCTCGCGCTCGATGCGGCGCGAAACCTGCAGCTCATCGGCATCATTGAAGGCCGAGGGCGCAGTACGGTCGCTGTTGTCAAGGAAAAGCGTGACTTCGGCGGTATTGCGGGCCGGACGCGTTCCGGAACCGGAAAAGATGACGTCGTCCATGCCGGACGCGCGCATGTTTTTGTACGAGCTTTCGCCCATCACCCAGCGTAAAGCCTCGACAAGGTTCGACTTGCCGCAGCCGTTCGGCCCGACGATGCCGGTCAGGCCGCGTTCGATGACGAACTCGCCGGGTTCGACGAAGGACTTGAACCCGAGCAGGCGAAGGCGCGAGAACTTCATTCGCGCCGCCCCATAGCCAAGTTCCGCAAAAGTGTTCCGCGGTTTTGCGAAGAGAATCCGCGGCACAGCAAAAAGCTGCGCACGCCGAAGCGCAGCCGCTTCGGCGCTGCGGAAACGTCAGAGCAGAGGGTCGATGATGGCCGATATTTCCTCAATCGACAGCGCCCCCTTGTAGGTCTTTCCGTTGATAAAGAAGGTCGGCGTCGAGTCGACCTTGAATTCATCGGCGCCGCGCTTCTGGACCGACCTCACATCGTCCAGAAGTTTCTGGTCCGTCAAGCAGGCCTCGAAGGACTCCTGTGTAAAACCGGCCATCTTGGAGATTTGCAGCAGGGCATCCTTGGTATTGGCAACACCTGCCCAGTTCGCCTGCTGCTTGAACAGAACGTCTACCATCGGGAAATAATTGTCCTTGGAGCAGCGCGCCAGCATGAAACCGGCCTCAGCGCTGGGGTCGAACGGAAATTCGCGCAGGATAAGGCGGGCCTTGCCGGTGTCGATATATTTCGTCTTCAGCTCCGGGAGGGTGGTTTCGTGGAAATGCGCGCAGTGCGGGCAGGTCATCGAGGCATATTCGACGATTGTGACTTTCGCGTCGTCCTTGCCCAGTTGCGCGTCGGGCAGCGCGCCTGGCTTCAGCAAGGCCGCCATGTCCACCGTGCCCTGGGCCTCAGGCGCCTTGACCGCGGCCGGCGTTGCCGGCTTCGCCGGATCGGCCGGCTTCATCGCATCGGCGGGAGCCGCATCCTGCGCGACGGCCTTCTCGCCCGAGTCGCTGCAGGCGGCGAGCAGAGCCACCGCCGGAATGGCGGCCAGCGACGACAGGAGGTTTCTGCGGGACAAAGGACGGGTCATACGAATCACCTGACAATAGTTGGATTTTGCAATGCAAAGACTAGAAAAGGCGAGAGTTGGCGCGAATTAAGGCATCGCCGTCCCCATTCCAATCGCCAAACTTTGTGTGCGCGATCACGAAAGCGCGAGATTATACCTTCTTTTGACCGAGAATGGTGGCGCCGAGCCGCTCCAGCGAAGCACGCAGCCCGTCATCCTCGATCATTCCGACAGTGCCTGACAGCTTCACCTTCTCGGCCGCAGTCAGCGGCCGGAAGCTTGGTTTAGGCCGCCCCTTGTCCGCCGTCACCGGCTTTTGCACGATTCTGATCCGGCCGATAGCGTTGAAGCCGAGGAAGGCGTTGACCCTGTTGATGATCTCGCCGGTTTCGTGCTGCAGATGGAGCGCGGCCATGCCTTCGCAGGCGATGACCAGCACCGCCGGCTCGAACGGATCGTCTTCATGCATGCGCCGCGGCCACTGGATCTTTTCAGGGCGCGAACGGCTGGCGAGCCGAGGCCCGGCAATCTCCTCCCAAGACTGCACGAGCCCGATCGACATGCCGGCCCGCTTGCGCAACACCGGATCGAGGATCTGGGTTGCGAGATCACTCACCGGAACGGGATTGCCGAAGGGCCTTTTCCCTGCCATGTGCGTTCTCCAGTCACGACCTTCACCAAGCATCGGCTAGGCCTGTCCTCGATCAATGGCACTGCACGACCAGACCCGCAAGACCGCATCCGGAGACAGCGGCGGAGCCGCGTCTAGAGACAGCAGCAAAGCTGCGTCCGACGATAGCAGCAAGGCTGCATCGGGGGAGAGCGCCGAGATCGCGTCCCGCCTGCTCGCCTGGTACGACGCGCATCACCGCGACTTGCCGTGGCGCATTGCGCCGCGCGAGCTGGCACGCGGGGTGCGTCCCGATCCCTACCGCATCTGGCTTTCCGAAGTCATGCTGCAGCAGACCACGGTGGAAGCGGTAAAATCGTATTTCCGGGCCTTTGTCCAGAAATGGCCGGATGTCGAGGCGTTGGCCGCTTCACCGACCGAAGATGTCATGAAGGCCTGGGCCGGGCTCGGCTACTATTCCCGCGCGCGCAATCTAAAGGCCTGCGCCGATCTCGTCGCACGGCAAGGCGGCAGGTTTCCGGATACGCAAGCTGCCTTGAGAGAGCTGCCCGGCATCGGCGCCTACACGGCGGCGGCGATCGCGGCGATCGCCTTCGACCAGCCAGCCGCGGTCATCGACGGCAATGTCGAGCGTGTGGTTTCCCGGCTGTTCTCGATCGCCACGCCGCTAAGCGAAGCCAAGGGAGACATACGCGCCTATGTCGAGCGCATGGTTCCAGCGACCAGACCGGGCGATTTCGCCCAGGCGATGATGGATCTGGGCGCGACGATCTGCACGCCACGCCGGCCGCGCTGTATGCTGTGCCCGCTGCGAGACGATTGCAGCGCCACTGTCTCGGGCGACCCCGAGCATTTTCCGGTGCGCCTGCCGAAGGCGGAAAAGCCATTGCGGCGTGGCGCCGCCTTTGTCGCCGTCAGGGCCGACGGCGCCATTCTTTTGCGAAAACGTGCGGAAAAAGGCCTGCTCGGCGGCATGACCGAGGTGCCGACGACCGGCTGGACAGCACGGATTGACGGCGCCACCACGGATGCGGCAGCCCCCTTTCCCGGCGACTGGCGGCCCGCCGGGCGGATTGGCCACGTCTTTACCCATTTCGGGCTTGAACTCGACGTGTTCAAATCGGTGACAGAAGGCGCTGCTCCGGCGGGGCATTTCTGGTCACTGGCCCATGAAATTTCCGGGGAAGCCTTACCCACTGTCATGAAAAAGGTAATCGAAGCGGCGATACCGGGCGCGACCAAAAAGCAGCGCCCGCATTGAATTGCATTGAATGAGGACAGAATGACTGAAATCCGCCACATCGTTTTCGACATCGGCAGAGTGCTGATCCACTATGACCCGAACCTTCCGTTCAGCCGTCTCATTCCGGATGCCGAGGAGAGAAAGTGGTTCTTCGACAATGTCTGCACGCATGACTGGAACATCGAGCAGGATCGAGGGCGGACATGGGAGGAAGCCGAAGCCCTGCTGATCGCCGAACATCCCGACCATGCCGAAAACATCCGCAGCTTCCGCCGCCTCTGGCACGAGATGGTGCCGCACGCCTATGCGGACAGCGTTGAGATCATGGAGAAGCTGATCGACACCGGCCACGACGTCACCATGCTGACCAACTTCGCCTCCGATACGCTCGCCGAAGCCCGGCAGCGTTTCGATTTCCTCAACCGTCCGCGCGGGGTGACCATTTCGGGCGAGATCGGCCTGATCAAGCCTGATCGCGGCATCTACGATCATCACGTCGCCGCCTTCGGCCTCGAGCCCGCGGCCACGCTGTTCATCGACGACAGCCAGAAGAATGTCGAAGGTGCCAAGGCGGCCGGCTGGCAGTCCGTGCTGTTCACCGACGCCAAGACGCTCAAGGCGGACCTTAGAGAGCTGGGGATCAGAGTGTGATTTGAATCACTTCGACAGGCCGATCGATAATCCGCTTTAACATGACGGATCCATAGAATCCGTCGTCAGGCCCCTGCCCGCTCCATGCCAAGACGGGCTATGCGGCGAAGCTCGTCGATCGGGGTCAGGCCGCCGCTGCGCTCATAGTGCCAGAAGGTCCAGCCGTTGCAGGCGTCCAGCCCCTGCACTTCCGCCCCGATCTTGTGGATCGATCCGGCGCTGTCGCCAATCGCCACCGTGCCGTCGGCGCGTACCCTGGCCGCCCAGCGCTTCTTGGCGTCATAGAGCGTGGCACCCGGCAACATCAGCCCGGTGTCGATGAGGCTGACGAAGGCAACCCGCGGCTCGGCGCGCTTGCCGGTAAGCACGGTAAGATCGGCGCCGCTCAGCGGTCGGACTGCATCGATGCGCTCGTTGGCGGCGTCGATATAGGCCTGCTCGCGCTCGATGCCGACGAAATGGCGGCCGAGGCGCTTGGCTACCGCGCCGGTGGTGCCGGAGCCAAAGAAGGGATCGAGGACGATATCGCCGGGCTTCGTCGAGGCCATCATGATGCGGGCGAGCAGCGCTTCGGGCTTCTGCGTCGGATGCAGCTTGTCGCCATTTTCGTTCTTCAGGCGCTCGCCGCCGGTGCAGATCGGAAACAGCCAGTCGGAGCGCATCTGGATGTCGTCATTCGACGCCTTCAGCGCTTCGTAGTTGAAGGTATAACCCTTGCCCTTCTGATCGCGCGAGGCCCAGATCATCGTCTCATGGGCGTTCTGGAAGCGACGGCCGCGGAAATTCGGCATCGGATTGGTCTTGCGCCACACGACGTCATTGAGGATCCAGAATCCCAGATCCTGCATCTTGGCGCCGACCCTGAAAATGTTGTGGTAGGAGCCGATGACCCAGATGGTGCCGTTGGGTTTCAGCACGCGGCGCGCCGCCAGCAGCCAGGCGCGGGTGAAGGCGTCGTAGACCTCAAAACTCGCGAACTGATCCCAGTCATCGTCGACGGCATCGACCTTGGACTGGTCGGGCCGGTGCAGATCGCCATCGAGCTGCAAATTGTAGGGCGGATCGGCAAAGATCACGTCGATGGACTTTTCGGGCAGCCGGTCGAGCGCGGCGACGCAATCGCCCTTCAGGATCGTATCCAGCCATTCGGATTGCTGGGGAGCATGGGAAAGGTCGTCGAGAAGACGCACGGCAGACATTGTGACACCCAAAGCACGCGTTACTGTTTACTCCCTGTTATGGTTACCGATCAGCGTAAATATTCGGTGAAGGCTGAGGGTTCGGACCACAGGCAATTTGCGAAGGCCGGCCTGTTGGTGTATGCCGCGCCGCCTGAGCGTCTCAGCCTCCTCCCTCCCGCTTTCCGGATCGCCAATGCCCCAGCCAGACCTTGTCATCTTCGATTGCGACGGCGTGCTCGTCGATTCCGAAATCATCGCCGCGCGCATCGAAGCCGAGCTTTTGACATCGGCCGGTTACGAAATATCGGCCGAGGAGATTTCCGAAACCTATGCCGGGTTGACCTTCAAGGACATCATGATGCGGGTCGAGGAGAAGTCCCGCATCCCATTCCAGGCCTCGTTGATCGACCGCGCCGAAGACCTGGTCGACCGCAGGCTGCGCAGCGATGTGCGCGCCATCGACGGGGTGCACGAGGCGGTCGCCGCGGTGACTGCGCCGCGCTGCATCTGCTCGAATTCTCGCTCCGAGCGGATAGAGTTCATGCTGGAGAAGGTGCATCTGCTGCCGTTTTTCACTGGGCGGATTTTTTCCTCGCTGGAAACACCGACCGGAAAGTCCAAGCCGGCCCCAGACGTGTTCCTCTTTGCCGCGGAAAAGCTCAATGCCGATCCGGCCAACACCTTCGTCATCGAGGATTCCGTGCATGGCGTGACCGGCGCCAGGACAGCCGGCATGCGCGTTATCGGCTTTACCGGAGCGGCGCACAGCTATCCCGGGCATGCCGACGCGCTGACCGAGGCCGGCGCCGAAACGGTCATTCGCCGCTGGGCGGAACTGAAAAGCGTGATCGCCGCTCTGTCGGAATGGTCGGATGCGTGATGCATACGCCTCCGACCGGAGGCGGCCCCACCGCCGCCGCTATTCGGCCGCGGCAATCTTCTTGTCAGCCTTCTTCGCCGGGCCTTCGTCATAGCCGGCGAACGCCTGATAGTCCTGCGCAGTGGGCTCGGGAACGACGACGTTCGAATCGGTGAAGACGAACTGGGTGGCACTCGAGGGATTGGTAACCTGGACCTGATGTTGATGAAGCTGCGAGTAAAGCACCTCGGTGCCATGCATCACGGCGATACGAATCGGCATTGTGATCGTGCCCGGGCTGAACATCGGTCCCGGAACGACCTTGCCGGCGACGGCGATCTTCATCGTCAGCGAGCCGTTGGCACGGTTGCAGTCGCGGGTCACATCGGTGATCGAGGCCTGATAGATGACCTTCGCCGAATCGTCCTGCTGATCGCTGCTCGCGTCGAGCGCAGCAGCCTCGGCGTCCTGAGCGGCGGCTTTTTTCTTAGGTTTCTGGTTGCCCTTGGCATAGGTGTTGAAGAAAGCGGTGCCGTCGCGCAGCGTCACTTTCGGACAATAGGCCAGCAGTTGGCTGGAAAGAACCTTCGGGTCCGGAGGTGGTGGCGGTGTCGTGTCCTTTTTTCCGAAGCCCAGAATGCTACTGCCGCCTGATTGGCAGCCGGCGGCGGTAAGCATAAAGCCAGTGAGGGCCAGACCCGCGATAAAACGACCGTTGAATGAATGAAACGCCATGAACTGCACTTCCCTCTCGCAAAGCGGGTGACGTATATCAACCGCGCGGCAAAAATGCGACTGAGCAAGCACGGAAATTAACCACTTTGCCGCGGACGAAACCGCCCGGCAGCAATGGAACATGACGATGCGATATGTGAGTACCCGCGGGGAAGCGCCCGTGCTTGGATTTTCCGACGCGGTGCTGGCGGGTCTGGCGCGCGATGGCGGACTTTATCTGCCTGATACCTGGCCGCAGTTTTCGGCGGCAGAGGTCCGCGCCATGCGCGGCCTTGCCTATCCCGACCTCGCCATCCGCGTGCTGTCACCGTTTCTCGGCGACGAGATCGCGATGCCGGTGTTCGAACGCCTGGTGCGCGAAGCCTATGCGACCTTCCGTCACGAGGCTGTCTGCCCGCTGGTGCAGACCGGCTCGAACATGTTCGTTCTGGAACTCTTCCACGGCCCGACACTTGCCTTCAAGGACGTGGCCATGCAGCTTCTCGCCCGGCTGATGGACCATGTGCTTGCCGAACGCGACCAGCGCGCCACCATTGTCGGCGCCACATCAGGCGATACCGGCGGGGCTGCCATCGATGCTTTCGCCGGGCGCAATCGCACTGACATCTTCGTTCTTTTCCCGCACGGCCGGGTCTCGCCGGTGCAGCAGCGGCAGATGACGACGTCCACTGCGGCAAATGTCCATGCACTGGCGGTCGAAGGCAATTTCGACGATTGCCAGGGCCTGGTGAAGGACATGTTCAACGATCACGGTTTTCGCGACCGGGTGTCGCTGTCCGGCGTCAATTCGATCAACTGGGCCCGCATCATGGCCCAGATCGTCTATTATTTCTCGTCGGCGCTGTCGCTCGGCGCGCCCGACCGGCCGGTTTCCTTCACGGTGCCGACCGGCAATTTCGGCGACATCTTCGCCGGCTACGCCGCCAAGAAGATGGGGCTGCCGATCGAGCGGCTTATCATCGCGACCAATGACAACGACATTCTGGCGCGCACGCTGTCGAGCGGCGAGTACCGCACGAAAGGCGTCTTTTCGACCACGTCGCCGTCGATGGACATCCAGGTCTCGTCGAATTTCGAGCGCCTGCTGTTCGAGGCGGCCGGTCGCGATGCCTCGACCGTGCGGCGCTACATGAGCGGCCTCAAGCAGTCCGGCGCCTTCGCCATCGAAGCGGGCGAGATCGCCAGGATCCGCTCCGAATTCGATGCTGGCCGTTCGACGATGGACGAAGTCGCCGCCACGATCCGCTCGACGCTCGACGCCAGTGATTATTTGCTCGACCCGCACACGGCCGCGGCCATGCATGTTGCGGGTGCGAAGGCCACCAAGGCCGTGCCCATGGTGGTGCTCGGCACCGCCCATCCGGCAAAATTCCCGGCTGCCGTCGAAGCCGCCAGCGGCGTGTCGCCTGCCCTGCCCGCGTGGCTAGGCGGGTTGATGACATCAGAGGAAAAATACACGGTACTTCCATCCGACCTGAAAATGGTGGAAGATTATGTTAGCCGTCACACGCGGGCGGCAAGTTAGGGAGTATTAGCTATATGGGTGTTGAGGTAAGCCGTCTGTCGAACGGCCTGACAGTCGCCACCGAAACCCTTCCAAGCCTCGAATCCGTCGCTCTTGGTGCCTGGGTCAAATCAGGCGCCCGCAACGAGCGTAACGAAGAGCACGGAATGGCCCACCTGCTTGAACACATGGCGTTCAAGGGAACCAGAAGGCGCAGCGCCTTCGAGATCGCCTCGGAAATCGAGGATGTCGGCGGCGAGATCAATGCCGCCACCAGTGTCGAGACCACATCCTATTATGCCAGGGTGCTGAGCGACGACGTGCCCCTGGCCGTCGATATCCTCTCCGATATCCTGCAGGAATCCGAGTTCGACCCGCAGGAGCTAGAGCGCGAGCAGCATGTGATCCTGCAAGAGATCGGCGCCGCTCACGACACGCCCGACGACATCGTCTTCGACCGTTTCACCGAGACGGCCTTCCGCCACCAGACGATCGGCCGTTCCATCCTCGGCACGCCGGAAACCGTCAAATCGTTCACCTCGAAGCAACTGCACAAATTCATCGAACGGCAATATGGCGCCGAACGCATGGTGGTCGTCGCCGCCGGCGACATCAAGCACGACAATTTCGTGCGTGAGGTCGAGAAGCATCTCGGCGGCTTCCGCAGCAAGTCCGACAACACGATGCCGCAATATGCGCAATATGTCGGCGGCGATTTCCGCGAGGACCGCGACCTGATGGACGCGCAGATCGTGCTGGGTTTCGAGGGCCGCGCCTATCATGTGCGTGACTTCTACGCCTCGCAGGTCCTGTCGATGATCCTTGGCGGCGGCATGTCGTCGCGCCTTTTCCAGGAAGTCCGCGAAAAACGCGGGCTGTGCTATTCGGTCTATGCCTTCCACTGGGGTTTTTCTGACACCGGCATATTCGGCGTCCATGCCGCGACCGGGCAGAGCGACATCGCCGAATTGGTGCCGGTGGTCATCGACGAGTTGCAGAAGGCCGGCGAGAACATCCTGCAGGAGGAACTCGACCGGGCACGCGCCCAGTACCGCGCAGGCCTGATCATGTCCGCCGAGAGCCCGGCCAGCCGCGCCTCGCAGATCGCCCGGCAAATGCTTCTGTTCGGCCGGCCGATCGCCAAGGAAGAGCTGATGGAACGGCTGTCGGCGCTGACGGTCGAGCGGTTGACGGACCTGTCGTCACGGCTGTTTTCGACCAAGCCGACGCTGACTGCCGTCGGACCGGTGGGCACGCTCGCTCCCTATGAGGCGGTCCTTGAGTCGCTTTCGGGCACGCAGACCACGGCCCGAAAGCTCGCCGGCTAAGTCCATCAAAGCGTCATGTTCGCGCTCCCTTTCTTTCGCCGTGACCTGCCGGCACTGAAGGGCGATCGCGTCACGCTGCGCGTGCCGCTGACCAACGACTATCGCGAATGGTCGGTGCTGCGCGGGGAAAGCCGCCGCTTCCTGGAGCCGTGGGAGCCGCGGTGGAACCCCGACGAGCTCGACCGCACGGCCTGGCGGCATCGCCTCAGCCGTTACCGCGAAGATTACGCGCAGGGAACGGCCATAGCCTTCTTCATCTTCGACAAAAGCAGCGGCAAGCTTGTCGGCGGAATCACCCTCGGCAATATCCGCCACGGCGTCGCGCAAAGCGGCCATATCGGCTACTGGATCGGCGAGCGCTACAGCGGCCACGGCCTGATGACCGACGCGGTCAAGGTGGTGACGCGCTTCGCCTTCGATACGCTGAGGTTGCACCGGATCGAAGCTGCCTGTATTCCCGACAACGCCCGGTCGATCCGCGTGCTTGAAAAAGCCGGATTCCGGCGCGAAGGACTTCTGCGATCCTATCTCAGGATCAATGGCATCTGGCAGGACCATTACCTCTACGCCCGGATCGAGGACGATCTGCCCGGCGCGGGAACGAAGGACTGATTTTTGACGAATTTCCTGCGAATCGGGTCGCTGTTCGCCTTTGTCCTGACGGCAATCGTCACGCTCTGCGCGGCGTCCTCGGCCTTCGCCGTCGAACCGATCAAGATCGCCCGCGACGACGTGGCGCTCGACCTTTCGGGCGCGGTCGAAATCTACCGCAACCAGGGCGAGAACTTCCAGGTGTCGACCGCGCCGGGACCGGACGGCATCGTGCGGCGCATCGAGGTCGAGGCCAATGATGCGCGCTCGACCGGCGACTGGGCGGTGTTCGCGCTAGCCAACACCACCGACCAGCAGCTCGACAGGCTGATCGTCGCACCGCATTTCCGGCTGGTGAATTCCGGCATCTTCTGGCCGGATCTCGGCTCGACCCGCATTGCCGCGATCACGCCCAGCGAGGGCTTCGCGCTCGACCGCCAGACCAGCCCCGACGCCGATGTGTTCCGGGTGACGCTGAATCCCGGAACGGTGATCACCTTCATTGCCGAACTTGCCTCGCCCAAACTGCCGCAGGTCTATCTGTGGGATCCGGAATCCTACAAGGACTCGGTCAATTCCTACACGCTGTTTCGCGGCATCGTCATCGGCATCGCCGGCCTTCTGGCGTTGTTCCTGACCATCCTTTTCGTCGTCAAGGGAACCTCGATGTTCCCGGCTACCGCCGCACTCGCCTGGGCGGTGCTCGCCTATATCTGCATCGATTTCGGCTTTCTCAACAAGGTCCTGGAAATATCGCCCGGCAACGAGCAGATGTGGCGAGCCGGAACGGAGGTGGCGCTTGCGGCGACCTTCGTGGTGTTCCTGTTCGCCTACCTCAACCTCAACCGATGGCACGGCCATTTCAGCTACGGCGCGCTGGTCTGGATTCTTGGGCTGGTGCTGATCGCGGGTGTGGCCATCGTCGATCCGGCGGTCGCCGCCGGCATCGCCAGGCTGTCCTTCGCCGCCACCGCCCTGACCGGCCTCGGCCTGATCATTTTCCTCGGCATACGCGGCTACGACCGTGCCATCATGCTGGTGCCCAGTTGGGTCATGGTCTTGTTGTGGCTATGCGGGTCGTGGATGGCGATCACCGGCATGCTCGACAACGACATTGCCCAGCCGGCGCTGGGCGGCGGGCTGATCCTCATCATCCTGCTGATCGGCTTCACCGTCATGCAGCACGCCTTTGCCGGTGGCGCGCTGCATCAGGGCCTGTTCTCCGATCTCGAACGGCAGGCGCTGGCCGTCGCCGGATCGGGCGACACGGTTTGGGACTGGGACGTGATGCGCGACCGCGTCGTCACCAAGCCGGATGTCAGCATCCAGCTTGGCCTTGCGCCCGACAGTCTGGGCGGGGCCGCCCGCAACTGGCTGCCGGTGCTGCATGCCGACGATCGCGACACGTTCCGCACGACGCTCGACGTGGTGCTCGAACACCGGCGCGGCCGCGTGTCGCAGAACTTCCGCCTGCGCGGCGCCGACGGGCACTATCACTGGTTTTCGCTGCGCGCTCGGCCGGTGATCGGATCGGACGGCGAGGTCATCCGCTGCGTCGGCACCATGGTCGACGTGACGGAGCAGAAAAAGTCAGAGGAGAGGCTGCTGCACGATGCCGTGCATGACAATCTCACCGGCCTGCCGAACCGGGAATTGCTGATGAACCGGCTGGAGGCGATCATCTCGATCGCGCGCACGGAAGAGAAGGTGCGTCCGACCGTCTTCGTCATCGACATCGACCGGTTTAAGCAGGTCAATGACGGGCTCGGCATCTCGGCCGGCGATACCATCCTGCTGACCATTGCGCGCCGCCTGCACCGGCTGCTCAAGCCGAAGGATTCGCTGTCGCGCTTTGCCGGCGACCAGTTCGCGCTGATGCTGCTTTCTGAACAGGACCCGGCCCGCATCGCGGCGGTCGCGGACGCCATCAAGCATGCGATCAACAATCCGATCACCTTTGCCAAACGCGAGATTGTGCTGACCGCCTCGATCGGACTGGTCACCTGGACCTCGGCGCAGAGCTCAGCCGAGGACATGGTCAAGGACGCCGAGCTTGCCATGCACCAGGCCAAGCGTTTCGGCGGCGACAGGATCGAGCCGTTCCGCCCCGCCTTCCGGACCGTCGGCACCGACCGGCTGCAGTTCGAGTCCGACCTGCGCCGCGCCATCGAACGGCGCGAATTCACACTAGCCTACCAGCCCATCGTGCGGCTCGAAGACGGCAGCGTTGCCGGCTTCGAGGCGCTTTTGCGCTGGGACCATCCGCGCCGCGGCATGATCCCGCCGGGCGATTTCATCCCGGTCGCCGAGAGCTGCGGCCTGATCGTGCAGCTTGGCCTTTTTGCCATGCAACAGGCCGCCGAAGATCTGGCGGGCTGGCAAAAGCAGATCGGCGATGCGCCGTTGTCGGTTTCGGTCAACTTGTCCAGCCGTCAGCTCATCCGCCGCGATCTGGTCAGCGACGTCCGCTCGGTGATCGCGCGAGCCAATCTAAAGCCGCGCTGCTTCCGGCTCGAACTCACCGAATCGTTGGTGATGGACAATCCCGAGCAGACAGCCCATGTGCTGAACAAGCTGAAGAAGCTTGGTATCGGCCTGTCGCTGGACGATTTCGGCACCGGCTACTCATCGCTAGCCTATCTGACGCGCTTCCCCTTCGACACGATCAAAATCGACAAGAGCTTTGTCGACGACTCGACACCGAAGCGCGCGGTGCTGCTCAAATCCATGGTCAACATGGCGCATGAGCTCGGCCTTTCGGTCGTGGCCGAAGGCATTTCGGACGAAAGCGATGCGCTCGAACTGCGGCAGATGGGCTGCGAATATGTGCAGAGCTTCATGTTCGGCGCGCCGATGCCCGGCGATCAGGTGCTGAAGACGCTGAAGGAACAGTATCCGCTGCCTCAGGCTTGATTTTTGCGCATGTCGTAGTGTCAAAACCGCTGAGCATTTTTTGGGCGACATGCGTACCCGCTTGGAATGGCAGAGAACGACCCTTCCTAACCAGAGCGGCCTTATGCCGGCCGCTTCCCGGCGCTCGGAGGTTGCAAGTCAACCCTTCTGGTCCGCAGTATCGAAAACTTTAACTCCCGACCCGTGGCGTGGCTCTACCAATGTTGGAAGCCTGAATTAACGGCGGCGATAGAGATAGCTCTCGGAAAGACCGAGGCGACGGCATGACTGGACGGCTGGTGATGAGGGGAGCACGATGCTCTCGCAGATTGCAGCCGTCATCTTCACAAAAGCACGCTCCCACGGCTTCAGGGTCCAGCGGTCGCCGAGCGCCAACCGCTCGCGGACCCAGCGGGGTAGGATCTCGACTGCCGCCTTCAGAAATGGCCGCTGAAGCGGTCGAGCCACTCCCGGCAAGGCGGGAACTTCTTCCATGATCTCCAGGAATTCCAAGATGATCGGCGACGCGACTAGTCTTTGCCTCATTACGTCGAACAGCGCGTAAAGCTCGGCCTGAGACGTGGGCGCGTCAACCGCACCATAGAGAAGCGCGACGGGGCGAGCCTCAGCAAACATCGCGTCCCGTTCGAAAAAATGCAGACGATGCACATAGACGTGATACGCCTGCATGAAACCAAACCCGGCCGTCGCTTGCACCCAGTCCAGCAACTCCGGGTCGGTGGCGTGGTATGGCTCACCTTCGCTGGTTCGACCTGAAACGCGCCCATGCATCCTGACTACACCTTCGATCATGGCCTTAGCCTTGGTTTGGGGGCCGTAGACAGTGACCAAGGCAGCGAGGCCAGTGCGCTGTAATCGTCGCAGCGCATGGGAGCGGAATGTGCTGTGCTGCCAAATGGCGTCGCGAACCCGCGGCTCCGCCAATTCGAGCAGCACCGCCGTAACCCCGCCGATGAACAGCGCAACAGGGTTCTTGAAAATACGCCAGGACACGGAGGTGGGCGGCAACAGCGCCGGCTCGCCTTCCGGGGTCGAGAAGTCCATCTGAGATCCGAGCCGCTGGCGCATGAACGACTGCGCAAGAGTATCCACACGACGCTCAAGCGGGCGAGGCAGAGGAATGATGCCCGAGCTGCCAAACATGGTCCGCCTCAGACTCCTGGGAGCAACAAGCGTTAGATCTGCGGCTAGCGGATGCAGCACGAACGTCTTGGGTCTTTCCGTCGTTCCAAATGATCAGCCTCTCCAGAACGCCGGGCCCGGATGGTCATCACGAGCCCGGTCGTGCTGGTCTTATGGGGTAAGATCGAGCGCCGGCACGATTCTGTGATAGGGCAGTCCTGCATCGTCGTTTAGACGCTTCACGTCGGTATTGGAGACAGCGTCAAACAGGCACATGCAGCGCCCGTCCTCCGGTGCGAAGGTCGAGCGCAGATACCTAATGTCGGTGCCGTTGGACGTCATCTCAGCGGCCTTGCTGATCGCCGCCTTCTGTGCATCTCCCAGAGCTTCCATGCTGATGCCCTTGAGGTCCCGTTCCACCATATAGACGGTCATTTCCAGATCTCCTCCTAGTTCGGTGACTACAGGAGTTGAATGCAATGGCGGGCGAAAGAAAACGACATTTTTTCTATCGATCGATAGCCGACAGTTATCGATGAAGGGGCTATAATGTCGTTTCGTGGAACCGCCTCGGGAGGGCTCGCCATGGAGATGTTTCAGGTCCGCTACGTGCTTGCGGCCGCGAAAATACTGAATTTCACCAAGGCCGCCACCGATTGCAATGTGTCTCAGCCGGCGCTCACCAAAGCGGTCAAAACACTCGAGGATGAGCTTGGCGCGCCCTTGTTCCACCGCGAGGGTAAGCGCATCCTCCTGAGTGAGTTCGGGCGCTCCATTCTGCCTCATCTTCAGCAGATCATGCAGGAGGCCCACGCAACCAGGACGCTTGCCGATAATTTTAGGCTACTCAATCAGGTGCCGATCCGGCTCGGCGTGATGTCGACCATCGGCCATGTGAAGCTCGCCCGGTTCCTGGCAAAGTTCCAGCGCGACTATCATGGTGTCGAGCTTGAAGTTAGCGAAGCGGGCGTTCAGGAACTGAAAGACAGGCTTGAGCATGGCGATCTCGATCTGGCCGTTCTCAATCCGCTGGAGGGATTGGGAGCGGCTTTCCGCGTCCATGATCTCTACAGTGAGCGTTACGTCGTCGTATTCGCGCCGGATCACCGGCTTGCGACCCTCGATGCAATCAAGTTGGTCGACCTCTCTCAAGAACCCTATGTCGATCGTCTGTCCTGCGAAATGCGGGACCTTGTGATGGGGGTGTGCCGGGAAAGAAACGTTAGCCTTTATGCCCGCTTTCGTTCCGAGCGCGAGGATTGGGTCCAATCAATGGTGCTGGCGCGGATCGGCTTCGCCTTCATGCCTGAATATTCGGTGACATCGCCTGAACTTCTTCAGCGCCCGCTGATCGAACCCGCGGTGGCACGCACGGTGTCCCTGGCTAGCGTTCCGGGCCGGCCATATAGCCCGGCGACGGCGGCAATGGTCCGAGCTGCCCAAAGTTTCGATTGGCCAGGCTAGGCGTTATTGCTGAAGCTTGAGCTGCTGCTGGTTTGAGATGCTTTCTCTCTTTCTCCTAAACGGCTGCAACTTTCTCTTGGTTGGAATCGCACGCGGCCAAGGAACAGCGGAGAAGGCTCGCGATGGCCGGATGGAAATCTGAGGGAGGACAATTATGACCTTGCCCAGTTACGCAATGAACCAGGCAAGTTTCCCGGAAATGTACGAGCGGTGGCTCGTCGGCCCTCTCTTCCGTCCATGGGCCGAGTTGGCTCTTGACGAGCTGGAATTGTCTTCGGGCGATCGCGTACTCGATATCGCTTGCGGAACAGGAATAGTGGCGCGCGTTGCAAGAGAGCGGCTCGGTGAAGCCGGATACATCGTCGGCGTCGACATCAGCCTGGACATGCTTGCCGTGGCGCGGGCTGTAGAACCAGCCATTGACTGGCGTCGGGGCAATGCCGGCGAGCTGCCTCTGCGTAACGGTGAGACGTTCGACGTGGTCGTCTGCCAGCAAGGACTGCAGTTCTTTCCCGACAAACCCGCGGCGGCGGCGCAGATGCGTCGCGCGCTGGCGAAGGGTGGTAGGCTGGCGCTTGCCACGTGGCGCCCGGATGACGAAATCCCGTTCTTTCGCGAACTGCGCCGCGTGGCGGAGCGCCACCTGGGCGCCATCGCCGATCAACGGTACAGCTTCGGGGAAGCGGCGCCACTTGAGGCGCTGCTGCGAGACGCCGGCTTCCACGAGGTCCGATCAAGGACTATTTCGCGCACCATCCATTTCGGGGAAGGCGCACCCTTCCTGCATTTGAATACGATGGCGCTGGTCGGGATGAGTTCTTTAGCCAAGGAAATGGACGATCAGGAACGCAAGCGCGTCGTGGAGGAGATCGTGAGCGAGAGTGCGCCCGTGCTGCAGCCATACACCAACGGGTCGAAACTAGCCTTCGAGCTCAGCACCAATCTGGCGACAGCCAAAGGGTAAATGATCTCTCTTCACAAGCAACGCATTGCCTACGCAACGCTCGGTAAAAATCAACCCATTGTACATTACGAATTATTTCGCCGCACTGCGGCCATTGTACCGCCATTATCCATGACTAGCTAGCGGAGGCACTGACCGTTCTTCTTGTCTTTTCGACGTTGACGGCTCAACGTTGGAAATAGATCTTCCCAAAATATCTGGGGCAGACAAGGAACGGAGGATGACCTGGCGTCACTCCAAAGAACACGTGAATTCTTTGCTTGCGGAGGCGTCATTCTTTCGGGCGTGCGGCCTTTGTCGAAAAGGATCGCGGGGCTTGGCTTGGCGGCGACAGTGGCAGCCATGCCGTGGCCGGTCTATTCGGGAGCCTTGGTCAACGGAGCGACCGAAGCCGCGGTTGCCACTGCTGCTCCGTCCTCCGCTCTGGGTTTCCCCTCGGCCGCGCCCGAGTTCGACATCATCGATCCGGGCACCATATCGACCTCCCGACGCAAGGGAGAAGGCACCTTGGCCGATGCATTGAAGGGCACCGTCTCCATCCTTTCCAAAGGCGCGGAACAGATCGTCGTAGGCATGTCGGTGCACGAGTTCGGCGAATACAAGGTGTCCCAGTACATTGCCAGCGAGATTCTGCGTGCAGCCAAGGACACCCAATTTCCTGCCGACACCCTTTTCGCGATCGCCGAGAAGGAATCCTCCTTCGACATCAACAACCGCCCGCCTAAAGGGTCGGCGCTTGGTCTTATGCAGTTCCTCGACCAGACATGGCTCGAGGCCGTGAAGGACTACGGTGCAGAGTTCGGCCTGGGCGACGAAGCGGAACTGATCCGGATCCGCCTCGAGGGCAAGCGCGAACACCATTTCGTCGACGACAAGGCCGAAGAAGAGCGCATCCTTCAATTCAGGCGCGATCCCTATCTGTCGGCAGCACTTGCGGCCAAGAACCTTCTTGCGGCCAGGGAACGCATCGAAGCCCGTCTCGAGAAGGCCATGGACGAACGGGATCTTTACCTCCCCCATTTCCTTGGCACCAACGGCGCAGCAAACCTCCTGTCGAACGCCGACGAGACGCCCAATGCCAAAGCCAGCAAAATCTTCCCCAAGGCGGCGCGGTTCAATACCGCGATGTTCAGGGCCAAGGGAAAACAGCTCACCGTCGGCCAGTTTCACCAGCGCATGCGCTCCTTCTTGGAAGCCCGCATCGGCAAATACAGCGATGTCGAAACCCGCGTGAAAGAGGCTGACCTGTCCTGGACAGCCGGTATCGAGAATATCGTCTACGATTTGGGCAAACGGCTGGCGATGGTGTCAGGTTTTCAGCACTAGGCGTGACCGGCAGCGACGCTGAGATGCGCGAGGTCGATACCGATCGAAGCGAGAATCCGGTCGTATTTGCGCTCGATGTCGGTATCGAACAGAAGCTCCGCAGTTGCCGGGCAGGTCAGCCAGCCGTTCTCGGCGATTTCGCTTTCCAGCTGGCCGGCGCCCCAGCCCGAATAGCCGAGCGCCATCAGCGCGTGCCGAGGTCCGCGGCCCGACGAAATGGCGCGCAATATGTCGACGGTCGCGGTCAGGCAGATCTCGTCGGAGACGGTCAGCGACGATTCCACCCGGTAGTCGCCCGAATGCAGGACGAAGCCGCGGCTGCGGTCGACCGGTCCGCCGTTGCGCACGACGAAGTCACGGGCCTGCGCGGGCAAGCGGATCGCCTCCTGTTCGTTCATGATGCCGAGCTGGACGAGAAGATCCGGAAACAGCATCTGCTGCGTCTGGTTGATGATCAGGCCCATCGCGCCTTCGTCGCTGTGCGCGCAGATGTAGATGACGGAGCGCGTGAAGCGGTCGTCCTTCATGCCGGGCATGGCAATCAGGAACTGGTCGTCGAGAAAGCCGCGTCCTGCGACCATCTTCTTGTGGCGCAACAAGTCCATGACAGGCAGCGTAACGCGTTTTGGAAGCGCCGAAAAGATGTGCCGCGCGCGATTTGGTCTCGGCTTTGCGTCCAAGGTCACGCAAAGCTGTGCCCGAGGTCACGCAAATATGATAACAGCGAAGCCATGAAATCATTGCGCAGCCATGAACGGACGCTCAAATCACCGCCATGCAAAGCTTGAAAGTCCTGCTGCTCAGCGCCGCTGTTGGATGTGGAACCGGCCTTCCCGCTGCAGCCTCCTCGTCGATCTGGTACAACACCGAAGGCGGCAAAGTGCGGCTTGTGACCACCGGCAAGCCCGACGAAGCCGGGCGCATCCATGGCGTCCTCGATATTGCGCTCAAGCCTGGCTGGAAAACCTACTGGCGCGATCCGGGCGACGCGGGCGTGCCGCCGCAAATCGATGTCTCGGCCAGCACCAACATTGCCAACGCGATTTTTTCGTTTCCGCCGCCCCAGCGCCACGACGACGGCTACGGCAAATGGGCCGGCTATGACCATCCGGTTTCGCTGCCGGTGACGTTCACGTTGTCGGCGCCGAACGAGCCGGCCGTCATCGATGCCGATATCTTTCTCGGCATTTGCGAGACGATCTGCATCCCGGTGCAGACGAGGCTGACCGTCGATCCGGGCTCCGATCCGGACAATGTCGAAGACGCCGATTTGGTGAAGGCGGCCCTCGCAACCCTGCCGGCCCCTGCAAGGCCCGATTTCGGCATCAATATCCTGCCGGGTGACCGCGAGACACTGATTGTCGAGGCGAGCTTTCCGGGCAATCCGAATGCGGCGGATTTCTTCGTCGCCGGTGAGCGGGATTACATGTTCGGCGTGCCGGCTCGCAGCGAAAAGGACGGCAAGCTGGTGTTTACCGTGCCGATCCTCGACAGGCCGACGACGACGCCGACGGATGGCGGACTTTACTACACGCTGACAACTGCGGTCGGCGCGGTCGAGGGACAGCTGCCTTTCCCTTGATCCCGAGCAAAGGATGTTCAGGTCGAACATCCTTTTGCTCCAGGCTCCCCAAACGGTTGCGGGAAAAGTCTGAGTTCGCTATCGCAAGGATACTCCCTTTATTTGTCAAATGAGGACCATCATGATGATATCCGTTGGCGACAAGCTGCCCCAAGCGACCTTCAAGACGATGACTGCCGACGGGGCAAAACCGATCACAGCGGCCGAGATTTTCTCGGGCAAGAAGGTGGTGCTGTTCGCCGTTCCCGGCGCTTTCACGCCGACCTGCAGCAACAACCATCTGCCCGGCTATCTGGATAATTACGACGCCATCCTGGCGCGCGGCGTCGACACCATCGCCGTCGTCGCCGTCAACGATATTCACGTCATGGGGGCTTGGGCCCGCTTCAGCGGCGGCGAAGGCAAGATCCTTTACCTTGCCGACGGCAATGGCGACTTCGCCAAGTCGATCGGCCTCGACGCCGACCTCTCCGGCGGTGGCATGGGACTGCGTTCGAAGCGGTTCTCGATGATCCTCGACGACGGCAAGGTCATCGCGCTTAATGTCGAGACAAAGCCTGGCGTTGATGAATCCGGTGCGGCTCATATTCTCGGACAGCTTTCCGTTCTGGCGACAGCATAGGCCACAGTCGCCTTTTAGAACGTCGCGCGTCCCAAGGACGCTTCAAGACTTTCGAATCGGCGCATGATCCTTTCCGAAAGCCGATTCCGGTTTTCGGGATCGTGCGCTGGCTCTTCGGGACTGCTTGCTTTTGGGGGGACCTCGATGACGTTTGATATCTTCTGGCGCGCTGTTGCGATCGGCATCGGCGCCACGGCGCTCATGGACCTCTGGGCGATTCTCCTGAACACGGTGTTTGCTCAGCCGCGGCCGAACTGGGGGCTGGTCGGCCGCTGGGTCTGGCATCTGAGGGACGGCAAGGTCTTCCACGAAGATATCGGCGAGGCAGCACCCTACGCGCATGAATCGGCGCTGGGCTGGGCCTTCCACTATTTTGTCGGCATCGTCTACGGCATCATCCTGGCCGTTTTGGCGGGAGCGGCGTGGCTGGCGGCGCCGACCTTCCTGCCGGCCTTCATCCTCGGCATCGTCACCGTGGGCGCCGGCTGGTTCCTGCTGGCGCCCGCCATGGGCGCCGGCTGGGCCGCATCAAAGCGCCCCAACCCCATGCAGATCCGCGCCCTCAACCTGGTGTCGCATACGGTGTTCGCGCTCGGGCTTTTCGGCACGGCGCTGCTGATCCGCTGAACACGGAGGACCAGACTGGTTTAGTAGCTCTGGGTCGAGCGCCGCATTTTCTTGGCTGCCGGCTGCTTGGCCTGGGTGCTTTCCTTGGCCGAAAGGAGCGCGGGCCTGGCCGACTTGTTCTTGAACGGCGCCATGCCGAGCCGCGCCAGTTCGTCGGCACGCTCGTTCTCCGGATGGCCGGCATGGCCCTTGACCCAGTGCCAGACGACCTGATGACGGCTGCGCGCCTCGTCGAGTGCCTGCCACAGCTCGGCATTCTTCACCGGTTGCCTGGCGGCCGTCTTCCAGCCGTTGCGCTTCCAGCCATCGATCCAGCTGAAAATGCCGTCCTTGACATAGTTGCTGTCGGTATAAAGATCGACGGCGCAGGGTTCTTTTAGCGCATTGAGCGCCGAGATGGCGGCCAAAAGTTCCATGCGGTTGTTGGTGGTAGCAGCCTCGCCGCCCGACAGTTCTTTCGTGATGCCGTTGAAGCGCAGGACCGCCCCCCAGCCGCCCGGCCCCGGATTGCCCGAACAGGCACCATCGGTGAAGATTTCAACGCGCTTGGTCATGTCAGTCCGTATTCGGAAGGGGATTTGATCGCCCGGTGGAAGCGCATCCTGCGGATGTACTCGGTCGGGTCGCGTTTTATGACCAGCCCGCCGTTGGCAACAGTCAGCCAGTCGTAAAGCCGGGTCAGCATGAAGCGCAGTGCCGAGCCGCGCGCCAGCATCGGCAGCGCGGCTTTCTCGTCGCCGCTCAAGGGTCGCACGCTCTGGTAGCCGGCAAGCAGCGCCGTGCCCTTGGTCAGGTTGAAAGAAAAATCTTTCTCGAAGCACCAGGCGTTGAGGCAGGTGGCGACATCATAGGCGTAGAGATCATTGCAGGCGAAATAGAAGTCGATCAGCCCGGACAGTTTTTCGCCGAGGAAGAAGACATTGTCCGGGAAAAGATCGGCATGGATGATGCCTTCCGGCAGGCCTTTGGGCCAGTTCCGCTCGAAATCGGCGAAGTCGGCATCGACTTCGGCCGCAAGTCCCGGCTCGACCTCGTCGGCGCGCGCGTGGGACGCGTTCCACAGCTTACGCCAGCCATCGATGGCAAGGGCGTTCGGGCGGGTCATGGGAAAGTCCTGACCCGCGAGATGGAGTTGCGCCAGCGCCTTGCCGACCTCACCGCAATGCGCTGCCGTCGGTCGCCGCAGCGACAGGCCTTCGAGGAAGGTGATGATGACCGCCGGCCGGCCGGCAAGCGCGCCGATGACGGTGCCGTCGTGCGCGGTGACCGGAAGCGGGCACGAAATGCCTTTTCTCGCGAGATGGCCCATGAGGCCGAGGAAGAACGGCAGGTCGGCCTTGTCGACGCGCTTTTCGTAGAGCGTCAGGATGTAGGAGCCGCTGGTGGTGTGCAGCAGGAAATTCGAGTTCTCGGTGCCTTCTGCGATGCCCTTGTAGGACAGGAGATCGCCGACCGGATAGGGCTTCAGGAACGCGCCGAGCTCACTTTCATTGACGTCGGTGTAGACCGCCATGGACCTTACGCGGCCCCATTGACGAAGGCCATGTCGGCCGCCGTCAGTTCGACATCGCGCAGGACCCGCATCACCGGAAAATCCTCCGTTTCAGTGGCCGTCA
Organism: Mesorhizobium sp. M6A.T.Ce.TU.016.01.1.1; assembly: GCF_003997065.1. Classification (NCBI taxonomy): domain Bacteria; kingdom Pseudomonadati; phylum Pseudomonadota; class Alphaproteobacteria; order Hyphomicrobiales; family Phyllobacteriaceae; genus Mesorhizobium; species Mesorhizobium sp. M6A.T.Ce.TU.016.01.1.1. Next base: position 47,698 of record NZ_RZTJ01000002.1, on the reverse strand, counting down.
CCGCCAGCTCGATCGTCACATTGAAGCGCTGCCGGAAAGCGTCGATGATCTCGTCAACAATGATTTCCGGCGCCGAAGCGCCTGCCGACAGACCGAGCGTCGAGATGCCGGCAATGTCAGTCCACGGAATTTCGGAAGCGCGCTGCACGAGGAGTGACATCGAGGCGCCGGCGCGTTCGGCCACTTCGACAAGACGCCGCGAATTGGAGGAGTTGGGGGCGCCGACGATCAGGAAGAGATCGGCACCAGCGGCGGTCTCCTTGACCGCCTCCTGACGGTTGGTGGTGGCATAGCAGATCGATTCCGCGGCCGCCGCATGTAAATCGGGAAAACGATCCTTAAGCACGCGGATGATGCCGGCGGTATCCTCGACCGAGAGCGTCGTCTGGGTGACGAAACCGAGTGCCTGCGGGTCGGCGGGCACCAATTTCGCGGCGTCAGCTTCGGTCTCGATCAAGGTGACGGCGCCGTCCGGCAATTGCCCCATCGTGCCGATCACTTCGGGATGGCCGGCATGGCCGATCAGAAGCACGTGGCGGCCAAGCCGCTGATGGCGCATCGCCTGCTTGTGGACCTTCGACACCAGCGGGCAGGTGGCGTCGAGATAGAAGAGGCTACGCGCCTGGGCGTCCGCCGGCACCGACTTCGGCACGCCATGCGCCGAAAAGACGACCGGGCTCTGGCGATGCTCCGCCGGTATCTCGGAGAGTTCCTCGATAAACACCGCACCCAGGCTTTGCAGCCCCTCGACGACGTAGCGATTGTGCACGATCTCGTGGCGGACATAGACCGGCGCGCCGTATTTCTTCAGCGCCAGAACGACGATCTGGATGGCGCGGTCGACGCCGGCGCAGAAGCCCCTGGGCTGGCAGAGCCTTATCGTCAGCGGTGGCTTTGTGGTCGTGTGAAGCATGATTCCCGGCCGGTTGGTCGTATCGTGAACCCAGGTGAACTCAAGGCGCGAAATGAGGTGCGCACCCCTGCCCTGTCAAGGGCGCCAGCGGCGATCATTTCTCTTTCGCCGGGCGGCGAAGCCTGAAGATGAGGACGCCGGCAAGGGCAGCGGCAAGGCCATACCAGGTTACGGCGTATTGCAAATGGCTGTTCGGCAGGTTGATGACGGTAACACCGCCGACCGGCAGCCCACCCGGGTTCGGGGTGGCGTCCGCGTCGATGAAGAATGGCACCAGCCCCGCGCCGGCCGGCAGACCCGCGCTCGCCGCCATGGCATCGCGATCCTTCCAGTAGAAGATGTTCTTCTGCGGATCATTGTCGGGAAGCATCATCGAGGGCTTCGCCGGCAGCGGGTTGCGGGCGAGTCCCGTCACCGTCACTTGGCCCTCTACCTGGCTTTGCGGGCGCTTGGCCGCATCCTTGAGATCGTAGGGCACGAAGCCGCGATTGATCAGGACGAAGCGGCCGTCCTCCAGATGCAAGGGTGTGAAGACATTGAAACCGGACTGGCCTTCCCAGGTCGCGAAGAAATGCCGCTCGCCTTGATGCAGGAAAGTGCCTGATGCCGTCACCGGCGTGTAGTCGACGTCTCCGGTGGCGGCAAACCGCTTTTCGATCTCGGCCAACGGCACGGGCGCCGAGTGCGTGCGCTGGTCGATTGTCTGGAGAAGACCCTCTTTCCAGTACAGGCGCTGGACCTGCCAGGTGCCGAGCGCCAGCAAGATGAAGAACAGCACGAGGCCGAAGCCAAGCAGCAATGCCGTCTTCGGCCGCGAACGGCCTGCGACCGAACCGGATGTCGTGCTCATTCGCCGAGGTCCAGCCTGCCCTCGGCCGCCTTGTTGCGGTACTGCAGCGTCAAAAGCACGCCTTTGATCAGCCTAAGCGCCCCAAGGCATAGCACCAGCGTCAGCGGTATCCACAGCATGAGATGCAGCCAAAGCGGCGGACTAAGCGTCACCTCCATCCACAGCGCCAGCCCGACGACGATGAAGCCGATGATCAGGATGACGAACACCGCCGGACCGTCGCCGGCATCGGCGTAGGAATAGTCGAGGCCGCAATTGGCGCAGCGCTTGCCGACGGTGAGAAAACCGGAAAACAGCCTCCCCTCGCCGCAGCGCGGGCAGCGGCCGTGCAGGCCGGCCGAAATCGGATCGATTGGTGGCCAGATCGCCTTGTCATCGCTCATTCCGATACCTTAGTGCCGTTCGCCCCAAAAGATAAGGCGGCCACGTCGCCGCAGCCGCCTCGCCACATTCCCTTAAAGATTTCAGTGACCTTCGATCACCGCGCCGCTTGATGCCCACACATAAATCGACGCAAACAGGAACAGCCAGACCACGTCGACGAAGTGCCAGTACCAGGCGGCCGCCTCGAAGCCGAAATGCTGCTTTGGGGTGAAATCGCCCTTCATCGCGCGAACCAGGCAGACCAGCAGGAAGATGGTGCCGATGATGACATGGAAGCCGTGGAAGCCGGTCGCCATGAAGAAGGTGGCGCCGTAGATCGAATCCCTGAAGCCGAACGGCGCGTGCATGTACTCGTAAGCCTGCACCATGGTGAACAGCATGCCGAGACCGACGGTCAGCACCAGGCCGTTGATCAGCCCCTTGCGGTCGCCATGAATAAGCGAGTGGTGCGCCCAGGTCACCGTGGTGCCCGACAAAAGCAGGATGACGGTGTTGTAGAGCGGCAGGTGGAAGGGGTCGAGAACCTCGAGGCCCTTCGGCGGCCAGACACCGCCGGTGAAGGCGGCGCGGGCGTATTGCTGTGCCTCGCCGGGAAACAGGCTGGCGTCGAAGAATGCCCAGAACCAGGCGACGAAGAACATCACCTCGGAAGCGATGAACATGATCATGCCGTAGCGCAGATGCAGCGACACTACACGCGTATGGTGGCCTTCATGCGCTTCCTTGATGGTGTCCGACCACCAGGCGTACATGGTGTAGATGACGATCAAGAGGCCGATGTAGAACAGCCACGGATTGGCGATGTTGAAGCCGAAAATCGGGAAATCGCCGCCCTTGAGGTACTGCATGTAACAGACGCCGCCGATCGCAGTGACCAGCGCGCCGACCGAGCCTAGGAACGGCCACGGGCTCGGGTCGACGAGATGGTAGTCATGTTGTGGTTTTGCGTGCGCGTCTGCCATATCAACCCCCGAGGCTTCGTTCGGTGTGTGAAACTTTGTTGCTTGTGCCTTCGGCCGGCGCCGACGACGCCACCGGTTTGTTCTTCTCGTTCTTCTCGACCGGGAACATCGTGTAGGACAGGGTAATCGTCTTCAAGTCCTTCAGCTCCGGCGCATTGACGATGTCGGGATCTACATAGAACACGACCGGCATGTCCAGCGTCTCGCCAGGCTTCAGCGTCGTGTCGGTGAAGCAGAAACACTCGACCTTGTTGAAGTAGGATCCCGCCAGTTCCGGCTGCACGTTGAAGGTCGCGCGGGCGGTGGTGGCGCGGACGAACTTGTTGGTGGCGCTATAATGCGCCTGCGCCGTCTCGCCTATCTTGATGGTGACCGAGCGGGCGACTGGCTCGAACTGCCAGGGCACGCCGGATGTGTTGGCGTCGAAACGGATGGTGATGTCGCGGTCGAGCACGCGATCGGCATATTGCTGCGTTGCGCGTTTCACGGTGCCGCCGTAACCGGTCGCCTGGCAGAACATCGCGTAGAGCGGCACCGCGGCATAGGCCATGCCGATCATGCCGCCGAAGAAGGCGATGCAGACGCCGGCGACGATGCGGTTGGTGTTCTTCTTTTGAGGATAGGTCACTGTTTGGCGGTTCATCTTGAGCCTCACATCGTTCCGGTGAGGTTGTGACCGAATTTCACGACGGTCGCGATATAGAAGATGACGACAAGCACCGCCAACGCCAGGCCGATGGCTACCGAACGGTTGCGCCGCGCCTTCTGCTGGCGCTCGGTCAGCGTGACGAGTTCAAGCTTCTTGTCGGCCATGGTCATGCTCCGCCCGCCAGCGCGCGCCCGACAACGCAGTCGGCAAGATAGATGGCGAAAATGGCAAAGAGGTAGAGCAGCGAGTAGCCGAACAATGCCTTGGCCGGCTTCATCACATGGTCGTCGTCCGCCATCTGCAGCACCTTCCACGCATACCAGACGAAGCCGGCGCCAAGCAGCACCGCTAGGGCGCCATAGGCGGGTGTGGTGAAACCGAGCGCCCATGGCAGCACGCCAACCGGCGCAAGGATCAGCGCGTAGGCGAAGATCTGGCGTCGGGTCGAAGCCTGGCCGGCGACATTCGGCATCATCGGGATGCCGGCCCTGGCATAGTCCTGCGACTTGAAGAGAGCGAGCGCCCAGAAATGCGGCGGCGTCCACAGGAAGATGATCAGGAACAGGACGACGCTTTCCAGGCTGACCGTTCCGGTCACCGCGGCCCAGCCGATCACCGGCGGAATGGCGCCGGCAGCACCGCCGATGACAATGTTCTGCGGCGTCCAGCGCTTCAGCCACATCGTGTAGACGACGGCATAGAAGAAGATGGTGAAGGCCAGGAGCGTCGCCGACAGCCAGTTGACCAGCACGCCGAGCGTCATCACCGACAGCACCGACAGCACAAGGCCGAAACTCAGCGCCTCGCCGGGCCGGATGCGGCCGGCCGGCACCGGACGGCCGGCGGTCCTGGTCATCACCGCATCGATATCGGCGTCATACCACATGTTGAGCGCGCCGGACGCGCCAGCCCCAATGGCAATAGCCAGGATCGCGATCACCGCCAGAAGCGGATTGATGGTCACGGGCGCCGCGACCAGGCCGACAAAAGCGGTGAACACCACCAGCGACATGACGCGCGGCTTCAACAGGGCGAAGAAATCGCCCGCCGTCGCTTCCGACATGCGAAAGCCCGGTTCGTCAGTCAATGTGTCGTCGACAAGGGCCATGCGTACTTAAAGTCCATCATTCCGTTGGCCAAAACCGCCGGGCGGACCGGCGGTTCCGTATTCGCCCAGGCAGCCGCCTATTTGATCTTCGGCAGCTGTTCCCACTGGTGGAAGGGCGGCGGCGAAGGCAGCTGCCATTCAAGCGTCGTCGCACCCTCGCCCCACGGGTTGGCGCCGGCCACCCGCTTCTTCTGGAAGGCCTCGAACACGCCATAGAGGAAGATGACCACGCCGACGGCCGAAATATACGAGCCGTAGGAGGACACCATGTTCCAGCCGGCAAACGCATCCGGATAGTCGATATAGCGGCGCGGCATGCCGGAGAGGCCGAGGAAATGCTGCGGGAAGAAGACGAGGTTGACGCCGACGAAGGTGACCCAGAAGTGGGTGTTGGCGATGACAGGCGAATACATGTAGCCGGTCATCTTCGGGAACCAGTAGTACCAGCCGGCGAAGATGGCAAAGACCGCGCCCAGCGACAGCACATAGTGGAAATGCGCGACCACGTAGTAGGTGTCGTGCAGCGGGCGGTCGAGACCGGCATTGGCAAGCTGGACGCCGGTAACGCCGCCGACGGTGAACAGGAAGATGAAGCCAATCGCCCACAGCATCGGGGTCTTGAGCGAAATCGATCCGCCCCACATGGTGGCGATCCACGAGAATATCTTCACGCCCGTCGGCACCGCGATAACCATGGTGGCGAAGACGAAATAGCGCTGCGTGTCGAGCGACAGGCCGGTCGTGTACATGTGGTGCGCCCAGACGATGAAGCCGACCGCACCGATCGCGACCATGGCATAAGCCATGCCAAGATAGCCGAAGATGGGCTTCTTCGAGAAGGTCGAGACGATATGGCTGACGATGCCGAAGCCCGGCAGGATCAGGATGTAGACTTCCGGGTGCCCGAAGAACCAGAACAGGTGCTGGAACAGGATCGGGTCGCCGCCGCCGTCCGGCGCGAAGAAGGTGGTGCCGAAGTTGCGATCGGTCAAAAGCATTGTGATGCCGCCGGCCAGAACCGGAAGCGACAACAGCAGCAGGAAAGCGGTGATCAGCACCGACCAGGCGAACAGCGGCATCTTGTGCAATGTCATGCCAGGCGCGCGCATGTTGAAGATGGTGGTGATGAAATTGATGGCGCCGAGAATCGACGATGCGCCGGCGATGTGCAGCGACAGGATCGCAAGGTCCATCGCCGGTCCGGGCTGGCCCGATGTCGATAGCGGCGGATAGATCGTCCAGCCACCGCCGACGCCGTAAGCGCCAGGCGCGCTCGGCACGAAGGCCGAGATGATCAACAGGATGAAAGCCGGCGGCAGCAACCAGAACGAGACGTTGTTCATGCGCGGGAAGGCCATATCGGGCGCGCCGATCATGATCGGCACCATCCAGTTGGCGAAGCCGCCGATCAAAGCCGGCATGACCATGAAGAAGATCATGATCAGCGCATGCGCGGTGGTGAAGGCGTTGTACATGCTCTTGCCACCGTCGAGCGCGGCGTCGGCGTTCAAGCCGTAGACCATCTGCGCCAGGCCGGTGAAAATCTGGATCCCCGGCTCCTGCAGCTCCATGCGCATCACGACAGAAAGGGCACCGCCGACGCAGCCCGCCATGATCGCGAAGATCAGATAGAGCGTGCCGATATCCTTGTGGTTGGTCGAATACACCCACCGGACCCAGCCATGATACGGCTTATGGTCGTGATCGTCGTGAGCTGCAGCGTCTGCCATGTTCGGCTCCGTTCCCTGATCTTTTCTGGTCGCGGCATCAGTTGCCGGCGGCCGCTACCTTATCTTTGCTGTCGACCTCGGCCATCAACGCCTTGTTGGCGCCAGGAAGGTCGGAGCTGGCTGCCGCCAGCCAGGTCTTGTACTGGGCGTCGGAGACGACGCGGATCGCGATCGGCATGAAGGCGTGGTCCTTGCCGCAAAGCTCCGAGCACTGGCCGTAATAGAGGCCTTCCTTTTCCGCCTTGAACCAGACCTCGTTGATGCGGCCCGGAACCGCGTCGGTCTTGATGCCGAAGGACGGCATGGCAAAGGCGTGAATCACGTCTGCCGCCGTCACCAGCACGCGGGTCATGGTATTGACCGGCACCACCATCTCGTTGTCGACGGCGAGCAGGCGCGGATAAACGCCGCGATCTTCCTTACCGGCCGCAGCGCGGTCAGAATCCGCCAGGATCGCCGAATTGAAGGAAAGCGTGTTGTCGGTCTGATATTCGTAATCCCAGTTCCACTGGTTGCCGGTCGCCTTGATGGTCAGCTTGGCTTCTTCCGGCGGCGTGTATTGCGCGGTCAGAAGCTGGAACGACGGGATGGCGAGGCAGAGCAGGATGACGACCGGCCCAACCGTCCAGATCACCTCGATCAGCGTGTTGTGGCTGGTGCGCGAGGGGGTCGGGTTGACGCTGGCGCGGAATTTCAAGATGCAATAGGCGATAAGAGCGAGCACGAAGAGGGTGATCGGCACGATGAACCACAGCGTGTAGTGCTCGAACCAGGCGATCTGCCGCATCATCTCGGTGGCGGCAGGCTGGAAGGTCACTTCCCACGGCGCAGGCTGGGCGGCATGGGCCGATGCACCGGTGAACAGTGTGGCAGCCCAAGCGCTTGCTAGGAGTTTGGCGCCTGCTAGGAATTTTCTCATTGCCGTCATTATCTCCCAGTTCCTCGCGATCGGACCGCAAGAATATCGAACAACGCCGGGACGGGAATCCCGGACAGTCCCGAGGCTGGTTCAAACCATACTCTATTTGCCTCTGCAAGAAAGGAGCGGAGGAAACCGTGCGGCATTTTTGCGCGCAAGCGCGGCGGCACATTTTGGCGGCGGCCGCGGCGGTGGAAGCCCGAGCGGCGGAGTGTCCTGGCAAAATGCGCCGGCCGGTCGCAATTCGGGCGAATTTGGCACGGAAAAGCGCACAATTGCCTTGGTCGAAGCAGGCCGGCAGTGGTCTCATCCTTTACTTGCCCTTGGCGCGGCTTAAAGTGCCGTGATTCGCAATGGAGCCGTCATGAACTCTTGGCTTTGGGGACTTGGGCTTTCGAGACTTAGGATTTCGAGGACCTTGGCGAAGGTCATCTTTCTCGTTGGCTTGTCTGGCCTGTCCGTTGTCAGCCAGGTCAATGCCGCGCAGCCAAGCGGCAAGGTGCGGTCGACGCATGGCGCGTGGTCGATTATCTGCGACACGCCGGCCGGCGCCACATCAGAACAATGCGTGATGATGCAGAACGTCGTCGCTGAGGACCGTCCCGAGATGGGGCTTTCGGTCGTTGTGCTGCGCACCGCCGACAACAAGGCCGAAATCCTGCGCGTGCTGGCCCCGCTCGGCGTTCTATTGCCCAACGGGCTTGGCCTCAATGTCGACGGCAAGGACATCGGCCGGGCCTATTTCGTGCGCTGCTTCCAGGACGGCTGCTATGCCGAGGTCATTCTCGAAAAGCCGCTGCTCGACACGCTGAAGACCGGAACGTCGGCCACCTTCATCGTCTTCCAGACGCCGGAGGAAGGCATCGGCATTCCGGTAGAGCTCAAGGGTTTTGCCGACGGTTTCGCCGCCCTGCCTTGAACCGGTCAGACGCCCAAATCCTTACCAATGAAAGAGATTGTGACCGGCCTTTAGCTACAGCGCCGCGCGTCCAGGGACGCGCAAAGGACGCTGTAGCGCTTTGATTTTGCGCATGATCCTTTCCGAAAATCGACTCCGATTTTCGGGGTCATGCGCAGACAATGGTCATTGCCGATTGTCTGGACGCGCCTTCGCGCCTACATCGTGAGGACAATCTCTTTCCACGGACGGACCTGCCATGAACAGCCTGATCGGCCAATTCGACATTTCCGACGATCGCATCAAGCAGATCGTCGCCGAGACCATCAACGGCGCCGACGACGGCGAATTGTTCCTCGAATACAGCGAGAGCGAAGCGCTGATGTTCGACAATGGCCGGCTGAAGACCGCCAATTTCAACACCGACCAGGGTTTTGGGCTACGCGCCGTCGCCGGCGAAGCCAGTGGCTACGCGCATTCCAGCGATCTTTCCGAAGCATCGCTGCTGCGCGCGGCCGACGCGGTCTCAACGGTCAAGGGCGGCTATTCCGGCACGCTTGCCGCGGCGCCTGCCCGCACCAACCGTCATCTCTACGGCGACGAGAACCCGATCCCCTCGCCCTCCTTCGAGGCCAAGGCCAAGCTCCTTCAGGAAATCGATTCGTGGCTGCGAGCCGAGGATCCGCGCGTGCGACAAGTGACGGCTTCGCTCGCCGCCTCCTGGCAACATGTCGAGATCGTGCGCGCCGACGGCCAGGTGGTGCGCGACATCCGCCCGCTGGTCAGGATCAACGTGTCTGTGGTGGTCGGCAATGGCGACCGCCAGGAGAGCGGCTCCTACGGCATGGGCGGGCGCAAGGCGTTTGGCGAATTCCTGGTCGAGGAGAGCTGGAAGCACGCGGCCAAGGAGGCGCTGCGGCAAGCGCTGGTCAACCTCGAGGCCATTCCGGCGCCCGCCGGTACCTTTGACATCGTCCTGTCCAGCGGCTGGCCGGGCGTCATGCTGCACGAGGCCGTCGGCCACGGGCTGGAAGGCGACTTTAACCGCAAGAAGACATCGGCCTTCGCCGGCCTGATGGGCCAACAGGTGGCCGCGAAAGGTGTCACCGTCGTCGACGACGGCACCATGGCCGAGCGGCGCGGCTCTCTGACCGTCGATGACGAAGGAACACCTTCGGCCCGCAACGTGCTGATCGAAGACGGCAAGCTTGTCGGCTATATGCAGGACCGCCAGAACGCCCGGCTGATGGGCATGAACGCCACCGGCAACGGACGGCGCGAAGGCTACGCGCATCAGCCGATGCCGCGCATGACCAACACCTACATGACCTCAGGCGACATGGAGCCGGACGAAATCATCGCCTCGGTCAAGAACGGCATCTATGCCGTCTCCTTCGGCGGCGGCCAGGTCGACATCACCTCGGGCAAGTTCGTGTTCGGATGCACCGAGGCCTACATGATCGAGAACGGCAAGGTGACGCAGCCGATCAAGGGCGCCATGCTGATCGGCAATGGACCTGACGCCATGCACCGCGTTTCGATGATCGGCAACGACATGAAGCTCGACACCGGCATCGGCATGTGCGGCAAGGCCGGCCAGGGCGTGCCGGTAGGCGTCGGCCAGCCACATCTCAGGATGAACCAGATGACGGTGGGTGGCACCAGGGTTTGAGCGGCCAGCCTGTCGAGGTAGGCCTGTTCGAAACTCCCGTTATAGCCATGACGCCGGTGTTTTAGGTAGGCGATGATCGGGGTCGACGACACCGAGACGCGGGGCGTCCTCCTCGTTCCAGCGCCAGAGCGCAACACATGTGCCGCCGGGCGACATGAAGGATGGATAGATCACGCCATGTAGTCCATCGGCAAGCAAGCGACCTCTTAGCCTGTGCGTCTCTGGCACAAGGTCTCGATCCAGCATGTCGCGCCACTCACACCGATGAATGTCCGTAGTTGCCCCGAGTTCGGTCAGCGTATCGGCGTCGGTCAGGTCGGCCAGCCGCGCGCCTGAAAGCTCGAGTTGGGCGATCAACGCCGGATGCTGGACGAAGCCCTGATTGTATTCGGCCCAGGCAGTGGACAATTCCCGCGCCGCATAGATCGCCGGGGCGCCCACAGGATTCCAGCGGCCGCCAAAGCGGGCAGCACCCTCACCGGAAAGCGGCAGATGCGCCCAGCGGGGCACGAAGGCACGCCATAGGCTCAGCCTGGTTTCAGGCATAGATGCCGGAGCGGACTGCCTCCAGATAGGCAAGCACCTTATCCGTCTTGCCTTCCCGAACCAGATCGTAGGCGGTCTTTCCCGCCCAGCCGGGGATCGGCTGATGCTTGAACCAGATCGCCGCACGCTGCTCATTGCCGGCCATTTCGCCCGCCATCGCCAGAATGCGAACGACGGGACTAAGTGCAGCGTCGACCTTGCGCGCGCCGGCCTTGGCGGCAAGCGTGTTGCGCGCGACACCGATCAGGCCGGCCAGTTCCGTCAGGTTGACGCCGAGCAGTTCGGCGACCCGCCTTGCAGAGAGAAACGGCGTGCGCTCCTCGCCGAAGCGCGATGCTGGAATGTCGAGGGCTACTGCCATGGCGATTTCCTACCGCATTTTGACAACACCTCATCAAAATATGCTCAATCAACGCGCAATTCAAGCTCAACGGATGCCAACCTGCATTCCTGCCAGCCTACCGCCTTCGCCTCGGCTTCTCCAGCAGCGCCACAGCCTCGACATGCGGCGACCAGAGGAACTGGTCGATCGGCGTCACGCTTTTCAGCGCATAGCCGCCGTCGATGAGGATGCGCAGGTCGCGCGCCAGCGTCACCGGATTGCAGGAAACCGCGGCGACCAGCGGCACGTCCGAACGGGCGATCTGCTTCGACTGGTCCTCGGCACCGGCGCGTGGCGGATCGAAGACAAGGCCGTCGAAGGCATTCAGCTCCTTGAAAGTGAGCGGCCGGCGGAACAGATCGCGGCGTTCGCTGGTCACCCGCTTCAGACCGCTGGCGAAACGGAACGCCCTATCGAGCGCCGAAAGCGCTGCCGCATCGCCCTCCACCGCATGGACTTCCGACTTCGCGGCCAGGCGTAGCGCAAAGCTGCCGCAGCCGGCGAAGAGATCGGCGACCTTTTTGGCGCGCGCGAGGTGCCGGCCGACAATATCCGCCATCGCCTGCTCGGCGGCCTCGGTGGCCTGCAGGAAGGCGCCCGGCGGCACCGCGACAGCGATGCTGCCGAACGTGACAACCGGCTTTTTGGGCTCGATGATGATCTCGCCATCGATCGAGAGCCTGGCCAGCCCCTGAGTGATGACGAAGTTGGAGGCGACGCGGCGTTGGTTCTCACCAAGCTTGCCGGACTCGTGAACCGCGACATCGAGGCCGGAACCGGTCACCGTGACCGTCATGCGGAACGATTTCGTCGTTGCGCAAATCAATTCGGCGAGTGCTTTCAGACGGTCGAGCTTTGCGACGATCTCAGGCAGCGAGATCGGGCATTCCTCGATGGAAATGATTTCCGACGACAGCGCACGAACGAAGCCGAGCTGCATGCCGGCCTCACTCCGTCGGGCGGTGAACACGACGCGCCGACGCGTCTGCGGCGCGCACGGCAGTAGCGCGTCAACGTCGCAAACAATGCCCTTGCTGTTCAGCGCATGCGCAACCTTGTCGTGCTTCCACCGATGATAGGCTTCGGCCTCGAGATGCTGGATGGCGCAGCCGCCGCATTCGGTGAAATGTCGGCAGGCGGGATCGATACGAAGCGGCGACGCTTCCAGCACCGCCATCAGCGTGGCGCGATCCTTTTCGCGCGCGGCGGTGACGGCTTCACCGGGCAACGTGAACGGAATGAAAAGCTCGCCGGTTTCGGTCTCGGCGATACCGTCGCCCTGGGAGCCCAGTCTTGTGATCGTGAAGGGCGCGTTCATCGGCCGCCGATCCCGCCGTTCTTCACTCCGGCGTCCTTGATCCCGGCGAGCAGAAATTCGCGATTGCCGTCGCCGCCCTCGATCGGCGACAGATGCAGTCCCAGCGAGCGCCAGCCGGGGACGCCGTCGAGCCAATCCTGAAGCAGACCGGCAACCCGCGCCGCATCGTATGGGTCTTTCAGCAAGCCGCCCTTGCCGATCGCCTCGCGGCCCGCCTCGAATTGCGGCTTGACCAGAAATATTGCTCTGGCGCCGCTCCTGGCAATGGCGAGCGCCGGCGGCAGCGCCAGTTTCAACGAGATGAAGCTGACATCGGAGACGATGAAATCCGGAATGCGATCGGCAAGATCGGCGACTGAGAGATCGCGGGCGTTCATTCCCTCGATCACCGTCACGCGCGGGTCACCAGCGATATCCGGATGTATCTGGCCATGCCCGACATCGATCGACGTGACATGCGCCGCGCCGCGTTCGAGCAGCACTTGAGTAAAACCGCCGGTCGAGGCGCCGACGTCGAGCGCTTCGCTGCCGGCGGGATCGAGACCGAAATGGTCGAGCCCGGCGATCAGCTTCAGCGCCGCGCGCGAAACATAGCCTTGCGCCGGATCATCGACGGCGATGAGGCAATCAGCCAAGACGGTCTGGCCGGGCTTGCGGGCAATGACGCCGTCGACCGTCACCGTACCGCGCTCGATCGCGTCGCGGGCGCGAGAGCGGCTGGGGAACAGGCCGCGAGCGACGAGCAGTTCGTCGAGCCGCTGGCGTGTGCTGGCTGGCAAAGGGAAGTTCATCGGCCTTCATGGCGAAAGCCGACGATGATGGCAAGGATATTGGGGGGACAACGAACATCTTCGGAAAGCAGCGAACGTATCAAGCTGCCAGAGCTTGTTGAATATCGCACCGCGTCCGGCACAATGTCAGGGACGATATACGTTTTGCTGCCGAACGCGAAGGAGGGCGAATGCTGACCGGAACCTGCCATTGTGGCGCGGCCCACTGGACGTTGGAGGGCGATCCCGGCTCGATCACAGCCTGCAATTGCACGCTTTGCCGCCGCTATGGCGCGCTGTGGGCTTACGATTTTGTTGACGAACGCATCCGCCTTGCGGGACCGACAAGGTCTTACACGCGCGCCGGAAAGGATGCCCCGTCGCTCGAGATTCTGTTCTGTCCGACATGCGCCTGTGTTCTGGCCTGGCGTGGTTTGCGCTCTAGCGCCACCGGTCGCACTCGAATCGCCGTCAATGTGAGGCTTGCGCCGCCTGAAGCAGTCGCCGACCTGCAATCGACCATTTCGATGGTCTCTACAAATTCGAGGATCTGCCGAGCGATGGTCGATGCGTGCGCGATATGTGGTTCTAGCTTCTAGAAGATTGGCCGCGAGACCCGGTGTTCGACCGACGGTGCCAAGAGACACGATAAGCAAACGCCAAATCGCAGCTTAAACAGTCGGTTACGGCCGCCTGTCGGCAAACTGAGTCAAGCCTTTGAGATTTTGATTCAGGCGCTTTGCGCGCTGGCGGTATGTCCCAGCGCCACGAAGACGGTGCGCACGATGCCGGCAGCATCCAACCCAGCATCGGCATACATCTTTTCAGGCTTGGCGTGATCTGTGAATGCGTCCGGCAACACAAGCGGGCGTACCTTCAGGCCGTTTTCTAGCAGCCCTTCATGGGCCAGGAATTGCAGCACGTGGCTGGCAAAACCGCCGACCGCACCCTCTTCCACCGTTACCAGCACCTCATGCGAGCGGGCCAGCCGCCGGATCAGGTCTTCGTCGAGCGGCTTGGCGAAACGAGCATCGGCGACCGTGGTGGAAAGCCCTGCCGCGCCGAGCTCCTCGGCCGCAGCCAGGCAATCCTGCAGCCGCGTGCCAAAGGAAAGCAGCGCCACCTTGGTGCCCTCTCGGACGATACGGCCCTTGCCGATTTCGAGAACCGAGCCACGTTCGGGCATGTCGACGCCGACGCCGTTGCCGCGCGGGTAGCGGAAGGCAATGGGGCCGTCATCATAGCTTGCCGCCGTGCGCACCATGTGGCGCAGTTCCGCCTCGTCCGCGGCGGCCATGACGACGAAACCGGGCAGCGTTGCCAGAAAGGTTGTGTCGAAGGCGCCGCAATGAGTCGCGCCGTCGGCACCGACGAAGCCGGCACGATCGATCGGAAAGCGCACAGGCAGTTTCTGGATCGCAACGTCGTGAACGACCTGGTCGTAAGCGCGCTGCAAGAAGGTCGAATAGATCGCAGCGAAAGGCTTGAAGCCTTCCGTGGCAAGGCCGGCGGCAAAGGTCACCGCATGTTGCTCGGCGATGCCGACGTCGAAGGTCCTCGCCGGGAACGCCTCGCCGAACAGGTCAAGACCGGTGCCGCTCGGCATGGCGGCGGTGATGGCGACGATGCGGTCGTCCTCTCGGGCCTCCTGGATCAGGCTTTCGGCAAAGACCTTCGTGTAGCTCGGCGCGTTGGCCGGCGCCTTGGCCTGCGCGCCGGTGATGACGTCGAACTTGTTGACGCCGTGATATTTGTCGGCCGCCGCCTCGGCCGGTGCATAGCCCTTGCCCTTCTGGGTCACGACGTGGATCAGCACCGGGCCGTCGGCATTGTCGCGGACGTTCTTCAGCACCGGGATCAGGTGCTCGAGATTGTGACCGTCGATCGGGCCGATGTGGTAGAAACCCATTTCCTCGAACAGCGTGCCGCCGGTGACGTAGCCGCGTGCATGCTCGACCGCCCGCTTGATGGCGCGATCGGCGCGCTCGCCCAGATAGGAAGTCAGCTTCTTGCCGAAATCGCGCAAGCCGAGATAGGCCTTGCCGGATGCAAGGCGGGCCAGATAGGCGCTCATCGCGCCGGTCGGCGGAGCAATCGACATGTCGTTGTCGTTGAGGATGACGATCAGACGGGCATCGAGCGCGCCGGCATTGTTCATCGCCTCGTAGGCCATGCCGGCCGACATGGCGCCGTCGCCGATGACGGCGATGACGTTGTTGCGGCCATCAACGAGATCGCGTGCCATTGCCATGCCGAGGCCGGCGGAAATGGAGGTCGAGGAGTGGGCGGCGCCGAACGGATCGTATTCGCTCTCGGCGCGCTGGGTGAAACCGGACAGGCCGCCCTCTTGCCGCAGCGTGCGGATACGGTCGCGGCGGCCGGTCAGTATCTTGTGCGGATAGGCCTGGTGACCGACATCCCAGATCAGCCGGTCGTCGGGCGTGTTGAAGACATAATGCAATGCGACCGTCAGTTCGACCACGCCAAGGCCAGCACCGAGATGTCCGCCGGTGTGGGACACAGCGTCGATCAACTCGGTGCGAAGCTCCGATGCCAACTGCGGCAGATCACCTTCGTCGAGCGTCCTGAGGTCGGCCGGGATGCGGACCTTGTCGAGAAGCGGCGTATGGAGCTTTGCGTTCACTGGTGGTAGGGCCTGCTTTTTATTCATCTGCGAAATAGGCTGCTGGCCGGCGAATGTAAATGCGTGTGAGTGACGCGGCGTAGATTCAAAGTGTTAGGGTTTCCTTTGCGTGTCCAAAAGGGCGCGCGGCGCTCTAATTGTCCGGCAGCGGAATGAACTCTTCTTCATCCCCAGGAACGATATCGAAGCGGCCTGTCTTCCACTCTTCTTTCGCCTGCTCGATGCGTTCCTTCGAAGATGACACGAAATTCCACCAGATGTAGCGCTTGGAGCCGAGCGAGGCACCGCCGAACAGCATAAAATGCGCTCCACCCTCCGAGGACACGACGATCTCGTCGCCGGGCCGGAATACCAGCAGCCGCTCCGCTGGAAAGCGGTCGCCGGTGATCGAAACCTCGCCTTCCAACGTATAGATGGCGCGCTCCTCGGCATCGGCAGGGATTTTCACACTGGCGCCAGGCGCCAGGCTGAGGTCAGCATAGAGCGTGTCCGAAGCGGTCGCGACCGGAGACCGCAACCCGGAAAAGGCACCGATGACGACACGCCCGCTGACGCCTTCGGCGTCGATCTCGGGAAGACGCATGGCCGCCGTATTCTCGAAGATTGGATCGACCTCTTCCTTATCGTCGGGCAGCGCCAGCCATGTCTGCAGGCCGGACACCGACATCGGTGCGCCGCGCAGCTCCTGTGGCGTGCGCTCGGAATGGACGATACCGCGGCCGGCGGTCATCAAATTCACGTCGCCGGGCTGGATTACCATTTCGGTGCCGAGCGAATCGCGGTGCCGGATCTTGCCGTCGAATAGGTAAGTGACCGTCGACAGGCCGATATGCGGATGCGGACGGACATCGAGCGCCTGGCCGGCCCGCAAGATGGCCGGGCCCATGCGGTCGAAGAAGATGAACGGCCCAACCAGCCGCCGCTTCGCGGTCGGCAAAGCGCGGCGAACCTGGAAGCCGCCGATGTCCTTGGCGTTCGGAATGACCATCAATTCGATCTGGTCGCTGGCGAAGGCATCGCCAGCCTGCGGGTCATTTCCAGGGAAGAAACTCATGCGGTCTCCTCAGGCGAAGCGGAGTGCAGATTTGGCTTTCGCCTTGGCCGCCACCTCTTCGCGATTGCGCGGATGCTGCGTCGTCTCGAGGCTGTCGAGCAATTCGCGCGCTGACGCCGCTATTGCCTCGACGGCGTGGTCGAACGCATGCTGGTTCTGCTTCGATGGCCGCGTCGTTCCGCTCAGCTTGCGGACAAACTGAAGTGCGGCATCGCGGACCTCGTCATTGGTTGCCGGCGGATCGAAATTGAACAGGGTCTTGATGTTTCTGCACATCTTTCGCAATCTCCTCTCGTCCTGGAGCCATTTCAATCGGGATGAGTTTTGTCCCCAATCATCATCATGTCCAAAGCCGGTAAGGCGAACTCTTCCTTCAGGGCCGTGCCTTACTCCGCGTCCAGCGGCTCTGTCCCCACCGGCTTGCCGTCGCGCGAAAGCCTGATCTTCTCGACCTTGTCCTCGGCCGCCTTGAGCAGCCGATCGCAATGGACCTTCAGCGCCTCGCCGCGCTCATAGATGCGGATCGACTGGTCGAGCGGCACGTCGCCGCGCTCCAGATCATCGACGATTTTCTCCAGCGCGTCGAGCGCCTGCTCGAAGCTCATCGCCCTGACGTCTTCGTTGGTCTCACCAGCCATCGTCTATCCTTTCATCAGTCGCCCGACATGGGCGGCGACCGAAAATGCCAATCCCTGCAGATCGTAGCCGCCCTCAAGCAGGCTGACGAGCCGGTTGTCGCTGTAGCGACCGGCACGCTGCATCAACTGGCCGGTCGCCCAGTCGAAGTCGTCCTCGGTCAGGTTGATCTCGGCCAGCGGATCGCGGTGGTGCGCGTCGAAGCCGGCGGAAATTACGATGAGGTCGGGCGCGAAATTATCGAGCGCCGGCAAGATGCGCGACAGGAAAGCGTCGCGGAAAACCTCGCTGCCGGTTTGCGGCGCCAGCGGCGCGTTGACGATGTTGCCGGCGCCGGTTTCGCTCACGGCCCCGGTCCCTGGGTAAAGCGGCATCTGGTGCGTCGAGCAATAAAGCACCGACGGATCGTCCCAGAAAATGTCCTGCGTGCCGTTGCCGTGGTGCACGTCCCAGTCGACGATTGCGACGCGCTCGGCCTGGTGCTGCCTTTGCGCGTAGCGCGCCGCGATCGCCGCGGTGTTGAACAGGCAGAAGCCCATGGACGTCGTCTTTTCGGCGTGGTGGCCGGGCGGCCGGGCGGCGACAAAGACATTGGCGGCGTTGCCCCGAAAGACATCGTCGACGGCCGCGTTGGCGGCACCGATCGCCGTCACAGCCGCCTGCCAACTTTTCGGGCTGGCGGTGGTGTCGGCGTCGACGCGGGCGATACCGGTATCCGGTATCGCTGCGCGGACCCGATCGACGAATTCCTGCGGATGTGCGTAGAGGATGGTGGCCTCGTCGCCTTCCGGCGCCTCGGCACGGTCAAGGGCCGCAAAGGCCTCGTCGTCGAGCACGCGTTCGATGGCGCGCAGCCGGTCGGGCCGCTCCGGATGACCGGGCGGCGTTATGTGCTCGAGAAAGATCGGGTGGGTATAAAGCCTTGTGACCATGCCCCGATATAGGCGCGCCCGGCGGCTTTGACCATGTTTTGGAGCCACCAAAGGCAGACGTTCAACAGGGTTTAGATGTTGGGCCCCGGTTGGGTCCAGCGCAAGCCGTCCTATATGCCCCGACCTCTCCCTTAGGGACGGCCCTCTTCTCCAATCTCAGCCATCACTTGCGGACGGCCAGTCCTGCGGCCCTGTTTGAGCAGCCCCTCCAAAAGCACGTTGAATGCCTTCACCGCCTTTTTCGACGTCGCTTCGGGATCCTCCGAATTTGCGATCCACTGCGCCGCATGCAGCGAGGCGCCGCTGACCAGCCTTGCCGCGGCTTCGGGATCGACGGCAACGATGGTTCCCTCGTCCCTCAGCTTTTGAAGGTTCTCGCTCATCGAGCGGATGCATTCGTTCTGGCTCGGCCATTGCGAAGGATCGCCGAGCACCGCCGGTCCATCGCGAAGGACAATACGCTGGATCTCCGGCTCCAGCGCCATCTCGATATAGGCGGTGCATTCGTCGACAAAGCCCTGCCAGAGAGTGTCCGCCCTGGCCGAAACGATCTTCAGCCGGGCCAACATTTCCGCGTCGATCTCGGCGATGACCGCCTGGAGAAGGCCCTTCTTGTCGCCGAAGTGGTGATAAAGCGCGCCACGCGTCAGCCCGGCCGATGCGGTGAAGTCGTCCATCGAGGCCTCGGCATAGCCGACAGTGCCAAAGGCATGGCGCGCCGCAGCGACCAGTTTGGCGCGGGTCTCCGCGATCATCTCCTTGCGTGGTTTGTGCGCCATTCGCCCATTCCTTCACATACGTCTCGTATATTAATTGACATACGTCTCGTATGCTATTATCTGATTTGCATACGCCACGTATATAAGTGGCCCGGCCTCAAAAATCCAGGAGTATTCACATGCCCAATCCCTATCGCGAAATCTTCAAGGCAAGGGGAGCCAAGGGCTTCGCCGCAGCCGGCTTCGTTGCCCGGATGCCGATGGCCATGGCTCCGATCGGGATCGTCGCGATGCTGTCGCAGACACATGGCGAGTACTGGCTGGCCGGCGCCGTCTCCGCGACATATGCGCTGGCCAATGCTTTCGCCGCGCCGCAGATATCGCGGCTGGTGGACCGCCTCGGCCAAGCGCGGATTGTGGTGCCCACCACCGTCATTTCCGTGCTCGCTTTCGTGGTGCTGATTGCGGCGGCCAATCAGGACTGGCCGATATGGACGCTATTCGTGTCGGCGCTGCTGGCCGCTGCAATGCCCAGCATCCCGGCAATGGTGCGCGCGCGTTGGACAGAGCTCTTCCGGGATCGCCCCGAGATGAACACCGCGTTTGCGTTCGAGTCGGCGGCCGACGAGCTGGTCTACATCGCCGGGGCATCGCTATCAGTGGGCCTGAGCGTCGCTCTTTTCCCAGAAGCGGGAATGTTGGCGAGCACATTGTTCCTCGCCTTCGGCTCGACAGCCTTCATCCTGCAGCGCTCGACCGAGCCGCGAGTGCGACCGATCGACCAGGGCTCGAGCGGCTCGGCAATCCGCCTGCGGCCGGTCCAAATCATCACCTTGGCCCTGATCTTCATCGGCGCGACCTTCGCAACCACGGAGGTGAGCACAGTGGCGATCACCAAGGAGCTTGGCCAGCCAGGCGCTGCCAGCCTCGTCATCGGCGTCTACGCGCTCGGATCGTTCGTCGTCGGCATCATCATCGGCGCCATGAACCTGAAAACACCGCTGCAAATTCAACTTGCCATCGCGGTCGCCATCATCGCGCTCACCACGCTGCCGCTGCTCGTGGCCGACACGGTGCCTCTTCTGGCACTGGCCGTCTTCGTTAGCGGCGTGGCGATCTCGCCGACCTTCATCACGGCATTCGGCCTGATCGAGCGGCGCGTGCCGGAGGCAATGCTGACCGAGGGCATCACCTGGGTCATGACCGGCATAGGCATCGGCATGGCGCTTGGCTCCTTCGCCGCCGGATGGGTGGTGGACGCCTTCGGCGCACAGAGCGGGTTCCTGGTATCGGTGGCGGCGGGCACAATCGCGCTGGTCATCGTGCTCGCCGGCCAGCGCAGCCTTGCCACGGCGGATTGCGAAACCTCCGCATGCGACGCAGCCGCGGTTCCTGCCGAATAGTCTCTATGCGTCCGGTCCCGAGCGGGGCCGGACGTCCTCCTCTCGAAGGCGTCTACGGCCGCCCGCCTCTGGTGCGACGGCCTGAGGGGCCGACACGGCAAATCAGCCGCGGCACTGATCGGCGGCTTCGGGGCCGCGGGCATACTGGTCGTCCCTCACCTGCTCCATCCAGGTGACGGCACTGCCATTGAGGGACTCCGCCACGGCCACGTGGGTCATGGAGGCTCCCTTCGAGGCGCCATGCCAGTGACGAACATTTGGCGGAATATTCACCACATCCCCAGGCCTCACCTCCTCGATCGGCCCGCCTTCGCTTTGTACCCAGCCACAGCCTGCGGTGACGATCAGCGTCTGGCCAAGCGGATGCGTGTGCCAGGCCGTACGCGCACCCGGCTCGAAGCTCACCGTCGCCCCGCCGACTCGCGCCGGGTCCTCGGCTTGAAACCGCGACTCGACCCGCACGGAGCCGGTGAAGTTTTCAGGTGATCCCGTGGCGGCGGCCTCTGGGTCGTGTTTCTGCAGAGAAAGCGCGTCGGCACCGGCGTCCCCTGGCGCAGCAGCTTTGCGAGCCCCGAAGACCCCGCGCAGGACCGGCACCGCCGACATCGCATTGGGCCAGCCGGCATAATAGGCCAGATGCGTCGGAACCTCCGCTACCTCGGTTCGTGTCAGGCCGTTGTCCATGCCTCGACTTAGATGGAAAGGCAGTTGCTCGGCTTTGCCCGTTGCGATGAGACCGGCGATGGTGACAAGGCTGCGGTCACGCGCCGAGAGTTGCGGCCGTCGCCAGAGATCGCCGAAGAGCACCTGGTTGGTATATTCCGCGAGCCCCGGAACGACCGGGCCGGTCGATGTATCCACGCTCGCCGCCCTTGCCGCCTCGGAAGCTGGATCGAGTTCCAGTGGCTGCCCCGCCTCGGCCGCAACCGGCTCGATGCCGCGCTTATCGAAGACCTCCTTTGTCGCGTTGACGGCGGAAATGGCGTTCGGCCAGCCGGAGTAGAAGGCGAGATGGGTGATGATCTCACCGATCTCGCTTGGGGTCACGCCGTTATCGAGCGCCCGACCGACATGCCCACCCACCTGCGCAATGCGCCCCGACGCAATCAGGGCCGAGACGGTGATGATGCTGCGATCACGAGGCTTGAGCTCGTCGCGCAGCCAGACATCGCCGAACAGCAGCTCGTCCGTGTACTCTCCAAGACCAGGCGCCACGACATACACGTCCGGCGGCGCGATCCGGCCTGCGGGCCGCTCCTGCGCCTCGCCGACGGAGGTGGCGAGCGACGAGATCACCAGGGAAGCCGCGAGTTTCTTCATGAGGAATTCTCCATTCCAGATAGAGACTTGTCATTCGAAGACGGGCGCTTGGGGCGACCGCTCGTAGTCGGTGGCGCTTGGCAGCGCCCAGCGAAAGTGAGGCATTGCGAGGAACAGAAGCTCGCGAGGCGTGGCCGCGGGGAGGACAGTCATATCTCGGGCAAACCCGAAAGCAGCTTGTCGAGTGTGACCGGATAGTCGCGCACGCGCACGCCGCTAGCGTTGTAGACCGCGTTGGCGATGGCCGCGCCGACCCCGCAGAGGCCGAGCTCGCCGACGCCCTTGGCCTTCATCGGCGACGAAATCGGATCAGTCTCGTCGAGAAAGATCACCTCCTGGCGCGGGATGTCGGCATGGACCGGCACCTCATAGCCGGCGAGATCATGGTTGACGAAGAAGCCGTGGCGCTTGTCGACTGCAAGCTCCTCCATCAGCGCCGCGCCGACGCCCATGGTCATGGCGCCGATGACCTGGCTGCGCGCCGATTTGGGATTGAGGATACGACCGGCCGCACAGACCGCTAGCATCCGCCTCACGCGGATCTCCCCGGTTGCGGCGTCGACACCGACTTCAACGAAGTGAGCAGCAAAGGTCGATTGCTGGTATTGTTTGGCGAGGTTGCCATATTCTATCGCGTCCTCGGCGACGAGGCCTGCTTCACCTGCGGCCTCGGCGAGCGAAGCGCTGCGACTGCCCAAGCGGACATTGCCATCCTCAAAGAGGGCCTCGGCAGAGTTGAATCCAAGCTTTTGCGTCACCGCCTCGCGTAGCTTGATGCACGCGGCGTAAACGCCTGATGTCGAGTTGTTGGCGCCCCATTGTCCACCTGAGCCGGCCGAAACCGGGAAGCTCGAGTCGCCAAGCCGCACCACCACCTTGTCGAGCGGCACGCCCATCATCTCCGCCGCCGTCTGGGCGATGATCGTGTAGCTGCCGGTGCCGATGTCGGTCATGTCGGTCTCGACCGTGACGACGCCACGATGATCGAGCCGGACGCTCGCGGCAGACGTCGTCAAGAGGTTGTTGCGAAAACCCGCGGCGACACCCACACCAATCAGCCAGCGCCCCTCGCGGACCCGGCCGGTCTTGACGTTGCGCGTCTTCCAGCCGAAGCGGTCGGCGCCGATGCGCAGGCACTCGACCAATTGGCGCTGCGAGAACCGGCGATCCGGGTTCTCAGGATCGACCTGGGTGTCGTTGAGGATGCGGAATTCGACCGGATCGATGTCGAGCTTTTCCGCCATCTCGTCCATCGCGATCTCCAGCGCCATCAAGCCCGGCGCTTCGCCTGGCGCACGCATCGCATTGCCTTCGGGCAGATCGAGCACAGCAAGCCGTGTGGCGGTCATGCGATTGGCGCCGGCATAGAGCAGGCGGGTCTGCTGGACTGCATTTTCTGGGCCGCCGCCGGGCAGGTCGCCAGACCAGCTTTCATGGCCGATCGCGGTGATCTTGCCATCCCGGGTCGCGCCGATACGGATGCGCTGGATCGTTGCCGGCCGGTGCGTGGTGTTGTTGAACATGAAAGGTCGCGCAAGCGCCACCTTAACCGGCCGCCGGGCGGCGCGTGCGCCAAGAGCTGCAAGCACCGCATCGGATCGCACGAACAGCTTGCCGCCAAAGCCACCGCCGATGAACGGCGAGATAAGGCGAATATTCTCCTTGGGGATGCCCAGCGTCTTGGCCATGTCCCCCGTGCTCCAGGCGATCATCTGGTTCGAGGTCCAAAGCGTGAGCTTATCCCCGTCCCAGGCGGCGATCGAGGCATGCGGCTCCATCATCGCGTGCCCTTGATCGGGCGTCGTGTAGGTCGCATCAAGCTCGACCGGCGCACTGGCAAAGGCGCTGGCGAAGTCGCCGACCGCGGTATCAGGCGTGGCCCCATCCGGCACGACCGCGGAACCCTTGGCGCTCTCGAGGTCGAACGCGCCCTGGGCTCGGATATAGTCGACGCGGACCAGCTGTGCCGCGGCGCGCGCCTGTTCGAACGTCTCGGCGACGACGAGCGCGATCGCCTGATGATAATGCTGGATGTCGGGACCGCCGAGCAGCTTGGCTGTGTTCCAGTCACCTTTGCCGAGTTTGCCGGCGTTTTCAGCCGTGACGATGGCCAGCACGCCTGGCGCGGCCCTGGCTTTGGTCAAATCGATCGAGGCGATCCGGCCCTTGGCGATGGCCGAGCCGACCACGTAGCCATAGGCCTGGTTGGGTACGACATCGTGCCACTCATAGGCATAGGGCGCAGTGCCTGTGGTCTTGAGCGGACCGTCGATCCGATCGGTAGGCTTGCCGACGATCTTGAGTTGATCGATCGGATTGGTCGTGGCGGGGGTATCGAATCTCATCGGTCAGGTCCTTGCTTCCGCCAGAACCGCGGCGAGCGTGCGCTCGACCAGCGGCAGCTTGAATGCATTCTCTTGCGTCGGCTTGGCGTCGGCCAGCAGCTGCTCCGCTACGGCCTTGGCGCCGCGCGGCAACTCGGCCTCGGCCGCCTCGACACGCCACGGCTTGTGCGCCACGCCGCCGAGAGCGATGTGCCCGGTGCCGTCGCGCTGCACGATTGCACCGACCGAGACCAGCGCGAAGGCATAGGAAGCCCGGTCGCGCACCTTGTGATAGATATGCGTTCCGCCCACCGGTCTGGGCAGCGTGACTGCGGTGATCAGCTCGCCAGGTATGAGTGCGTTCTCGACATGCGGCGTGTCGCCGGGCAGCCGGTGGAATTCGGCGATGGGTATGCTCCGCGCCGTGCCGTCGGGGCGCACCGTCTCCACTGTTGCGTCGAGCGCCCGCATCGCCACGGCCATGTCGCTCGGATGGGTTGCGATGCACATCTCGCTTGCGCCGATCACGGCATGCTGACGGCTGAACCCGCCGATCGCGGCACAGCCGCTGCCGGGCTGGCGTTTGTTGCATGGCTGGTTGGTGTCGTAGAAATAGGGGCAGCGCGTGCGCTGCAGCAGGTTGCCCGCGGTGGTCGCCTTGTTGCGCAGCTGGCCCGAGGCACCGGCGAGCAGCGCGCGAGAGAGCAGGCCATAGTCGCGTCGCACGCGCTCATCCGCGGCGAGATCGGTGTTGCGCACCAGGGCGCCGATGCGCAACCCGCCCTCTGGCGTGGTCTCGATCCTATCGAGCGCGAGATCGTTGACGTCGATCAGGTGCGTCGGCGTTTCGATTTCGAGCTTCATCAGATCGAGCAGGTTGGTGCCGCCGGCAATGAACTTGGCGCCTTCGGCACGCGCTGCGGCAGCTGCTTCCGCAGGAGAACTCGCGCGCTCATAGGTGAAGGATCTCATGCCGGCCTCCCGGCGACCTCGGCGATTGCTGCGACGATGTTGGAATAGGCGCCGCAACGGCAGATGTTGCCGCTCATCCGCTCGCGCAGTTCGGCGACTGTGGCTTGCGGCGTTGCGGTCAAATCACCGCTCACGTGGCTCGGGATGCCCGCCCTGATCTCGTCCAGCACCGCCACGGCGGAGCAGATTTGCCCGGGCGTGCAATAGCCACACTGGTAACCGTCATGCTTCACGAAGGCAGCCTGCATCGCGTTCAGGTTCTGAGGCGCGCCGAGCCCTTCGATGGTGGTGATGGTATCGCCTTCGTGCATCACGGCGAGCGTCAGGCATGAATTGATCCGTTGGCCGTCGACCATCACCGTGCAAGCGCCGCACTGGCCGTGATCGCAGCCCTTCTTGGTGCCGGTGAGATGCAGGTGCTCGCGCAACGCATCGAGCAGCGTGGTCCGCGTGTCGAGATCCAGTTCGCGGGCCTCGCCATTCACAGTGATCGCTACTTTCGACATGGCAGGTTCGCCGACGGCGGAAGGCATATCACCAGTGCCAGCTTGAGCGTTCGCCCCGGATGGCGCCGCGGTCATTACCGCGGAGGCGGCTCCTGCCATCAACAGATCCCGTCTGGTGATACTAAAGTCTGCGGAGGTCGTCATGTCGCTTTTGATCCTCTTCTCTGTCAGAGCGAGCACATCAATGGCCGCTGAAGGCGTGCCGATTTTTCGGCAACGTCCTGTTGGTCGTGGCGATCGGGGACCGAGCTTGTCCCAACAGGAAGATAGTTTGAGCAGCGCTCGCGATTAGTGGCTCAATTCCGCATGCTCTTATGCGTGAGCGTCATGAATGCTGGCGCGCGGCTTATCATTCATCTGGCGGAAGTGGCCGTCAGGCAGACGCGTAGAAAGGCGCGGCGTATCCGCGGGCCTGTCAAAGCCGGCAGCGCCGCTCACTGCGTCCAGATCATTGCGCAAATCGGAACTTCATGAATACGACATGAGGAGCTTGCCGGCCTGAGTGGTTTTCTGGCAGGTGCGGAGGAGCGCAGCTCTTCACGCGCGCTGCGGCGAAGCTCGGGACGTCGCAATTTACCCCTGAGCCACACGGCGCTGAGGCCGGCAAGCAGAGGCCAACAGGGGAATGCGGGACGCGCCGCCTCTAGAGCAATTCCAGGAAAAGTGTGAAACGGTTTTCCGTCCGGAATTGCGCAAAAACAAAGAGATAGAGCGGTTCGGCGTTTCCGGGAAACGATGAAGCGCTCTAGAGAATTTCGGTGTTGGCGATATGGATGCCGAAGCCTTCGAGGCCGACGTAGTGGCGCTCGCGCGAGGCGATCAGGTTGATCGAGGAAATACCCAGATCCTTCAAGATTTGCGCGCCGAGGCCGATCTCGCGCCATTCGTTTTCGCGGCGGCGCGCCTCTTCATGGTCCTCGCGGTCTTCGGCAGCCGGCCGCTTGCGCTCCTGATGGGCGACGCCGACCGAGCCTTCGCGCAGATAGACGATAACGCCGCGCCGGCGCTCGCCCATCGATTTCATGATGCCGTCAAGCCTGTGGCTGGTGCCGAAAACATCCGTCACCACGTCTTCGGAATGCAGCCGCACCGGCACCTCCTCGCCGTCGCGGATGTCGCCGAAGACGATCGCCACATGGTGCATCGAATCCCACGGCAGCGTGTAGGTGAAGACCTGCGCCTTGCCGCCAGGCGTGTCGATGTCCGAACAGGCGACACGCTCGACCAGCGTTTCCTTGCGCTGGCGGTAGGCGATGAGGTCGGCGACCGAAATCTGCTTCAAACCGTTCTTTTCGGCGAAGGCCTGCACCTGCGGGCCGCGCATCACTGTGCCGTCATCATTGACCAGCTCGGAAATGACGCCGACCGGCGGCAGGCCGGCGAGCTTGCACAGGTCGACCGCGGCTTCGGTATGGCCCGAACGCATCAGCACGCCGCCTTCGCGCGCGATCAGCGGAAAGATGTGGCCGGGGCGGACGAAATCGGAGGCGCCGACATTGCCGTTGGCAAGGTTGCGCACGGTCAATGTACGGTCGTCGGCCGAAATGCCTGTTGTGGTGCCGTGCTTGAAATCGACGCTTACGGTGAAGGCGGTGGTGTGGGCCGAATCATTGTCGGCGACCATCGGCGACAGGTTGAGGCGCTTGGCTTCCTCGCGCGGCATCGGCGTGCAGACGATGCCGGACGTGTTGCGGACGATGAACGCCATCTTTTCCGGCGTGCAATGGACGGCGGCAACGATCAGGTCGCCCTCGTTCTCGCGCCCGTCGTCGTCCATGACGACGACGATCTCGCCGCGTTCGAAGGCGCGCAGAGCTTCGACGATTTTCTTCTGGTCGTAAGGCATGGGCGCTCGTTTCACTCGCAGGGGAGTAGGGGAATAGGGCAGTAAGGGAGTAGGGAAAAGGAAAAAATTGGTGTCGCGGGAGCTGCGTAACATACTCCCCTACTGCCTTACTCCCCTATTCCCCTCCCCGTTTGTCCCCGATGACGCAGATAGTGATCCGCGATCGCGCAGGCAACCATCGCCTCGCCGATCGGCACGGCGCGGATGCCGACGCACGGATCGTGCCGGCCCTTGGTCATGATCTCGACGTCGTTGCCATCCTTGTCGATCGACTTTCGCGGGGTCAGGATCGAGGAGGTTGGCTTGACGGCAAAGCGCGCGACGATTGCCTGGCCGGTCGAGATGCCGCCGAGGATGCCGCCGGCATTGTTGGACAGGAAGACGGGCTTGCCGTCATTGCCCATGCGCATCTCGTCGGCATTCTCTTCGCCGGTGATGCGGGCGGCCTCGAAGCCGTTGCCGATCTCGACACCTTTGACGGCGTTGATCGACATCAGGCCCGAGGCGATATCCTGGTCGAGCTTGGCGTAGATCGGCGCCCCGAGGCCTGCCGGAACGCCGTCGGCGACGATCTCGATGACCGCGCCGACCGAGGAACCCGCCTTGCGGATGCCGTCGAGATACGCGGCGAACACGGCGACTGACGCCGGATCGGGCGTGAAGAACGGATTTTCGGCATCGCCGACGAAATTCCAGTTCCAGTTGGCGCGGTCAATCGATTTTTCGCCCATCGACACCAGCGCGCCGCGCACGACCATGCCG
This sequence comes from Mesorhizobium sp. M6A.T.Ce.TU.016.01.1.1, assembly GCF_003997065.1. Taxonomy (NCBI): domain Bacteria; kingdom Pseudomonadati; phylum Pseudomonadota; class Alphaproteobacteria; order Hyphomicrobiales; family Phyllobacteriaceae; genus Mesorhizobium; species Mesorhizobium sp. M6A.T.Ce.TU.016.01.1.1. The sequence goes on along the minus strand of NZ_RZTJ01000002.1, from coordinate 19,479 downwards.
GGCACGACCTTGCGGGCCAAGGCTCCGGCCGCCACCCGCGCCGCCGTCTCGCGGGCCGAAGAGCGGCCGCCACCGCGATGATCGCGCAGGCCATATTTGGTGTCGTAGGTGTAATCAGCATGGCCCGGCCGGTACTGGCGGGCAATCTCGCCATAGTCCTTAGAGCGCTGGTCGACATTCTCGATCATCATCGACACCGGCGTGCCGGTGGTGATCATGGTCTCGCCGTCCTCATCCAGGATGAAGCCGGACAGGATCTTGACCTCGTCGGGTTCGCGACGCTGCGTCACAAAACGCGATTGACCCGGGCGACGCTTGTCGAGTTCGGCCTGGACCTCTGCGCGTGTGAAGCGGATGCCGGGCGGACAGCCGTCGACCACGCAGCCGAGCGCTGCGCCATGGCTTTCGCCCCAGGTGGTGACGCGGAAAAGATGGCCAAACGTATTGTGAGACATGAAAACCAGCCCTGCCGGCGTCGGAGCCGCCTTGCGCATGACCCTGAAAATCGGAGCGACTTTCGGAAAGGATCCTGCGCAAAATCAAAAGTGCCACAGCGTCCTTTGCGAGCCCAAGAGGACGCGCGGCGCTGTAGTCTGCCTTCTATTGGCGTTTTCAGCAGTGGTCAAACTGTGATCCAGCGGATTTAGTTTTGACACATTCGGTTGGTTTCTGGTCAGCTCCATCTGCCCGTTGAACACTCGCCGCCACCGTGCCGGCGCAATGATAAGAGGATGATGATGCGTATCCTGATCGGCGCCGTTGCCGCCACATTGCTGATTTCGACCGCCGCCTTCGCCGGCCAAACCGAAGGCCTGATCAAAGAGGTCGACAAGGACACGTTGACGCTGACACTCGACGACGGCAAATCCTACAAGCTGAATGCCGAAACCGATCTTGAGGCGCTAAAACCCGGCATGGATATCGTGATCGCCTATGACGAGACAAACGGCGAGAACATCATCACCGACATGCAATTGCCGGACAGCGATTCAACCGAATAGAATCTTTCCGGCTGCCCCATCCCCAAAGGCGCGGATGAAGTCCTGGCTAAACCCGCCTTTGTTTCGCCTTCCCTTGTTTGAAGTTCAACCACCGGCGCACCGCACTGCGGTGTAGCTGTCGAGTGGACGATACGCCTTGCCGTTGCTCCTACTGAGAAGTAGTTCGCCCAACCGAGCAGCGTCCGGTTCAACTTGCCCACCATTCTCGCTTCAGTGATCGTGCGCCGGCAGAAGGCATCCACGCGACCAATCTCCCCAGTGCTTCCGCTTCGAGAGGTATAAGGCTCGTCGATAGGTCCGATCCAGCTATCGAATTTCAATCCGAAGCGCACAACCCGTAACCAAGGTCCACCGACAACCACAACTGACCAGGACCTCAACAATCATGACCTTCCGTATCCTTCTCGCCTCGACCGCAATAAGCTTGCTGCTCGGCACGGCGGTGCCGGCTTTGTCCGAAAGCGCGGCCCCTAGCGCCACTGCCGCTTACTCGCAAACCACTGACACTTACGCGTTTCCGCTGGGCGAGCTCGGCATCATTGCTTTGTCTGACGGCACCGTTCGGCAAGACCTGCACGCTCTCCTGACAGGGACGTCACCTGCGGAGGTCGACGAGCACCTCAACCACGCGTTCCTGTCCAACCCGGTGGAAGCTTCCATCAACGCCTTCCTGATCCGGGACGGCGAGCGGCTCATCCTTGTCGACACCGGTTCGGGGCAACTCTTCGGGCCAGGCAACGGTGGGAAGCTGCGCGACAGCCTCGCCAGTATCGGTGTCATGCCGCAGGACATCACCGACATCCTCATCACTCATATCCACACCGACCATACCGGTGGCCTTGTCGCTGACGGCAAGCCCGTCTTCGCCAATGCAACGGTTCACGTCGGAGCACCCGATCTCACCTTCTTCCTGGACGCTTCGAACTCGGAAAGGACAGGCTACGCCCGCCAGTACTTCGACGAAGCCGAAAAGACGATCGGCGTCTATCAGCGGGCGGGCAAGGTCAGGGCGTTCTCCGACGACGAAACTATCCTGCCGGGAATCGTGGCGACGCTGCATCCCGGTCACACGCCTGGCAGCGCTTTCTTCACGGTGTCAAGCAAGGGGCATTCGATCGCGTTTATCGGCGACGTCATCCACGTCGCGGCCGTGCAGTTTCCCGATCCCGCTGTCACCATCGTATATGACGTGAACCCAGGGGAGGCGGCGGCCGAGCGGCAGAAGACCTTTTCGGCCTTCGCGGACGCTCGCCAACTCGTCGCCGCGCCTCATCTCCCGTTTCCCGGCGTCGGGCACATCCGCGCCGAGGGCGGCGGCTCGTTCACCTGGCACCCGGCTGAGTACCGGAACCGTGAAGAAAGCCAAGGGCAGTAGACTAAGGGCCGAGGCGGCAAGCGATCACCAGGCCCGCTTAGCGGCCTTGGGCCCGCGCCGTCTGAAACACCTGTTCACGTAGCCAGCCATGAGCGGGATCGCCGCTCATGCGCTGATGCCAGAAGGCGGACATCTGAAACTTGGCGAGGGCCAGGGGAGGCTCGAAGAGATCGAGCGACGTGGTGAAGCGCTGCAGGAAACGGCGCGGCAGGGTGCAAATGCAGTCGCTGCCCATCAGCACCAAAGGGGCAAGCGCATAGCTCTGGATAGAGACCGAGACCCGGCGCTCACGTCCGAGGGCGGCCAGCGCCTCGTCGATCATGCCGGCGAAGCTGCCTCCGCTGGTCGAGATCAGGAGGTGGTCAAGCGAGCAGAACTCATCCAGATCGAAGGGCTTGCTACCCCTTGGATGATCCTTGCGCTGTGCCGTGACGAACGCTTCGTCGAACAGTGTCCTTCCGATCAGTCCACCCGCTACGTCCTCGGCCGCGCCGATGAAGAGATCGATGTCACCCTGCTCTAGGTGGGCGGCGATCCGGGCTTTGTCCGGAAGCACAAAAGCGAGGCGGATGTGAGGTGCCTTCGCCTTCAGGAAGGGGATGAGTTCCGGTGCGAGAATGGCGGCTGGATTGTCCGTTGCGGCGATCCGGAAGACGCGGCGGCTGGTGGCGGGGTCGAAGAACTGCGCTACGTTCGCGAACTCGCGCAATCGCTCGATCAGCTTGGCGAGTTCGGGCTGGAGCGCGGCGGCGTGCGGTGTCGGCACCATCCCGCGGCCGGATGATGCCGGGATCAACAGTTGGTCGCCAAACAACTGCCGCAGCCGAAGCAAACGAGCGGAAAGAGCGGGCTGCGTGATGCCGAGCCGAGCTGCGGCATGGGTGACGTTCAGTTCCTTCAGAAGAGCATCGAGGGTTAGGAGCAGCCCCCCGTCGATCTCGAGCATACGTTCGCGCAATTGGGCTCGTCCCTCAGGTTAAAGCAGCATGGACCCACTGCAGAGACTCCTCGTATCGCACTGTTGGCTTACAGGCAAAGTGCTGGCCCTCCTCTGCTTTTGGCCGGTTTGAGAGGTCATTAGCCCCGATAAGCACGCCCGGCTTTGTCCCTGTCGGGATCCCCCAGCATTTGCAGCAATGCCTTGGGTGTGTGACCTTCATATCGTTCTGCTTCAATACTCGGAGCGATCGGCGGCGACCGGCTATCGCTGCCCCGCAGATGATTGACCCGTCCGGCCTTTGGGCACAGGCCCGTGTTTCCGGTCATTCAGTTTGAGCTGTACTCGCTATTCTCGCGAGCAACGCGACCAGTTCCGGCTGGCGATGGGTGTCGGTTTTGGCGAAGACGGCTTTCAGCTGATTCCTGGCGGTTTCGTAGGAGACCCCCAGGTCCTCCGCGACGGCCTTCAACTCTGCGCCCGATGAAATCCGGCGAGCCAGTCGCGCCTCGGCAGGGGTCAGCCCGAAGCAAGTCCGCAAGGCAATCTCCGACGGTTGAGGATAAATGTCCGGATCGACAAAGCAGATAACTATCTGACAGGATGCAAAGGCGTTCGTGGTAATTCTTGGCAGGCGCATGGGGTAGGCTAGCAGAGGTCTGCCTCCGAGGCGGGGCAGCGAGACGGGGTTCGCCATTGCTGGCGGGGTCGGATTTCGCAGCAGCACATGAAATGCGCACTTGAGGGCATCGGTGGCGTTCTTGTCGGCACACGCCAAATGGCGGCCGGTCACCCAAAGGTCTCGACCGAATAGCCTCTCTGCAGGTTCGTTCACCAGGATCACGGCGGCGTTCCGGTCAAGCATCACCGCAGGCGTGCCGCTTGCGCTGAATGCATCCATCGCGCCTTCGGCCCGCGCGAAGCTCAGCATTCTCGCGAACGCGGCCGCGGAACCCAACTGTCTTGAGAAGTCGGCAAAGCTCTGCATCTCTGATGGCGAAAAAGGGCCTTGCTGGATCGACCTCTGGATCGACAGGCACCAGAGGTCATCGCCTGCCGCAACCTTCACACCCGCAAACCACCGCAGACCGAATGGCGCGAGAAATTCCTGATAGTAGGGATGCCTGGCGATTTCCTCGGGCGTCAGGACGTCAAGCTCGCTGACGGCTCCTCTGCGAACCAACAGAGGCAACAGCTTGTATCGGTCGTCCCGGTCGATCCAGCCATCCTTGATGTATGTCTCGAGCGATGGACCCATTCGGCGACTTTTCGGTATGCCGGGGAGATGCCCTTTCGCGTCGAATAGCATTGCGCCAAAGCTTCCAGTGGCGTCCGCAGCCACGTCCATTGCAGCGTCCCAGCGCGTCGGGTCGGCCGCCGCTTCGGCTATGGCATTGCCCACTGCGTCGAGATCGAACGCGCCCATCTCCATCCCGCATCCGAGAAGAAATCGGACCTTATATTAGCTAACTTGAAACTTCCAGTCGTCCGCGGCCGAGGGGCACCTGATACGCAGGACTAGTACCTCGTCTGACCCGGTTGGGGCATGCGCAGAATTTGGATTTCTATAAGAACAGCCTTTGGGAGCCGGGCGAACGTCGCTGGGTCGAAAAGCGTCTTTGGGAATGGGGGGATCGGTGGCTGAAATTGCAACGCACGGCGGACGCACCATCCACATCAATGGCGTCATTGCCCCTAACAACGGAACTCTCCACGCCCCAATGGCGAGCCCCGCAGTCGCACCAAAACACTTGGGCGCATTCGCGCGCACCCTCATCATCTGCACGAGCTTCTTTATCCCAGCTGCATCCGTCCGCGCGCAGAAGGCCGACGCCGCGGTTGACGTGTGCCTCGTCCTGGCCGGCGATATATCGGCCAGCATCGCTGATGGCACAGCCCATATGCAGCGTGAGGGTCACGCCCAGGCGTTGAGCCACCCTGACGTTGTGTCCGCCATAGCCGTGACCCGCACTGGGCGGATCGCTGTTACCTATGTCGAGTGGTCTAGCCATCGTACCGCCCACACCATATTGCCTTGGCGCATCATAGAGAATGCGCGCGGCGCGCGAGAGGCAGCTGACGTTATTCGAGATATGGGCCACCGGCCCGGTCAAGATCGCCTCGGCCACACCAGCCTCAGCTGGGCCATTTCCTACGCCTCTCAGAGCTTGGCCCACTGCCCCGCCACACCCGACCGCACGATTATCGACATCTCAGCGAATGGACCCAATAATGATGGTCCTGCCCCACAGGCCGCGCGGGACCATGCCTTGGCCAAGGGTCACATCATCAATGCGCTTGCCATCCCCGCGCCGGTGTTGCCACCCAAGAACCTAGCCGTCAGCCTCGACCCAGACGAAGGAGCGTGGCAGCACCCAACCGATTATCTCTACAGCCACGTTACCGGCGGTCCCAACAGCTTCGCGACTACAGCTCGCACTTTAGAGGATTATTTTCCTGTTCTCCGCCGCAAGATCGTCACGGAGATTGCCGGTTTGTCGCACAATCGGCTTGAGCACTTGCAGGAAGTCAAGTTTGCCTGGCGGCCTTGATCTGAGACATAGCAGAGCAGGACCGCATCCGCCTTTGCAAAGGCCGTACCAACCGCCGCCGGCGGTTTCCCAAAATGGCAGCATTTGAGACGGCATTCTGGCTTGGCAATGGGCTGCTTCGGGTCAACTTTCCGTCGTCCCCGACTTGGCATCAATGTCCGAGAAGAAGCAGAACCCCGGTCGTTCCGAGTGATTGGATTTCGCCCTTAGAGCCACTCCAGGCGTCGTCCTTCTAGCCTGAGCAAGCGATCCTGCGGCACATCCAGGTTTGCGGCTTCTTTCTCGGGTATTCCCAGCACCATGCGGAACAGGGCCCGCACGACGCCGCCATGGGTCACGCAGACCGTCTGGCGGTCCAGCGCGTCGAACCACGGCTTTATCCGTTCGAGCAGCATTTGATAGCTTTCGGCGCCCTCGCCGGGCGGCAGGAAATTCCATTTGTCGAAGCGCCTCTCCCTGGCCGAGCCCAAATGCCGGGCCTCGAGTTCGGGAAAGGTGAAACCCTGCCAGTCGCCGAAACTCATTTCGACAAGGCGAGGATCGGTGCGGTAAGCTTGCGGATCGAGCTTCATCGCAGCGCGGATGCGCTCCATGGTCTCGCTCGTCCGCCGCATCGGGCTGGCGACAAAGTCGAAATCTCCAGGGTTATGAACGAATTCGCCTAGCCGAAGACCGTTGCGGGTCGCCTGCTCGCGGCCGAGCGCGTTGAGGTCGGTGTCGGCCTGTCCTTGCAGCCGGGCCTCGGCGTTCCACTCCGTCTGGCCGTGGCGCGCGATGTAGATGAGCGGATACATCTGGTCATCCGGAGAGCAGCGGGAAGCGGGAGAGTTCGAGGGGGTCTATTCCTTGACGGTCGAAATATCAGGCGCGTCGACCGCCTTCATTCCAACGACGTGATAGCCGGAATCGACATGGTGGATCTCGCCGGTGACGCCGCGTGAAAGGTTGGACAGAAAATAGACGGCTGAATCGCCAACTTCCTCCTGCGTCACCGTCTGCTTCAGCGGTGAATTGTATTCATTCCACTTCAGTATGTAGCGAAAATCGCCGATGCCGGAGGCGGCGAGCGTCTTGATCGGACCGGCGGAGATGGCGTTGACGCGGATCTTCTTCCCGCCGAGGTCGACCGCCAGATAGCGCACGCTGGCTTCGAGCGCTGCCTTGGCGACACCCATGACGTTGTAGTGCGGCATCACTTTTTCCGCGCCGTAATAGGTCAATGTCAGCAGCGAGCCGCCATCGGTCATCAGCGCCTCGGCGCGCTTGGCGATGGTGGTGAAAGAAAACACCGAAATGTCCATAGTGCGCAGGAAATTGTCACGCGTCGTCTCGACATAGCGGCCCGTCAGCTCGTCCTTATCGGAAAAGGCGATGGCGTGGACGAGGAAATCGAGCTTGCCCCAATGCTTGGCGATGTCGTCGAAGACCGCATCGAGCGTTGCCGGATCGGTGACGTCGCAGTGGCCGGCGACATGGGCGTTGAGTTCCGCCGCCAGCGGCTCGACGCGCTTCTTGAACGCCTCGCCCTGATAGGTCAACGCGATCTCGGCGCCGTGGTCGACGCAGGCCTTGGCTATGCCGAAGGCGATCGACCGATTGTTCGCGACGCCAAGCACAAGCCCGCGCTTGCCGGCCATAATGCCTTGTCCACCCGCCATGTGAGCGCTCTCCGCAATTTCTGCTTTGTGGAGTGCCTATCGCACAGGCACAGAGTCCCTTCAAGCGCTCAAAAACGGACAGTGCCCGCCCACCTGACCTTCCGGCCCGGAGGATCGATTGCCTGGGCGAAGCGCTTGTGGCGTGCTCAAGCGAAAATTGACGAAAAGACGGCACGCCATGCCATGCAGCAGTTCTGCAAGAGTAGTTCCAGCGCCGCGTCTCGCGAGGATTCTGTTCCGCCCGCGAAATTGTCGGTTCCGTTGGCGCAGATGTTCGTGACCGCGCGCTCCGTCGCGTGCGGCGATGACGTCAACAGGAGCGAAGCAAAGTCGATCGCCTCCGACATGTCTGTCAGACGATCGTGCATCGCCGCGGGATCAGCGTCGCCGTCGCGGTCTTGCTCCATATCGCCGCCTCCGTAATGGGTCCGGTCGATGAGCGTCACCGAAGCGAGCGCCTGAGACACGCGCGCGGCGTCCTCGGCCGAGCCGATGACGGTCCAGCGCCAACAGGTCGAACTTGCCATCGCTTGACCATGTGAAGACGGCGAACCCGATCCGACGCCGCGGGCCGGCGGTGGCGGCGCGCAGGAAGTCGGGGTGGACGAGCGCCCGCACGAGCCCGGTCTGCTGGAGCCATTCCTCATATCGGCCGATCAAGTCCGATACGTCGATTGCTGTGACGACATTGGCGTCGGTGCCCGGCACGACCGCCTTGGCCGCTGGCGACGTGCCGCACAGGAAGACCATCAATGGCAGGGCGAGATATAGGGCGCGCCAGCGGCAAGGTTTCGCCGGCATAGCAGGCTTCGGCTTCACCTCCTGGTGTTCTGAACGGCGCAGAACCTGCGCGTTGGAACGGACGGAAACAGGTGCGACAGCATTGGCCCTCCAGGAATGTTCCCGGGGGTAACGGGCCGGAGCCAAACTTATTCCTCCTGTTCGCGCGGCCGTTTCAGCAATTCGGTTATGTCCGCTTCGAGAACGGCAGGCTCGGATCCATTGCCTGAAGATCCGCATCACGCCCCAGCCCGCGATAGAGGATGAACGCACAGCAACAGGCGACGGCAATCGACAGCATCTCGCCGCCGTCTTCCGCGTAACCAACGAGCTTCGAGCCCGTCAGGAAGTGCAGCATGTCCACCACCACGGCAAAGCCGACAAGACACGCGAACAGCAGCAAAAACACCGATCCGAGGGCTTGTTGCCTGGGTCTGCTTTGGCGGAATGACCACAACAGCGGCGCCAGCAGGCCGAGCGCGACCACCGACCAGGTGATGATTTCTCCGGTGTCGCGAGCCCGCATGCCCGGCAGCGAAACGAGGTCGAATGTCGCTGCCAACAGCAGGCCGCCGCGCTCATGGAAACGGGTGGCGTCGTCGAGCGTCACAAAACTAAAAATCAGCGACCAGGCAAGAAACATATGCTCCCTGGTTCGAAGCCAGATGCCGAACAGAAACAGGGCGCAAAGCGCGGCCTGCCCGTAGTTGAACATCTCGGGCAGCGATCCATCCCTGCTGATGTTAAGACGCGCAGGCAGATCGTAGCGTGAAATTCCGACAGATCGAAGCGCCTCGATCGCGAATGGAACGGTGATGACGAAGATATTCAGGCATATTACTATCAGCGCGAAAACCCTGCTGAGCCTGTCGTTTCGATGCATCGCCCGGATTTCCCCGAACGCACTTTCCAAACTCGATAACGCATGACCCAGCAATCCGACGCGCTCCTTCGTTGCTACTCGTTTGACGGACAATTTCGTTAGTCAACCAAAAGATCCAGATTGGGGCAAGACGTGCTCTTGGACCGCCCCTCGACGTTCAGCCCGCTCGGCTGAGCTCGGTCCTGGCGGTTTTTGACCGCGACTTCATCGGCCTCCGGCATGGTCTGGAAACGGGGCGGCCGCGGGTTTATTCCGCCCGCGCAAAAGAAAACGCTGTCGGCGACGAGCGACTGACCCGCCTGGCGCGAGCCGGCCATGTTCCGGGCGGGCGTTCGTCATCGAGCGATGTCGCGGAATGCGGCTGAGTCCTGCAATCGATCAAAACGGACAGGTGAGAGACAGGAGCGTTTGCGGCGCAGCCCGCCTTTGACGCGCCAAGCTAGCGTTTTCGGTTGCGCATCAGCGCTTCGAGATCGCTGTCGCCACCTTCAGGCAGCATCAGCCGCACATGTGCGTAGAGATCGCCGTGACCGCCAACTTTTTCCGGCAGGCCCCTGCCCTTCAGCCGCAGGACCTTGTCCGAGCTCGACCAGGCGGGGACATTGACCGCAAGCTTGCCGGTCGGCGTTTCGACCGCCACCTTGGCACCCAGCACGGCATCCGCCAGTGCCACGGCCAAGTCGGCATGGAGGTCGCGGCCTTCGACACGATAGCGCGGATGGCGGCGGAAGTGGATTTTGACCAGCGCGTCGCCCGGCTGCCCCGGCCCTTGCTCGCCCTGGCCTTTCAGCCGGATGGTCTGGCCGTCCTCGACATAGGCCGGCAGCTTGACGGCGACCTTGCGTCCGTCGGGGAACATCGCCGTCACCTTCTCCGCGGTCGCCGCTTCCTCGATGGTGACGTCGAGCGTCACGTTCAGGTCGGCGCCGGACGGCGCCTGCCGGCCGGCGCCCGTGCCGGCACCGCGAGAGAAGGTCTCGCCGAAAATCTGGCTGAAGATGTCGCTGTTGCCGTCGAACGGATCGCCGCCCGGACGGCTTGAGCGAAACTCGAAGCGCGAGCCGCCCGGTCCTTGCTGCCGACGGAAGCCGGCGAACGGATCGGCGCCGCCCGCGGCACCTTCGAAGCCCTGGAAACGCGGCTTGCCATCGGCGTCGATCTCGCCGCGATCGAAAGCGGCACGGTTCTTCTCGTCGCCGACGATCTCGTAAGCCTGGTTGGCCGCGGCAAACCGCTCCTTCGCCTTGGGATCCGGATTCTGGTCCGGATGATACTCCTTGGCGAGTTTGCGGTACGCCGATTTTATGTCCTTGGCCGATGCGTTCTTAGCAACGCCCAGCACCTCATAGGGGTCGCGCATGCTTCCTGCCCTGGAGAAGGAGTGAGTCCACGATTGCCATCTATATGCGCTCGCATAGGAAGAAATTCCAGTGGCGCGCGGTCATATGATGGCGGAAAATCAGAGCGCTTTGAAGTCCTGCATCCGCCAGGCGCCGGCGCCGGCCAGGCACACCTCGCCCTTGAACAGCGCGACGCCGTCGAAGCTTTCGCGCGAGGCGGTGAAGCGGCGGCAAAGCTGGCCGTTGTCCCTAGACTCTGCCAGTTCCGTGATCGAGCCGCGCGAACCGGTATCGGAATTCGCCCAGGGAACGGCCTGCCCGCCAAGTTCCTGGATATCGGCGGAAGACACCGCGTTGCGGATCGTCGTCTGGTCCGAGGCGCGATCCTGATCGATCGGCGAGGCAGAAACAGGGGTGCTGCTGGTGAGGATTGTACGGTCGACCTCCGCCTGCTCCAAACTGAAGCCGCCGCCACCGCAGCCGGCGAGCGACAAGGCTACCAGCACGATCGCGACCTTGACCGCAGCCTGGGCGCTGGCCGAAGCAATAAGGCTCCATTGCCTGCTGTCAAAAAGTTGCGCGATACGCGACAATCGGCAATCTCCCCAGCCGGCAACAGAATTTGGAAAAACTATGAGCGAAACTGAGTTAACAAGCGGTGACTTTACCGAGGCTGCCGAGCCATTCCGCCTCTTTGCCGCATGGCTCGACGACGCGACGAAGAGTGAGATCAACGATCCCAACGGCGTGGCGCTGGCGACCGTCGATGCCGAGGACATGCCGAATGTGCGGATGGTGCTGCTCAAGGGGTTCGATGAAAGCGGATTTGTCTTCTATACGAATTTCGAGAGCGCCAAGAGCCGTGAGATTCTTGGCAGCATGAAGGCGGCGATGTGCTTCCACTGGAAATCGCTGCGCCGGCAGGTGCGCGTGCGCGGGCCGGTGGAGATCGTCACCGAAGCGGAAGCGGACGCCTATTATGCGACGCGCCCCCGCGGCAGCCGCATCGGCGCCTGGGCGTCGAAGCAATCGCGGCCGCTGGAGAGCCGCTTCGCACTGGAAAAAGCGGTTGCCGAATACACGGCGCGCTATGCGATCGGCGAGATCCCACGGCCGAAACACTGGTCTGGCTTCCGTATCGTGCCGCAGACGATCGAGTTCTGGCACGACCGGCCCTTCCGACTGCACGACCGCGTCGTCTTTTCACGCAACGCCAAGGGCGGCTGGGACAAGACAAGGCTTTATCCCTGATAAGGGTGGCCCTTAAGCAGCTTCACCAACGGGAGAACTGGGCGCGCGGCAACATGGCATCGCCGATATAGGGTGGCGCGCCTTGAAGTAAGGGGCACCAGGCCCCAGGAGGACCCCGGTAATCCTTGACGAACCACGTTGGTTCACCAATAATCATCGTGAACCAAACGAAAGTTAAGACCATGACGGCTTTTACCGTGCGCGTCCCGGATGAAACCGCAAACAGGCTTGACCAGCTTGCCGAAAAGCTCGACCGCTCGCGCTCCTATGTGGCTGCGCAGGCCATTGAGGACTTTGTAGCCCGTGAGGAATGGCAACTCGCCGAGATAGAGGCCGGGTTGGCCGAAGCTGAGCGCGGCGATTTTGCCAGTGACCGTGATGTAGCCGGTGTTGTCGGAAAATACGTCAAGTCCGCCCGCCGAGCATGAGCCGCAAAAGAATCCGCTGGACCATGCGAGCGCTGCGTCGGCTTGACGAAATCGGCGCGCATATCGAGAAAGACAACCCCGAAGCGGCCGCCCGAGTCATTGCGCGCATCGTGACGGCGGCAGAACATCTCGCCGAGCAACCGGCCATGGGGCGCATCGGGCGCATCAAGGCGACGCGGGAACTCGTTTTGGTTGATATTCCGTATATCGTACCCTATCGCGTCAACGGCGAGACTGTCGAAATACTCACCGTCATGCACACCGCCCAACGGTGGCCACAAGCCCTCTAAAATCGCCCAACACCATGGCTCGCGTCATCAGGCCACACCGCCTTCAGCCTGCTTTCTTCCTGGTCATGAAGGCCATCAAGGCAGCGCGGGCCTCGTCGGATTTGAGCCGCTTGCGGAAATGCTCGCTCTCCTCACCGATGCGGGCAACGAGGTCTTCACGCGAGCCGCGCATCAGGTCGCGCGCGATCTTCAGCGCTTGCGGCGGCTTGGCTGCGATCTGGCCGGCCGCTGCCAGCACGGAGGCTTCGAGCTCGTTTTCCTCGACCACCGCGTAGATCAGCCCGGCGGCCTTCGCCCGCTCGGCCGAAAAGCCTTCACCGAGACCAAGCAGCGCGAAGGCGCCTTGCCGGCCCAGAATCTCAGGCGCAAGCAGGCTCGACCCCGCCTCGGGAACCAGGCCGAGATCGACGAAGGGTGTTCGGAACACCGTTCGCGGCGTGGCGAAGGTCAGGTCGCAATGCAGGTTGAGCGTTGTGCCGATGCCGACCGCAATGCCGTCGACGCCGGAAACCATGGGCTTTTCCGCCCTGGCCAGCGCCATTAGGAAATCCCAGACTTCGGTGCCGCCCTCGCCGCCGGCGGCGACGACCATGAAATCGGCTAGGTCGTTGCCGGACGAGAAGGCGCCTGAAACACCGAGGAAGACATGAACGCGGACCGCCGGATCGGCATCGCCTTCGGCAAGGGTTTTGGACATTTTCGCATACATGGCGCGCGTCAGCGCGTTCTTCTTTTCCGGACGGTTGATGCGGATGATCTGGATGGCGCCCTGGCGCTCGACGAGGATATGGTCTGTCATGGTCGGCCCCTTGTGGACGTGAGCTTGTGAACGTCAGGAAGTTCCGGCAGAAATCAGTGCCTTGCCGGCAGCGGCAAGGCTTTCGGCGCCGCCGATGACGCGCTCCTTCAGCGCGCCCGCCTCGCCAAGCAGGTTTTCGGCGAAGAAACGGCAAAGGGCGATGCGGCTTTGGTCGGCAAGCGCGCCGCGCGCCAGATAAGCGCCGCCCGCCGCAAGCGAGATCAGCCTCAGATATGGCGTCGCACCGGCCAGCGCCTCGTCCGAACGGCCGTCGGCAAGCAGCCCTTGCAGGAAACGTGTCGCTTCGCTGACATTGTCGAGTGCCTTGTCGAGACCATCGGCGGTGCGGCCAAACCCCTGAAGATTTGAGGTCCGCACCTGACTGGCGACCGCTTTCAGTTCGGCGATGTAACCACGAACATGCTCGCCACCGCCAAGCGGCAGCTTGCGCGCCACCAGGTCGATCGCCTGGATGCCGTTGGTGCCTTCGTAGATCGGCGCGATGCGCGCGTCGCGATAAAGTGCTGCCGCACCCGTCTCTTCGATAAAGCCCATGCCGCCATGCACCTGCAGCCCGAGCGAGGCGACCTCGACACCGACATCGGTGGAAAAGGCCTTGGCCAGCGGCGTCAACAGATTGGCGCGCTCCTGCCAGTGGGTGGCTTCATCGCCACTGGATATCCGCGCGTTGTCGATGGCATGCGCGCAGGAATAGCTGATGGCGCGCGCAACCTGGGTCAGCGCCTTCATGGTCAGGAGATTGCGCTGCACGTCCGGGTGATGGACGATCGGCGCCATGCCGTCGCCATCATAGCTTGCAGCCTTGCCTTGCCGGCGGTCATTGGCGTAGGCGAGCGCCTTTTGCGTGGCCGTTTCGGCGACCGCCACGCCCTGCATGGCGACGGCGAGCCGCGCATCGTTCATCATGGTGAACATGCAGGCGAGGCCCTTGTTTTCCTCGCCGATCAGCCAGCCGATCGCGCCAGGCACTGTCCCTTCGAAACCATCGCCATAGATCATGGTGCAGGTCGGCGAGGCGTGGATGCCCAATTTGTGCTCCAGCCCGGAGCAGAACACGTCGTTGCGCGCGCCCAACGCGCCATCGTCGCCGACAAGGAATTTCGGCGCCAGGAACAGCGAAAGCCCACGCGTGCCGGCCGGCGCATCCGGCAGCCGCGCCAGCACCAGATGGATGATGTTGTCGGTGAAATCGTGCTCGCCATAGGTGATGAAGATCTTTTGCCCGAAGATGCGGTAGGTGCCGTCGCCGGCCGGCTCAGCGCGGGCGCGCAACGCATTCAGGTCCGAGCCCGCCTGCGGCTCTGTCAGGTTCATCGTGCCCATCCATTCGCCGGAGACGAGCTTTTCCAAGTATTTGGCCTTCAGCGCCTGTGATGCGTGCTTGTCGAGCGCCTCGACCGCGCCCATGGTCAGCGTCGGGCCGATGCCGAAGGCCATGGCGGCGGAGTTCCACATTTCGAGCGCCGCGACGCCCAGCATGGTCGGCAGCGCTTGGCCGCCGAATTCCTCCGGTGCGGATAGCGCGTTCCAGCCGCCGTCGATCCAGCGACGATAAAGCGCCTTCCAGCCAGGCGGCGTGGTGACGGCAGCGCCGCTCAGCACCGCACCTTGTTCATCGCCGATCTTGTAGAGCGGCGCGATCTCCTCTGTGGCGAAGCGGCCGGCTTCCGCCAGAATGGCGTCGACGAGATCTTCGCCAAGGTCGCCAAAGGTGCCGGCGTCGAGCGCCGGCTTCAGGCCGGCCACGTGCTTCAGCGTGAAGGCGATTTCCTCGACTGGTGCCCGATACATGCCGCTCGCTCCTCCTGTGTCCGGCAGGTCAACTTAAGATCCGTGCCGACACAAAACCATCCGCCTTTGGGTCGCCTCTCCCACCTTCTTTTTACGTAAACGTCAAAATTTGTCACGCAGATTTTGCAATTGCTGCGACACAGGCTAAATTCGGCAAAAGCCGGACAAGTTCGACCGGCGACGGATCAAGAACACCGGATCGGACCGCCCGTGCTTGCCAGACCTGACGCCTATCGCTGCCTCGAATGCGGCCTGCCCTATCGAGCGGCAGGTTTTTGGCACTATCGGGGCAAGGTCGAGGACGGCGCCGCCTATTGGTCGGATCGCGGCATCCTGTGTTCGCCGCAATGCTCGCTGGCCCATCACCGCAAACGCGAGGCCGAGGGAAGGCTGCCGCAAGCGCCGGCGCCCGACCCGTTCCAGATCCAGCCGCTCTCCCGCCGTTGATGGCCAGCGAAGCCATCACCGGCAGAATTGCGGCATTCGCCGCCGGCCGCCGAAAGCATTTCCTTAACCATGGCGGTTCAGGATCAGGCTTTGGCCAGCAAGGATCTGCTGTTTGAAACCGCCGGCGCACCCCCTTCGCCGCCTAGGACTCCTCGTCGTCGCGGCCGCGATGACAATGGCGTTGGGGCCGGCACAAGCCTCGGATTTCTCCGAGCCGTGGAAGAACACCGACCGGGCGCTGGTGATCGACGCCTACGAATACAATTCCATCGACTGGGCTGAACTTGCCACCGACAAACGCATCGTCGGCTTCATCAACAAGGCGTCCGACGGGATGCCGCCACCCTATTTCTGTTTCGGTGCCGATACCGAGACAAGGCTCTGCAAGACGCTGTGGAAGCGCCATGCGGTAGCGCAGGAACTGTTCCAGACGCGCAAGGTGGTGGCCAAGGCGCTCGGCCTGAAATGGGGCGCTTATCATCTCGCCCGCCCCGGCAATCCCGTGGGACAGGCGAATAATTTCATCAATTTCGCGAAGCCTGGGCCGGATGACCTGCTTGCTCTCGACATCGAGGATGATGACCCCACGAAATGGATGTCGCTCGAGGATGCCGAGGAGTTCGTGCGCCACGTGCATCGGCGGATTGGCCGCTTTCCGGTGCTCTACACCAACGGCAAGACCGCCAAGCACATCGCCGACAACAAGTACAAATACCGGCTCCTGTCGCGGCTACCGCTCTGGTATGCGCGCTACAAGCCAGACATCGGCGTGCATTTCCCGATGGGCAACTGGCAAGGCTATGCACTCTGGCAGTTTTCGGCAAAAGCCAATTGCGGGCGGTTCCGCTGCCCCTACCGGGTGGCTGGCACGCCGAATGACATCGATGTCAATGTCGCACCGATGGATGCCGCCACATTGCGCGCGCAATGGCCGTTCGGCGGCCTGATCGACGTGCAGCCGGATTACCTCGCCTCGATACCGGTGCCTCTCTCGCGCGAGGCCGGACTAGCCGGCAATGCCATCACCTACGCGACCGTGGCGGCACCACCGACCTTCGCCGAAATAACCGCCGCGTTTAGCGCACGCTGGACCAAATTCCGCAGCAGCTTTCAACTGCCTTTTGTAAAGGCCGCGCCGCGCCTTCCGCGCGGGGTTGCCGAATATGTGGCCTGGACGCGGAAGGAGAAGCGCTCTGCATCGGCCTCTGAAGCGGCGCCCGCCGCCAGCGATCCGGTCAGCACCGCATCGACCGAGTTCGACCGTGGGCTGCGCTAAATCTGAAAGCCGTTGAAGGGTCAGCGCACCTGCTCGCGCGCCACAGCCTGCCAACCAATGTCGCGGCGGCAGAAGCCTTGCGGCCAATCGATCCGGTCGAGCGCGGCATAGGCTCGTCTCTGCGCCTCGCCGACGGTGCCGCCGACAGCCGTGATGTCGAGCACACGGCCGCCATTGGCGACCAGCGCGCCGCTGTTGATGGCGGTGCCGGCATGAAAGATCTCGACGCAATCGCCCGCGGCCTCTTCGACGCCGCGGATGACCGAGCCCTTTTCCGGCGTGCCGGGATAGCCCCTGGCCGCCATCACCACGGTGAGCGCCGCCTCGTCGCGCCAGCGCGCTGACATATGTGCAAGCTGGCCATCGGCAGAAGCGTTGAGGAGGACCAAGAGATCGTCCTTCAGCCGCATCATCAGCACCTGGCATTCCGGGTCGCCGAAACGGGTGTTGTATTCGATCAGCTTCGGCCCCTTGTCTGATATCATCAGCCCGGCGAACAGCACGCCGGAAAACGGCGCGCCAAGTTCGGCCATGCCGCGCATGGTCGGCTCGACGATCTCGCGCATCGTGCGGTCGATCATCTCCGGTGTCATCACCGGCGCTGGCGAATAGGCGCCCATGCCGCCGGTGTTCGGGCCGATGTCGCCGTCGCCGACACGCTTGTGGTCCTGCGCGGTGCCGAACGGCAGCGCGGTCGCGCCGTCGCACAGGCAGAAGAAACTCGCCTCTTCGCCGGTGAGAAACTCCTCGACCACCACCTCAGCGCCGGCCTGTCCGAAAGACCCGTCGAAACAGGCGTCGAGCGCGGCCAGCGCCTCATCCAGCGTCATGGCGACGGTGACGCCCTTGCCGGCGGCGAGGCCGTCGGCCTTGATGACGATCGGCGCACCCATCTTTTCGACATAGGCCCTGGCCGACGCCAGGTCGCCGAAACGGCCATAGGCGGCGGTCGGGATATCATATTTCGCGCAAAGGTCCTTGGTGAAGCCTTTCGAGCCTTCCAGCCGCGCCGCCGCCTTGGACGGGCCGAAGAC
This sequence comes from Mesorhizobium sp. M6A.T.Ce.TU.016.01.1.1, assembly GCF_003997065.1. Lineage (NCBI taxonomy): Bacteria > Pseudomonadati > Pseudomonadota > Alphaproteobacteria > Hyphomicrobiales > Phyllobacteriaceae > Mesorhizobium > Mesorhizobium sp. M6A.T.Ce.TU.016.01.1.1. Next base: position 1,616 of record NZ_RZTJ01000002.1, on the reverse strand, counting down.
GCGAATGTTCTCAGCGCGAAGGTCGTCGGCAATGCCGGCGACCAGCGGCCCTTCCGGCCCGACCACGACGAGGTCGATCTTTTCCTCCATGCAGAACCGGGCCACCGCCGCATGATCGGCAATATCTAGCGTCACCAGTTCGGCTTCGCGGCCGATGCCCGGATTGCCGGGGGCCGCGTAAAGCTTCGTCAGCAGCGGCGAGGCCGCAATCTTCCAGGCCAAGGCATGTTCGCGGCCGCCGGAGCCGATCAACAAAACACGCATGCCCAGATCCCTTGCCATTCCACGATCAGGACTGCGCTATTGCGCCTCGGACGATGGGTCAAGACATTTGGATGATTTGGGACCAATTGCGCACGGGAACGTCGGGCATCAATGCCCGATATCGGGGGAAAGGCTGGTTCGCCGCCTACGATATTTACGCCATGACGATTTGGCTTGATGCTTGACGGCGTTCGCCTCTGCTGCCACTCCAGCACAATGGAACCCGTCCAGTCGAAAGCAGCCCAGGGCCGCGTCGCCGATGCGCCGAGCGGCCACTGGGTCTACCGCATTCTGCCACGCTGGCTGTGGCCCTATGCGCAGCTTGCGCGATGGGACCGGCCGATCGGCTGGCAGTTGCTGCTGTGGCCGTGCTGGTGGTCGGCAGCCCTTGCGGCAAGCGCCTTCCCTCGCCCCGGTGACCCGCTGCTCTCGCTGCTACCGGCACCATGGTATCTCGTGCTGTTCCTGATCGGTACCATCGCCATGCGCGGCGCCGGCTGCACCTATAACGACCTGGTCGACCAGGACATCGACAACCAGGTGGAGCGCACGCGTTCGCGGCCGCTGCCGGCGGGAAAGGTCACACGCCGGCAGGCCTGGGCGTTTCTCGTCATCCAGGCATTGGCCGGCCTCGCTGTGCTTTTGCAATTCAACAGCTTCGCCATCCTGCTCGGCATCTGCTCGCTTGCCATCGTTGCTGTTTATCCATTCATGAAGCGATTTACCAATTGGCCGCAACTGGTTCTCGGCCTTGCCTTTTCCTGGGGTGCGCTGATGGGATGGGCGGTCGAGTTCGGCGATCTCGATGGCCCGGCCGTCATGCTCTATATCGGCTCCATCCTGTGGGTGATCGGCTACGACACGATCTATGCGCATCAGGACAAAGAAGACGACGCCATCGTCGGCGTGCGCTCGACCGCACGCCTGTTCGGCGACAACACCAAGGCCTGGCTCGTCGGGCTCTATGGCGGGGCGCTGGTCTGCTTCGCCATCGCCTTCGCGTCGGCACAGGCGCCAGTGCCGGCGCTGGCTGGGCTGGTCGCCGCCGGCGCCCATATGACGAGGCAGATCGCCATGCTGGACATCGACGATCCGGACCAGTGCATGCTTCTGTTCAGGTCGAACAACCAGGTCGGCTGGCTGGTCTTCCTTGGCCTGATCGGCGGCGCTGTGTGGGTGGCGCTGAAGCCGCTGGTTTAGGGAGCCTGTTCCCTTCTCCCCTTGTGAGGGCTTTGCACGGGGAGCGAAGTGGAGTTCGGTGGTCAGTGGGGGCCTTTTTGAAGGCCGGCAGAGCGGTTTTCCGCGGCCCTTGCGAGGCCTTTGTCGGTTTAGGCAGCCATCCTGCCGGATTG